>DGBP01000002.1 GCA_002384855.1 Nocardioidaceae bacterium UBA4001 | reverse complement strand
CGCGCCAACGGCACGGCCCGGAGCACGGGTCAGGTCGCCGGCACCCGAGCACTGACACCGTTCGCGTCCGAGGCCTTCCAGGACCGCCCGGGCGACGCAGGGGCCGGGGACCCGGACGCGGCGCTGGAGGTGCTCCGCGCGGCAGTGGAGCAACGAGACGACTACCGCGTCCGTTACGACCAGGCACTCGCCGATCTCGCTGAGCTGCAGCACCGCCACGACGCGCTGCTCGGCGCGTTGCGGACCCTGCGCACGGTCGACGTCGGTTCGCCGGACCCGCCGAACGACGTGACGCCACTCCGGGGGGCAGAGGCTCGGGCCCGGGGCGGAGAGCCGGGAGTGCGACGCCGGTCCTCGGAGAGGTGACACGCATGCCGCGAGACAAGATGCACGACGAGGCCCCCAGCACGAAGGTGCCGTGCCCCGCCGCCTCGCCCGCAGCGAGCCAGGACGCGCTCCGGCTGGCGCTGATGGATGCCGGACGGCAGGTCAGCGCCGCCGCCGACGACCCCGACCGGTTTCCCGCGGCCCGGGACGGCATCGCTCGGTTCTGCTTCACCGAGCTGCTACCACATCTGGAGGCCGACGAGAGCCGGCTGCTGGAGGCACGACACTGCCCTCCGCATGAAGCGCTGCTTCCTTGTCTGCGATGATGACCCGGGCCGGAGGGGCCGGTCTTCCGAGGTAGACCCTGGAAGCCGCATCACATCCCCTGTGTCCCGGGCCTCTAGCTCAACTGGCAGAGCAGCGGACTTTTAATCCGCGGGTTGTGGGTTCGAGTCCCACGGGGCCTACAAAAGACCAGGTCAGCCGCCTGTTCCACACGACCGACGGCTCCCTTGGGACGAATGTTCCCGAGGCGTTCCCTAGGTGCCATCTCTCCTGCCATCAGGAGACCACCGTCAACGAGCCACTCTGGGTGCCGTGGTCATCCGTTCCGGGCGGGAACAGGAGGTCGAGGGCCGACGCCACGGAACCATCCACTGCACGACGCCCCATGTACACGTCCTGAGTCATCGAGATGCGCGAGTGACCCAACTGGTCCGCGATCATCCGAGCACTGACTCCGCCCTGGTCGAGCATCGTCGCGACGGTTTTGCGATACACGTGCGGGACGACCCAGTCGAACTTCGTCCCCGCTCGAACCTTGCGATAGTCGGCCTCGACGTTGTTCCGGTCCCGGTAGCCGCCGCGAGCGTCAGGGAAGACGGGGCCCGTCGTGACTGCGGCCCGGATCTTGCGCTGTCGAAGCAGCTTGACCAGCCAGAACGGGATTCGGAGCATCCGCTCACCAGAACGAGTCTTCGGTCGCTTGGCTACCAACCCCCTCCCCTTCACCCGGAGGACCGTCCGCTGCACGTGTAACAGATGCCGATCCAGGTCGAGGTCCTCCCAGTGCACGCCGACCGCCTCCCCGAGCCGACACCCGGTACCCAGCATGAACCGAGTCAGGTCGGGAAGGTCCTTCCGCACCGAAAGCTCGTTCTCATCCAAGATCGCTAGCCATTCATTGCACTCCGTCGGCGTCAGAGCCCTGGCCTCCTTGCCCCCGCGCTTCTCCAAGGTGGAGACGTCACGAACAGGGTTGCTCCGTAGGGCGTCCCTACGCACTGCCAAGCGGCACACACCCGAAGCGACGGATCGGCACAACTTCGCGGTCGAGTAGCCGGACGAACGGCGCTTCTGCTGAAGGAAATGGTCGATCCTCGCGGGCGACATTTCTCCCAGCCGCAGCTCTCCCAGTGCGGGCAAGACGTGGCGGTCGAGAACGTGCCGGTAGAGGCCAAGCGTGGAGGGTGACCTCTGCCCGCCCTCGACCAAGTCGGCGATCTCGCGATACCAGTCCTCGGCTACCTCGCCGAACGTAGTCCTCGTGGAGTACTCGCCCACACCGCCGGCCTGAAGCTCTCGCTCGACGGCAGCCAGCGCTTTGCGCCGAGCAGCGGACTTCGAGTCACCGGACATCTGGACCCGACGAACCTTTCCATGGTGATCACGGAACAGCACCCGCGCCACATGGCGCCCATTCGGCTTCCGGCCGTACTGAACATCCCCCACCTCTCCGGGCGCCAGCCTGAGGCCCTTCATCAAGCCACGCGCCCGCGGTTCCCGGCGACCCAGGCGTGCACGTCCTCAGGGCGGTAGCGAACATGACGACCGATCTTGCAGGCCTGTGGCCCCTCCCCACGCCAGCGCCAGTGGTACAGCGTGGCCACCGGCACGCCAAGGAAGTACGAGGTCTCCTCGATCGTCCAGAGACGATCCGCCGGCAGTTGCTTCTCCATGACGACTCCCGAATGTCTGTGGCTGGGGACCCTCGTCCTCCCGCCAGGTGTGATGGTCAGGTCGCCTGCCCTGCTGTCCAGGGCACTTCGTGTCACTGCGTGATTCGCTTCGCTCACCCTTGACAGCCGGTCAGGCGACCTAAGTGCGGCCGGTTGTCGGGAGGACGAGGGGGCTGTGGTCCGGTCAGGCTGCTCGGTGCGGTCCGCCGGGTGGTCCAGTTGCCGAACGACTGTCCACAGGGCCGGCTCTGGTGCCGTCCCAGCGTTCGCGGGCGGTCTGGTACTCGGTGCGCCAGCGTTGCTGCTCGGCGATCGAACCCATCACGACGTCGATGTAGTCGGCGTCGTCGGTGGGCATGTCCTCCCACACGAACCGGCGTTTCCCGTCGTCGGTGAGGACGTCGGCAGACCACCGGTCCCGCTCCGGCGGCGTGATCCCGGAGACCTCCAAGATCTGGCGGACGACCTCGGCCCGGTCCGCCCTGTGCTGGGCGAGAGTCTTGCCGGACCAGTTCCGGGACACCTGCACGCGGCGGCCGCCGAGGCCGAGGTTCTCCCGGTCGTGCGCCTTCGACGGGCACATGCCGGGGGCGAGCCCTGGGCCGGGGTCCTTGGGCTGGATGCCGAACCGGAGCCAGTTCGAGCAGGTCTCGGAGCACGGCAGGTAGAGCACCTCTTGGTGGAGGCGGTCGATGTGCGCCTCGTACGCCTCGTCGGGGTGGTCCGGGTCCGGGACTGTCCGAACAACGGTG
>DGBP01000021.1:1391-3484 GCA_002384855.1 Nocardioidaceae bacterium UBA4001 | reverse complement strand
CATCTCGCCGCCGCCGCGCACGTGGGCGATCGCGAAGCCGACACCCCGGTCGAGCAGCGAGAGCCGGGAGATCGTGAAGTAGGGGTCGGTGGAGGACTCGTAGGAGCCGTAGCCGTACATCAGCATCGGCATCGACCCGTCCCGCGGCGCGTCCTTCGGGCAGACGATCGAGATCGGCACCCGGGTGCCGTCCTCGGCCACCGCCCAGTCGCGGTGCTGCTCGTAGCGGTCGGGGTCGAAGTCGCCCAGCACTGGCATCTGCTTGAGGAGCACCAGCTCCTTGGTGGCGACCACGAAGTCGTAGATCGCCGGGGGAGTGGCCAGCGTCGTGTAGCCGAGGCGGACCCGGGGCTGGTGGAACTCCGGGTTCGAGCCGGCGCCGATGGTGTAGACCGGGTGGCCGAAGCGGACCAGGAAGTCCTCACCGAGGCCGGTCTCGGTGAGCGTGATGACGCGCAGCTGGGTGAGCCCGTCCTTGCGCTCGTGCACCACCAGGTGGGTCTCGAAGGCCTCGACGTCCTCGAGCCGGACCTCTGGGTCGTACGCGAACAGCGGCTCCCACTGCTCGTGGCTGGTCGCGTCGACCGGGGCCGTGGCGAGGGTGAAGTTCTGGGCGCCGTCGTTGTGCATCACGAGCCAACGGTCCTGGCCGGCGAGGACGGCGTGGTCGATGCTGTACTCTACGCCCTGGCGCCGGGGAGCCAGCACCCGGAACTCCCCGGTCGGGTCGGCGGCGTCGAGGACGCGGTACTCCGTCGTGGTCTTGGAGCCGACCCCGATCACCAGGAAGGCGTCGCTGCGGGTGCGGCCGAGGGAGACCCAGAACCGCTCGTCGGGCTCGTGGAAGACCTCCACGTCCTGGGAGGGGTCGGTGCCGAGGTCGTGGCGCCAGATCCGGTCGGGCCGCCAGGCCTCGTCTACGGTCGTGTAGAAGAGGTGGCTGCCACACATCGACCAGGTGGCGCCGTACGCCGTGCCGGGGATCTGGTCGGGCAGCATCTCGCCGGTCCGCAGGTCCTTGACCTGGAGCAGGAAGCGCTCGTCACCGACGGTGTCGGTGCTGAACGCCAGGAGGTTCCCGTCGGGGCTGACCGACGAGGCGCCGAGCGAGAAGAAGTCGTGCCCCTCGGCGAGGTCGTTGAGGTCCAGCAGGCACTGCTCGCCCGGGACCTCGGTGTCCGGCTCGAGCACGGGCGGTTCCCAGTCGTCGGGGGAGTCGAGGGGGCAGCGGCAGCTGACGCCGTACTGCTTGCCCTCGATCGAGCGGCTGTAGTACCAGAACGCGCCGATCCGCGTCGGGACCGACATGTCGGTCTCCCGGGTGCGGGTCCGGATCTCCTGGAAGAGGGTCGCGCGCAGGTCGGCGAGGTGCGCGGTCGCCGCCTCGGTGTAGGCGTTCTCCGCCTCGAGGTAGGCCAGGGTCTCGGGGTCGTCCTTGTCGCGCAGCCACTCGTACTCGTCGACGACGGTGTCGCCGTGGAAGGTCCGTGACGTCGGGACCTTCTTCGCGACCGGGGGCATCACGGACGGGGACTGCGTGGGCTGGGACACGCGGGGAGCCTAACCCTCGAAACCATCGCCTACCGTGGACGGGTGGACACCATCGACCTCAACGCAGACCTGGGCGAGGGGGTCACCGACGACCTCGGCCTGCTCGCGCTGGTCACGAGCGCCAACGTCGCGTGCGGCTACCACGCCGGCGACGAGGCGATCATGCGCGTGGTCTGCGAGGAGGCGGCCGCCCGCGGGGTCGCCGTGGGCGCACAGGTGTCGTACGACGACCGCGAGAGCTTCGGCCGCCGCCACCTCGACGTGCCCTTCGACGTCCTGCGCGACCAGGTCGCCCACCAGGTCGGGCTGCTCGACGAGGTCGCCCGCACCAGCGGGACCCGGGTGAGCTACGTGAAGCCGCACGGCGCGCTCTACAACCGGGTCGTCCACGACGAGGACCAGGCCCGCGCGGTCCTGGACGGCTCGGGGGCGCTGCCCGTGCTGGGGCTGCCCGGCTCGGTGCTCCTCGCGTTGGCCGCCGAGGCCGAGCGGGCCACCCACCACGAGGGCTTCCCCGACCGGGCCTACACCCCCGACGGCCG
>DGBP01000021.1:0-1375 GCA_002384855.1 Nocardioidaceae bacterium UBA4001 | reverse complement strand
CGCGTCGGCACCGACTCCCTGCTCGTCGAGGTCCCCGACACCCCGACGGCGATGAGGGTGTACGACGAGGCGCTGCGCCGGGAGGTCGCGGCGGCCGACGTCGTGCCGGCCGCGCGCACCGTGCTGTTCTCCGGCGTCCCCGACGTCGCGCTGCTGGAGAAGGAGATCGGCACCTGGCAGCCGGAGGGGTCCACGGCTCCGGCCGGGTCCGGGCCGCTCGTCGAGGTGCCCACGGTCTACGACGGCCCCGACCTCGACGCCGTCGCGCGCCACTGGGACCTGACCACCCGCGAGGTCGTGGGGCGGCACACCGCCACCGAGCTCGTGGTGGCGTTCTGCGGCTTCGCGCCGGGCTTCGCCTACTGCACCGGTCAGGTCGACCTCCCGCCCGTGCCGAGGCTGGCCGAGCCCCGCACCCGCGTCCCCGCCGGGTCGGTGGGCCTCGCCGACGTGTTCACCGGGGTCTACCCCACGGCGTCTCCGGGTGGATGGCAGCTGGTCGGCCGCACCGCCCTGAAGCTGTGGGACGAGAGCCGCTCGCAGCCCGCGACGCTGGCGCCGGGGACCCGGGTGCGCTTCACGGAGGTCCGGTCGTGACCCGGTCGCTGACCGTCCTCGACCCCGGCCCGCTCACCACCGTGCAGGACCGGGGGAGGCGTGGGCTGGCCCACCTCGGCGTCCCTCGCTCCGGCGCGCTGGACGCGCGGGCGGCGGGCTACGCCAACCGGCTGGTCGGGAACGCCGAGGAGGCGGCGGTCCTCGAGACGACGCTGGGCGGGGTGAGCGTCCGGGTGGACTCCCCTGCCGCGGTCGCGGTCACCGGCGCCCCCGCGGCCGTCACCCTCGACGGGCGGCCCGTGTCCTTCGCCGAGCCGGTGCGGGTGCGAGCGGGCCAGACCCTCGTCGTCGGCCCGGCCGCTCACGGGCTGCGCAGCTACCTCGCGGTCTCCGGGGGGATCGCGGTCGAGCCGGTCCTCGGCTCCCGCTCGACCGACACCCTCTCGGGCCTCGGGCCGCCCCGGCTCTCCGCCGGCAGCCGACTGCCGCTCGGCGAGCCCGCGGGCGACCCCCACGGCGTGGACGTCGCGGTCGTGCTCGGGCATCCCGACACCGTGCGGCTCAGGCTGGTCCCGGGGCCGCGCCTGGACTGGTTCGCCGAGGACGTGCTGGCGCGGCTGACCGGCGAGGACTACACGGTGTCGCCCCACTCGAACCGGATCGGCCTCAGGCTCGCGGGGGAGACGCTGGACCGCCGCCACGACGCCGAGCTGCCGAGCGAGGGGCTCGTGCTCGGGGCGGTGCAGGTGCCCGCCTCGGGGCAGCCGCTGGTGTTCCTCAACGACCACCCCACCACGGGCGGCTACCCCGTGGTCGG
>DGBP01000004.1:4814-9661 GCA_002384855.1 Nocardioidaceae bacterium UBA4001 | reverse complement strand
GAGCAGTTCATCTCCGGCGGCGTCTCGTTCGCAGGCTCCGACGCCTACCTCGACGACGAGGAGGGTGAGCTGTCGGGCGCCAAGGAGCGCTGCAACAACGAGGACCCGATCGAGATCCCCAACTACGTCAGCCCCATCGCGATCATCTACAACCTCGAGGGCGTCGACGAGCTGAACCTCTCCGGCGAGACCCTTGCCCGGATCTTCACCGGCGACATCACCAAGTGGAACGACGAGGCGATCGCGGCCGACAACCCCGACGCCGAGCTGCCGGACACGAACATCACCGCCGTGCACCGCGCCGACGACTCCGGCACCACCGACAACTTCACCGCCTACCTCGAGAGCGCCGCTCCCGACGTGTGGACCCACGGCGAGGTCGGCGAGTGGCCGATCCAGCACGGTGAGGCCGCCCCGCAGACGTCGGGCGTCGTCTCGGCCGTGACCAACGGCCAGGGCACCATCGGCTACGCCGACGCCAGCCAGGCCGGTGACCTCGGTGTCGCCAACATCAAGGTGGGCGAGGACTACGTCGGCCCGACCCCGGAGGCGGCCGCCAAGGTGCTCGAGGTCTCGCCGCGGGTCGAGGGTCGCTCCGAGGTCGACATGGCCGTCGACCTCGACCGGAGCACCAGCGAGGCCGGCGCCTACCCGGTCGTGCTGACCTCGTACCTGCTGGCCTGCCAGACCTACGAGGACCAGAGCGAGGCCGACCTGGTCAAGGGCTACCTGTCCTACATCATCAGCGACGAGGGTCAGGACGCCGCCGCCGAGTCGGCCGGGTCCGCCCCTCTGTCCGACGCCCTCCAGGAGGAGGCGCAGGGCATCGTCGACGCCATCAAGGCGCAGGGCTGAGCCTGCCCACTGGACCTGGGTCCGCGTTCCAGCCTTAGGCTGGTGACGCGGACCCTCGTCCGTGTCGGGAGTCGCTCAGGCCCTCCCGGCCACCGACCACAGCCGAACTCCAAGAAGAGGGAGCCTGGTGTCCGCAACAGCCACCGCTCGTCGGCCCAAGCAACGCAAGGGTGACCTGATCTTCTCGGGCACCACCCGGCTGGCTGCGATCCTGATCCTGGTCGCCCTGGCCGGTGTGGCGATCTTCCTGACGGTCGAGGGGATCCCGGCCCTCGACGCCCCCCCGAACAAGCTGGGCGGCGCGGAGAGCCTCGCCGGCTTCGTCTGGCCGCTGCTGTTCGGCACCCTGCTCGCGGCCGTGATCGCGCTGGTCATCGCCACGCCGTTCTCGCTCGGCGTGGCGTTGATGATCTCCCACTACGCTCCCCGTCGTCTCGCCCAGCCGGTCGGCTACCTCATCGACCTGCTGGCCGCGGTGCCGAGCGTCGTCTACGGCCTGTGGGGCATTGCCTTCCTCGGCCCCGAGCTGGTCCCCGTCTACCGCTGGCTCGAGCAGAACCTCGGCTTCATCCCGTTCTTCGCCGGCCCGGCGTCGGGCACCGGGCGGACGATCCTCACCGCCGGCGTCGTGCTGGCGATCATGGCACTGCCGATCATCACCGCGATCACGCGCGAGATCTTCACACAGACGCCGAAGCTGCAGGAGGAAGCCGCACTGGCCCTGGGGGCCACCCGTTGGGAGATGGTCAAGATGGCCGTCCTGCCCTACGCCAGGTCCGGGATCGTCTCCGCGGTGATGCTCGGACTCGGCCGCGCCCTCGGGGAGACGATGGCGGTCGCGATGGTGCTCTCGGCCACGAGCGGCGTGACCACCTTCAACCTCATCAGCCAGCTGAACCCGTCCACGATCGCAGCGAACATCGCCAACGGCTTCCCGGAGGCGACCGGACTCGGCGTCAACGCCCTGATCGCCAGCGGCCTGGTGCTCTTCGTGATCACGTTCGCGGTGAACTTCGCCGCACGGGCCATCGTGGCCCGGAGCGAGAGGAGGCTCCAGGGATGAGCACCCAGACGACCCAAGCCCGCTCCGACCGCTCGCACCTGCCGCTGTCTCACCCCCGGCTCCCCACCTGGGCTCCCCGGCTCGTCGCGGCGCTCGCGATCGCCGCGGCCGGACTCGTGTCGCTCACCCTCGGCTGGGGCGTGGTGGCCTGGGTCCTGCTCGCCGTCGTCGTGTTCGCGATCGCGCTGCCGGCGTGGTCGCTGAAGGTCGAGAACGGGCGCGCCGCCAAGGACCGGTTCGTGACCACGCTCGTGTGGATCGCCTTCGGCACCGCCCTGGTGCCGCTGGGGTCGCTGATGTGGAAGGTGGTGAGCGAGGGCGTCCCGGTGCTCAGCGCCGAGTTCTTCACGTACTCGATGCGCAACGTCATCGGCGAGGGCGGCGGCATCTACCACGCGATCATCGGGACGCTGCTGGTCACCGCAGGAGCTGCCGCGATCTCCGTGCCGGTCGGGATCCTCAGCGCCATCTACCTCGTCGAGTACGGCGGCAAGAGCCGGATGGCGCGCACCGTGACGTTCCTCGTGGACGTGATGACGGGCATCCCGTCCATCGTCGCCGGTCTGTTCGCCTACGCGTTGTTCGCCCTCATGTTCGGGCCCGGCATCCGGTTCGGCTTCGGCGGGTCGGTGGCACTGTCGGTGCTGATGATCCCCATCGTCGTCCGCTCCGTCGAGGAGATGCTCAAGCTCGTGCCCCACGAGCTCCGCGAGGCGTCGTACGCCCTGGGCGTGCCGAAGTGGCGCACCATCGTCAAGGTGGTCCTGCCCACGGCGATGTCGGGCATCGTGACAGGTGTGATGCTCGCGGTCGCGCGGGTCATGGGCGAGACCGCTCCGCTGCTGATCATCGCCGGCTCCACGGACTCGGTGAACTGGAGCCTCTTCGGCGAGCGCATGATGACCCTGCCCGTGTTCGTCTACTACAGCTACATGCAGCCCGGTGTGCCACCGGCGTTCGGACAGGCACGCGCCTGGGGTGCGGCACTCGTCCTGATCGCGATCGTGATGGCGCTGAACCTGCTGGCCCGCTGGATCGGACGACGATTCGCCCCCAAGACCGGTCGCTGAGAACCGAGGAAGACTACTGACATGGCCAAGAGCATCGACGTCTCCGATCTGAACATCTACTACGGCGACTTCCTCGCCGTCGAGGGGGTCACCTTGACGATCCCCGCGAAGTCGGTGACCGCCCTGATCGGCCCCTCCGGCTGCGGGAAGTCCACGTTCCTGCGCTCGTTGAACCGGATGCACGAGGTGATCCCCGGAGCCCGCGTCGAGGGCAAGGTCGTCATCGACGGGCAGGACATCTACGGCTCCGACATCGACCCGGTCCAGGTGCGCCGGCAGATCGGCATGGTCTTCCAGCGGCCCAACCCGTTCCCGACGATGTCGATCTACGACAACGTCATCGCGGGTCAGCGGCTCAACGCCAAGAAGATGAAGAAGTCCGACGCCGACGACGTCGTGGAGAGGTCGCTCAGGAGCGCCAACCTCTGGGAGGAGGTCAAGCAGCGCCTCAACCGACCGGGCGCGAGCCTCTCGGGTGGCCAGCAGCAGCGGCTGTGCATCGCCCGTGCGATCGCCGTGGAGCCACAGGTGCTGCTGATGGACGAGCCGGCCTCCGCGCTCGACCCGATCTCGACCAGCGCGATCGAGGACCTCATCCACGAGCTCAAGGCCGACTACACGATCGTGATCGTCACCCACAACATGCAGCAGGCCGCCCGCGTCTCCGAGGACACCGGCTTCTTCAACCTCGCCGGCGCAGGGCTGCCGGGCCGGCTCGTGGAGTTCAACTCGACGAAGAAGATCTTCTCGACCCCCGACGAGCCGTCGACCGAGGCCTACATCTCCGGCCGCTTCGGCTGACGGTCCCTTCAGAGGGGCCGTTGGTCCCTGACGCGGCGCCTGCTCCGCGGCGTACCTTCGGCGAAAGGTCCGCCGCGGGAGAAGGAGCCGCCATGCACATCAAGATCCTCGGACCCGGCTGCGACAAGTGCCTCCGGCTCGAGCGCGCCACCCGGGACGCCCTGCACCGCCTCGCCGTCCTCGCGACGGTCGAGCTCGTCACCGATGCCCGGGAGATCGCCCGGCACGGGGTGAAGCAGACCCCCGCCCTCCTCGTCGACAACCACCTGGTGGTCGCGGGACGGGTGCCGACCGCGGCCGAGCTGCAGTGCGTGCTCGCCGCCGCTCCCGCGGCCTGAGAGGCGGGTCCTAAGCCTCTGCCGCCCGCCGTCGTACCCGCTTAGCGTGGCAGGCGGAGGAGTCCATGAGGATCGCCGAGCGCGTGCCTGCCACCCGCCAGGGGCAGGGCGCCGCTCTCGGCGGGGTCGCCGTGGGCTGGGCGCTGGCCTGCTGGGTCGACGAGCAGGCGTGGGACGTGGTGTTCCACGACCTGCTGGGCATGCGGCGGGGTGCTCATCGCCGTGGTGATCGGGACCTACCTCGCGGTGGTCGGCTCGGCGATCGTGGCCGTCGGCTACCTCTTCGACTCCTGCTCACCTGACCCTGCCCTCGAGAGGAGAGAGCTGATGTACATCAAGATCCTGGGTCCTGGATGCAAGAACTGCGACAAGCTCGAACGTGCCACGCGTGAGGCGCTGTCCCACCTCATGCTGGACGCCACGGTCGAGAAGGTCACCGACCCGCGCACGATCGCCGGGTACGGCGTGATGCGCACGCCCGGCCTGGTCGTCGACGAGAAGGTGGTCGTCTCGGGCCGTGTGCCGACGGTGGCCGAGCTGCAGGGCCTCCTCGCCCGGATGCCCGCGGCGTGAGGTCGGCGTCGTACGACGGTCGGCGGTAGGTCAGTCGCAGGCCGGCCGTCGCTGCTCCGAGGTGCTCCTCGCCGCGTCGGCCAGGGCGGCGATCCCGGACGCCATCGCGTCGAGGGCCTCGGGGACCAGCCGGTAGTAGGTGTACCT
>DGBP01000004.1:634-4799 GCA_002384855.1 Nocardioidaceae bacterium UBA4001 | reverse complement strand
TCGACTGATATCAGCACAGTCTGATACGTTACCGCATGTGGTGAACCAGATCCAGAGCCCGCGCGAGACCCATGTCGTGGACCGGCTCTCGACCCTCGACCGCTTCCTCCCTCTGTGGATCGGCCTGGCCATGGTGGTCGGTCTCCTGGCCGGTCGGCTCGTGCCCGGGCTGAACGAGGCGCTGGACGCGGTGAAGGTCGCGTCCGTCTCGCTGCCGATCGCCCTGGGCCTGCTGCTGATGATGTACCCCGTGCTCGCCAAGGTCCGCTACGACAAGCTCGACACGGTCACCCGCGACACGAAGACCCTCGTGCTGAGCCTGGTGCTCAACTGGGGAGTCGGTCCGGCGCTGATGTTCGCGCTCGCGTGGATCTTCCTGCCGGACCTGCCGGAGTACCGCACCGGCCTCATCATCGTCGGCCTGGCCCGCTGCATCGCGATGGTGATCATCTGGAACGACCTCGCCTGCGGCGACCGGGAGGCAGCGGCGGTCCTCGTCGCGCTGAACTCGGTGTTCCAGGTCTTCGCCTTCGGCCTCCTCGGCTGGTTCTACCTGTCGGTCCTGCCCGGCTGGCTCGGTCTCGACACCGCCGGGCTGGAGGTCTCGCCGTGGACGATCGCCTGGAGCGTGGTGGTCTTCCTGGGCATCCCGCTCGCGGCCGGCTACCTCACCCGACGGATCGGCGAGCGGCGCCGCGGGCGGGAGTGGTACGAGTCGACCTTCCTCCCGAAGATCGGCCCGTTCGCGCTCTACGGCCTGCTGTTCACGATCGTGCTGCTGTTCGCGCTCCAGGGCGACGCGATCACCTCCCAGCCGCTCGACGTGGTGCGGATCGCCCTGCCTCTGCTGGCCTACTTCGCGATCATGTGGACCGGCTCGCTGGCCCTCGCCTGGGCCTCCGGCCTGGGGTACGAGCGTTCGACCACGGTCGCCTTCACCGCCGCCGGCAACAACTTCGAGCTCGCGATCGCCGTGGCCATCGCGGTCTTCGGCGTCACCAGTGGTGAGGCGCTCGCCGGCGTGGTCGGCCCCCTCATCGAGGTGCCGGTGCTGGTCGGGTTGGTCTACGTCAGCCTCTGGGCCCGCAAGTTCTTCCCGCGCGGGGGTCACGGAGAACGGGTCCTGCCATGAGCGAGCCCATGCCGAACCTGCTCGACGCACGACACGCCCTGTCGCGGGTCTCCGACGACCTCGCGCAGCGGTTCACGGAGTTCTTCAGCCCCGAGACCGTCGCGGGAGTGGTGGACGAGTCCTACCGGCTGCTCGCAGGGACGGCGCGGATCCGGACCCACCTCGTGCCGCTGTCCGCACAGTTCGCCCGGGACCGGCTCGAGTCGCTCGCGAGGTCGGAGGGGCTGCTGAAGGACCACCGTCCGCAGGTGCTGTTCGTCTGCGTCCAGAACGCCGGCCGCTCCCAGATGGCCGCCGCACTCCTGGCGCTGAAGTCCGGTGGCCAGGTCGACGTACGCTCAGCGGGCTCCGCTCCGGCCGACGACGTCCACCCGACCGTGCTCGCGGTGATGGACGAGGCCGGCCTGGACATGAGCCAGGCGTTCCCCAAGCCCCTCACCGACGAGACCGTCCGCGCGGCCGACGTCGTGGTGACCATGGGCTGTGGCGACGCCTGTCCCGTCTACCCCGGCAAGCGGTACCTCAACTGGGACCTGACCGACCCGGCCGGCACCGACGTCGACGGCGTCCGACAGCTGCGCGCCGAGATCGACCGCCACGTGACAGAGCTGCTCCGCACCCTCGAGACCGACTCCTGAAAGGCTCCCTGATGTCTGACAAGCCCAGCGTCCTCTACGTCTGCGTCCACAACGCCGGCCGCTCCCAGATGGCCGCGGCGTACACGATGCACCTCTCGGGCGGCGCCGTGGAGGTCCGCTCGGCGGGCTCCGAGCCGGCCGAGCAGGTGAACCAGTCGGCCGTGGAGGCGATGCTCGAGGAGGGCATCGACATGTCGGCCGAGCAGCCGAAGATCCTCACCACCGAGGCCGTCAAGGACTCCGACGTCGTGATCACGATGGGCTGCGGCGACACGTGCCCGATCTTCCCGGGCAAGCGCTACGAGGACTGGGAGCTCGAGGACCCGGCCGGCAAGGGCGTGGAGAGCGTCCGTCCGATCCGCGACGAGATCCGCCGTCGCGTGGTGGAGATGCTCGAGTCGCTGGACGTGCCCGTCCGCAGCTGACCGCCGGCGTGTCGCTAGGGCAGGACCTCGAGCAGGTAGTGGGCCGCCCAGTAGAACAGCGCCGCGGCGGCCCCTGCCGCCGGGATGGTGACCACCCAGGCCACGACGATGGAGCGCGCGACACCCCATCTCACCGCCGAGAGCCGCCGGGTGGCCCCGACCCCCATCACCGACGACGTGATCGTGTGGGTCGTGGAGATCGGGGCCCCGAAGCCCATCGCCATCACGTAGAGGACCGAGGCGGCGGTGGTCTCGGCGGCGAAGCCACGGGGCGGGTCCAGGTCGATGATCCGGCGGCCCAGGGTCCGCATGATGCGCCAGCCACCCGAGTAGGTTCCTAGCGAGATCGCCGTCGCGGCCACGACGATCACCCAGACCGGGATGTCCTCGTCGGGACCCACGGAGCCGTAGGTGAGCAGCGCCAGGAAGATGACGCCCATCGTCTTCTGCGCGTCCTGGAGGCCGTGACCGAGCGCCATCGCTGCCGCGGAGATCGTCTGGGCGAAGCGGAAGCCCCGGTCGACCCGGCCGGCCGGCCTGTTCCGGAAGACCCACATGATCACCACCATCAGCAGGGCAGCCACGGTGAACCCCACGAGCGGCGAGACGACCATCGGGATGACGACCTTGGTCACGATCCCGAGCCACTGAACACCGGCCGTGCCCACGGCGGCGAGCGCCGCTCCGACCAACCCGCCGATCAGGGCGTGCGAGGACGACGACGGCAGCCCGAAGTACCACGTGACGAGGTTCCAGGTGATCGCGCCGAGCAGGCCGGCCATGACCACGATGAGCCCGGACGCGGACTGCTCCGGGGCCTCGATGACCCCTTTGCCGACGGTCTGGGCGACCTCCGTGCCGAGGAAGGCACCGACGAAGTTCATCACCGCCGCCATCGCCAGGGCCACCCGTGGCGTCAGGGCCCGGGTCGAGATGGACGTCGCGACGGCGTTGGCGGCGTCGTGGAACCCGTTGGTGTAGTCGAATACCAGGGCGACGACGACGACCGCGACGACGATCGCTGCCTCCACCCTCAGGACTCCTTGACGGCGATCTGCTCGATCGTGTTTGCGACCGCCTCGAACGCGTCGATCGCGGCTTCCAACGAGTCGACGACACCCTTGAGCTTGAGCACGTCGAGGGCGTCGTACCCGCCGGCGAACAGCATCGCGAGGATGCGCCGGTAGGACTTGTCGCCCTGGTTCTCCAGCCGGTTGATCTCGATCCAGAAGTCGTCGAGGCCCTTCATGCTCTCCAGCCGCGGGACGGCCTCGGCGGTCACCTCGGCCGCGCGCTGGATCACCTCGATCTGGTGCGCGACCTCCGAGGGGAGATCCTGCACGCCGTACAGCACCACCAGGTCGACGGCTTCCTCCATGTGGTCCATGACGTCGTCGAGCCCGGAGGCGAGGGCGTAGATGTCCTCACGGTCGAAGGGAGTGACGAAGGTGCTGTTGGCGCGCCTGACGATCTCGTGGGTCGTCTCGTCCGCGAGGTGCTCGGCCTCGCGCATCCGTTCGGCGAGTGCCTCACGATCGGTGGTCTCACCCAGCATCTGCACGAGGAGCTCGGCACCTGCGACGAGGTGCGCCGCGGACTGGTCGAAGAGGTCGTAGAACGTCCTGTCGAGCGGTCGGAAACGCAGACGCACCTGAACTCCTGACGAACCGATGATGAACCATCGGACATGCTAGGGGGTCAGGTCGTGGCTCTCAGTCGGGGCGGCGCTGCTGGGACGGCACCGACCGGGGTCGATCCGGATCGGCGAGGCCGAGGAGCTGGTCGACCTGCTCCTGGCTGAGCGTCGCCTCGGACTCGCTGGCGGCGATGATCAGGTTGGTGGTGAGCTCCACCTCGGCGAGGAGCTCGGCGTCCTCGAGGGGGACGTTCAGCTTGTCGTCCACATCGCCCCCCTTTCGTTGGGTCATCATCGATCGTACCCATCTGTATGTCCCAACCGTCGAGCAGGC
>DGBP01000004.1:0-554 GCA_002384855.1 Nocardioidaceae bacterium UBA4001 | reverse complement strand
ATGAAGCCGAAACCCTTCTCGGCGTTGAACCACTTAACGGTGCCCTGAGCCATGCTCACTTACTCCTCATACGGGGCGTGAGACCGCCACTGCGGCGGCCCCGCTCCAGGTGCGGTGAAACGCCGTGCCCCCGCGAAAAGCTTTGAGCTAAATCTGTGGAGAAACGCCGTCGGATCACAAACTCCGCGGGCTTCTTACCTGCTGGAACTTGCACCTGATGCAGGAACGACACTATCAACTAACCGGCGAAATTCCGAGACACCCGCTCGAACATGTGTCGACCGTCTCGCCAACCGGGCGTGAACGGCGGGACCTCGGACCCGAAATCGCGGCGTTGGTCCCGGTCGACTCNNCGGCCGCGACTACGTCCTGGACCTGCTGACCGCGCACGACTCGGTGAGCCTGTCGTACGACGAGTGCGCCGGGGTCACCTACGACGAGGTGCACGACGACCCCGGCGCCGCGCTGGACCGGATCGTCGAGCGGTTCCACGAGGTGGCCGACAAGTGCGACGCGGTGGTGGTCGTCGGCAGCGACTACACCGACGTCGGCAC
>DGBP01000039.1 GCA_002384855.1 Nocardioidaceae bacterium UBA4001 | reverse complement strand
TGTTCCAGCCGGTGCCGATCTTGACCTTGGCGGTGAAGCCGGTGGCGCCGTTGCCCTTGAACAGGTAGAGCGTGCCGTCCGTGTGGCGGGCGACGACGTCGGCGTTGCCGTCGTTGTCGAAGTCGAGGTCACGGTCCTCGCCGGCCACCACGAACGGTAGCGGCGGGTCGAGAAGATCGTCACCCATGGCGATGTCGATGTAGGAGATCTTCTCCGACGCGATCATCGGCATGTGCATCGGTTCCTCGGTCTCGGCGTCGTCACCGTGGAGCGCCTCGTCGAAGATGACGAGGGACTCGTCGGCCACTGTGAAGATCAGCCGGTAGTTGCCCTGCCCGGGGTTGGAGAGCCCGTTCGGGGTGCCCCAGTTGAACCCGTAGATCAGCTTGCCCGACCCGTTTACCTCGGCGCTCATGTAACCGTCGTAGATCTCGTGCGAGTAGAGACCGGTGGTCTCCTCGTACTGCAGGATCGTGAGCGTCGCGTGTGGCGTGTAGACCATGGGGAGCAGGTCCGTGGCGTTGCCCAGGGTCCCGAACAGCTCGTCCATGTGCTCCCCCTCGAGAGAGACGGTCTCGTAGCCCTGCATCGTGGCAGCGGTCTGGTCCGCGAACAGGTTGACCTCGACGCGGATCGGCTGCGACCCGCTGCCGGGGAAGGCGTGGCTGATCAGGTTGTCGCCCCACTTGACGTCGGCGACGACCGGGTTCACGAGCTCCTCGATGTACTCGGCTCCCCACAGGTCGGCGTCGAAGTCCTGGTCCACCGTGCTCTCGTAGGTGTCACTGCCGACGCCGGTGTAGTAGTCGCCAGTGGTGTTGGTGTAGTCGGCGTTGCCCTCCACGAACGGGAGCTCCGTGCTCGTGCCGGTGGGAACGCTGAAGGCGGCGGACATGGTGCTGTCGTCGACGAGGATCACGGGGGTCGAAAGGTTCTTCGTCCCCTCCTCCTCGGCTGCTGATGCTGATGCGGTGAACAGCGGTGCGCTGACGAGGGCCAGGCTCAGTGCTGAGACCAGTCCCAGTCGGATCCGGTGCCCCACGCGCTTCGTTCCACGCATGATGACTCCTTTTCGAGCCAGCGTCGCGGTGGCGCTGACGAGTTGTGGTTGAAACGGCGCCGTGGTCATCCACGGGCGCTCACCCGCCGCCCCCGCAGCGGGAAGCGATCACCTCCCGGTCGCCCCACTGCCGCCTGACGCGGACTCCACGGGGCCGGTCAACCCGATGCCTGACGGGGCTCACATCTCCACTGCACCAGAAATGTGTACTTGCCATGCAGTGGCTTCCTCCCTGGCCGCGGGGGACCTCCGACCTTTCCGGTCACACGTCCGGGGGAGCCCGACCGGGCCAGGGGTCGACCATCTCGAGCGTTCCGTTCTCGTGGTGATCCTGTTACCCGCTCGTGGATCGGCTCCCGGCATGCTTGAGCCGTCCTTCCGGGCGGCAGGCCGCCGGAGGTCTCACCGGCTCCCGGTGGCGCGTGACGGGCTCCCCCGTACCGTTGTGCGCCACCGGGCTCTCAACACCGGGCTCTCAACACCGGGCTCTCAACACCGGGCTCTCAACACCGGGCACGCGCAACCTCGGACCTCGTCCCGGCACGTGGGCGCCGGCACGTGGGCGCCGGCACGTGGGCGCGGGCACGTGGGCGCCGGCACGTGGGCGCGGGCACGTGGGCGCCGGCACGTGGGCGCCGGGCCGTAACGCCTGCACGCACCGGCTCGTTGGGCGGGGCATGCGCGCTGGATTCACGCTTCTTCTGACCGCTCTCCTGCTGCTCGGCGGCCTCCCCGCGACAGCCGCACCGGCGTCGTACCCCGGCCTCGACCGCGACCCGCTCGGCGCCAACGACTGGTCGTGCCGCCCGAACCCAGAGCGGCCGTATCCCGCGGTGATCGTGCACGGCACCTTCGGCGACCGGTCCACCCTGCTCGACCTGCTGTCGTCCTCGCTGGTGGCAGACGGCTACTGCGTGTTCGCCCTGGACTACGGCGAGCGGGCTACCGGGCCGATCGAGGCGTCCGCCGAGGAGCTGGCCGGGTTCGTCGACGACGTGCTCGTCGCCACCGGCGCCGGGCGCGTGTCGCTCGTGGGGCACTCCCAGGGCGGGATGATGCCGCGGTACTACATCAAGAACCTCGGCGGCGACGGACTGGTCGAGGACCTCGTGGGCCTCGCACCCTCCAACCATGGCACCGCGGTCTCCGACGACCTCGGCACCGGCAGCCCCTGGCCCTGCGTCTCGTGCGACCAGCAGCACGCCGGCTCCGACTTCCTCCGGGAGCTCAACGAGCCCGACGAGACACCCGGCGACGTCGACTACACCCAGGTGGTCACGAGGTACGACGAGGTGGTCGTCCCCTACACCTCGGGATTCCTCGAGGGGGAGCGGTCGACGAACATCACCCTCCAGGACCACTGCCCGGTGGACCCCGCGGAGCACCTGACGATCCCGATGGACCGTCAGGCGATCGCGTGGGTGCTCGAGGCGTTCGACCGGGACGGTCCGGCGGACCCCGACGCGGCCATCGGCTGCCTCTGAGCCCGACCGCCCGGCCCCGCAGCACCCCGAGGGCAGCACTGCGCTGCGAAAGTGCTGTCGCGACCTCAGCCGGTCCACCCTTTCGCAGCGCAGCTCCGGCTGCCCCTCGTCTGCTCTGTGGATGACGCACCACCCACGTCGCCGCGCAGGCACGATCGCACCCATGACTCACGTCTGGGACCCGATCTGCCCGCGGCCGCGACGACTGGTGAGGCCGGTCCGTCGCGACCCGCAGGGACTCACCGGCCCCACGCCGGGGCAGGCCAGAGGACCGCACTGGCGCCAGTGCTGCCACGGCTGGCACGTGCCCTCGGACGTGTCGGACGCCCTCCCCGAGCAGCGGGTGCTCGAGCAGTCGGTCAGGGCGGGCGACTCGGGTGCGGTCACCGGCTGGGCATCGCTACGGCTGCACGGGGCCGGATTCTTCGACGGGCGTGACCGCGACGGGATCACGCGCATCCCGGTCCCCTTGGTGGTAGGACGTGAAGGGCGGGTCCGGCCGGACGAGCGCGTGCAGGTCTCGCGGGAGCCGTTGCCCCCGGGCGAGGTCTCGGTGCGTCAGGGCATCCGGTCGACCTCGCCGGCCCGGGCACTCTTCGACGAGATGCGGCGGATCCGCGACGTGCGCGAGGCCGCCGTGGCGATGGACATGGCGGCCGCCGCGCTCCTGGTCTCGGTCCGGCAGATGCGGGAATGCCGCCAGCAGCACCACTCCTGGCGTCGGTCCGCGCTGGTCGCGAGCGCGCTCGACCTCGCGAGCGAGCGCACCAGGTCGCCGCAGGAGTCCCGACTGCGTCTCGTGTGGCAGCTCGACGCGGGCCTGCCCCGACCAGGGGTCAACCAGCCGGTGTGGGTCAGAGAGGGGCGGCTGCTCGGCATTGCGGACCTGCTCGACGAAGAGGCGGGTCTGGTGGGCGAGTTCGACGGCGCTGACCACCGCACCGCCGCTCGGCACACCGCGGACCTCGAGCGTCAGGAGCGGCTCGAGCGGTGCGGGCTGGTCGTCGTACGCGTCACGGGACTCGACCTTCGTGCCCCGCGGCGGATCGTCGAGCGACTGCACTTCCACCGGTCGCGCGCACTCTTTCTTCCCTCTCCTGCACGAGCTTGGACGACGGCACCGCCACCCGGCGTCGGGCGGGAGCAGACGCTCGACGAGTACCTCGACGAGCAGCGGGTCCTGCGGCAGATGCACCACGGCGTGTCCTGACCCGGAGCTGCGCTGCGATCGGGTTCTCCACACCCGTGGCGAGCTACCCTTTCGCAGCGCACCTCCCCTGGAGGGGTCAGGCAGGCGTCGTCAGGTAGCGGTAGGCGTGGTGGGTGACGAAGCCGAGCCGTTCGTAGGCCGTGACCGCCCCGGGGTTGTCCCCGCGGACCTGGAGGTAGGCCGTGGTCACCCCGCGCTCCGCGGCCCAGTCGAGCATCGTCGCGACGACCGTCGTCCCGAGGCCCCGGCGCCGGTGGTCGGGGGAGACCCAGACGTTCGTGAGGCAGGCCCAGTCCTGGTCGCCGGGGACCGTCCCGGAGCCGCGCGCCACCCGACCCTTGGCGACGACGCCTCCGCCCCCGGGCTCGGTCACGGTCACGAAGCCCACCTCCGCGGGCCCGTCGAGGATCGGCCGCGCCGCCTCGAGGTGGGCCAGGGCGTGTGCGTCGTCGGCCAGCCAGGCGTCGTCGACACGGTCGGTCACGCGCGTCGGCGGTACGTCGCCGGGCAGCCGTCGTCGTACCACCCGCCGGGCCGCCGACACCGACACCAGCTGGAACAGGGTGTCCGCCTCGCCGGGCCGGGCGGGCACCCACCCGGCGTCCTCCAGCGCCGCCTGTTCGTCCGACCCGACCACGACCTGGGCCCACGCCGGGAGGTCGTGGGCGCGGTAGAACTCCGAGACCCGCGCCAGCGCCTCGGCCACCGGGAGCCCGGGGTCGCCGACGGCCAGCACGGAGTTGGCCCGGCCGCTGTAGCCGTCGGAGGCCCGCAACAGCCACTCGCCGAGCGGCTCCGCCTCCCGGGGCGGCCACGCCGCGACCGCCCGCCGCTCGGCGAGCCCGGCCGGGACCCGCAGCCGCACCGACGGGCGGGGTGGCACCGGCTTTCCGGAGACGATGTCGCCCACCGCGATCACCACCAGCTCGCCCGCCTCGGTGCGCACCCGTGCGCTCCCGCCCGCCCACGCCTCCATCACGCCGAGGACGTCGGTGAACGCCGGACCGCCCGTGGGCCCGGTCTCACCCCGGACGACCCGGCGGACCACGACACGCTGCCCGACGACGTGCGGACCGAGCCCGGGAGGCTTCGGGGAGGAGGGGGCGGTCACTCGAGATCCTTCGAGGGCAGGGTGCGGACTGTTCCGGCGTCAGCGAGATACTAGGCTGTCTCCTGCGTGGAGCCGCCCGGCCGTGGCAGCCGGAGGCCCGCCCGAACAGAAGCCATCCGAGGAGGAACCAAGGTGACGTACGTCATCGCGCAGCCCTGCGTGGACGTCAAGGACAGGGCCTGCGTCGACGAGTGCCCCGTCGACTGCATCTACGAAGGCCAGCGCATGCTCTACATCCACCCGGATGAGTGCGTGGACTGCGGTGCGTGCGAACCGGTCTGCCCGGTCGAGGCCATCTTCTACGAGGACGACACGCCGGAGCAGTGGAAGGAGTACTACGACGCCAACGTCCACTTCTTCGACGACCTCGGTTCCCCCGGCGGCGCCGCGAAGCTCGGCGTGATCGACAAGGACCACCCGATCATCTCCGTCCTCCCGCCGCAGAACCAAGAGTGACCGACCCGTCGCTCGGCGTGCCGCCCACCGCACCATGGTGGGCGGCACGTGCTGTCTCGGGCCGGCTCCCGGACTTCCCGTGGGACCACCTGGTGCCGTTCGCCGAGCGCGCCCGCGCCCACCCGGACGGGATCGTCGACCTGTCGGTGGGGACGCCGGTCGACCCCACGCCAGCGGTCGTGCAGCAGGCGCTGCGTGACGCCGCGGACTCGCCGGGCTACCCGACGACTGTGGGCCTTCCCGCGACGAGGCAGGCATGCATCGACTGGCTGGAGCGCCGCCACGGCGTGACCGGCCTCGGCCTCGACGCGGTGCTGCCGGTGATCGGCTCCAAGGAGCTGATCGCGTCGATGCCCACCCATCTCGGGCTCGGCGAGCGCGACCTCGTGGTGTACCCGAGGCTCGCCTACCCGACCTACGAGGTGGGTGCCCGGCTCGCCGGCGCTCGCTCGGTCGCCGCCGACTCCCTGACCGCGCTCGGCCCTCAGCGGGTCTCCATGCTGTGGATCAACTCCCCGTCGAACCCGACCGGCAAGATCCTCCCGGTTGACCACCTGCGCAAGGTGGTGGCCTGGGCGCGCGAGCGCGGGGTCCTGCTGGTCTCCGACGAGTGCTACATCGAGTCGGCGTGGGAGGAGCGGCCGCTGAGCGTCCTCCACCCCGACGTCTGCGACGGCGACCACACCGGCATCCTCGCGGTGCACTCGCTGTCGAAGCGGTCCAACCTCGCCGGCTACCGCTGCGCGTTCGTCGCCGGTGACCCCGGGGTCGTCGGCGAGCTGCTCGCAGTCCGCAAGAACCTCGGCCTCCAGCTGCCCGGCCCCCAGCAGGTCGCGATGAAGGCCGCTCTCGACGACGACATGCACGTCGAGGAGCAGCACGCCCGCTACGCCCTGCGCCGGGGACGGCTCAGGACCGCGCTCCGGGCCGCGGGCTTCCGCATCGACGAGTCGCAGGGGGCGCTCTACCTCTGGGCGACCCGTGGCGAGGGCTGCTGGGACACCGTCGGCGCCCTCGCCGACCTCGGCATCCTCGTCGCGCCCGGCGAGTTCTACGGCCCCGCCGGCGCCGAGCACGTCCGGGTCGCGTTCACGGCGACCGACGAGCGCGTGGACGAGGCGGTACGCCGCTTGGGCGGCTGAGCGCCCGGCGGGAGGTGCTTGTCCCCCGAACGGGTGTCAGCCGCCCTCGGGCACGTCGACGTGGACGTGGTCGCGGTGCTCGAGGACCGCACGGTCGCCCGGGCGGTCGCCCGGTGAGTAGCGGCGCCAGCCCTGGAACGACCGGCGGGCGGACCAGATCCGGCCGTCGAAGATGACGTACTGCACGTCGAGCCGGTCCGCGTGGGCGACGAGGTACTGCGCGATCGCCCACCCCTTGCGGTTGCTCGCCTCGTTGATCGGCCGGACGAACACGTCGACGGCCCGGCCGCTGTAGTGCGTGGAGCCCTCCTGGTGGCCCCCGGCCACGCCCTCGGGGTCGAACCCGCCGAGGGCCAGGTCGCCGAACGACTTCTCGAGGTCGCGGCGGATCCGGTCCGCACGAGGGGTGAGGCCGTTGGCCTTGGGTCGCTGCTTCCTCAGGTCGCCGTCGGCGCTCACCACGCAGGTGAATCGGCCGCCCGTGGAGTAGCCGGTGAGGGCCGAGGCCAGGGCCCGGGCGTCGGCGGCGTGGTCCTCGTAGGCCTCCGGGAAGCCCGAGCGCTGCACCTCCTGGGCGGCCTCGGTGATGCGCATCTCCTCGTAGCCCTCGACCTTCACCAGCGCGTCGAAGAAGGCGTTGGTGGCGTAGTAGGGGTTCTGCAGCTGCTTGGGCGTGCCCCAGTCCATCGACGGCCGCTGCTGGAAGAGCCCGAGGGAGTCGCGGTCCCCGTGGCCGAGGTTGCGGATCTTGCTCTCCTGGTAGGCCGTGGCCAGGGCGATCGAGACGGCTCGCGCGGGCAGACCGCGTCGTACCCCCACCGCGGCGATGATCGCGGCGTTCTCGGCCTGCTCCGTGGTCAGCTCGACGACGGCGTCGCCCACCTCGACACTGCAGCCGTCGGGGTCCGGGAAGGGGCCGACGCCGCGAAGCACCATGAACCCCGCGACCCCGACGACGGCGAGGACCAGGAGGCCGACGAGGAGCGGGCGCGCGGCCCCGCCGGCCTCGGTACGTCGACGGGGTGAGCGCCGACTCGTGGAGCTGGGGTCAGTCGTTGGCATGCAGGTCGGCGTTCAGCTCGATGCCGCCCGCGTGCCACGGGACCGCCTCGATGGCGCCGGTGACGGAGTTGCGGCGGAACAGGATGTTGCTGCCGCCGGAGAGCTGGGCCGCCTTGATGACCTTCGGCTTGTTGTCCATGTCGGACACCGTGACCTTCGTGCCCGCGGTGACGTAGCAGCCGGCCTCGACCACGCAGTCGTCGCCGAGGGAGATGCCGATGCCCGCGTTGGCGCCGATCAGGCAGCGCTCACCGACCGAGATGACCTCCTTGCCGCCACCGGACAGCGTGCCCATGATCGAGGCGCCGCCGCCGATGTCGGAGCCGTCCCCGACGACGACCCCGGCGCTGACGCGGCCCTCGACCATGGAGGCGCCGAGCGTGCCGGCGTTGAAGTTCACGAAGCCCTCGTGCATGACGGTCGTGCCCGTCGCGAGGTGCGCGCCGAGACGGACCCGGTCGGCGTCGGCGATGCGGACACCCGAGGGCAGGACGTAGTCGGTCATCCGGGGGAACTTGTCGACGCCGTACACCGCGACCTGACGGCCCGCCGCCCTGAGCCGCAGGCGGGTCTGCTCGAAGTCCTCGACCGCGCAGGGGCCCTCGCTGGTCCACACGACGTTGGTCAGCCGGCCGAAGATGCCGTCCATCGAGATGCTGCGGGGTGCGACCAGGCGGCTGCTGAGCAGGTGCAGGCGCAGCCACGCGTCGTGGGGGTCGGCCGGTGCGGCCTGCAGGTCCTCGACGACGGTGCGTACGACGACGCGACGGACGCCGCGCAGCTCGTCGACACCCTCCAGGGCGACGAGCTCGTCGGGGGGCTCGACGTGCTCGGGCGCGTCGCCGAGCCGAGGGAAGGGGTACCACGTGTCGAGCACGCCACCCTCGCCCTCGACACCGGCGAACGTGGCCAGCCCGAAGCCCCAGGCACTCCCCGGAGAGGTCACGGACGAGGTGTGGGCGGAGGTCTCGGGGGAGGCGGCTGACTGCTGCTGGTCGGTGTCGGTCACGTGTGCCACGCTACCGAAACGGAGCAAGACGGACCGATCGGCCCCCGACGCGGAGGCGACGGCCGTGAGCACGGTCGCACGGGGGAAGGTGTCGTGCAGGGACACGGCCGAGAGCCCGCGGCTCAGCCGGTTCCGGGCAGCGGTGGACCTGTCCGCACCTCCTGCCAGGATGGGCGCCATGACCTCCCTGGACCTGCACGCCGACGTCGTCACCCTCACCGAGAAGCTGATCGACATCGAGTCCGTCAGCGGCAACGAGCGCGCCATCGCCGACGCGGTGGAGGCGGGGCTCCGCGCACTGCCGCACCTCACCGTGAGCCGCTTCGGCAACACCCTGGTGGCCCGGACCGACCAGGGTCGTGGCGAGCGGGTGGTCGTCGCCGGCCACCTCGACACCGTGCCCGTCAACGACAACCTCCCGGCCCGCCGAGACGGCGGGCTCGTCCACGGCCTCGGTGCCTGCGACATGAAGGGTGGCGTCGCGGTGGCCCTGCGGATCGCCGCGACCATGCCGGAGACCAACCGCGACCTCACGTTCCTGTTCTACGACTGCGAGGAGGTCGAGGCCGAGCGCAACGGGCTCAAGCTGCTCGGCGACTCCCACTCCGAGCTGCTGCAGGCCGACTTCGCGATCCTCATGGAGCCCTCCGACGCGGTGGTGGAGGCCGGCTGCCAGGGCACGCTGCG
Organism: Nocardioidaceae bacterium UBA4001; assembly: GCA_002384855.1. Taxonomy (GTDB): domain Bacteria; phylum Actinomycetota; class Actinomycetes; order Propionibacteriales; family Nocardioidaceae; genus Nocardioides_C. The sequence goes on along the minus strand of DGBP01000039.1, from coordinate 64,557 downwards.
CGTCGACGTGACCACCCACGGCGAGCGCGCCCACTCGGCGCGCTCCTGGCGGGGGGTGAACGCAATCCACGGCGCGGTCGAGGTCCTGGCCCGCCTGAACGCCTACGAGCCGCGGCGGCCGGTCATCGACGGGCTGGAGTACCACGAGGGCCTCAATGCCGTCTTCGTCACCGGCGGGGTCGCCGGCAACGTCGTCCCGGACCGCTGCACCGTCTCGGTGAACTTCCGCTTCGCCCCGGACCGCTCCGAGGCGGAGGCCCTCGCGCACGTCCGGGAGGTCTTCGACGGCTTCGACCTCCAGGTCAGCGACTCGGCGCCCGCCGCGATGCCCGGGCTGTCGGTGCCGGCTGCCGCCGCCTTCGTCGAGGCGGTCGGCGGGGTCGCCAACCCGAAGTTCGGGTGGACCGACGTGGCGCGGTTCAGCGAGCTGGGGGTCCCTGCGGTCAACTTCGGCCCCGGCGACCCTCATCTGGCACACAAGCAGGAGGAGTTCGTCGCGGTCGAGCAGCTGCACCGGGTGGAGGAGCAGCTGCGCGCCTGGCTGGCCCCTGCCTGAACCGCGTGGTCGCTCAGGCGCTCTCGCGGTCCGGCGGTAGCCGGCTCGCGACCCCCGGCACCGCTGCGCGACCAGGTCACGCACGGGGTTCGCGCGGCCGGATAGCCTCGGCGGCATGAGCGAGGACCAGATCCCGGCGGGGCCGGTCAAGAGACGCGGGCGCACGGTGCTGCGCAGGCAGGCGTTCGAGCGCAGCACCACGGACCAGCACCTCCTGGACTCCCGCGGACCCAGCGACTGGGTGCACACCGACCCGTGGCGTGTGCTCAGGATCCAGGCCGAGTTCGTCGAGGGCTTCGGCTCGCTGGCCGAGCTCGGGCCCGCGGTGTCGGTGTTCGGGTCGGCGAGGACCCCCGCCGACGACCCGATGTACGCCCTCGCCGAGGACCTCGGCCGCGCGCTGAGCGACGCCGGCTTCGCGGTCATCACCGGCGGCGGCCCGGGGATCATGGAGGCCGCCAACAAGGGCGCCTGCGAGAACGGTGGCACCTCGGTCGGCCTCGGCATCGAGCTGCCGTTCGAGGCCGGCCTCAACTCCTACGTCGACGTCGGCATCAACTTCCGCTACTTCTTCGCCCGCAAGACGATGTTCGTGAAGTACGCCCAGGGCTTCGTCGTCCTGCCCGGCGGCTTCGGCACCTTCGACGAGCTCTTCGAGGCGCTGACGCTCGTGCAGACCCAGAAGGTCACCTCGTTCCCGATCATCTTGATGGGCACCGACTACTGGTCCGGCCTCGTCGACTGGATCCGTCACACGGTGCTGCGGGACGGCAAGGTGTCCGCCCCGGACCTGGAGATGTTCCACGTCACCGACGACGTCGACGAGGCGGTGGACATCGTCGCCACGGCGAGGGCCCGGCACCGTCGCGGAGCGCCCGAGGACGACGAGTTCCAGAACCCGGTCAGCTGGGAGGAGGAACGGCGGTGACCTGGTTCTTCGCGATCCTGATCGTGCTGCTCATGGGCGTCGTGGCGGTGGTCGCGGTCGGCGGCGGCGGCGCGATGGCCGACGTGTACGACGACCGGCCCGACTCGCGGGTACAGGCCGAGGGCCCGCTGGCCGGCGAGGACCTTCGCCGGGTCCGCTTCACCACGGCCTTCCGGGGCTACCGGATGTCGGAGGTCGACGCCCTGCTCGCCCGGCTCGCCGCGGAGCTCGAGGCCGCCCACTGCGGCCGGCCGATGACCGACGACCCGGCCGATCCGGGACGGGAGCGCTGATGCGCCTCCTCGTGCGCGCCACAGTCCGGGTCGAGGCGCCGGCCGACGAGGTCTTCGGCTACGTCACCGACTGGCCACGCCAGCGGGAGTGGATCCCCCTGACCTACGTGCGGCTGCAGCCCGGTCCGCACGGGGACGACCGGGCCAGACACGTCGGGGGGCGGTTCCGTGCCTGGACCGGCATCGGGCCGGTCGGCTTCTGGGACCCGATCACGGTGACGGCGTGGGAGGAGCAGTCGGACGGCTCAGGACGCTGCGACATCCTCCACACCGGCCGGGTGGTGCGTGGTGACGCACAGTTCCGGGTCGTCGCTCGGGGCCCGGACGCCTGCACGGCGACCCTGTGGGAGCGGCTGGAGGTCCCCGGGGGGCCCGTAGGCGCACTCGTCTGGCGGCTCGTCGGCCGGCTCCTCGGCCCGGTCCTCGACCGGGGTGCCGAGCGAGTCCTGCGCCGGATGGCCCGCACGGTCGAGCGACGTGGCGAGGCCGGGAGGTGAGCGACGGCGTGACCGGAGCCGACGGTCTGCTGACCGGACCCGACGGCCGTCGGCGGTGCGGCTGGGCGGGGTCGGCTCCGGAGTACCTCGCCTACCACGACACCGAGTGGGGGTGCCGGGTCGAGGGTGACCGGGAGCTGTTCGAGCGTCTCTCCCTCGAGGCGTTCCAGTCCGGCCTGTCCTGGATCACGATCCTGCGCAAGCGGGAGGCCTTCCGTGCCGCTTTCCGGGACTTCGACGTCGAGGAGGTCGCGGCGTTCGGTGAGGCGGACGTGCACCGGCTGATGTCCGACGCCGCGATCGTGCGCAACCGCGCCAAGATCGAGGCCACCATCGGCAACGCGCGTGCAGTGCGCGGGCTCGACCTGCCGCTCGGCGAGCTCCTGTGGTCCTTCGCGCCTGCGGGTCCGCGCACCCGGCCGGTCGTCCCGGGCGACGTCCCCGCGACCACGGCCGAGTCCACGGCGATGGCCAAGGAGCTGAGACGTCGGGGCTTCCGCTTCGTCGGCCCGACGACGTCGTACGCCCTCATGCAGGCCACCGGGATGGTCGACGACCACCTGGCGGGCTGCTGGGTCCACGGACGCACCTGAACGGGGCGCGCCGCGCCGGTTGTGCCCCACCGGCCACATCCCGGTCACGAATCGGGCATGCTCTAGACGTGAACCCGTTACTCGCCACCATCGTGCTGACCGTGCTCGCGGCGGTCGTCGTCGTGCTGACCCGGGTCCGTCTCGCGGGGGACAGCGGCTCCGCCGGTCGGTTGTCGATCCCCGCGAGCGTGTTGAACACCCATACGTTCGCCGGCGGTCTCGCGCTGCTCGGCTGGGTGGCGTTCCTGCTCACCGGGACACGCCTGCTCGGGGCGGTCAGCCTCGTGCTCTGGTGGCTCGCGGTCCTCGCGGGACTGCTCATCCTCGCGCGGTGGATGCCGGCGAAGGGTCGTCACTCGTCCGGACCGACGGCGGACACCTGGGGCGAGGGGCCTGGGCTGTCGGTGCTGGCCCACGTCGGACTGCTCGTGGGCGTCGGCGTGTTCACGGTGCTCTTCCTGACCGAGAGCATCCCCTAACGGCCCTCGAAGACCGGCTTCTCCTTGGCGACGAACGAGGCGACAGCCCGACGGTGGTCCTGGGTGGCACCGGTGCGCGCCATCATCTGTGCCTCGAACTCCAGCGAGCTGTCGAGGTCGTGGCCCGCGGAGTGCTCGACCGAGCGGCGCACGGCGCCGTAGGCGAGGGTCGGCCCTGCGGCGAGACGCTGCGCAAGGTCCGTCGCCTCCCGCTCGAGGTCGGCAGCAGGCACCACCGACGTGGCCAGACCCAGCTCGAATGCCTCGGCGGCCGGGATCGTGCGGGGGAAGTAGAGCAGCTCCAGAGCCTTGGCGCGACCGACGATGCGGGGCAGCGTCCAGGAGATCCCGGTGTCGCAGGACAGTGCTATGCCGGTGAACGCCAGGTTGAACCCCGCGGTGTCCGCGACGACCCGGAAGTCGCCGGCGAAGGCGAGGGATGCCCCGGCGCCCGCGGCGACGCCGTTGACCGCCGCGACCACCGGCTTGTCCATGCCCACCACGGCCCGGACGATCGGGTTGTAGTGCTCCGGCACGGTGCGGAAGAGCTCGTCGGAGGAGCCGCTCTCGAGGATCTCGACGTGCTCCTTGAGGTCCTGGCCGACGCAGAAGGCCCGGCCCGAGCCGGTGAGCACGACACAGCGGACGCCCGTGTCCCCGGCGGCGGCCTCGACGGCCGCGAGCAGCGCGACCTTGGTCGCCACGTCGAGGCTGTTCATCGCCTCCGGCCGGGTCAGTGTGATCGTGGCGACGCCCTCGTGGACGGTGTAGGTCACGGACTGCTCGGTCATGCTGGGTCTCCAGTCATCGCGTCGGGGTCGAGGCATCGGTCGACGAAGCGGGACGCCGCCGGCAGCAGCCGCGACGCCTCCTCGGTGAAGAACCTAGCGGCGTCGTGCCCCGGCCACTCCGCCGGCAGCAGCTCGACCGGCAGGCCGGGGTCGGTGAAGAGGAACTTGCGCCACTCGTGCAGCAGGTGGGAGCGGACGACGAAGGCACGTTCGTCGTCGGCGGGGGTGTCGAGGCCGAGCACGTCCTCCGGGTCCGAGACGAGTCGGCGTGCCTGCGCGTGCCAGTCGGCGTAGGCCGCGCCGAGGGTGTCGAGGTTCCAGGCCCGCCGGGCCAGCGCGGCCGGGTCGCCGTCGTACGCCTCGAAGCGCGTGAACGTGACCGACTCCGCGGCGAGCGCGGACTCGACCTCGGCGGACCGGTACGGGCTGACCCACGTGGTCGCGCCGCCGAGGGGGGCGTACCCGAGGAAGGCCAGCGCGGCGCGCACCCGGTCGCGGGGCGCCCGCGACGGCACCGGGTCGAGCACGAGGAGGTCCCAGTCGCCCCGCCAGCCGCGGTCGCGGGTGCGGTAGATCCGGGCGGCCGCGTCGTCGAGCCGCTGTCGCGCCCGGTCCGTGAGGGCGTAGCCGCGGCCGCCGTCGACCTCGGCCGGGACCAGCCAGCCCTGGCGGACCATCCGGGAGATCGCGGTGCGGACCGCGGGCGCGGCGACGCCGAGAGGTGCGAGGATCCTGACCAGGGACGCGACCGGGGCCCGGCCGCCGCGCCGGCGCAGGTGGTCCCCGAAGAGGTCGAAGAGCGCGGACCGTGCGTGCACACCGTGAGTCTGCCGCAAACCCGGACGAACCCGTCGGAGGTGGCCGTTCGGTAACAGTCCGGAGGATGTGGTCGGGGTCTCGGCGGATTTGCGCGATAATGGACGTCGCAGCGCGGTGCGTCACGGAGTCTGCTCCGTTCTCGGTGTGGGAGGGACCACCTCGAGGGATGCCCCGCAGGACCAAGGAAGAGGTGTGCGCATGGCGGCCATGAAGCCGCGGACGGGCGACGGCCCGCTCGAGGTCACGAAGGAAGGGCGCGGCATCGTGATGCGTGTCCCGCTCGAGGGCGGTGGCCGGCTCGTCGTCGAGCTGAACGCCGAGGAGGCAGGTGCCCTCGGAGCGGCCCTCAACGAGGTCGTCGGCTGACCGACCGGCCCCACGACCCGGACAAGGCGTGAGGACCCTGGGCACCGGAACACCGGGTGCCCGGGGTCTTCGGTTGTCATCGCGCCGCCCGTGAGTAGGGTCGGCAGCACCCTTCTTCGTCCGCACCCGACATTTCTCGACAGCAGGGGGATCACCACGTGGCGACGTCCAACCAGGTCTCACCGCCCCAGATCGCGCTCAGCAGCGCACCACCGACCGGGGTCGTGGGGGCAGACGTCGTCGCCGTGCCCGTGCTCGCCGAGACCGCAGGCACGGCCGACAGCGAGCAGACCGGGCCCACGCTCGGCCCCGGTGCGGCCGAGCTGCTCGACGAGCTCGACCTCGACGTGTTCGCCCTGCTCGAGCACCACGAGGCCACCGGCAAGGTCGGCGAGGTCGTCGAGCACGCCGTGCTGACGACGGAGGGACTGCGCAACAGCAGCCTCCGCAGCCTGCTCCTCGTCGGCGTCGGCCAGGCGACCCCCGGCGACCTGCGCAGGGCGGGAGCGGCCCTCGCGCGGCGCGTGCGCGGCAAGGACACCGTCTCCACCTCGCTCGCCGCGCTGGCCGACGACGCCGGGCTGCGCGCACTCGTCGAGGGACTGGTGCTCGGGTCGTTCGGCTTTCACCGCAGGTCCCAGGGGCCCAAGGACCGGCCGGTGGCCCGCGTGGTCCTGGCCGGGGTCGGTGACGTGGACAGCCGGCAGGCCGTGCTGGAGCGAGGCCTCGCGGTGGCGGGGGCCGCGTGGCAGTCGCGAACGCTCGCGCTGGTCCCCTCGAACGAGAAGACCCCCGTCTGGATGGCCGAGCGGGCCGCCGAGATCGCCGACGGTGCGGGCCTGAAGGTCCAGGTCTGGGACGAGAAGCAGCTCGCCGACGGAGGGTTCGGCGGCATCGTGGGGGTCGGCCAGGCGTCCGTGAACCCGCCCCGGCTCATCCGGATGGACTACACCCCGGGTGGGGCCGGCCGCCGTACTCCCCACGTGGTGCTCGTCGGCAAGGGCATCACCTTCGACACCGGCGGGCTGTCGATCAAGCCCGGGGACGCGATGATGAACATGAAGCGCGACATGACCGGCGGGGGCGTCGTGCTGGCGGTCATGGGCGCGCTCGCCGCCGTCGACTGCCCGGTGCGCGTCACCGCGCTCGTGCCGGCCGCGGAGAACGCCGTGGGCGGCAACGCCCTGCGGCCCGGCGACGTGATCCGCCACTACGGCGGCCGCACCAGCGAGGTGCGCAACACCGACGCCGAGGGCCGCCTCGTGCTCGCCGACGCGCTGGCCTACGCCGTGGCCGAGCTCTCCCCGGACGTCCTGGTCGACGTCGCCACGCTGACCGGCGCGATGAAGGTCGCCCTGGGCCAGCGGACGGGCGGGTTCTTCGCCACCGACGACGCGCTGGCGGAGTCGCTCTCGGCGGCCGGCGCCGCCTCGGGGGAGCCACTGTGGCGCATGCCGCTGGTCAAGGACTACGAGGAGCGCGTGGAGTCCGAGGTCGCCGACGGTGACAACGCGGCGGGCGGGCCGGGCGCGATCACCGCAGCGCTGTTCCTGCAGCACTTCACCGGCGGCCTGCCGTGGGCCCACCTCGACATCGCCTCCGTGGGGGACTCGCCCGTGGACGCGTTCGAGTGGAGCAGCGGCGCCACGGGCTTCGGGGCGCGTGCCCTCCTGCACTGGCTCGAGCTGCGCGAGCCCCTCGCCGGCATCGCCACCCACTGACCCCCCCAACCGGAGGATTCCCATGCACGGTCTCACCGTCCGATGGTCGCTCGAGGACGCCCCCGAGGGCATCGAGAAGACGCTCGCCGACTACGTCGCCAACACCTCCTTCGCCGTCTTCGACGGACGCGAGGGGCTGCGGTTCAAGACGTGGCGCATGCGCACGGGGGAGTGGTTCGAGGGCTGCTACGTCTTCGACTCCTCCGCGGCACGCGAGGCGTTCGAGAAGCAGTTCACCGAGGTCGCGGCCGAGTCGCCCGGCTCGCAGATCATCGGCTCCTCGCCCGTGCTGATCGAGCCGTGCGAGGTCGTGGCGGTCGCCGAGGGTGGCTCGGGCTTCCTCGCGACTCCCCGCTACTGACGAGCGAGGGCACCCGCCGACGGGCGAGGTCGCGCGGCCGGACCGGTCAGGACTCCGGTGTCCACACCTTCTTGGCCACGAGCAGGCCGTCGCCGACCGGTAGCAGCAGCGGCAGCAGGAGGTCGTGGTCGCGCACGGTCCGCCCCAGCTCGCGGATCGCGACGGTGTCGGCGTCGCGCTGCGCCGGGTCGGCGACCCGGTCGTGCCACAGGGCGTTGTCGAAGGCCACGATCCCGCCGGGCTTGAGCAGCCGCAGCGCCTCGGTGAGGTACTCGGAGTACTCCTGCTTGTCCCCGTCGCAGAAGACCAGGTCGTAGTGGCCGTCGGTGAGCCGGGGCAGGACGTCGAGTGCGGCGCCGGGGATCAGGCGGACCCGCTGGGGCGCGACGCCGCCCTCGGTGAACGTCTGCTTCGCGAGGCGCTGGTGCTCGGCCTCGGTGTCGACCGTGGTCAGCACGCCGTCGGGACGCATCCCACGCAGCATCCACAGTCCGGAGACACCCGTTCCGGTGCCGATCTCGACCGCGGCGCGGGCCTCGGTGACCGCGGCGAGGAACCGGAGAGTGGCCCCGCCGCCGGGACCGATCGGCACCACGCCGACCTCCTTGGCGCGGCTGCGGGCGGCGGCCAGCACGTCGTCCTCGCTGACGTACTCCTCGGCGTAGGCCCAGCTGGTGGGCTTGAGTCCCGTGGCGATGATGTCCTCCTCCGTAGGCAACAGGCGCATCTCACGGCCGCGCGTGTCTTCGGGCGTGACTCTACCGGCCCCGGTGCCACCAGGAGCGCCGACGCCCGCGGGAACACCGGTGGAGTCCGGTTCGTTGCCTCAGGGAAGATGAGTCCGAATCCTCAGGTGGCTCTCAGGAGCGACTCCTAGCGTGAGAGGGGACCGCGCCACGTGATGGCGACCCGCATCAGCGGCCTGGCCGCAAACGCCCCCTGGGGCAAGGAGCGCCCGATGAGCGACCACGACCGCACCCCGCAACGCGCCGGCGACAGCACCGGTACGGAGTGGGAGACGCCCTCGTGGGAGGAGGTCGTCTCGAAGCACTCGGCCCGGGTCTACCGCCTGGCCTACCGGCTCACCGGGAACCCGCACGACGCCGAGGATCTCACCCAGGAGGTCTTCGTCCGTGTCTTCCGCTCGCTGTCGAGCTACACCCCCGGCACGTTCGAGGGCTGGCTGCACCGGATCACCACGAACCTCTTCCTCGACCAGGCGCGCCGCAAGGCCAAGATCCGGTTCGACGCACTCGCCGACGACGCGGAGGTGCGGATGCCCGGCCGGGTCCCGAGCCCGGACACGCAGGTCGTCGACCGGATGCTCGATGACGACATCGAGGCCGCGCTCGCCGACCTGCCGCCGGAGTTCCGTGCGGCCGTCGTCCTCTGTGACATCGAGGGGCTGTCGTACGACGAGATCGCCGACGTCCTCGACGTGAAGCTCGGCACCGTCCGCTCGCGGATCCACCGCGGGCGCAAGATGCTCCGGGCCGCGCTGGCCCACCGTGCCCCCGCCGAGGGCCGCGTCCGCTACTCCGGTCCCGTCGACCCCGACCTGTCACCGCAGACGGTGTGATGCGGTACTTCGGAGGCCACCTCGGCGTCACCGCCAGCGCGCTGCTCGACGGGCAGCTCGACCCCTCCTCGGCCGAACGGGCCTGGGCGCACGTGCACGGCTGCGCCACCTGCTGCTCCCAGGTCGAGCGCGAGGGCTGGGTCAAGACCCAGCTCGCCACGATGGCCGGTGAGGGCCCCCCGCCGGCGCAGCTGCTCGGCTCGCTGTACGGGCTGGGCGCGGCCGCCGTGCCCGCCGCCGGCGAGCGCGAGGCCTGGGCGGCCGTCCACGAGATCGAGCGCCGGGGCCGCGGCCGTCGACGCGCCGGGCTTGCCGCGGCCGGAGCGGGGTCGGTCTCGGCGGCGGTGCTCGGGCTGGCGTCCCTGACCGGCGGGACCCTTGGCAGCGGTGCCACCCCTGCCAACCTGCCGACGTCGGGGCTGACCCGGGCGCCCGCGGCCACCCCGGTCGCGGTGGCCCCCGTCGCCCGCGTGCACGGGCAGCTCCCCGCCGGCCTCGCCGGCACCGGGGCGGCCCCGGCCCGCCCCCGTCGTGGGGGTGACCAGACCACGGGCTTGTCGCGGTAGGACAAAATGGCGCCCGTGAGCGAGAACGAGCCAGGCCGCCCCGACTCCAGCGCCGACACGGGGGCCGACACGGGCGCCGACCACGGACGCGAATCCCGTCCCGACCCCGGCGAGGACACCGCGCCCCTGTGGTCGGCCCAGGAGCAGCCGGCGGGCACGCCGCCCCAGGAGCAGTGGCAGGGCGACGCGGGCGACCAGGGCTACGGGTACCCGGGGCAGCCCTGGGGTGACCCCGGCTACGCGGGCGGCTACCCCGGCTACGCGGGCGGCTACCCCGGCTACGGCAGCGGCGGCTACGACAACGCCTGGGGGCAACCGACCCAGCAGCTTCCCTACCAGGGCTGGTACGACCCGGCGCCCCCGCGACAGCGTGGACACCTTCCCGGCTGGGTGTGGCCGGTGGTCGGCTCGGTCGCTCTCGTTGTCGGCCTCCTCGGCGGCGCGGTCGGTGCCCTCCTGGTCCCCGACGGGTCCGGCCCGGTGGTCTCCTCCCTCGGTGGTGACGACTCCGCACCGGCGCCGCTCGAGCCCGAGAACGGCTCGGTCGCGGCGGTCGCCGAGGCTCTTCTGCCCAGCACCGTGCAGATCCTGACCCGGGGCGGTTCCGGACCCGCGGGGGCAGCCACCGGGTCGGGCTTCGTGGTCGACCGCCGTGGCCACGTGATCACCAACAACCACGTCGTCGCGGGCGCCGCCGAGGACGGTCGGATCCAGGTCATCGACCACCGGGGCCGGCGCCACACCGCCACCATCGTCGGACGCAGCCCCGTCTACGACATCGCCGTGCTGTCGGTGAAGGGCACCCGCGGGCTTCAGCCGGCCGCGCTCGGCAGCTCGAGGTCCATGAACGTCGGTGAGACCGTGGTCGCGATCGGGTCGCCGCTCGGCCTGGGCAGCACCGTGACGTCCGGCATCGTGAGCGCGCTCGACCGTCCGGTCACGACGGGCGACGCCGAGTCGTCGTCGTACATCAACGCCGTCCAGACCGACGCCGCGATCAACCCCGGAAACTCCGGCGGTCCGCTGGTGAACCTGCGTGGCGAGGTCGTCGGGGTGAACTCCGCGATCGCGACGATGGGTGCCTTCGCCGGGGACGGCGGCAACATCGGCGTCGGGTTCGCGATCCCCATGGAGCAGGTGGACGTCACCGCCACCCAGATCCTGCGCACCGGTGAGGCGGAGTACCCCGTCATCGGCGCGGAGGTCGACACCCGGGGGCGCAAGAACGGCGCCGAGATCGTCGTGGTGCCCGGCGGCACCCCGGCGGCCCGCGCCGGGCTCGAGGAGGGCGACGTCGTCGTCGCGGTCGAGGACAGGGCGGTCGCCGACGGGATCGGGCTGATCGTCGCGATCCGCAGCCACCAGCCGGGGGAGACCATCGAGATGACGGTGCGCCGGGACGGCCGCGAGCGTCAGGTCGAGGTCACCCTCGACGCGAAGGTGGGCTGAGGGTCAGGTCGCCTCGGTGTCGTACGGCGGCCGCTCACCGGTCTCGAGCGGCCGCAGACCGGCCCGGACGGGGATGGTGCTGCCCTCGTCGATGTCCTCGTCCATGGCGTCGATGATGTGCTTGCGGACCAGCTGGCGCGGGTCGAGGTCGGAGATCTCGAGGTGGGAGAACTCCGGCCCGAGCTCCTTGCGGAGGTCGTCACGGGCGGCGTTGGTGAACTGGCGCACCTGACGCAGGAATCGCCCCGCCTGCCGCGCGAACTCGGGGAGCCGGTCGGGTCCGAAGACCAGGATGCCGACGACGAAGATGACCAGCAGCTCTGGCAGCCCGATCCCGAACACGCGTCAGAATCTACCGGCAGGGGTGAGGCCGAGCTGCATCCCGGCCAGCCCTCGGCCGCGTCCTGAGATCGTCGCGGCGACCTTGGCCAGCTGCTGGGCAGCGGGGGACTCGGGCGAGACCTCCACGATCGGACGGCCCACGTCGCCCCCCTCGCGCAGCGCGAGCTCCAGGGGGATCGCGCCGAGCACGGGCACGTCGTACCCGAACCGGGCCGAGAGGGTCTGCGCGACGCGCTCGCCGCCACCGGAGCCGAACACCTCGAGCCGGTGCTCGGGACCGCAGTGGGGGCAGGGCAGGAACGACATGTTCTCGAGCACGCCGATCACCCGCTGGTGCATCATCGAGGCCATCGTGCCCGCGCGCTCCGCCACCTCGGCGGCGGCCTCCTGCGGTGTGGTCACCACGACCACCTCGGCGTTCGGCAGGTGCTGGCCCAGTGAGATCGCGATGTCGCCGGTGCCCGGCGGGAGGTCGAGGAAGAGGGCGTCGAGGTCGCCCCAGTAGACGTCGCTGAGCATCTGCACGAGCGCCCGGTCGAGCATCGGGCCGCGCCACGCGACGACCTGGTCGCGGCGGGGCTTGAGCATGCCGATCGAGATCACCGAGATGCCGTGCGCCGTCGGCACCGGCATGATCATGTCCTCGACCTGGGTGGGACGCACGTCGCCGACGCCGAGCATCGCCGGGACGGAGTGGCCGTAGATGTCGGCGTCGACGATGCCGACCTTGAGGCCCTGCTGCGCCATCGCGACGGCGAGGTTCACCGTCACCGAGGACTTGCCGACACCGCCCTTGCCGCTGGCGATGGCGTACACCTTCGTCAGCGAGCCGGCCTGCGCGAAGGGGATCTCACGCTGTGCCTGGCCGCCGCGGAGCACCTCCTGGAGCCCCGCCCGCTGTTCTGCGGTCATCGTGCCGAGGGTCAGGTCCACACCGGTCACACCAGGGACCTTCGAGACCGCTTCGGTCACGTCGCGGTTGATCGTGTCCTTGAGCGGGCAGCCGGCCACCGTGAGCAGCACCGTGACCGAGACCTTGCCCGCCTCGTCGATCTCGACGGAGTCGACCATGTTGAGCTCGGTGATCGGTCGCCGGATCTCGGGGTCGTTCACGGTGGCGAGGGCGGCGTTGACCTGGTCGAGGAGCGCGGACGTCATGCCGTTCAGCGTACGCGGCGCCCTAAGAAGCCGTCAGCGCCGGTCGGGATGGCCTTCGTCACCGGAGTCCTCCGACGCCTCGGGCGGGAGGTGGCCGCGGTCCTCGAGCTCGTTGAGCAGGGAACGCAGCTCGGAGCGCACGTAGTCGCGGGTGGCGACCTCGCCGATGGCCATCCGCAGGGAGGCCATCTCCCGAGCCAGGAACTCCATGTCCGCGTGAGCCCGGGTGTTCGCCTGGCGGTCCTGCTCGGTGACGACCCGGTCGCGGTCCTCCTGCCGGTTCTGCGCCAGCAGGATCAGCGGTGCGGCGTACGACGCCTGCAGGCTCAGGATGAGGGTCAGGAAGATGTAGGGGTACGCGTCGAACTTCCACGAGGGCGGCACCACCGCGTTCCAGAGCAGCCAGATGAGGACGAACGCCGTCATGTAACCGAGGAACCGCGCGGTGCCCATGAAGCGGGCGAAGCTCTCCGCGAAGCTGCCGAACACCTCCGGGTCGTAGGACGGTCGACGCAGCAGCCGGCGCCGGGTCTCCCGAGGCTGGTCGAGGCGTGACCGGGCGAAGCCGGACCTTTCGCGGCGGTTCTCGCTAGCCATCGAGGACACCTCCCCGGGCACTCGGCCTCTCGCGCCAGTTCTCCGGCAGCAGGTGGTCGAGGAGGTCGTCGACGGTCACCGCACCGAGCAGCCGGCCATCCTCGTCGGTGACCGGTGCCGCGACGAGGTTGTAGGTGGCCAGGTGGCGCGCGACGTCCTCGAGGGTGGCGGTCGCCGGGAGCGTCTCCAGGTCGCTGTCGACGACACCGCCGACGAGGCCCGACGGCGGCTCGCGGAGCAGCCGCTGGATGTGGGCGACGCCGAGGAGCCGGCCGGTCGGCGGTTCGTACGGCGCCCTGCAGACGTAGACCATCGCGGCGAGGGCGGGCGGGAGCTCGGCGTTGCGCACGTGCGCGAGCGCGTCCGCGACCGTGGCCCCGGGAGGCAGGATCACCGGTTCGGTCGTCATCATCGCGCCGGCGGTGCGCTCCGCGTAGGACATCAGCTGCCGCACGCTCTTGGCCTCGTCGGGCTCCATGAGCGCCAGCAGGACCTCCGCGGTCTCGGCCGGGAGCTCGGCGATCAGGTCGGCCGCGTCGTCGGGAGACATCTCCTCGAGCACGTCGGCTGCGCGCTCGTCGTCGAGGTTGCCGAGGATCTCGACCTGGTCCTCCTCCGGCAGCTCCTCCAGCACGTCGGCGAGCCGCTCGTCGTTCAGCGCGGAGGCCACCTCGCGGCGACGCTTGGCCGGGAGGTCGTGGATCACGTGGGCGAGGTCCGCCGGGCGCATCTCCTCCAGAGCGGCCAGCAGATGGGTGGCACCCTGCGACTCCTCGGGCAGCGCGAGGCCGTCGACCTCGTCCCACTCCACGACGTGGGTCTGCCCGCGGCGGCCGAAGCGCTTGGAGCCCTCCTGCAGCGCGACCCGGGAGAGGTACCAGTCCCGGTTGCGGGCCTGCTCCATGGCCAGGTCGTAGACCGTGCCGACCACGCCGTTCTCCCGGATCGTGGCCTTGCGGTCGAACATCTGGCCGAACACCAGCGTCTCGGTCGACCGCTGCTCGAACCGGCGCATGTTCACCACACCGGTCGTGATGATCTGCCCGCTGTCGACGTGGGTGACCCGTGTCATGGGCACGAAGACCGACCGCCGGCCGAACACCTCGACCACCAGGCCGAGCACCCGGGGCTGCTGTCGTCCGGTTCGCAGGGCGACCACGATGTCGCGCACCTTCCCGACCTGGTCGCCGGCCGGGTCGAACACCGGCAGGCCCGCGAGGCGGGCGGCGAAGACGCGGTTCTGGGTGGTGCTCACGAGTCGATACGTTAGCGGGAGAGAAGGCCGATCGTGGACACCGTGCACCAGGGAGGCGCAATGCTCAGCTTCGACGTCGTCGACGTGTTCACCGACCGGCCCTTCGCGGGCAACCAGCTGGCGGTGGTCCACGGCGCCGAGGACCTGACCACCGCACAGTGCCTGGCGCTGGCGCAGGAGTTCGGCTACTCCGAGACGACCTTCCCGGTCCCGCGCGGCGAGGGGGAGTACGCCCTCCGGATCTTCACGCCCGGGGGCGAGATCCCGTTCGCCGGTCACCCGACGCTGGGCACGGCCTGGGTGCTGCGCTCGCGCGGTGAGCTCGCCTCGGAGTCGGTCGTGCAGCACTGTGGCGCCGGCGAGATCGGGGTGCGCTTCCTCCCCGACGGTGAGGTCGAGCTGACCGCCACCCCGCACGACCTGGCCGGACCGCTCGACGACGCGCTGGTGGCCACCCTGCTCGAGGACGTCGGGCTGTCGCTGTCCGACGTCGCGGGGCCGGCGTGGCTCGCGGGCACCGGCCTGACCTTCGTCCACCTGGCCGTGACGGAGGACGCGGTCCGACGTGCCCGGCCGTCGCTCCGGCCGCTGAGCGGGTACGCCGACCGCCTCGCTGCCGTGGGGGCGACCGCCGACCCGGTCGAAGGGCTGAACCTGCACCACGTCTCGGGAGACGCCCCCGAGCTGTCGGTCCGGTCGCGGGTGTTCGTGCCGGGGCTCGACGTCGCCGAGGATCCCGCGACCGGGTCCGCCGCGGCGGGCCTCGGGCTCGCCCTCGTCGTCGCCGGCCGGCTGCCCGAGGGCGGCCGCTACACGATCACCCAGGGGGTGGAGATGGGCCGCCCGTCCACCCTCGCCGGCCGGGTGGAGGTCACCTCCGGCTCCGTCGAGCGGGTGCACGTCGCGGGCCGGGTCCAGCCGGTGGCCGCCGGCCGCATCGTCGTACCGGCGGGGTGATCAACCGTCGCAGGGGCTCAGCTGAGGCCCGGCCGACGCCGCTGACGCCTGTGCAGCACCCGCGGCAGCCCGCGCCGGGTCGTCGCCCCCGTCACCGGGGGCGGAGCGGCGTGGTCGGTGTCGCTCAGCGAACCGGGCTGCTCGAGCACCTCGCCGGTCGGTTCGACCCGCAGCACCACGCTGCGCTCCGCCCAGCCGTCCGCGGCCGTGGCGAGGTCGTCGAGGTTCAGCCGGTCCGCGACGAGGGCCGCCGTCGCGGGGTCCCACCGCTCGTCGCCGGGACGCAGCACCGTGACACTGCCCACCCACGTCACGAGGCGGCCGCCGTTCTCCTTGCTGCGCATGGTCACCTCGACGCGGTCCACCTCGTCGAGGCCCGGCAGGGGCTGCTCGTCGCCGCCCGCGACCAGGTGCAGCGCGTCGTCGTGCCACACGTGCCAGGCGGCCCGACGGCTCGGGGCACCCGCCGGCGCGTCGGGCTCGTCGTACCTCAGCCAGCAGACGCCGGTCTTCTTGGCCAGCTCGGCGATCAGCGCGGTCGTGAACGTCTCGGTCACGCCCCGAGACTCCCACATCACGGGGCCGTCCGTGACCAATGCCACCACCGCGAGCCCTCCCCGGCGACGGGGACGGGCCAGTAGGCTCCCGGGCAATCTCCGCCCGGTGAGACCAACCTGATGAGAGGCCTTCGATGACCGACGCGTCCCGATCCCGCGAGCTGCGCGCCCGCCGCTCCTGCCACGCCGTCCCCGGGTCGAACCCCCGGTTCCTCGAGAAGGCCCAGGGCCTCGAGAGCGACCAGGTGTTCCTCGACATCGAGGACTCCGTCGCGCCGATCGCGAAGCCGGACGCCCGCAAGAACATCGTCGAGGTGCTCAACACCGGCGACTGGGGCAACCGCGTCCGCACCGTCCGCGTGAACGACTGGACCACCCAGTGGACCTACAAGGACGTCATCGAGGTGGTCGAGGGCGCCGGCGCCAACCTCGACTGCCTCATGCTGCCGAAGGTGCAGACCGCCGACCAGGTCAAGGCACTGGACACCCTGCTGACCCAGATCGAGACGACGATGGGCTACGAGGTCGGCCGGATCGGCATCGAGGCGCAGATCGAGAACGCCCTCGGCCTGATCAACGTCGACGACATCGCCACCGCCTCCCCGCGCGTCGAGACGATCATCTTCGGCCCCGCCGACTTCATGGCCTCGATCAACATGAAGACCCTCGTCGTCGGTGAGCAGCCTCCGGGGTACGACGTCGGCGACGCCTACCACTACATCCTGATGCGGATCCTCATGGCCGCCCGGGCCCACAACAAGCAGGCCATCGACGGGCCCTACCTGCAGATCAAGGACATCGACGGCTTCAAGCGGGTCGCCGGTCGCTCCGCGGCCCTCGGCTTCGACGGAAAGTGGACCCTGCACCCGGACCAGATCGCCGCGG
The DNA here is from genome assembly GCA_002384855.1 of Nocardioidaceae bacterium UBA4001. Lineage (GTDB taxonomy): Bacteria > Actinomycetota > Actinomycetes > Propionibacteriales > Nocardioidaceae > Nocardioides_C. The sequence continues at coordinate 47,808 of DGBP01000039.1, read as the reverse complement.
CGAACGAGGTCTACTCCCCGAAGCAGGAGGACTACGACCACGCCGAGAACATCCTCGACGCCTACGAGTACTACACCTCGGAGAAGGGTGGTGCGAAGGGCGCGGTCATGCTCGGCGACGAGATGATCGACGAGGCCTCGCGCAAGATGGCGCTGGTGGTCTCCGCCAAGGGCCGTGCCGCCGGGATGCAGCGCACCGACGTGTGGACCGCTCCGGGCGAGTAGACCGGAGGACTAGAGTCGAGCGTTGCGCCTCGGGACCGGGGCGCAACGCCGCCCCGGGAGGAGAGCCCACGGCCATGGCCAGCAAGGTCTACCTGCACATCGGTGCGCCGAAGACGGGCACGACCTACCTGCAGCAGGTCATGCACGCGAACCAGGACGCGCTCGAGGCACAGGGCATCCGGTACGCCGCGGGCACCTTCCACAACGACCGGGTCTGGGCCACCGAGGTGCTCCGGGGCTTCACCTTCCGCAACCGCCCCAAGCAGGCCCCCGGTGCCTGGGACCGGATCCTGCGCCAGGTCCGGGAGTGGGACGGTCCCGTCGTCGTCTCCCACGAGTTCTTCGGGGCCTGCAGCGCCGAGCAGGCGCTGCGCGCCCACCGTGACCTCGCCCCCGCCGAGGTGCACCTGGTCTTCACCGCCCGCGACTACATCAGCCAGGCGGGCGCGGTCTGGCAGGAGCGTCTGAAGTACGGCTTCGCCGTCCCCTTCTCGGAGTTCGACCTCGACAACGACACCCCGGTCTGGTCGTGGCGCACCCAAGATGTGCCGGCCATCCTCGAGCGCTGGCGCCACGACCTCCCGCCCGAGCGCGTGCACGTCGTGACGGTGCCGCCGCCGGGCAGCCCGCCCGGGCTGCTGTGGGAGCGGTTCTCCTCCGTCGTCGGCATCGGCCCCGAGGGTGTGAGCACGAGGATCCCGGCGGCGAACACCTCGCTCGGCCTGGTCGAGACCGAGCTGCTGCGCCGGGTCGACGACCGTGCGTGGTCGGTCTTCGAGACTCCCCGGGACCGCACGAGAATGCTGCGGGACCTGCTGGCGAACACCGTGCTCGCGCGCGGCTCCCGCGAACGCTTCACGGTCACCATGCCTCAGGCCGAGGAGCTGGTCTCCCGCGGCAGGGAGGCGGTCGCCCTGCTCGAGAAGGCGGGGTACGACGTCGTCGGCTCGCTCGACGAGCTGATGCCCGACGCCGAGCTGCTGTCCAGCAGGACGCCCGACGACGCCACGGAGCGCGAGCTGCTCGACGCGGCGCTCGACGCGATCGTGGGGCTGCTGGAGGACGCCCAGAGGACGCGAGCACCTCACCGGGCGCACCGCCGTTCAGACCAGGGAGCGGACACAGCGAAGCGGCCCCCTGTCGCCGGCAGGACCGTCGCCACGACCGCCGGACCGCGGGCCGCCCTCGCTCGCGTGGCCCGCGCGGCGCGCAGGCGGTTGCGCCGCTCCTGACGGACCCGCCGCCTCGGGTAGTGTTCAGCGCCGTGGCAGACCGGTTCACCGCCCGTTCGTGGCGTGTTCCCCGAACGTTCGGAGGCTGAAGGTGTCAGGAGACGGGTCGAGCGTCACGGGTGCCCCCGCGACGGGACAGCTCGCCGTCGACGAGCACGGCCTCCGGTTCCCCGGGAGCGCCGACTTCGTCTGCGACGTGCTCTTCGACGGCCGTCGCATCTGGTCGATCGACCCGAACGACTTCTCGCTGGCCGAGGACGGCCGCCGCGACGTGCCCTGGCCGCCCCCCGTCCTGCGCCAGCTCGACGGGCGGGCGGAGGTGAGCCTGGTGCGCCACGGCTCGGACGAGGTGGTCGGTGTCGTCGATGCGGCCTTCGGCTCCGGCGAGGGCCGGGTGGCGATCGTCGACGCCGCCGGTCACCCGGCGGCACTGACCAAGTGGGGCCGCCTGGTCCAGCCGTTCGCCACCACCGAGCGTGCCGCGATCGAGGCCTACCTCGACCAGGTCGAGTCGGTGCTCGCGATCCTGCACGACGAGTGCGGCGTCCCGGCGTTCCTCAGCTTCGGGTCCCTCCTCGGCGCGGTCCGGGAGGGGAAGGTGATCGCGCACGACGTCGACGTGGACCTCGGCTATCTCAGTGCGTTCGACAACCCGGCGGACGTGATGATCGAGGGCTTCCGCATCGAGCGGATCCTGCGTGACCACGGGATCAAGGTCACCCGCAACAGCGGCGGGTTCATGGCGATGGACCTCGAGCAGCCCGACGGCACGACCCGCAACCTCGACATCTTCACCGCGTTCCTGTCCCAGGGCCGGCTGCACCAGATCAACGACGTCGACACCGAGGCCGACGTGAGCGCTGTCCTGCCGTTGGGGACGATCGAGTTCGAGGGTCGGCCGATGCCGGTGCCGGCCAGGCCTGAGGTGTTCCTGGCGTCGGCGTACGGGCCCGACTGGCGCGTGCCGAACCCCGCCTTCAGGTTCGAGCGACCGCGTCGCCAGCGCCGACGCGTCCGCGGCTGGTTCGGCGGCATGCGCGAGCGGCGGGACTACTGGGGTCGGTTCTACGGCGCCTCGGCCCACCGGGTCCCGTCCGAGCCGAGCCCGTTCGCCCGCTGGGTCCTCGAGCAGGAGAGGCCAGGGCCCCTGATCGACCTCGGGTGCGGGACCGGCCGCGACACGCGTCTGTTCGTCGAGCAGGGGTTCGCCGTGACGGGCATCGACGCGATCACGCGCCACGCCCGCAAGAACCTCAGGGACCTCAGACCTGCCCGCACGCTGCGTCTGCGCCCGGTCAACCTCGACAGCGTCCGCGACACGCTCATCGCCGGCGCGGAGCTGGCGCACGAGCAGGGCGAAGGGGTGGTCTACGCCCGCTTCCTGCTTCACGCCCTCAGCGATGCGGGCCGTGAGAACGCCTGGCGGCTGATGGCGATGGCGCTCAGCCACGGCGGCCGGGCCTACCTGGAGTTCCGGACCGTGCGTGACACGAAGCTGCCCAAGCACTTCGGCGACCACTACCGCCGTTTCCTGCGACCCGTGCGGGTGGAGGCGGAGGCCGAGCGGTTCGGCTTCCGGGTCGTGCACACCCAGACCGGGCAAGGCCTGTCGCCGCTCGGTGACGAGGACCCCTGGCTGTGCCGGATGATCGTCGAGAGAAAGAGGTAGTGATGGCTGAGCTCCGTACCCGGGCAGCTGCGGGACTGGTCCGGGCCAAGCAGCGCGTCGTCCGGGCCCGGCGGGCGTCGGGCGGCGGGGACGTGGAGAAGCAGCTCGCGAACCTGCGCAGCCGTGTCAACGAGCTCGAGCACGAGGTGATCGAGAACCGTCAGCTCGCCCGACGCATCGCCGAGCTGACCGACGTCGTCGAGCAGCTGCTGCTGCCCGAGGACGTCCGGGACCCGCAGCGGCTCGAGCAGCGCCTGCGCCAGACCCGCTCCCGCCGGTGACCTCGTCCGTGACGTGTGAATTCCCTCATGGCGCATGCGCGGGCCGTGGTCCATACTCCGCGCGGAGTGAACCCGCCGTACCTCAGCGCCAGCGAAAGGACGCAACCGCATGAGCCGCCTGTGTGAGACCGAGGACCTGACCGACATCCAGCAGGAGATTTTGAAGGCCGTCCGCACCTTCGTCGACGACAAGATCATCCCGGTCGCACAGGAGCTGGAGTCGAAGGACGAGTACCCCACCGAGATCGTCGAGGGCCTCAAGGAGCTCGGCATCTTCGGCCTGATGATCCCCGAGGAGTACGGCGGGCTCGGGGAGTCGCTGCTGACCTACGCACTGTGCGTGGAGGAGATCGCCCGCGGCTGGATGAGCGTCTCGGGGGTGATCAACACCCACTTCATCGTGGCGTACATGCTGATGAAGCACGGCACCGAGGAGCAGAAGCAGAAGTACCTGCCTCGGATGGCGACCGGCGAGGTCCGTGGCGCGTTCTCGATGTCCGAGCCGTCGCTGGGCTCGGACGTGTCGGCGATCAAGACCAAGGCCGTCAAGACCGATGACGGCTACACCATCACCGGCCAGAAGATGTGGCTGACCAACGGCGGCTCCTCGAACCTGGTGGCGGTGCTGGTCAAGACCGACGAGGGTGCCGACTCCGTCTACCGGAACATGACCACGTTCCTGGTGGAGAAGGAGCCCGGCTTCGGCGAGACCGCACAGGGCGTCACCGTGCCGGGCAAGATCGAGAAGATGGGCTACAAGGGCATCGACACCACCGAGATGGTGTTCGAGGGCCACCGGATCTCCGCGGACCAGATCCTGGGTGGGGAGCCGGGCAAGGGCTTCTACCAGATGATGGACGGCGTCGAGGTCGGCCGCGTCAACGTCGCCGCCCGCGCGTGCGGCATCGCCAACCGGGCCTTCGAGCTCGGCGTGGCCTACGCCCAGCAGCGCGAGACCTTCGGCAAGCCGATCGCGCAGCACCAGGCGGTGCTGTTCCGGATGGCCGAGATGGCCACCAAGGTGGAGACCGCGCACGCGATGATGGTGCGCGCCGCCCGCCAGAAGGACTCCGGGCAGCGCAACGACGTCGAGGCCGGGATGGCCAAGATGGTGGCGAGCGAGTACTGCAACGAGGTCGTCGAGGACTCGTTCCGGATCCACGGCGGCTACGGCTACTCCAAGGAGTACGAGATCGAGCGGCTCTACCGGGAGGCCGCGTTCATGCTCATCGGCGAGGGCACCTCCGACATCCAGAAGATGATCATCGGGCGCCGGCTCCTCGAGGACTACAAGCTGCGTTGAACCGATGACCGAACCCGTCTTCCTTCATGTCGGTCTCCCCAAGACCGGCACCACCGAGCTGCAGAAGGTCCTGTGGGAGAACCGCGCCCACCTGGCCTCGGCCGGGGTGGTCTACCCCGGCCGGGTGCGTGGCGCCCACTACCACGCCGCGATGGACCTGCTCGGGTGGAAGCGCGCCCCGGAGGTGGGAGCCTGGGCGGCACTGGCGGCGACGGCACGCGAGTCCGCGGGACGGGTGGTGCTCTCGCACGAGGTCCTCGCCGGGGCGACGCCGCCCCAGGTCGCACGCATGCTGGACGACCTGGCGCCGCGCGACGTCCACGTGGTGATCACCGTGCGTGACTTCTCCAGGATCGTCTCGGCCACCTGGCAGGAGCGCGCGAAGAACCGTGAGGTGGAGGACTGGGCCCAGTTCCTCGCCGACGTCGCCGCGGGTCCGTCCGGCAAGCATCCGTTCTGGAGGTTCCAGGACGCGGCGCGGGTCGTCGGCCTGTTCGCCGAGCACGTGCCCGGCGACCGTATCCACGTCATCACCGTCCCGCCGGTCCATGAGGACCCGAACCTGCTGCTGCGTCGCTTCGCCGAGGTCGTCGGCTTCTCCCTCGATGGCCTGACCATCTCGGGCAGGCCCGCCAACCAGTCGATCGGTGCCGTGGAGATCGCTGTGCTGCAGCAGGTCAACCGAGCGTCTCGGCACCTGAGCTGGGAGCAGTACGCCAGGCTGATCAAGAACCACGTGGTCAAGGACATCCTTGCGGCGCGGACCGGCCAGCTGCGGGTCGTCCTCCCGGAGGCTGCGCGTCCGTGGGTCGATGCCGAGACCGAGCGCATCCGTGAGGCGGTGAGGACGCAAGGCTGTCACCTGGTGGGCGACCTCGCCGAGCTCGAGCCGCGAGGGATCGGTGTGCGCGACGCCGCGAAGGAGACCGACGCACCGAACACGGTCCCCGAGGCAGAGGTGCTCGCCACGACGGCGACGGTGCTCGTGGAGCTCGCCGAGGAAGTCGGCCGGCTGCGCGCGCGGCTCAGGCGTCGGCTCGTCGCCACCGTGGAGGGTTCGGCGGCCGAGGGGATCGTCGACCGGGCGCGTGCGCTCGTCGGGCGGCTGCGTCGGCGCACCCGGTCCGACTAGCAGGCGTCGGCGGCCGACGGTACGACCCGTAGCATGCGCGCTGTGACCAAGCGAATCTTCCTGCACGTGGGTAGCCCCAAGACAGGTACGACGTTCCTGCAGCAGGTGCTGTGGTCCCAGCGCGGCCTCGCTCGCGAGCAGGGCCTCCTCCTTCCTCTGGAGTCCTTCCACGACCACTACCTCGCCACCCTGGACGTTCGCCAGCTGGCCGGTCGGCCCGAGACCCCGCCGCGCGCCGCGGGGATCTGGCAGCGGGCGGTCGAGGAGGCCGTTGCCTGGGACGGCGACGTCCTCGTCTCCCACGAGCTCTTCGCCGCCGCGACCGAGTCGCAGGCCACCGCCGCCGTCGAGGCGCTCGGGGTCGACGCCGAGGTGCACGTCGTGCTCACGGCGCGCGACCTCGTGCGCCAGATCCCCGCGGAGTGGCAGGAGCACGTCAAGCACCGCGACACCCTGACCTTCCAGGAGTTCGTGGCCCAGCTGCGCGAGGAGCGCAAGGGCACCTGGTTCTGGCGGGTGCAGGACTACCCGCGCGTACTGGAGCGCTGGTCCGCCGCCGTCCCGGCCGAGCGGGTGCACGTGGTCACCGTGCCGCCGGCCGGCGCGCCGCCGGAGCAGCTGTGGACCCGCTTCGCCGGTCTGCTGGGGCTCGAGCCGGAGGCCTTCGACCTCGGTGGGCACCGGGCGAACACCTCCCTCGGGTACGAGCAGGCCGAGCTGCTGCGCCGCGTGAACGCCGCCCTCGGCGACCGCCTCCCGCTGCCCGGGCCGTACCCGGTGGACGTGAAGGACCTGTTCGCGCAGACCCTGCTCACCCGTCAGCCCGGGGCCAAGATCGCGCTGGCCGGCGACGATGTCGGCTATGCAGTGGAGCGCTCCCGCCGGATGGCCGCCGAGATCGCCGCTCTCGGCGTGGACGTGGTGGGTGACCTCGACGAGCTGGTGCCCCCCGCTCCCGCGTCCCCGCCGGCACATCCGGAGGTCACCGGCGAGCGGCTCCTCCAGGAGAGCGTCACCGCCCTCGCTGCGCTGCTGGAGGCCTGCTCCGGGCAGCGTCGCGAGGCGCAGCAGAGCCTCCGCAGGCTCACCGAGCTCGAGGACCGCCTGGCCACCCGACCGGTCCGGACCACCCTGGCGGCGGTCAGCGAGAGGTCCCGGGCCGTGATGGCCGTGCGCCGCGTCTGGTGGCGGGTCGCCGGCAGGTTGCGCGCCGTACGCCGTCGCGCGTGAGCAAGCCCACGCCGACGCGGGATGCCGCCCGCGCGTGTGGTTCGGCACCATAGGGCGAACGCCCGACGCCCGATGACAGGAGAGTGTGAGATGCAGTTCGGCCGCAGCTACGAGGAGTTCGAGGTCGGGGCGACGTACAAGCACTGGCCGGGCAAGACGGTGACGGAGTACGACGACCATCTGTTCTGCCTGCTGACGATGAACCACCACCCGCTCCACATGGACGCCAACTACGCCGAGAACACCACACAGTTCGGTCAGAACGTCGTGGTCGGCAACTACGTCTACTCCCTGCTGCTCGGGATGAGCGTCCCCGACATCTCCGGCAAGGCGATCGCCAACCTCGAGATCGAGTCGTTGCGCCACGTCGCGCCCACCTTCCACGGCGACACGATCTACGGCGAGACCACCGTGCTCGACAAGTGGGAGAGCAAGTCCAAGGACGACCGCGGCGTGGTGCACGTCGAGACCATCGGCTACAACCAGGACGGCAAGGTCGTGTGCGTCTTCCGGCGCAAGGTGATGGTGCCGAAGGAGAGCTACCTCACCGAGCGCGGCGGCGAGCAGCCCGCCCGCCCGCTGCCGCAGCCGGACAAGAACTGGCCGGGCCACCATGCCGGATGACTTCCAGGCTCCGTCGGGCACCGAGGTGTGGCTGGTCCGGCACGGGGAGACCGAGTGGAGCCGCGACCGCCGGCACACGTCGTTCAGCGACCTCCCGCTGACCGAGGCCGGTGAGGACGCCGCCCGCGCGCTGGCCCCCCGGCTCGCAGCGGAGCGGTTCGACCGGGTGCTGGTGAGCCCGATGGGCCGCGCCCGTCGTACCGCCGAGCTCGCCGGCTTCACGGACCCCACGGTCACCGACGACCTCGTCGAGTGGCAGTACGGCGACTACGAGGGCGTCACCAACGACGAGATCCGTGAGGACGTCCCCGGTTGGACGGTGTGGACCCACCCCACGCCGGGAGGGGAGCGGCCCGAGGACGTGTCGGCCCGGATGGACCGCGTCGTGGCCGACGTCCGCGCCACCGGCGGGAAGGTTCTCGTCGTCGGGCACGCGCACGGTCTCCGCGCGCTCACTGCACGCTGGCTGGGGCTGCCGGTGAGCGAGGGGCGCCTGTTCAGGCTCGACACGAGCACGCTCTCGGTGCTCGGGTACGAACGTGAGACGGCCGTGATCCTGCAGTGGAACAGCTGACCGCTGCGCGCCCGTGGTGGCTCGTCCCGGGCCTCCTCGCCCTCGCGCTGCTCACGTTCGTCCCGATGGCTCCCGCCGCCGGGCACACCGACCTGCTGAGCAGCAGCCCCAACGACGGTGGCCAGGTCGACGAGGCGCCGGAGAACATCTCCCTGGAGTTCGTCAGCGCCTTCGCACCGTCCGAGGAGGGCTTCGTCGTGCGCGGTCCCGGGGGTGAGGCGCTGCCGGTCAACGTGCTCGCCTCCACGACCAGGACGGTGTACACGATCGAGGTCCGCGAGCCGGGGGCCAACGGTGTGTGGACGGTGGAGTTCGACGGGATCTCCACGGTCGACGGGCACCAGGTCTCGGGCAGCTTCGCCTTCGCCGTCGGCGGCTCCGGTTCGCCGGCGGCCGCCGTGGAAGGTGGCTCGGGACGGCTGCTCGGCGGCGCCGGGGTGCTCGTCCTCGGAGCGGGGATGGGCCTCGTCGTACTCCTGCGTGGCCTCGTCGAGCCCGCGGCGGCCCGCCGGTGAGCACGACCGAGGTCCCCGCCCGGGTGCAGCCCGCGCGGGTCGCGGTCACGGTCACCCTCCTCGCCGTCCTGGCCACGGTCGTCGCGCAGCTGACCATGACCGCCGACCTCGCCGGTCGCGAGCCTGCCGAGCTGTTCGCCTCGACGCTGCGTGTGTTGGGCTACGTCGCCGCGAGCGGCACCGTCGGCAGTCTCGTGCTGGTCCTGCTCACGAACCCGGTCGAGGGGCGTGCCGAGGACCCGACGACGGCCGCGCTGACCTTCTCCGCGTCCGTGTGGGCGACCGCGTGGGCGGCCTCCTCGGTCGTGACCGCCGCGACGACCCTGGTGCGGGCCGAGCTCGGCGGCGCCGTCCTGCCCACCCCCGCGAGCGGATCCTCGGCCCTCGACGGGGTCGTGGTCGCCTCGGTCCTCACCGCGCTCGCAGCCGGGGTCGTGGCTGCCCTGACGCACGGTGGACGGACCCGGCGGGTGCCCGCCGCCTACCTCCTCGCGCTGGGCGCCCTGGCCGGCCTCGTGCTCACGGGGCACTCTGCCGGCGCCGACAACTGGGGCTGGGCGCTGCTCTCGCTGGCGCTGCACGTAGGTGCGGTGACCCTGTGGTTCGGAGGACTCCTGGCCCTGGTCACCCAGGTGGCGACCGAGGCGCCGACCGCGGGACAGCTACGCCAGTTCAGCTCCGTGGCGCTCGGCGCCTTCTTCGGCGTGGTCCTCTCGGGTGTGGGCAACGTCCTGAGCCGGATGTCCCCGGCGCAGCTGCTCGACTCCGGCGCCTACGTGCTCCTGCTCGGCGTGAAGATCGGCCTGCTGGTGCTGCTCGGGCTGGCCGGGCTCGGCCACCGGACCCGGTCCATCCGCAAGGTGGAGCAGGGCAGCCCCCATGCCTTCTGGCTCCTGGTCGCCGGGGAGCTGGTCCTCCTTGCGGTGGCCACAGGCTTCGCCGTGGTGCTGGCGCGGACCGGGTTCTGACCCGCCCCGGTGACCGCGGAGGCGGCTACCCCCGTGCTTGCGGCTGACCGGGCGACAGGCTGCGGGGCGGGCCCGGGGGGAGTACCTGCCAGACGGTCAGTGCCTCGACGAGTCCGGGGGCGCAGTCCAGGCTCCGGATCTCCTCGGAGGAGAACCAGCCCACGTCGGCCGCGTCGTCCCCGGCCACCACCGCAGCGGGGTCGGCGCCCTCGACAGGGTGGCAGCGGTAGTCCTGGATCAGGTAGACCGAACCGTCCGGCGCGTCCCGCTCGACCGTGCCGACGTGCTCGGCGACGCGGACCACGAGGCCGGTCTCCTCGAGCACCTCGCGCGCCGTGGCAGCGGCGTCGTCCTCACCCTGCTCGACGCGCCCACCGGGGATGGACCAGGTGCCGATCGCGGGCTCCTGTCCACGCCGGACGAGCAGGACCCGGCCGTCGGCGTCGGTCACGATGCCGCCCACGCACGGGACCCGTCGTCGGTCTACCATCGGTCCAGCCTAGACAGCGCTGCTTGACGGGGCAGCCCCGCGGCAGGACCGTGGCAGCATGAGTCTCGCGGCCGGATGCCCCCGCTGCACGTCGCCGGTGAGCGAGCAGCCGGACGGCTGGCGGTGCCCGGACCACGGAGTGATCACGCCGTTGTGGCGACCCTCTGTCGCGCGGTACGAAGACCTCGCCGTGCACCTGCAACAATGCGGGCACGCACCGACCCTCGTCCCCTGGCCGCTGGCGCCGGGGTGGACCATCACGGACTTCGGCTGCGTCTCCGCACCGGGGCAGGACGCCCGTGCGAGCATGCTGTCCTGCCACGGGATGAGCGATGCGGACGGGCTCGTCGAGCTCACGCTGGTGTCCGAGGAGCCCGGGGTCGGCCTCGGCGCCCGGTGCGCGGGGACCGACCACACCGACCCCGGGGCGGAGGTGGGGCACGGCCCGCCCCAGGCCCGGGTGCGCATCGCCGGCGCCACCCTCCCGCTGTGGGCGGTGTCGACCAGCGAGAGCCACGGCCACTTCGACAGGTCGGTCCTTGCCGGCGAGGCTCATGGCCGCTGGCTGTGGCTGGTGCTCCGGCCCCCGTCCGCCGCGCTCCTGCTCCGGGACGAGTGGTCCCTGGCCGATCTGGCCGACCTCGGGCCCGAGCTCGTCGACGTCCCGTTCGGGGGCAGCCCACCGCCCTGGTGAGGGGGGTGCCGACGGCTAGGCTGCGCGGGTGCGCATCGACCTCCACACCCACTCCGACCGCTCCGACGGCACCACGCCGCCTCGTGAGCTGGTGCGCCACGCGCGGGAGATGGGCATCGACGTGCTGGCCCTCACCGACCACGACACGACCGCGGGCTGGGAGGAGGCCGCCGAGGCCGCGGTGCGCGAGGGGGTGACCCTCGTGCGCGGCCTCGAGATCAGCTGCGTGCTGGAGGGGCACGGCGTGCACCTGGCCGGCTACCTCCCCGATCCGACCTACCCACCCCTGGCGGAGGAGCTCGAGCGCATCCTCGACGGCCGCAACCGCCGGCTTCCTGCGACGCTCGAGAGGCTGCGCAGCGTCGGCATCGAGATCGAGGAGGACGACGTGCGCCGGGTCGCCGGCGACGCTGCGGCCCTGGGTCGCCCCCACGTCGCGGACGCGCTCGTGGAGAAGGGCGTCGTGGGTCACCGCGGCGAGGCCTTCGACACGCTGCTCGGACCCCGCGGCCATGCCTACGTGCATCGCTACGCCGCGCCGCTGGAGGAGATGATCCGGATCGTCGCCGCAGCCGGCGGGGTCAGCGTGATCGCCCATCCGTGGGCCAAACGGCACGACTTCAGGGCGCTCGACGAGAAGCGGTTGGCGGCGCTGAAGGAGATCGGCCTCGCCGGTATCGAGGTGGACCACCAGGACCACGACCGGTCGACCCGTGAGCGGCTCCGCGTGATCGCCCGCGACCTCGGCCTCGTCGTCACCGGCTCCAGCGACTACCACGGTGACGGCAAGATCGACCACGACCTGGGCTGCAACGTGACCGCGCCCGAGGAGTACTCCCGCCTCCTGGAGCTCGCGGCCGAGGCGGCAGAGTCGTCGGGGCGCGACACACCCGAGGTGGTCGCCCCGTGACCTGGCTCGACCTCGTGCTCATGACCGAGGTCTTCGTCACGCTGTTCGTGATCATGGACCCTGTGGGGACCGTCCCGATCTTCCTGGCCCTCACCGGCGGCAGGTCCGGTGCCGCCATGCGGAGGGCCGCCTGGCAGGCGGTGGCGGTGTCCTTCTCCGTGATCGTGGCGTTCGCGTTCTTCGGTCAGCAGATCCTGGCCTACCTCCACATCTCGCTGCCCGCGTTGCAGATGGCCGGCGGCCTCCTGCTGCTCCTGATCGCGCTGGAGCTCCTGACCGGGAAGGGGCAGGCGGTCAGCTCCCCTGGCAGTGCCAACGCGAACGTCGCCCTGGTGCCTCTGGGCACGCCGATGATGGCGGGTCCGGGCGCGATCGTCGCCACCATGGTGTTCTCCGACCGCGTGGAGGGTGTCGACACCTTCGCCGCGGTCGCCCTGGGCGTTCTGCTCGTGCACGTGGTGCTCTGGATCGCGATGCGGTTCTCCGTCCCGATCCTCAAGGTGCTCCGCGAGAGCGGGGTGCTGCTCATCTCGAGGATCGCCGGCCTGCTCCTCTCGGCGATCGCGGTGCAGCTGATGGCCGACGCGATCAGCGCCTTCCTGGCCGGCCAGGGCTGAGCCGCTACCTGCGGCCGAGACCCTGGAACCGTGCCTGCAGCGACGACGGCGTGGCCCGCGCGAGGCCGCTGAGCAGCTTGTACCTCCGGCTCGGGACGGACACCGACCGGCCCCGGTCGAGGTCCTCGAGCGCCTCGCGCACCACGCGGTCGGCGTCGAGCCACATCCACCGGGGGGCGGAGTCCCGGCCCACGCCCATCCGTTCGTGGAACTCCGTCCGCACGAACCCCGGGCACACCGCCATTCCCCGGACGCCGCGGTCCCGGTAGGTCACGTCGAGCCACTCGCTGAAGGACACGACGTACCGCTTGGCGGCGCTGTAGGTGCCCCGCGGGAGGAAGGCAGCGACGCTCGAGACGTTGACGATCGCCCCCTCACCCCGCTCGAGCATGGGCCCGACGGCGGCGTGCGTCAGCCGGAGCACCGCGGTCACCAGCACGTCGAGCATCTCCTGCTCGTCCTCGACGGTGTTCTCGGTGAAGGGGAGCCTGTGGCCGAACCCCGCGTTGTTGACGAGCATCGCGACCGGTCGTGAGGGGTCGGAGAGCCGGGCCTCGACCTCTCCGACCGCCTCCCGGTCGGCGAGGTCGGCCGCCAGGACCTCCACCGCGACGCCGTACCTGCCGCGCAGCTCCTCGGCCAGCTGCTCGAGCCGGTCGCCGTCCCTGGCGACGAGCACCAGGTCGTGGCCGTGGGCGGCCAGCTGGTCGGCGAAGGCGCGGCCGATGCCTGCCGTGGGGCCGGTGACGAGGGCGGTTCCGTGCGACATGGTGAGCAGCATTCCACGGACAGCGACGGGCGCGAGCCCGGGCGTCGGGCACAATGAGTCCCGATGGACACGCAGACTCTCGCGATCGCGAACCAGAAGGGTGGGGTCGCCAAGACCACCACCGTCGCCTCGCTCGGCGCCGCCCTGGCGGAGCAGGGCAGCTCGGTCCTCATCGTCGACCTCGACCCGCAGGCCTGCCTGACGTTCTCCCTCGGGATCGACCCCGAGGACCTCGAGCTGTCGGTGCACCATGTCCTCACCAAGGGCGTCTCCCCGGCCGAGGTCGTCATCGAGACCGAGGACGGCGTCGACCTCCTGCCGGCCACCATCGAGCTGGCCCGTGCCGAGGCGGACCTGCTGACCCGGACCGGGCGCGAGTACGTCCTGCGTGCGGCCCTCGAGGAGGTGGAGGGCTACGACTGGGTGCTCCTGGACTGCCCGCCCTCCCTCGGCGTGCTGACCGTCGCGGCCCTGACCGCGGCCGACGGAGTGCTCATCCCGCTGCAGTGCGAGACGCTGTCCCACCGCGGCGTCGGTCAGCTGCTCGACACGGTGCACGACGTGCGGCGGTTCACGAACCGGGGGCTCGCCGTGTGGGGCGTCCTGCCGACGCTGTACGACGGCCGTACCAACCATGCGCGTGCGGTGCTCGAGACGATCTCCGAGACCTACGACCTCGACGTCGTCGAGCCGCCGATCCCCAAGTCGATCCGGTTCGCGGAGGCTCCCGCCGCCGGCAGGTCGATCCTCGCGACCGCCCGCAGGACCCGCGGCGCCGACGCGTACCGCGAGGTCGCAGCCAACCTCACCAGGATCGCGGAGGCGAAGTCCTAGACTCGGCGCATGGCCCCCCGCCGGAAGGCTGCTCCACCGAGGCATCGCTCGACGCGCCTCCGCTACGGCCGCATGGCCTGGGCGGCAGTAGCCATGACCGTGACGGTGACCGCTGTCCTCGGCGCCGCCGGCATCCTGCCCACGGCCTCGGGCCCTCCGCCCGCGGAGGCTCGCACCGACCCGCAGGCCGTCGTACCCGCACCTCCTGCGGACACCACGAGCCGGGGCACCGCCGACCGGAGCGAGGAGGCGCGCGGCGAGGACGAGCGAGGACCTGCGTCGAACGACGGGTACACCCCCTTCGAACCGGCTCTCCCCGCCGGCTCGGGCGAGGGACGCCGCGTGGTCTTCGACATGGGCGACCAACGCGTCTGGCTCGTCGGGCCGGGGGACCGCGTCCTGCGCACCTACCTGGTGTCGGGAAGCCTCACCGACAACCTCCGGCCCGGGACCTACGAGGTCTGGTCCAGGTCGCGGCACGCTGTCGGGATCGACGACTCCGGGACCATGGAGTACATGGTCCGCTTCGCCCACGGCGAGCGGGCCGCGATCGGCTTCCACGACATCCCCGTGGACGACGGCGACCTGGTGCAGACCCGCGACGACCTGGGCACGCCCCAGTCCCACGGCTGCATCCGGCAGTGGCGGCCCGACGCCCGCGCCCTGTGGGACTTCGCGGCCCTCGGGACGACGGTCGTCGTCACCCCCTGAGTGGGCGCCGCTGCTTTCCCACGTTCACCTGGGAAAGCAGCACCTACCTAGCGAAATTCCTCGCGGTCAGTGGTGGTTCTTCGCGGTGAGGGGCGCCCGACCGGCCCGAGACGTGCACAGAGGGCGTTCACCCGAGCCAGGATGAACACCCTCTCCGTGTCGTCAGTCGGTCGCGGCCGGTGTGCTCTCGCCGCTGCGGGAACGACGGCGGCGCCGCCGGTTGCGGTTGCCCGAGGAGCTCGTCGCCCCTTCGTCGCCGGTGGTCGACCGGGTGCTCGACCCGGCGCCCTGCTCAGTGGACGTCGCCTCCGACGTCGCACCGCTCGGGACCGTCTCGCCGCTGCGGGTGCGGGTCCGGCTGCGGTTGCGGCTCGGGCGCTCCCCACGACCTGCGCCGCGATCGCCACCCCGATCGCCACCCCGATCGCCACCGCGCGCCCCGGACTCCCGGGCGGGCTTGGCCTCCCGGGGCTTCTCGGGAACCAGGCGCCCCTTCGTGCCCGGCGCGATGCCCTGGTCGTGGAAGAAGTGCTCCGACGTGGAGTAGGTCTCCGGCGGGTCCTCGAAGGGAAGGTCGAGCATCTTGTTGATGACCTTCCAACGCGTGACGTCTGCCCAGTCGACGAAGGTGATCGCGATGCCGGTGGCCCCGGCGCGGCCGGTGCGGCCGATCCGGTGGACGTAGGTCTTCTCGTCCTCCGGGCAGCTGTAGTTGATCACGTGCGTGACGTCGGCGACGTCGATGCCTCGGGCGGCGACGTCCGTGGCGACCAGGACCTTCAGGTTGCCGTCCCGGAAGCTCTTCAGCGCCTTCTCGCGGGCGACCTGCGGCATGTCGCCGTGCAGCGGGCTGCTGGGGAAGCCGCGGTCGGCGAGGTCGTCGGCGACCCGCTGAGCCTGGCGCTTGGTGCGCGTGAAGACGATGGTGATGCCGGAGTTCTCGGACTGCAGGATCCGGGCGATCATCTCGGGCTTGTCGAGGTCGTGGACCTGGTAGATGAACTGTGCGGTCGCCGGGACCGTCTGCTGGTCGCTGGACGACTCGGCGCGGATGTTCATCGGGTGTCGCATGTGGACCCGGGCCAGGCTGACGATGGCGGCCGGCATGGTGGCCGAGAACAGCATCGTCTGCCGGGTCTCGGGCGTCTTCGCCAGCAGCTTCTGCACGTCGGGGAGAAAGCCCAGGTCGAGCATCTCGTCGGCCTCGTCGAGGACGAGCACCTTGACGTGCGAGAGGTCGAGCGAGCGGCGGTTGGCCAGGTCGAGCAGCCGGCCGGGCGTACCGACGACCACGTCGACTCCCGAGGCGAGCGCCTCGAGCTGCGGCTCGTAGCCCACTCCGCCGTACACGGTGAGGATGCGGCTGCCGCGGTCGGCCGCGGCGGTCTTGAGGTCGTTGGTCACCTGGAGGGCGAGCTCGCGTGTGGGCGCGATGACCAGGGCCTGCGGCTTGCCGGGAGCCGCGAGGTCGGCGTAGTCCGGGTCGTGCGGCGCGACGGTCCGCTGCAGCAGGGGTACGCCGAACGCCAGCGTCTTGCCGGTGCCGGTGCGGGCCTGGCCGATGAGGTCGGTGCCCATCAGGGCGACCGAGAGGGTCATCTCCTGGATGGGGAATGCGGTCGTGATGCCGGCACGCTCGAGGGCGTCGGCGATCTCGGGGAGTGCCCCGAGTTCTCTGAAGGTAGTCAGGAGTCTTGCCTGTCTCTCTGCGTAATGTCTTGTCGAGTCTATCGGTAGGCTGCGCGCATGACCGACTCGCCGCTGGAGCACCCCGTCGCCGACGCCGGCCAGAAGGCCCGGCCGCACCGGCCGGTGGCCTTCTCCGACCCGACGTACCTCGCGGCGGTCGTGGATCTCCTCGGCGCCATCGCCTATGGCGAGATGTCGGCCTTCGAGCGGCTCGCCGAGGACGCCAAGATGGCGCCCGCGCTCGAGGACAAGGCGGAGCTGGCGTCGATGGCCGCGCGCGAGATCGGGCACTTCGAGTGCCTGCGAGACCGGCTGGTCGAGCTGGGCGCGGACCCGTTCGGGGCGATGGGGCCGTTCCGCAAGGCGATCGACGACTTCCACGTCCACACCGCCCCGAGGGACTGGTTGGAGGGACTGGTCAAGGCGTACGTCGGCGACGGGCTCGCCGCCGACTTCTACCGCGAGGTCGCGGCGTTCGTCGATGTCGACACCCGGGAGCTGATCATCGACAGCCTCGAGGACGCCGGTCAGGCGGAGTTCGTCGTCGACCGCGTCCGCCGGGCCATCGCGGCGGAACCGAGGATCGGGGGCCGCCTGGCGCTGTGGGGTCGACGGCTCATGGGGGAGGCGCTCTCCCAGGCGCAGCGGGTCGCGGCCGAACGCGACGCGCTGTCGGCGCTCCTGTCGGGCGGGGTGGACCACCCGGGCATGGACCTCGCCGCGATCGGCCGGATGTTCACCCGGCTGACCGAGAACCACAACCAGCGGATGGACGCGCTCGGTCTCGCCCCCTGACCCCGGCGGGCCCGCGCTGGCCGGCGGCGGTCAGCTGCGGAAGCCGACCTGACCGACGGTGGGCGAGCTGATCTCGACGTAGGCGAGGTGGGCGGTCGGGACGATGACGCGGCGGCCCTTGGAGTCGGTCAGGGCGAGCACCGTCTCGCCGTCGCTGAAGGCCTTCGTCACGGCGGCCTCGACCTCGTCACCCTCCTGGTTCGTGTCCAGGGTGAGCTCGCGGGCCACGTTCTGCACGCCGATCTTGACCTCCATCGGAGGACCTCCTCTTTTCGCCTCCGTGACGGCGGTGCCGCCACGACTTCGGTGCACCGGTGCGGTGCGCGGATGTACGACGACCCTACCGCCGAGGTGGTGGGGAGCCGCCGGCCGTGCTCAGGCCTGCTCGTCGCTGCGCGGGAACCCTCGGATCCCACGCCAGGCCAGGCCGGAGATCAGGTCGGCCGCCTCGCGCTGGCCGATGCCGTGCTGGTCGTCGAGCCAGTAACGGGCGCTGACCTGCGCCATCCCGACGAGCGAGACCGCCAGGAGGCGGGACTTCTCGTCGGGGAGTCCCGTGTCGTCGTGGATCACCGCAGCGATCAGGTCGGCGGTCTCCCGGGTCACCCGGTCCACCCGCTCGCGGACCGCGGGCTCGTTGGTCAGGTCGGACTCGAACACCAGCCGGAAGGCGCCCTGGGCGTTCGCGACGTAGTCGTAGAAGACCTGCATGGTCGCCGCGACCCGCTGCTTGTTGTCCTCCGTCGCCTCGAGCGCGTCCCGTGTGGCGTCGATGATGGTGTCGCAGGAGTGGTCGAGCAGGGCGAGGTAGAGCTCCAGCTTGCCCGGGAAGTGCTGGTAGAGCACGGGCTTGGACACCCCCGCGCGCTCGGCGATGTCGTCCATCGCCGCGGCGTGGTAGCCCTGGGCGACGAACACTTCGAGAGCGGACTCGAGAAGCTGGGCGCGGCGCGCGGTACGCGGCATGCGTCCGCCGCGTGGCCTCTGATCGTCCAACGTGCTCACGTCCTCGCCTCCGGGGTGCGTCGTGTCGACGGGGGTGAAGCCTACTCCGCGGTAGCCGCGCGACGACGACAGCCACGCCCCGTGCATGCCGCTCTGCGTGTAGCCCTAACGGGTGGCTCGCATCAGGACCTCCTGTGCGGCCCGCCCGTGACGTCTGGCACTTACAAGCACGTCGGGGTCGGGCGAGACTGCTGACAGAAGGTGACAACACCTCGATCGGAACCAGTGGTGGGGAACCTGCCGGGAGTGCCCGCGGGGATCACGTGAGGACGGGTGTGAGGCGGCCCGGACTGCCTCACGACCGACCGTGGCCATGGCTCCTCTCCGACGTGAGCACCACGAAGCTGTCCGACGTGCAGTACCGACCGCTCACCGACGCGGAGTACGCAGAGCTCGGTGCCGAGGCTCCCTCGCGGCTCCCCACGGCCGTGAGCGCCGGTCTCGGCGAGTCCTCCGCAGGCGGCCCGCTCGGCTCCGGGATGGTGGCCGGTGGCCTTGGCCTCCTGGCGCTGGCCGGGGTGATGGCGAGGCGGCGTCCGGTGCTCGATGAGAGCCGCCGTTAGTCATCGTGGAGGGCGCGGCGGTCACGTCCCGTGGCTCGCCGCGCCCGGCCTCGCCCTGGTCGTCCTCGGACTGGCGTTCCCGGAGCTCGGGAGCGGTCCGTCCCCGGACGTGGACGTGGGTACGACGAGCGCCGCGCTGCCGCCGTACGTCCTCGGGCCGGTCGTCCGGCTCGAGCAGACGCCGGCACGGCCCCATGCCGCAGCGGGAAACCCTCGGCGGCTCGTCGTACCCCGCCTCCACGTCTCGGCACCTGTCGTCCCGCTGCTCGAGGGACGGACGCTGGCCCCACCCGACGACCCGCAGACCTCGGCTGGTGGGCCGAGAGCGCCCGCCCGGGACGCTGCGGGGCGGGACGCTGGTCACCGGTCACACCGTGCACAGCGGCGGGGGAGCGCTCGACGACCTCGAGACGCTGCGACGCGGGGACCCGGTCCTGGTGCGCACGACCAGAGGTGTGGTGGGGTACTCCGTCACCGGCGTGACGGTCTCCCGAAAGGCATCCCTGGCACGCGTCAGTGACCGCGTGTTCAGCCAGGCCGGTCCCCACCGGCTGGTCCTGGTCACCTGCGAGGACTGGAACGGCGTGGAGTACCTCGGCAACGTGGTCGTCCTCGCCGAGCCGACGCCCGAGCGGCGATCCGGACCCGCCGTCCCGGATGGCGGGACGTGCGGCGATGGTCCCCGCCCGACATGAGGGCATGATGGAACATGTGCGACCGTCCTTTTGTTGAACGTTGAACGGACTGTCCGAGAACCCCCGACGAGGAGCAGCTGTGTCCCTTCCACCCCTGGTCGAGCCCGCTGGCGAGCTGACCATCGACGAGGTCCGCCGCTACAGCCGGCACCTGATCATCCCCGACGTCGGCATGACCGGTCAGAAGCGCCTCAAGAACGCCAAGGTGCTCGTCATCGGCGCCGGCGGGCTGGGCAGCCCCGCGCTGCTCTACCTCGCCGCCGCGGGCGTCGGCACCATCGGCATCGCGGAGTTCGACGAGGTCGACGAGTCGAACCTCCAGCGCCAGATCATCCACGGACAGAGCGACATCGGGAAGTCCAAGGCGCAGTCGGCCAAGGAGTCGATCGCCGAGACCAACCCGTACGTCGAGGTCGTGGTCCACGCGGAGCGCCTGGACAACGACAACGTGATGGGCATCTTCGAGCAGTACGACCTGATCGTCGACGGCACCGACAACTTCGCGACCCGCTACATGGTCAACGACGCGGCGGTGCTCCTCGGCAAGCCCTACGTGTGGGGCTCGATCTACCGGTTCGACGGCCAGGCGTCTGTCTTCTGGGCCGAGCACGGGCCGTGCTACCGCTGCCTGTACCCCGAGCCGCCGCCGCCGGGCATGGTGCCCTCCTGTGCCGAGGGCGGCGTCCTGGGCGTGCTCTGCGGCAGCGTCGGCTCTATCCAGGTCAACGAGGCGATCAAGCTGCTCACCGGAGTCGGGGAGCCGATCCTCGGCAAGCTGATGATCTACGACGCCCTGGAGATGGAGTACCGCAAGATCAACGTCCGCAAGGACCCCAACTGCGCGATCTGCGGCACGAACCCCACCGTCACCGGGCTGATCGACTACGACGCGTTCTGCGGGGCGATCAGCGACGCCGCCGCCGACGCCGCAGCCGGCTCGACGATATCGGTCCTGACCCTCGAGGGGATGCTGAAGGAGCGCGAGAACGGCGAGCGGGACTTCCTGCTCGTCGACGTCCGCGAGCCCAACGAGCGCGAGATCAACGAGATCCCCGGCTCGGAGCTGATCCCGAAGGACAGCTTCCTCAACGGCAGTGCCATCGAGAAGATGCCGCAGGACAAGCCCGTCGTCCTCTACTGCAAGGCGGGGACCCGCTCTGCGGAGGTGCTCGCGGTGCTCAAGGGTGCGGGCTTCGCCGACGCGATCCACGTCGGTGGTGGCGTGGCCGCGTGGGTCAACCAGGTCGACCCGTCGCAGCCGTCGTACTGACCCCGGCAGCGTGACCTTCCGGGGGGATCGTCGTTGTGCTCCGCACGACCCCTGATCCCCCCGGAGGGAACCACACATGGCTTCTCGGACCCGCTCCGTCCTCGCCGGACTCGGCGGTGCCGTCCTGGCCACGGCCGCCGTCGGCGCCCCCGTCGCCCCCGCCCAGGGCGCGGCCTGGGCACCTGCCGACACCGCGACCATCCACCCCGGTGTGCAGATGTACACCGACGGCGCCCAGTGCACCGGCAACTTCGTGTTCACCGACGGTGCCGGCGACGTGTACGTCGGCTACGCCGCGCACTGTGCGGGCACCGGAGGGGCGACCGAGACCAACGGGTGTGACGCGGGCTCGCTGCCGCTCGGCACGAAGGTCGACTTCGTCGAGGGCGGCAGCCTCGTGTCCGACGGCGACACGGTCGGCACCGGGACGCTCGTCTACAGCAGCTGGCCGGCGATGCAGCAGGCGGGCACGACCGACACCAACGCCTGTGACTACAACGACTTCGCCCTGGTGAAGGTGGACGCGGCGTACGTCGACGACGTGAATCCCTCGATCCCGTTCTGGGGCGGCCCGGTGGGGATCGACACCGACGGCAGCCAGGCCGGCGAGACCGTTTACTCCTACGGCAGCTCGAGCCTGCGCGCGGGCGTCGAGCTGCTCTCTCCCAAGCAGGGCACCAGCCTCGGGACCAGCGGGGAGGGTTGGTCGTACTCCGTGTACACCGCCACTCCGGGCGTCCCCGGCGACTCCGGCAGCGCCTTCCTCGACTCCGACGGCAACGCCTTGGGCACGCTGTCGACGCTCGCGATCGCACCCCTCGCCGGTTCGAACGGGGTCGCTGACCTCACCCACGAGCTCGAGTTCGCGCAGGCGCACTCCGGCATCTCGGGTCTGGCGCTGGCGCCGGGCACGGAGCCGTTCTCCCCGGCTTTGTGACCTCCCCGCCACGGGCCTCCGGCTAGCGTGAGGCCCGTGGACCGGGAGGAGTACGTCGAACGGGTGCTCGTGATGGTCGAGCGGATCCCACCGGGCCGGGTGATGAGCTACGGCGACGTCGCCGAGGCCGTCGGTGTCGGCGGGCCACGGCAGGTGGGCAGGGTGATGTCGCTCGAGGGTGGGGCGGTGCCGTGGTGGCGCGTCGTCCGTGCCGACGGCGGCCTCCCGCTGTGCCACGACGGCCGGGCCCTGGCGCAGCACCGGGCCGAGGGGACCCCGCTGCGCTCGCCGGAGCGCGTGGACATGGAGCTCGCGCGGTGGTGGCCCCCGGACGGCCCGGGCGGGGGCACCGGATAGTCGGTGGCCTCTGATGTGATGTCGCCATGACGTCGTACCGCCTCGTGCACGCGGCCGCGGGCCGTGCCCCGGCTCCCGCGCTGGACACCCATCAGCAGTCGGTGGTGGACCACGAGGGCGGGCCGCTGCTGGTCCTGGCCGGCCCGGGCACCGGCAAGACCACGACGCTGGTCGAGGCGATCGTCGACCGGATCGAGCGCCGCGGTGCCGACCCCACCTCGGTGCTGGCGCTGACGTTCAGCCGCAAGGCGGCCGAGCAGCTGCGGGACCGGGTCACCGCCCGCGTGGGACGCACGATGGCGACCGCACTGAGCTCGACGTTCCACTCCTTCGCCTACGGGCTGGTCCGCGCCCACGCGACGGAGGACCTCTACGCCGCGCCCCTCAGGCTCCTGTCGGCCCCGGAGCAGGACGTCGTGCTCCAGCAGCTGCTCGAGGGCACCCAGGGCACCGGGTTCTGGCCCGACCCCCTGCGGCGGGCCGTGGGCACGCGAGGGTTCGCGCGCGAGGTCCAGGCGGTGCTCGCCCGGGCGCGCGAGAAGGGGCTCGACCCGGTCGACCTCAAGGCGATCGCCTCGGAGGCGGGGGCACCCGAGCTGCTCGCGGCCGCGCGCTTCATGCAGCAGTACCAGGTCATCCTCGACGACCACAGTGCCATCGACTACCCCGAGCTGATCTACCGTGCGGTGCTGCTCGCCGAGCAGCCGGCGGTCCGTGCCCGGCTGCGCGCCCAGTTCCAGCACGTGTTCGTCGACGAGTACCAAGACACCGACCCGGCGCAGGTCAGGCTGCTGAGGTCGCTCGCCGGCGACGGCCGCAACCTCGTGGTCGTCGGTGACCCCGACCAGTCGATCTATGGCTTCCGGGGGGCCGACGTCCGCGGCATCCTCGACTTCCCCGCGCAGTTCCCCACGAGAGCCGGGCGGAAGGCTCCGACCGTCGCGCTGCGGGTGACCCGACGCTTCGGTCCGGTCCTCCTCGAGGCGTCGCGGGCCGTCGCCGGGGCGATCCCGACCCGGGGGGCCATCGGCGCCGAGCTGTTCGAGGCCTTCCGCAACCCGGAGTCGTCGCAGACCCCCTTCGGTCCCGGCCGGGTCGACGTGCGGGTCTTCGACACCGCCCGCGCGGAGACCGAGCACGTCGCCGACCTCCTCCGGCGGGCCCACCTCGAGGACGGCGTGCCCTGGTCGCAGATGGCCGTGCTCGTGCGGTCCGGTCGGGCCTCCATCCCTCCGCTCCGGCGGAGCCTCGCGGCGGCCGGCGTCCCGGTCGAGGTCGCGGCCGACGACACACCGCTCGTCGACGAGCCCGCCGTGGGTGCCCTGCTCGAGGCTCTTCGGCTGGTGGTGAACCTGGACAACGAGGACCGCTCCCACCCGGAGCACGTCGGCACCGACCGGGTCGAGGCACTCTTCGGCTCCCCGCTCGGCGGCCTGGACGCGACCGAGGTGCGCGCGCTCGCCCGTGAGCTCCGCACGCGTGAGAGGACGGCGTCGGCCGAGGAGGAGCGGGCCCCGCGGCCCTCGGCCGAGCTGCTCCGCGAGGCTCTGCTGCGGCCCGACGTGCTCTCCGGCGTGGAGGGCCGGCCAGCGGCGAAGGTGAGGCGTCTGGCCCGGCTCCTGCGCGATGCCCGCGCACGCCTCGACGACGGGGGCACCGCCGAGGAGGTGCTCTGGGAGCTCTGG
Organism: Nocardioidaceae bacterium UBA4001; assembly: GCA_002384855.1. GTDB lineage: Bacteria > Actinomycetota > Actinomycetes > Propionibacteriales > Nocardioidaceae > Nocardioides_C. The sequence goes on along the minus strand of DGBP01000039.1, from coordinate 24,035 downwards.
AGCGGCACTCGCTGGCGTGACCGGCTCCGGTCGATGGTCGACGACGGCGGGGCGGCCGCCCGGAGGGCCCACCGTGACCTCGACGCGCTCTGCGCCCTGTTCGACACCGCCGCCCGCACCGAGGAGCAGCGCGGTCACACCAGCGTCGCCAGCTTCCTGGCGCAGCTGACCGCTCAGCGAATCCCCGCCGACACCCTCGCCGAGCAGGGCGTGCGTGGGGACGCCGTCCGTCTGCTCACCGCGCACCGCTCGAAGGGGCTCGAGTGGCGCGTCGTGGTGGTCGCGCAGGTGCAGGAGGGCAGCTGGCCCGACCTGCGTCGTCGCACCTCGCTTCTCCAGGCCGACCGGATCGGTGAGGACACGATGCTCCCGCCGGTCACGTCGGCCAGCCTGCTGGCCGAGGAGCGCCGACTCTTCTACGTCGCCTGCACCCGGGCGGCCGAGCGGTTGTTGGTCACTGCGGTGCAGTCCCCGGAGGAGGACGGCGACCAGCCCTCGCGCTTCGTCGACGAGCTCGGAGTCCCGGTGCAGAGCGTGAAGGGCCGTCCGGTGCGGCCGCTCTCGCTGGCGGGGCTCGTCGCCGAGCTGCGGCGCACCGCCTCCGACCCGGGGACCTCCCCGGCCCTGCGCCGGGCCGCGGCCCGGCGCCTCGCACGCCTCGCCCTCGCGGTGACCCGCGGCCGCGCCCTGGTGCCCCAGGCGGACCCCGCGCACTGGTGGGGGACACGCGGGCGGAGCCTGGCGGAGCGGCCGATCCGTAGCGCCGACGAGCCGGTCACGCTGTCCGCGAGCGCCCTGGAGTCCATCCTCGCCTGCCCCGCGAGGTGGTTCCTGGAGCGCGAGGCCGGGGGGTCCGCGCCCTCCACGGCAGCGCAGGGGTTCGGCCTGGTCGTGCACGCGCTGGCCGACCGCATCGGCCGCGGGGAGCTGGTCGACACCGACGACCTGATGACCTACATCGACCGGGTGTGGGGACAGATGAGCTTCCGGACCCCCTGGTCGAGCTCGCGCGAGCGCGCCGAGGTGGAGGCGGCGCTGGCCCGCTTCGTCGCCTGGCACTCCCGGCCCGGTGCGCGCACGGTGGTCGCCACCGAGCAGCACCTCTCCGCCGAGGTGAAGCTGCCCGACGGGTCGCAGGTCCGCCTCAACGGGTACGCCGACCGCCTCGAGCTCGACGAGGACGGCCGGGTCGTCGTGGTCGACCTCAAGACCTCGAAGTACCCACCGCCCGACAAGGACCTCCCCGGCCACGCGCAGCTCGGGCTGTACCAGCACGCCGTCGCCCACGGCGCGCTGGACGAGCTGCTCGCCGAGCATCCGGACCGCGCCGACGGGCCGGTTCGCCCGGGTGGTGCCGAGCTCGTGCAGCTGCGCAAGGAGGTCCGCGGCGCGGCGAAGGTGCAGAAGCAGGAGGTGCAGGGTCCCGACGAGGAGGGCCATCTGCCCATCGAGAAGCAGCTGATGGAGGCGGTGCGCGTCGTGCGTGGCGAGGAGTTCCCGGCGCGGGCGGGTGGACACTGCGACCACTGCTCGTTCCACGCGATCTGCCCGGTCAAGGGCGCAGGCACGGTGCTGTCGTGAGCGCCCGCTTCGAGCCCAGGCCCGTCGAGACGCCTGAGCAGCTGCGCCGGCTGATGCAGGAGGACTTCACCTTCAGCGACCAGCAGTTCGAGGTGGTCACCGCCCCGCTGTCGCCCCACGTCGTGATCGCCGGCGCCGGCTCGGGCAAGACCACGGTGATGGCGGCCCGCGTGGTGTGGCTGGTCGCCACCGGACAGGTGCGACCCGACCAGGTGCTCGGGCTGACCTTCACCACCAAGGCAGCCGGCGAGCTCGCCGCACGCGTCCGGACCGGCCTGGTCGCCGCCGGTGTGCTGCCCGGCCCCGGTGAGCGGCGCCTGCTGCGCGCGGAGGGGGAGGACGACGCCGAGCCCGAGGAGCCGACGGTCGCCACCTACAACGCCTACGCCGCGAGCCTGCTCACCGAGCACGGCCTGCGCATCGGCCACGAGCCGGACACCCGGGTCATCGCCGACGCCACGCGCTACCAGCTCGCGGCACGCTCGATCGCGCGCTACGACGGCCGGATCGAGCTGCTGAGCGACCACCCACCCACCGTGATCAGCTACCTGCTCGCCCTCGACGGCGCCCTGGCCGAGCACCTGCTGACACCCGACGACGTCCGCGCCTTCCATGCCGTCCAGCACCCCCGGGTCGAGGAGGCCCGCGCCGCCGAGACGCTCAAGACGCGGATCGGCGAGGTCGACAAGGTGCTCAGCTCGATGGACCGTCGCGAGGAGCTGCTCGGCCTCGTCGAGGCCTACCGCCTGCTCAAGAGCCACCTTGGCCTGATGGACTTCTCCGACCAGATCGCCCTGGGTGCACGTCTGGCCTCGGAGCAGCCGGACGTCGGTGCCGCCGAGCGGCAGAAGTTCCGCATCGTCCTCCTCGACGAGTACCAGGACACCTCCGTGGCGCAGGCGACCATGCTCGGCCGGCTCTTCTCGGGTGCGTCGCCGGAGCAGGGGCGCGGGCACGCCGTGACCGCGGTCGGCGACCCCAACCAGGCGATCTACGGCTGGCGCGGGGCGTCGGTGTCCAACATCCTCGGCTTCGGTCGCGACTTCCCTCGTGCAGACGGGTCGCCCGACGTCGACACGTTCTCCCTCACCGTGAACCGCCGCTCCGACGCCCGCATCCTCGAGCTGGCCAACGAGCTCGCCACGCCCCTGTACTCCCGGATGCCGCAGGTGCAGCGGCTGGAGCCCAAGCCCGGTGCCGAGCCGGGCACGATCCGCAGCGCGGTGCTCGAGACGTACGCCGACGAGCTCGCCTGGCTGGCCGGTGAGGTCAGGCGCGCGCACGCCGCGATGCCCGAGCCCGCCTGGTCGCAGATCGGAGTGCTCACCCGCGACAACGCCCACGCCGCGGACGTCTTCGACGCGCTGACGGCATCGGAGATCCCGGTGGAGATCGTCGGTCTCCAGGGCCTGCTGCGACTGCCTGAGGTGGCCGAGGTGGTCGCCACACTCACCCTGCTCCAGGACCTGACCGCGAACGCCGAGCTGCTCACCCTTCTCACCGGCCCCCGCTGGGCGCTCGGACCTCGCGACCTAGCGCTGCTCGGGCGCCGGGCCCGCGAGCTGGCGGACTCCCGGGGTTCCGGCGCCCGCGACGCGGAGCGCAGCATCGAGGAGGAGCTGACCGAGGCGGTCTCGGGTGTCGACCCCACCGAGGTCGTCGCGCTGGGGGACGCGCTGGAGGACCCGGGCGACCTCGGCTACTCGGCCGAGGCGCTCGAACGGTTCGCCCTCCTGGCGCGGGAGCTGAGGGAGCTGAGGGCGTTCGCCGGCGAGCCCCTGCTCGACCTGGTCCGGCGGATCGTCGACACCACCGGCATCGACGTGGAGCTCGCCTCCTCGGTGAGCCCCACCGCGCACGCCCGCCGGGACAACCTCGACCTCTTCGTCAAGGCGGTCGCCGACTTCCAGGGTCTCGACGGGGACGTCAGCCTGCCCGCTCTGCTGGCCTACCTGCGTGCCGAGGACGAGCACGGCAACGGCCTCGATGTCGCCACACCCACCGAGGCGGACTCCGTCAAGCTGCTGACCGTGCACCGGGCCAAGGGCCTCGAGTGGCACTCGGTGTTCCTCGTCGGGGTCGCGGACGAGAAGTTCCCCACATCGAGGACCCGCACCAAGTGGACCGCCGGTCCCGACGTGCTGCCCTACCCCCTGCGCGGGGACGCCCGGGACCTGCCGGTGCTGGCCGGCTACTCCGCAGACGACCTCAAGGCGTTCGCCACGGCCTGCAAGGACCACGAGCTCGAGGAGGAGCTCCGGCTGGGGTACGTCGCCTTCACCCGCGCCAAGCACCTCTTGGCCGTCTCGTCGTACTGCTGGAGCCCGACGCGGCAGCGGGCATTCGGTCCGTCGGCCTACCAGCAGGTCGCACGGCGCAAGCTGGTCGAATGGGGTGAGCCCTGGGAGCCCTGGCTCGACAAGCCGGGCAAGGACGAGACCAACCCGCTCCGCGCGGTCGCAGACACGCGACCCTGGCCGGTCGAGGCGCACTCCGCCGAGGTCTCGCGCCGGGCGGAGGCCGCGGCGCTGGTGCGCACGGCCGCCGCCGAGCTGCGCGTCGCGCGGGACACTGCTGACGAGCCAGGGCAGGGCGTGGCGGTGCCGGCGTGGGCCCGTGCGGAGGCGGAGCTGGGCCCGGAGGACGCGGCGCGCGTCGCGGAGTGGGACGACGTCCTCGAGCGGCTGCTCGAGGAGGCAGCCGCCGGCCACCACGACGTGGTCGAGGTTCCCCTGCCGTCCAGCCTGTCGGCGACCGCGCTGGCCCGGCTCCGCGACGATCCCGAGGCGCTCGCGGCGGACCTGGCCCGGCCGATGCCGCGCAAGCCCTCGCCCGCGGCCCGTTTCGGCACCCGGTTCCACGCCTGGGTCGAGGCGCGGTTCGGCCAGCAGCAGCTGGTCGGGCTCGACGAGGTGCCGGGGCGGGGCGACGAGGGGATCGAGGACGAGACCGAGCTCCAGGAGCTCGTGGAGCGGTTCACCGCGGGCCCGTTCGGCGACCGGGTGCCGCACGCCGTGGAGCCTGCGTTCGCGCTGGTTCTCGGCGGTCAGGTGGTCCGGGGCCGGATCGACGCGGTGTACGCCACCGAGCACGGCTTCCTGGTGGTGGACTGGAAGACCAACCAGCGGCAGACCGCCGACCCGCTGCAGCTGGCGATCTACCGGGTCGCCTGGGCGGAGCTGGCCGGGGTCGACCCCGAGCGGGTGGAGGCGGCGTTCTACTACGTCCGCAGCGGCGAGCTCGTGGAGCTCTCCGACCTCCCCGGCCGCGCCGAGCTCGAGGCGATCGTCGGGGGAGGGGAGCCGCTCACCCCGCGGTCGTGACCAGGGCCTCGAGCGCGATCTCGACCATGTGGCCGAAGGTCTGCTCACGCTCCTCGGAGGTGGTCTGCTCACCGGTCACGATGTGGTCCGAGACGGTGCAGGCGGTCAGCGCACGGCGACCGAAGCTCGCGGCGAGGGTGTACAACGCGCTGGCCTCCATCTCCACCGCGAGCACCCCGTAGTCCGCCATCCGCGTGACCAGCTCCGGCCGGGCGCTGTAGAAGGAGTCGCTGGAGAAGATCAGGCCCACTTCGGTCCTCACCGGCAGCTCGGCAGCGACGGCGGCGTCGTACGCCGCGCGCAGCAGGCCGAAGTCGGCCACCGGGGCGTAGTCGAGCCCCTCGAAGCGGATCCGGTTCATCGACGAGTCCGTGCACGCGCCCGAGGCGAGCACGATGTCGCGCAGGGCGAGGTCGGGGCTCAGCGCGCCGCAGGAGCCCACCCGGACGATGGTCTCGACGTCGTACGCCGAGAACAGCTCGTGGGCGTAGATCGCCAGCGACGGCTGGCCCATCCCCGAGCCCTGCACCGACACGCGCCGACCGCGGAAGCTGCCGGTGTAGCCGAACATCCCCCGAACCTCGGAGTAGCACGTGGCGTCGTCCAGGAACGTCTCGGCGATCCACCGCGCGCGCAGGGGGTCGCCGGGCATGAGGACGTGCGGCGCGATCTCCCCGGGCGAGGCTGCGATGTGGGTGCTCATGCCCGCGATCCTAGGGCGGCGCACCGGCATAGGGTCGAGGGGTGATGCCCGACGAGGACTCGCCTCAGCCCCAGATCGCCCTGTCGGTCCGCGCCCACGACCGGGTGGGCCACCGACGCACCGACGACGCCTGGCTCGCCGAGACGTGGTCCGACCCGGCCACCCGGGTCCTGCCGCTGGCACGGGGACGGTTCCCGGTGACCGGGGGCGGTACGACGCTCGCGTGGACCCGACCCGACCAGGCGCCGCCGGGCCGGCGAATCTTCCTCGGTCTGCACGGCGGCCTCGCCCACTTCGCGGTCCTCGTCGAGGAGCCGGAGGACGACTGGGCCGACCTGCGGCGGGTGAGCCCTGCGCTGTCCCGGGCCGACGCCAGCCTGCTCGTGCACGCCGTGGCCCTCGGGGAGTGGCACCGTGGCCACCGGTTCTGCCCGCGCTGCGGCGGCCGTCTCGCGGTGGCCGCGGCGGGCCACGTGCTGACCTGTGACGGCTGTGGCCGCCAGCAGTTCCCACGCACCGACCCGGCGGTGATCATGCTCGTCACCGACGGCGGGGACCGTGCGCTGCTGGCTCGCCAGCCGAGGTGGCCGGAGGGCAGGTACTCCACGCTGGCGGGTTTCGTCGACCCCGGCGAGTCGTTGGAGGACGCGGTCCGGCGGGAGGTCGCCGAGGAGGTCGGGGTGGAGGTCGGCGCGGTGCGTTACCTGGGCAACCAGCCGTGGCCGTTCCCCGCGAGCCTCATGGTGGGCTTCTTCGGGGAGGCACTGACCACGGACATCCGGGTCGACGGCGAGGAGATCAGCGACGCGCGGTGGTTCACCCGCGCACGGATGCGCGAGGAGGCGGAGGCGGGGACCCTGCTGTTGCCCGGCGGCATCTCGATCTCACGGACACTGATCGAGACGTGGTACGGCGGGAGACTCCCGGGGCAGTGGTGACCCGGCTGCCTCAGTTGAGCGAGGCCAGCTTCGCCTTGACCTGCTTCACCGACGGGTTCGTCTGCGAGGACCCGTCGCTGTAGACCAAGGTCGGCACGGTGGCGTTGCCGCCGTTGACCTGCATGACCAAGAAGGCTGCGTCGTCGTCGCGGTCGATGTCGACGACGTCGTAGCTGACGCCCTCGCGGTCGAGCTGCTTGCGCAGGCGGAAGCAGTACCCGCACCACTGGGTGGAGTACATCGTGACCGCGGCTCCGGAGCTGGCAGGCATGAGTGAACTGTCCCTTCCGACGTCTACGCTGGGTGACCTGTCGTGACCGGTCGGCGGGCCGCCGTCCCGGACACGCAGCGAGCCGTGCGCCGCACGGCTCCAGTGGTCAGAACACCCCAACCGAGGAGTTTGTTCCGCGTGGTCGCCATGGACCCCTCCGCCGGGCTCGCTCCCGGGACGGCGGACCGCCTGCTCGAGGCCCTCGACCCGGAGCAACGAGAGGTCGCCGTGGCGCTGCGGGGCCCCGTGCGGGTGCTCGCGGGCGCCGGCACGGGCAAGACCCGGGCGCTCACCCACCGGATCGCCTACGGCGTGGCCACCGGCGTGTACACCCCCACCGAGGTGCTCGCGGTCACCTTCACGACCCGAGCGGCCGGGGAGATGCGCACCCGCCTGCGGGCGCTCGGGGCCGACGGCGTGCAGGCCCGCACGTTCCACTCCGCCGCGTTGCGGCAGGCCCGCTACTTCTGGCCACGGGTGTACGGCGGCGAGCTGCCCGTGCTCACCGAGTCCAAGCTGCCGCTGCTCGGCAACGCCGCCCGGCGCAACCGTCTCGCAGCCGACCAGGCGACCCTGCGCGACCTCGCCTCGGAGGTCGAGTGGGCCAAGGTCAGCAACGTCCGGCCCGACGACTACGCCCGGGTGGCCGAGTCTCGCGGCAGGAGCGTCACCGGGCACGACCACGCCACGGTGGCGCGCGTCTTCGCGACCTACGAGGAGGTCAAGCGCGACCAGGGTCGCATGGACATGGAGGACGTCCTGCTCGTCAGCGCCGCACTCCTCTCCGAGGACGAGCGGGTGGCCGCCGAGATCCGCCGTCAGTACCGCTGGTTCGTCGTCGACGAGTTCCAGGACGTCAGCCCGATCCAGGCGGCGCTGCTCGACCTGTGGCTCGGGGGCCGCGACGACCTGTGCGTCGTGGGCGACCCCGCGCAGACGATCTACTCGTTCGCGGGTGCGAGCGCGACCTTCCTGACCGACTTCCCGCGCCACCACCCCGGTACGACGTCGCTGCAGCTGGTGCGCAACTACCGCTCGACGCCGCAGGTGGTGGCCGCGGCGAACCAGCTGCTGGCGGGGACGTCCTCGGCGGGGGTCTCGCTGCGGTCCCAGCAGGAGGCGGGGCCCGAGGCCGCCTACACCGAGCACCCCGACGAGGTGGCCGAGGCCGAGGCCGTGGCCGCGCGCATCCTCGAGATGCGCACGGCGGGCCACCCGATGCGTGAGGTCGCGGTGCTCTTCCGGGTGAACGCCCAGTCCGAGGCGTTCGAGGAGGCGCTCGCCGCCCGCGGCGTGCCCTACGTCGTCCGCGGCGCGGCGCGGTTCTTCGAGCGGCCGGAGGTGCGTCAGGCGGTCACGCTCATCCGGGGCAGCGCGCGTAGCGGCGCGGGCTCGGGCGAGGGGCTGCTCGCCGACGTCAAGGCGGTGCTCACGGGCATGGGCTGGAACGACAAGGCGCCGACCGGGCGAGGGAGCGTCCGCGACCGGTGGGAGTCGCTGCAGGCGTTGGTCTCTCAGGCCGAGGAGTTCGCGAGCCGTGACGGTGCCGACCTCGCGGCCTTCGTCGACGAGCTCGACCGGCGCGCAGCAGAGCAGCACGCCCCCGTCGCGGAGGGCGTCACGCTGGCCACCCTCCACGCCGCCAAGGGCCTGGAGTGGGATGCGGTCTTCCTCGTCGGCATGCACGAGGGGATGATGCCCATCGTCTACGCCGACGGGCCGGCCGCGGTCGAGGAGGAGCGGAGGCTGCTCTACGTCGGGACGACCCGCGCGCGTGTCCACCTGTCGGTCTCCTGGTCGCTCTCGCGCTCGCCCGGGGGGCGGTCCACGCGCAAGCCCTCCAGGTTCCTCACCGGGCTGCGGCCGCGGGTGCAGTCCGATCGCGTCACGGAGCAGCGGGCCTCGCGCACGCGGTCCAAGCGCGGGGTCGCGCACTGCCGGGTCTGCAACGCCCCCCTGTCGACCACCGCCGAGCGCAAGATCGGCCACTGCGAGGGCTGCCCGGCCGGCTACGACGAGCAGCTGTTCGAGCGGCTGCGCGCCTGGCGGGTGGCCAGGGCGGCGGACGAGAAGGTGCCGGCGTACGTCGTCTTCACCGACCTCACCCTTCAGGCCATCGCCGAGGTGCGGCCGGCAGACGCCGCCGCCCTGCTGCGGATCAGCGGCATCGGGCCGGCGAAGATCGAGAAGTACGGCGACGAGGTGCTCGAGCTGGTCGCCGGGGGCGCCTGACGAGGAGGTCGCCGGTCCACCGCCGTGGGCGTTTCGCCCGGTTTCGTCCCTCGTTCCCATGACCCGATCGGGCCATCTCGTTGATGCGGCCACAAGTTTTTTGGGAAATACCCATTAAATGGTTTGCCGCTTACAGGGGGGTGGCGATAGTTTCCTCTCACCGAACACCGACGCGCGCACACGGTCCTGACAAGACCGGCGCCCCACACACCAGAAGGAGGTGCACACAGATGATCGAGATCACCACGACCAGCACGCAGGACGGCTTCGCCATGCCCAGTTACTGGACCGCGTCCACGCCCGCTGCCGCTGTGCGCACCCTCCCGACCGTGGGTGGAGTGTCGGCAGCTGCCGGGAGCACGCGTGATGGCGCCGGCGTGGCACGAGTGCGCACCTTTGCCCACATCGTCGACGCCCGTGTCCTCGAGGACGCCTTCCCGGGTACCTCCGCCTGGAGTCCACCGACCTAGATCCACATCTACGTCGGCAGCCTCCAGGCCGCGGAACCCGGAACCCGGGATCCGCGGCCCTTTTGTTTCTCGCACACCAGCGAACAGTCACAAGGAGGTGACAGATGACTATCAGCGTCCTGGACCGCCAGTCCGAGGCCACGGGCGACCAGCTCCCCTGTCGTAGGGAGAGCGCGGAGCTGTTCTTCGCCGAGAGCCCCGCCGACGTGGAGACCGCCAAGGCCCTGTGCCAGGGGTGCCCGGTTCGTGCCGAGTGCCTCGCCGGTGCCCTCGACCGGAGGGAGCCCTGGGGCGTGTGGGGTGGCGAGCTGTTCCTGCAGGGGGTCGTGATCCCCCGCAAGCGCCCCCGCGGCCGGCCCCGCAAGAACGAGCTGGCCGCCTGAAGCGCAGAGGCAGCGACCAGACCGACCAGCACCGCATCGCCGGACCCAGACCCGTCGACGACCAGCAGACAACCGACCGCCACATCAGAAGACAACGGAGTCTCACGATGAACCACTTCTCAGAGGACCTCACCCGGGCCCACATGGCCGGGCGGCTCGACGAGGCCCGCTCACAGCGCCGTGCGCAGCACCTCGCGCTCGCACGTCGCAAGGCCCGCAGGGCCGAGCGCGCCTCCGCCGCAGCCAGGCTCTCGCTCCTCCGCTCGCTGTAGGACACGCCGCAGCACCAGCCGACCCCTGCAGCCGGCCCGAGGGCCTGACCAGAAAGCGAACAAACCCACGATGACCCACACGATGCGGAGCACGAAGATGAACTTGATCAACGAAGATCTGGCCCGAGCGCACATAGCCGCGCGCCTGGGAGAGGCGCAGGACCTGCGACTGGGACACCGGATCGCACGGGCCCGGCGACTGTCCCGCCGCGCCGAGCGGGCGGCCCAGCAGGCCCGCGCCGCGCTGGCCCGCTCCCTGTGAGCCGGCCCTGAGCCCGCAAGGGGCGACCACCACCCGGACCCCCGGCAGCCTCGCGCTGCCGGGGGTCCTTCTCCTACGCGTAGGCTGGACGACGTGCCCGTCACCTGCGACCACTGCGGTGCCACCGCCCCCGGCGACCCGCCACCGCTGACGTGGACCACCGCGGTCGAGAACGGTCGGGCGAAGAGCTTCTGCGAGACCTGCTCGCGGGAGAACCTGCGCGCGATCGAGTCGAAGCTCGACAGCGAGTGGTGGTAGCCGGTCGGCTCAGCCCTCGCCGGCGAAACCGGGCAGCGACTCCTCGAGGAGTGAGCGGAACGGCGCCTCGGCCTCGAGCTGGCACATCACGGCCACGCCACCGAGCCAGACCCGGTGGATCAGCAGGTACGACGGCGGCAGGTTCAACCGGATGGCGAGGGTGTAGCCGGGCTCCCGGGGGTTGTTCAGCCGGGTGAACTGCTCGCGCATCCACTCACGAGAGAACCGGAAGGTCTCGGGGCGCGCGGGCTCGATGAACGGGGCCAGGAACTCCCTCAGCTCCTCGGGGTCCACGTTGATCCGCGGCTTGATGAACCCCTCCTCTCGCAGCCGCGCCACCACTGTCCGGTAGTCGTCGTCGAGGGCGATGCGCATGAGCGTGCCGATCGACGCGGGGAGGCTGCGCTCGGGCAGGCGGGCGACCGCCCCGAAGTCGAGGACGCCCAGGCGGCCGAGCCCGCCGTCCTCGGCGGGCAGGACCCGGAAGTTCCCCGGGTGCGGGTCGGCGTGCAGCATGCCCGTGCGGGCGGGGCCGGAGAAGAGGAAGCGGGCGTACAGGCCGCCGTAGTGGTCGCGTTCCTCCTGGGTGCCCTCGGCGATCATCCGGGCCAGCGACGACCTGCTCTCGAGCCACTCCGAGACCAGCACCCTGCTGCTGCCCGCGACCACGTGCGGGACCACGAAGTGCTCGTCGCCCTCGAACTCGGTCGCGAAGACCTGCTCGGCCTCGGCCTCGAGCTCGTAGTCGAGCTCCTCGGCCACCCTCGACTGCAGCTCCTCGATGAGCGGCTTGATGTCCACGCCCGGCACCACCGACCCGAAGGTGCGCGCGAGCCGGCTGAGCTGCCGCAGGTCGGAGAGGAGGGCGTCCTCGGCGCCGGGGTACTGCACCTTGACCGCGACCTCGCGGCCGTCGTGCCACCGGCCCCGGTGCACCTGGCCGATCGACGCGGCGGCGGCGGGGTTGTCGTCGAACTCCACGAGCAGCCTGCGCCACGACGTGCCCAGCTCGCGGTCCAGCACGCCGTGGACGGTCCCGGCCGACATCGGAGGCGCGGAGTCCTGCAGGCGGGTGAGGTGGGCGCGGTACGGCGCCGCAAGCTCCTCGGGGAGCGCGGACTCGAGGATCGACAGGGCCTGGCCCATCTTCATGGCGCCGCCCTTGAGGTCCCCCAGGGTGCGGAACAGCTGCTCCGCGGTCCGCTGCTGGACCTCCGTCATGACCGCCTCCGCGGGGGCGCCGCCGAGGCGCTTGCCGACCCCGACCGCGGTCCGACCGGCGAAACCGAGGGGCAGCGCCGCGAGACGGGCGGTGCGCGCAGCGGCCTTGCGCGGGAGGTCGGTCATGTCTCCATTGTCGCGGACGCCGCCAAAGGGTTTCAGGCGCACCCTCCTCGTCTCACGCCCAAGAGCACCCGCACTCGGGGTGACGCGGCCAGGCGCGGGTCTCCAGGGCGGTCAGGTGCGGGTCGAGCCGGATCGTCGCCGAGGTGGTCGAGACGCGCCGTCCCTCCACATGGGAGACCACCTCGCGGGCGGCCCAGGCGGCGCCGAGCGCGGCCAGGAGCGGGTCCACCGGCTCGGGGACGGTGTCCTCGCGGTTCCGGGCCACGGCGGAGGCGTACTGCGCGACCAGCAGCGGCCAGCACGGGTCGACGTCGGTGTGGTGGGCGTCGAGGCAGCGCAGGCACGCGGTCTCGCCCGGCAGCACGAAGGGGCCGATCACCGCGTGCCCCTCGACGAGCCTCAGCAGCAGGTGCGGGAGGCCGACCCGCATCCACCGGTCCAGCTCCTCACGGACGGGCTCGCCGACGCACACGAGCAGGCCCAGCCGGGCCTCCTCCTGGGGGGCGCTGCCTGCGCGTCGCCGTGCGGGTGGTGTCGGCCGGAGCTCCTGCAGTCCGCAGGCGCGGAGGAGAGCGACCACGTGCTCACGCAGTGTCCGGGCCTCCGGCCCGCCGCAGGAGGTCACCTCCACGACGGTGTCCTGGCGCGCCCTGAGGCGTCCCGGCGTGCCGTCCCCGTCCTGCGCTGCCACGGCCGCGACACCCCCGCGGGCCCCCTCGTCGGCGGGGAGCAGCGGCAGGAGGGTGTCGGCGTCCACGAGCAGTCCGCTCGCGACGAGCTGGTCGAGCGCGTCGGCGTCGTACTCCCGGGGGCGGGGTGAGGCCGGGCTGGTGAGCGCCGTCACGAGGGCTCGCACCGACGGTCGGTCGGGGAGGACCACGGCGCGTGCCGGGTCGAGGCCGACCTGGAGCTCACCGGCGCCGCGACGGAGCACGTGGACGCCCGGGCGCGGCACGAGGCGGGGGAGGCTGCTGGGCTCGCTGGTCACCCCACGAGGGTGCCCGGTTCCGCCGGAGGGCGTCGGTGGTCGTCCACAGGGCACGCGGGGTCCCGGACGACACGACGGCGGGGCCTCCCGAAGGAGACCCCGCCGTCGACGTCGTTCGCGGCTTGGCGCTCAGGCCTTGCCGAGGATGCGGTTCAGGTTGGTGCCACAGACGGGGCACTTGGCCTTCGCCATGCGGGTGCCCTTGTCGTTGACCCTCACCTCGCCCTCGGCCTCGCGCTTCTCCTTGCACTTCACGCAGTAGAACTCGCCGCTCCAGGTCTCCGCCATGACGGCCTCCTTGTTCATCGTCGATCGGGTCGTCGGCGGGGGCCTGGGGCCCTGCCCGCCGGGGCCACCGGTGCTCAGCAGCCGTTCGCACCCTACGTCAGGCGGGGCCCGGATGCATGCAACGCCGGCTCGTGTGGGGCGTGTTCACGCTCAGACTGCGTCCGGAATATCCGGTTTGTGGTGATCTTGGGCTCGAGGGCGAGGGTACGGCGCCCCGCCGCTCCGTGCTGGGTAGTCTCCGCCTCATGAGCCTTCACCTGCGCGTGGACCGCCCCTCCGACGGCGTGGTCCTGCTGACCCTGGACAACCCCGCACAGCGCAACGCGATGTCGGACGAGATGACGGCCTCGTGGGTCGAGGCGGTCGACGAGCTCGCCGGGGACCGCTCGGTGCGGGCGGTCGTGGTCACCGGCGAGGGCTCGGCGTTCTGCTCCGGCGGCAACACCAGCTGGATCGCGAGCGAGCCGGACGCGTCGGTGGACCGGCTGCGCACGAGGATGATCGCCTTCTACCGCGCCTGGCTGTCGATCCGCCGGCTCGAGGTCCCCACGATCGCCGCCGTGAACGGCCCGGCCATCGGTGCGGGGCTGTGCGTGGCCCTCGCCTGTGACCTCAGGTACGCCGCGAGCGGGGCCAAGCTGGGTGCTCCGTTCGTGAAGCTCGGGATGCATCCCGGGATGGCCGCGACCCACCTGCTGCCCGAGGTGGTCGGCGAGGCCCACGCGCGTGACCTCCTGCTCACCGGCCGGGTGGTCGACGCCGAGGAGGCGCTGCGGCTCGGAATGGTCTCGCGGGTGATGCCGGCCGAGACGTTCCTCGACGACGTGCTGGAGGTGGCGGCCGGCATCGCGGCCACCGCGCCGGTGCCGAGCCGCTACACCACGCTTGCGCTGCGCACCGGTGGCCACCGCGACCTCGAGAGCGCGCTGCAGTGGGAGGCGCTCGCCCAGCCGGTCACACTGGCCACCGAGGACCTGCAGGAGGGGATCGCTGCGGCCCAGGAGCGCCGGGCCCCCCGGTTCACCGGCCGCTGACAGCGGGCCGGCTCGTACCCGGCCCGGCTGCGCGACGTGTCGAGAGGCCCTCGGTCGGCCTGCGACGGCGCTTGCCTTCCCCTTGCGAACGCCGCCGTCGATGACCGAGGGCCTCTTCGTGGTTCACGCTAGGTGGCAGGATCGGCGGCGGTCAACGGCCGGTGGTCCACCTCTGTGGACAAGGTTGTGGACAGAATGTGGAGGCCGGGGCAGGGCCTGTGGATTCGTCCCGTCTGTCCGGTGCACGACGCTGTGGAGGACACGCCCGGACGGTCTACGGACAGGTGTCTGACCTGCGCAGATGGGAAGGAGCAGGCTGTGGACGGAAGAAAGTCGGACGACCCGGTCGCTGCGCTGCGGCGGATCGCGTTCCTGCTCGAGCGCGGCCGCGCCGAGACCTACAAGGTGCGCGCCTTCCGGACGGCCGCCGCGACCCTGCTGACCCTGGCGCCCGAGGAGGTGCGCGCCCGCGGGCGGGCGGGCACGCTCCGCGAGCTCCCCGGCATCGGATCGTCCACCGAGAAGGTGGTCCGCGAGGTGCTCGACGGGCAGACACCGTCGTACCTCCGTCGGCTGGAGGAGGACGCCGGACCGCTGGCGGAGGGCGGCCGGGAGCTGCGCGCCCTGCTCCGCGGGGACCTGCACATGCACTCGGACTGGTCCGACGGCGGGTCGCCGATCGAGGAGATGGCGATGACCGCGATCGAGCTCGGCCACGAGTACGCCGTCCTCAGCGACCACTCGCCGCGGCTCAAGGTCGCCAACGGCCTCTCGGCGGAGCGGCTGGTGCGGCAGCTGGACGTGGTGGCGGCGGTGAACGAGCACCTCGGTGAGGGGTTCCGGCTGCTCAGCGGGATCGAGGTCGACATCCTCGACGGCGGCGACCTCGACCAGACCGACGAGATGCTCGACCGGCTCGAGGTCGTGGTGTCCTCGGTGCACTCCAAGCTGCACATGGAGAGCGCGGCGATGACCCGGCGGATGGTCGCCGCCGTCGAGAACCCCCACACCAACGTGCTCGGCCACGTCACGGGCCGGCTGGTGACCGGCGGTCGCGGCACCCGCCCGCCGAGCACCTTCGACGCCGAGGCGGTGTTCGCCGCCTGCGCCGCCCACGACGTGGCGGTGGAGATCAACTCCCGGCCCGAGCGGGTGGACCCTCCCGACGACCTCCTGCGACTCGCGATCGACGCCGGATGCCTCTTCTCGATCGACAGCGACGCGCACGCTCCGGGCCAGCTCGACTTCCTCGACCACGGCTGTGCGCGGGCCGAGAAGATCGGGGTGTCGACCGAGCGGATCGTGAACACCTGGCCGGTGGAGCGACTCCTCGCCTGGGCAGCCGGGTAACCTGCATCACATGTCCACCGTCCCCGCGCCCGAGGAGCCGACCGTCGAGGTGCGGCGCAGCCGCAAGCGGCGCCGGACGGTGTCGGCCTACCGCGAGGACGACCGGGTCGTGGTGATGATCCCGGCGCGGCTGAGCCCCGCGGAGGAGCAGGCGTGGGTCGCCACCATGCTCAAACGCCTCGAGCGCTCCGAGCGTCGTCGCCGGCCCGACGACGAGGGGCTGGCCCGGCGGGCCCGCGACCTGAGCGGGCGCTACCTCGGTGGGCTCGCACGGCCCGCCAGCGTGAGGTGGGTCGACAACCAGAACAGCCGATGGGGCTCGTGCACGCCGTCGGACCGCACGATCCGGCTCTCCACGAGGCTGCAGGGCATGCCCGCCTGGGTGATCGACTACGTGCTGGTCCACGAGCTTGCCCACCTCATCGAGTCCGGGCACACCCCGCAGTTCTGGGCGTGGGTGGACCGCTACCCGAAGGCCGAGCGTGCCAAGGGGTTCCTCGACGGGGTGGCGTGCGCGAGCCAGCTGGGCCTGCACGCCGACCCGCCGGACTGCTCACCCGAAGGGGCCGACGCGATGCGCGCCGCCGACAAGGTCGTCACCGTCGTCGACTGATCCCCGCTCTTGTGCAGATCCCGCGTCTGCACAGGCGCCGGGTCGCGGCTGTTTCGTCTGCACAGGTGCCGGGCGGGGTCACGGGGTTGAGAGGGCGACCCACCGTGAGCGGGCCAGCCGGACGAGCTCGTGCATGTCCTCGTCCTCGGTCGGCAGAGCGTCCCAGGGCCACCAGCGGACGTCGAGCGACTCCTCGCTGACCGCGTGCGTGGCCTCGTCGGGGGCCACGGCGACGAAGCGCACGTCGAGGTGGTCGACCGTCCCGCGGGGGTCGCAGAACGGCACGGCGTGGGCGTTCAGCTGCACCGGGTGGGGATCGAGGTCGAGGTCCCCGATGCCGGACTCCTCGACGGCCTCACGCAGTGCCGCCCCGGACAGGGTGGCGTCGCCGGCCTCGCAGTGCCCGCCCATCTGGAACCACGCCCCCGCCTTGGCGTGCAGGGTGAGCAGCACCCTGTTGCCGTCCGCGGAGAGGATCAACGTGCTGGCGGTCAGGTGGTCGGGGAAGCACGTCCGGGTCAGCCCGTCCGGGTGCTGCTCGAGGTGCGCGACGTACCTGGCCCGCAGCCGCTCCTGGGCCTCGTCCGGGGGCGTCCAGGCGCGCAGCAGCGAGAGCGCGTCGTCGTGCAGCACGTCAGCGGTCGCCGTCGGGATCTCTGCCGGGTGCATCCTTGTCGGGCTCGCCGCCCTCGGACCCGCCGCCCTCGGACCCGCCGTCACCCTCACGCGGCGTGCTGTCCAGCAGGTCGGCCAGCGCCGCGTCGAACTCCTCGTCGGTGAGCGCCTGCGGCTCCTCCACGCCCTCCCGGAAGCCGAGCGGGTCGTCGAGGTCCGCCGAGGTCGGCAGCAGGTCCGGGTGCGCCCACACGGCGTCGCGGCCCTGCTGCCCCTGGCGGGCGCCCAGGGACCCCCAGAGCGTCGAGGCGTCCCGGAGCCGGCGGGGCCGCAGCTCCAGCCCGACCAGCGCGGCGAAGGTCTGCTCCGCGGGCCCGCCGGAGGCCCGGCGCCTGCGCACGGCCTCCTGGAGGCGGGCCGCGTTGGGCATCCGATCCGCGGTGGCCTGGCCGACGATCTCGTCGACCCAGCCCTCCACCAGCGCGAGGGTGGTCTCCAGGCGGGCGAGCGCGGCCTCCTGGGCAGGAGTCTTCTGCGGCTCGAACAGGCCGCCCTCGAGCGCCTCCTGGATGGCGGCCGGGTTCATCGGGTCGATGTTGCGCATCGACTCCTCGATGCGCGAGACGTCGATCGTCGTATCCCGGCCGTAGTCCTCGACGGCCGACAGGAGGTGTGCTCGCAGCCACGGGACGTGTGCGAACAACCGCTGGTGCGCAGCCTCGCGCAGGGCCAGGTAGAGGAGCACGTCCTCGTCGGGGACGTCGAGCCCGTCGGAGAACACCTTGACGTTCGCGGGGACCAGCGCAGCCTTGCCGGAGGGGCCGAGGGGCAGGCCGATGTCGGAGGCGGTGAGCACCTCGCCCGCGAGGCCGCCGAGGGCCTGGCCGACCTGCGCGCCGAACATCGCGCCGCCGGCCTGGCCGATCATCCCGATCAACGGGCCGGCCATCGCCTTGGCCTCCTCGGGCAGGGCGTTGCCCATGGCGCCGACCACGTGCTCGGCGACCGGCTCCACGAGCCGCTGCCACACCTCGACGGTCTCCTCGACCCACTCGGCCCGGCTCCAGACGGCGGCGGTGCTCACCCCGGAGGGGAGGTCGGTCACCTGGTCCAGCCAGTGGTCGGCGAGCCGGAGCGCGTCGGCGGCAGCATCCCGCTGCTTCTGCGTCGGCGTCGGGTCCGGCTCCTGGGCGACGGTGCGCCGCGCCACGTCCTTGGCGAGGTTCCAGTTCACCGAGCCTTCGTGCGGCTGCATCATCGCCTGCATCTGCTGCATGATCGCGTTGAAGTCAGGCATCCCCGAACCACCCGCGCCGGCCCCGGGGAGACCGCCGCCGAAGGCGGAGAACAGCTGCTCGAACGGCGTGCCCCTGAACGGGTTGCTCTCGTCACCGGAACGGTCGTTCGGGTCGTTGGTCATGCCTCCCAACCTACTCGCGGCATCAACCTCTAGGCTCGGTGGTGTGAGCCCGCTTCCTCCCGTCGTACGCCTCGTCGACATCCGCGACACCGCGCTGTCGGTCGACGAGGTCGCCACCGCCGTTTCCGACGCCGCCGCCGGCGGTGTCACGCTCTTCGTGGGCGCGGTGCGCGACCACGACGAGAACAAGTCCGTGACCGGCCTGGAGTACTCCGCCCACCCCTCCGCGCTCGACCAGCTCCTCGACGTTGCCGAGGAGGTGGCCCGGGAGTACGACGTCCTCGCCGTCGCAGCGGTGCACCGGGTCGGCAAGCTCGCGATCGGCGACGCCGCCGTCGTGGTGGCGACCGCTGCCGCGCACCGCGGCGAGGCGTTCGAGGCCTCGCGGGCCCTCATCGACCGGCTCAAGCAGCGGGTGCCGATCTGGAAGCACCAGCTCTTCGCCGACGGCAGCGACGAGTGGGTGGGCACGCCCTGAGTCCGTACCTCCTCCGGGGCCGGGCCGTGTTGCTCCCCTCCCGGACCGGGTACGCGCCCTAGCCTGGGTGAGTGGACATCCTGCTCTGGCTCGCGCCGACCGCCGCGGTGGCGGTCGTGATGATGGTGTGGGCTTCCTGGGCGGGCCGGCCCCGCCGCGAGCAGGCAGAGCGCTCCGACGAGGCCCACGAGCGCTTCGCGGCGGCGATCACCAGGAAGCACCCGGGCGCATCGAGGCCACGCCCGATGGTGGCCCGCGACCGGAGCACCGGGATCGCGATCCGGCCCTCGCGCAGCGGCCGTCTCGCCGCGGGGCGGTCAGAGCAGGGTCAGGGACACACCCGCCGCTCGGCGTAGTTGCCCTGAGGTGAGAGGCTTTCGCCATGAGTCGCCGCACCGTCGCGAGCCTGCTGGCTGCGTTCCTGCTCGGTGTGCTGTTCTTCGTGGCGGTCTCGACTCCCGTGCCGTACATCACCATGAGCCCCGGGCCGACCGTCGACGTCCTCGCCGAGGTGGAGGGTGAGGAGATCGTCCAGGTGGAGGGCAGCGAGCGCTTCGACACCGACGGCCGGCTGGAGCTGACCACGATCAGGCTGACCGGGCCCGACCAGGAGGTCAAGATCGGCGAGGCGCTCATGGCCTGGTTCGACCGGTCGAAGGCGATCTACCCGCGCGACGCCTTCTACGCCCCCGACGAGTCCGAGCAGGACGTCGAGACCGAGAGCTCGGTGCAGATGGTCAGCTCGCAGGACACCGCCGTCGCGGTGGCGCTCACGGAGCTCGACTACGACCTCGACACCATCACCGAGGTGCTCGGGGTCCTCCCCGACGGCCCGGCCGACGGCAAGCTGCGGGTGCGCGACGTCGTCGTCTCGGTCAACGGCGTCGAGGTCGCCGAGGCGGCCGACGTCGCCGAGGCCGTGCAGGACACCCCGGAGGGCGAGGTGGCCACGTTCGTGGTCCG
The DNA here is from genome assembly GCA_002384855.1 of Nocardioidaceae bacterium UBA4001. GTDB lineage: Bacteria > Actinomycetota > Actinomycetes > Propionibacteriales > Nocardioidaceae > Nocardioides_C. The sequence goes on along the minus strand of DGBP01000039.1, from coordinate 4,246 downwards.
CCGCAAGGCCGAGGAGCAGACCGTCCGCGTCACCCCCGAGCTCTCCGAGGAGGAGCCCCGCGTTCCCCGGGTCGGGGTGACCGTGGGGCCGAGCTACGACTTCCCGTTCGACGTCTCGTTGAACATCGACGAGAACATCGGGGGCCCCAGTGCCGGCCTCATCTTCTCCCTCGCGGTGTATGACACCCTCACCCCCGGCGCGCTCACCGGCGGCGCCGCGGTCGCCGGCACGGGAACCATCGCCGAGGACGGATCCGTTGGACCTATCGGAGGCATCCAGCAGAAGATCGTCGCGGCCGCGGACTCCGGGGCCGAGATGTTCCTGGTGCCCCCGGGCAACTGTGAGGCCGCCGCGGCGATGACCGACCAGGTCGAGGAGATGAGACTCGTGCGCGCACCGACCATGCACAGCGCCGTCGAGTCGGTCACGGCGTACGCCGAGGACCCCGAGGTCGCACTGCCGAGGTGCCGATGACCCCGATGGAGGACGCACAGCCGATGCCCGACGCAGAGCCGATGCCCGACGAGACGACCATCGAGGTCGACGAGGTCCTCGCGACCGCGGTGCGCGAGATCGAGGCCCACGCCGCCGAGGCGGGCTGGGACCAGCCGTCGCGCCTGTACGCCCTGGTGCCCACCTCCGACCTGCTGGCGCGCGAACCGGGCCTGGCTGCCGCGATGGGTGTCGACGAGGCGTCGGCGGCGGGCTCGCTGACCCCGGTCGAGCAGGACCACACCCCGGTGGACCGCTCGCTCGAGGACGTCCTCGCCGAGATCATGTGGCCCGCGGAGGTGTTCGGATGCGCCGCAGTCGTGGAGCGGCTCGTGCTTCCGCCGGAGGCCGACGACGACATCCCGGAGGACCCGGAGCGTGCGCAGGCGTTCGCCCAGGAGCATCCTGAGCGGCAGGAGGTACGGATCGTGGCGGCGGCGACGCGCGACGGCTCGACCCACTGCGCGCTGCGCTTCCGGTCGCATGACGACGCCTCCGCGGTCGTGGAAAGCCCCGATCTCGTGCCGGCGCTCCTAGAGTTGTTGACCGGAACGCTCGAGAACTGACGAGAACAGTGGACAGAGGACAGCAGTGAGCGGATTCTTCGACGAACCACCCCCGGCACGACCGCGGCCGATGCCGACCGGGCAGCCGCCGCAACGCTCCCGAGCGCTGTTGTTCACCGGGATGGTCCTCATGGCGGCCTTCTTCGGGCTGTCGGTCTTCACGGGCGTCTGGACCGACCGCCTGTGGTTCCGCAGCGTCGACTACGGGTCGGTCTTCACCACGCTGCTGGGCACCCGGGTGCTGCTGTTCGCGATCTTCGGCCTGCTGATGGCCGCGTTCGTCGCGCTCAACCTCTTCCTGGCCCACAAGTACCGTCCGCTGTTCCGGCCGGCGTCGCTCGAGCAGGCCAGCCTGGACCGCTACCGCGAGGTGGTCGACCCGCTGCGGCGCTGGCTGCTGTTGGGCGTGAGCCTCGTGCTCGGCCTGTTCGCCGGCGCCTCGGGCGCGGGGAGGTGGCGCGAGTTTTTGATGTGGCGCAACTCCACGGAGTTCGGCCAGACCGACCCGTACTTCGACCGCGACATCGGGTTCTTCGTCTTCGACCTGCCGTGGCTGCACTTCCTGGTCGGTTTCGGGATGACCGCGACGGTGCTGGGCCTGGTCGTGGCCACCGTCATGCACTACCTCTACGGCGGCATCCGGCTCCAGGACAAGCACGACCGGATGTCCGGCGCGGCACAGGTGCAGATCTCCGTGCTCGCCGGGCTCTTCGTGCTGTTCAAGGCAGCCGACTACTGGCTCGACCGCTACGACATCACCTCCGATACCTCCGGGCTGATCACCGGCGTCACCTACACCGACGACCACGCGGTGCTGCCGTCGAAGGAGATCCTCACCTTCATCGCGCTGATCACCGCGGTCCTCTTCTTCGCCAACGTGTTCCGTCGGACCTGGATGCTCCCGTCGGTCGGCCTCGCACTGCTCGTGCTGTCGGCGATCCTGCTCGGGGCGCTCTGGCCGGGCCTGGTCCAGCAGTTCCAGGTGAACCCGTCGGAGCCGGACCGCGAGGCGCCGTACATCGAGAAGAACATCGAGGCGACGCGCACGGCGTACGACATCGCCGACGCCGAGGTCACGCAGTACGCCGCCAACGCGACGTTGAGCTCCGAACAGCTGCGCCAGGACGCGGAGTCCATCCCGGGCATCCGGCTGATCGACCCGTCGGTCGTCTCGGACACGTTCGAGCAGCTGCAGCAGGTGCGCGGCTACTACTCGGTGCCCGACGTGCTCGACGTGGACCGCTACCCGGTCAACGGGGAGGTGCGCGACATGGTGGTCGCGCCTCGTGAGATCGACCTCAGCGGCCTGCCGCAGGAGCAGCTGAACTGGGCGAACCTGCACACGGTCTACACCCACGGGTTCGGTGTCGTCGCCGCGTTCGGCAACCAGCGTGACGCGCAAGGCGAGGTCTCCACGAACGACGGTGAGCCGGAGTGGGCCGAGCAGGACATCCCGCCGCGGGGTGAGCTGTCCTCCCTGGGGGAGGGCTATGAGCCGCGGATCTACTTCGGCGAGAAGAGCCCGAACTACTCGATCGTCGGCAAGCCCGACCGTGGCCGAGACGTCGAGCTCGACATCCCCGAGGGGGAGGGCCCGGGCGGGCAGCCACAGACGAACACCTACGACGGCAAGGCCGGCGTGCCGGTGGGCGGCCTGTTCAACAAGCTGCTGTACGCCGTCAAGTTCAGCGAGCCGAACATCGTGCTGTCGAGCCGGGTCAACGAGAACTCCAAGATCATCTACGACCGCGAGCCGCGGACCCGGGTGCAGAAGGTCGCCCCGTGGCTGACCGTCGACGGCGACTCCTACCCGGCGGTCGTGGACGGCCGCGTCGTATGGATCCTCGACGCCTACACGGTCACCGACCGCTACCCGATGTCGGAGAAGAAGTCGCTCTCGGAGATGGTCCGAGACAGCCTCCAGCCGCAGACGGCGTACGCCACCCTGCCGACCGACGAGATCAACTACATCCGTAACTCGGTCAAGGCCGTGGTCGACGCGTACGACGGCACCGTGACGCTCTACGAGTGGGACGAGGAGGACCCGATCCTCCGGGCGTGGGCCGGCGCTTTCCCCGGCATCGTGGAGCCGAAGGAGTCGATTCCCGACGAGCTGCGAGCGCACATGCGCTACCCCGAGGACCTCTTCAAGGTGCAGCGCAACATGCTCGCGGAGTACCACGTCGTGCAGCCCCGGCCGTTCTACGAGGGCTCGGACCGCTGGCGGGTGCCTCAGGACCCGACCCAGCAGTCGCAGTCGCAGCCGCCGTACCGCCTCTCGGTGCGGACCCCCTCCGGTGGCTCCGACCCGGTCTTCTCGCACACCAGCGTCTACGTGCCGGAGAACCGCCAGAACCTCGCCGCGTTCATCTCGGTCGACGCCGACGCCGCACGCGAGGACTACGGCCAGATCCGGATCCTCCGCCTGCCGAGCAACACGCAGATCCCCGGCCCCGGCCAGATCGCCAACCAGTTCGGTGCCGACCAGGAGATCCAGAACGCGTTGCTGGCGTTCACCAGGACCAACTCCAAGGCGGTGTACGGCAACCTGCTGACCCTCCCGGTAGGCGATGGGCTGCTGTACGTCCAGCCGCTCTACACACTGCGTGAGTCCGGTGAGGGAACCTACCCGGTCCTGCGCTACGTGCTCGTGTCGTTCGGCAAGGACGTCGGCTACGGTCCGACGCTGGCCTCCGCGCTCGACGACGTGCTCGGGGTGGCTGGGTCGGAGGACTCGCTCGCCGAGCCCGGTGAGGGCGAGACCGATGGTGAGACCGATGGGGGCCAGGCCGGCCCGGAGGCTCCGCAGGACGTGGCGTCGTTGCTCGCCGAGGCCGAGGACGCGTTCGCCGAGGCAGAGCAGGCGCTGCAGGAGGGTGACCTCGCGACCTACCAGGACGCGACCGAGCGAGCGCGTGACCTCGTCGCCCAGGCGCTCGAGGCCGCCGGTCTCACGGAGCAGCCGGCCGAGGGTGGCGGGGGGAACGGCGGCGGTAGCGGCGGGTGACCGGGCTCACGGCGGCCCCGATTTGGTGCGACTGACCTTCTCCCGTAAGGTTGTGCTCACCGACGCGGGGTGGAGCAGTTCGGTAGCCCGCCGGGCTCATAACCCGGAGGTCGCAGGTTCAAATCCTGCCCCCGCTACCAAACGACTCAGGCCCGGAGATCTCGATCTCCGGGCCTGAGT
>DGBP01000072.1 GCA_002384855.1 Nocardioidaceae bacterium UBA4001 | reverse complement strand
TGACCTACTGATGAAGGTCATGGCCCAGATGGCGATGGTGATGAACCTCGACAAGTGCATCGGGTGCCACACGTGCTCGGTCACCTGCAAGCAGGCGTGGACCAACCGCACCGGCACGGAGTACGTCTGGTTCAACAACGTCGAGACCCGGCCCGGCCAGGGCTACCCGCGGACGTACGAGGACCAGGAGGAGTGGAAGGGCGGCTGGACGCTGAACAAGCGGGGCCGCCTCCAGCTCAGGGCCGGCGGCCGGTGGAAGAAGCTCGCCACGATCTTCTCCAACCCGAAGATGCCGTCGATCAAGGACTACTACGAGCCGTGGACCTACGACTACGCCACGCTGACCGACGCGCCCGCCCAGGAACACACGCCGGTCGCCCGACCGAAGTCGTTGCTGTCGGGCAAGGACATGAAGATCGAGTGGTCCTCGAACTGGGACGACAACCTCGGAGGCTCCCAGGCCACCCTCGAGCACGACCCGATGCTGAAGAACATCGCCGACAAGGTGAAGTTCGAGTTCGAGCAGACGTTCATGTTCTACCTTCCGCGCATCTGTGAGCACTGCCTGAACCCGTCCTGCGCCGCGTCGTGCCCGAGCGGGGCGATCTACAAGCGCTCCGAGGACGGCATCGTGCTCGTCGACCAGGACCGCTGCCGCGGCTGGCGCATGTGCGTCTCCGGGTGTCCCTACAAGAAGGTCTACTTCAACCACCGCACCGGTAAGGCGGAGAAGTGCACGTTCTGCTTCCCGCGCATCGAGGTCGGCATGCCGACGGTCTGCTCGGAGACCTGCGTGGGCCGGCTGCGCTACATCGGCCTGATGCTCTACGACGCCGACAAGGTGCTCGAGGCCGCCTCCACGCCCGACGAGCACGGGCTGTACGAAGCGCAGCGGGACGTCTTCCTCGACCCGTTCGACCCCGAGGTGATCGGGGCGGCGGAGCGCGAGGGCATCCCGCAGGACTGGATCGACGCCGCCCAGCGCTCGCCGATCCACGCGTTGATCAACCGGTACAAGGTCGCGCTGCCGCTGCACCCGGAGTACCGCACCATGCCGATGGTCTGGTACATCCCGCCGCTGTCCCCGGTGGTCGACGTCGTGAAGGACACCGGCTACGACGCGGAGGACAAGGGCAACCTGTTCGCCGCGATCGACGCCCTGCGGATTCCGATCGAGTACCTCGCCGAGCTGTTCACCGCCGGCGACGTCGCGCCGGTCGACCGGGTCCTCAAGAAGCTCGCGGCGATGCGCTCCTACATGCGCGACATCAACATGGGCCGGGACGCCGACGGGTCGATCCCCGAGTCGGTCGGCATGACCGAGGAGGACATGTACGACATGTACCGCCTCCTCGCGATCGCGAAGTACGACGAGCGCTACGTCATCCCGCCGGCGCACGCCGAGCAGGCCCACTCCCTCGAGGAGCTCGCGGCCGAGTGCTCGCTGGACTACGAGGGCGGCCCCGGCATGGGTGGCTCCGGCCCGTTCGGCGAGGGGTCCGGTGCGCCGACGCCGATCGCGGTCGAGAACTTCGCGATGCTCCGGGCCCGGCAGACCGCGGACACGCTCGCGGGCCCCGACGACAAGGCGTCGCGGGTGAACCTCCTCAGCTGGGACGGCAAGGGCGTCCCGCCCCCAGGGCTCTTCCCGCCCAAGCCCGACGACGTCTCGCCGGGTGAGTCGACGACGGGCGAGGGCGGCACCTCGGGCACGACCGGAGGGGCGGACCTGCGATGAGCCGCAAGCACGGTCGGCCCTCACTGGCCCCGAGACAGCTGTCGGTGGCCTGGCAGTCCGCGTCGTTGCTGCTCGGCTACCCCGAGGAGCGGCTCCTCGCGGACCTGCCGATGATCCGGGGGGCGTCCCACGAGCTGCCGGCCTCCGTGGGCGAGCCGGTCCGCGACGTCGTCGTACACCTGGAGTCGCGTCCGCTGGAGGCGCTGCAGGCCGACTACGTCGAGACCTTCGACCGCCGGCGCCGCAACAGCCTGTTCCTCACCTACTTCGCCCACGGGGACACCCGCAAGCGGGGCGTGGCGCTGCTGCGGTTCAAGCAGACCTACCTGCGCTCGGGCTTCGTGCTCGACGCGGAGTCCGAGCACGGCGGCGAGCTCCCGGACCACCTCTGCGTCGTGCTGGAGTACGCCGCCACCGTCGACCAGGACCTCGGCTGGGGACTGCTGCTCGACCATCGGGCCGGGCTCGAGCTGCTCCGGATGTCGCTGCGCGACGAGGGCTCGCCGTGGGCGGGCGCGGTCGAGGCGGTCACCGCGACGCTGCCGCCGTTGAAGGGCGACGAGATGGACGCCGTACGCCGGCTCGCCGCCGAGGGGCCCCCGGAGGAGGAGGTCGGCCTGACGCCGTACGCCACCCCCGCCTTCGACCCCGGACCCGCCGCCCCGAGCGGCCCGCAGCCGCTGCCCACGCCGAGTTTCCCAGGAGCCCGCTGATGGACGTCTTCCTCTGGGTGATCTTCCCCTACCTCTGCCTGGCCACCTTCGTCGTCGGCCACTTCTGGCGCTACCGCTACGACAAGTTCGGCTGGACGACCCGGTCCTCCCAGCTCTACGAGGACCGGATGCTGCGGATCGGCAGTCCGCTGTTCCACTTCGGCATGCTGGGCGTCCTCGGGGGCCACATCATCGGCCTGCTGGTGCCGCGGTCGTGGACCGAGGCGGTCGGGATCGACGACCACCTCTACCACTACGTCGCCGTGATCGGCGGCCTGCTCGCGGGCATCGCGGCGACCGTCGGCATGGTCATCCTGATCTACCGCCGGCGCACCGTCGGCCCGGTCTTCTCCGCGACCACGGTGATGGACAAGGTGATGTACTTCTTCCTCGGTCTGGTGATCGTGCTGGGCATGTGGAACACCATCGCCGGGTCGATCTTCACCATCGGCGGCGAGTACAACTACCGCGAGGGTGTCTCGGTCTGGTATCGCTCGTTCCTGGCGTTCCGGCCCGACGCCACCTTGATGACCGAGGCGCCGGTGGGCTTCAAGCTGCACGCGCTGGTGGCGTTCGTGCTCTTCGCCCTGTGGCCGTTCACTCGGCTGGTGCACGTCTTCAGCGCCCCGGTCGGCTACCTCACCCGGCCTTACGTCGTGTACCGCAGCCGCGACGACAAGCAGCTGGGCAGCCACTCGCCCCGGGCCGGCTGGGAGAGGATCAACAGATGAACGCGCACAGCGACCCCGTCGAGCACGGGCACGACCAGCACGAGGGGCACCCGCACGGGCACGAGTCCCACGAGAACCCCGACGTGGTGGCGCTCGGCGACCTCGCGGACGCGCTTCTCGAGGACCTGCCGAACCACCCCGCCGGCCGTGCGGCCAAGACGGTCCTGTCCGGGACGGTCATGCGCGCGACGCTGATCGCGCTGGCCGGCGGTCAGGAGATGGCCGAGCACGACTCCCCGCCGGCCGCGACCATGCAGGTGCTCCGGGGCGAGGTCACGCTCGGGTCGGGGAGCCGTTCCTGGCGCCTCGGGGTCGGCCAGATGGCGCCGATCCCGCCCGAGCGGCACGGTGTGGTCGCCCACGAGGACGCGGTCATCCTGCTCACCGTTGCCCTCCGCTGACGTCGCGTGCGTGGACCGACATGCACAAGTCGTCGGTGCGACGTCCTCCGAGCGTGGCGGGTGACCGGTCCGGGCACGTGTGCATGTCCGGGTACGACGTCAGGCGGGAGCAGGTCACGGGGCGGGGGCGAGCACGCGGGACAGCCGCGCGAAGCCGTACCCCCGCTCCCTGAGCTCGCGGATCACGGCCGGCAGCGCGTCGGCGTCGAGGGTGGACCCGTCGTCGGGGTTGGAGCCGACGTGCATCAGCACGATCGCGCCCGGAGCGGCGGCATCGAGGACCCGCTGCACGACCTTCGCCTCGGTCATCCCGCCCGAGGTGCCCTTCCACCCGAGGGTGTCGACGGTCCAGCGGAACGGCACGTAGCACAGCTCGTTCGCGAGGCCTATGGTCCGCGCGTCCCGGGCCCCGAACGGGAACCGGAAGAACCGTCGCGGGTCCTCACCGGTGGTCTCGAGGATCGCCGTCTCGGCCCGGCGGATCTGCCGGCGCACACGCAGGTCGCCCAGGGTGGTGAGGTCGAGGTGGTTCATGGTGTGGTTGCCCACGAGGTGGTTGCGCGCGATCCGGGTCGAGCGCGCCGGGAAGCTCTGCACGAAGGTGCCGGTGAGGAAGAACGTGCCGGGGACGTCGCGGGCGGCCAGGGTGTCGAGGATCGGACGCACCGCGTCGGCGTTGGCGCCGGCGTCGAAGGTCAGCGCGACCACCTTGTCGGTTACCGGCAGGCGCTCGAGGTCCTTGCCGACGAAGCGGGCGGGGACGGTGCAGGCCGCCGCCGCGAGAGTCGACGGATCGGCCGGAGGCGGCGAGGCCTCGGTCGAGGGCTGCGGCGAGATGCTGGGGCCGGAGGGCAGCGGCACGGTCGGCTCCGGACCGGTCGTCTGCACCCGGGGAGCCACCGGCGACGGAGCCGATGAGGCGGGTGGGGAGGTCGAGGGACCGGTCGGGGCCGACGTTCCCGGTGAGGCCGCCCCGGAGACGGACGGTGCGGGCGTGCTCACGCCGGCGGCCGGCGGCGCACCCGAGTCAGTCGGGTCTGTGGCACATCCGGCCGCGAGCAAGAACGTCGCGAGGGCGACGGCCAGACCACGAGGCATCGCGATCACCGTCCCGGAGGCTGCCGAGGAGCTCCTCCACACCGCCCACTGTGCGACAGGTCGACGAGGGCGGCAACGGGCCGACGACCCGATCCGGCCGTCGATGGTCCCGATCCGGACCACGGGCACATCCCGGCGCGCCCCGGGAGCGGGGACCGCCATGCGGAACGACCCGGACCGGTGCCCACCGCCGTTCTACGCTCGCGGTGCCCGCACATCCTCTGCAACGACGCAAGGGAGGCCCCCATTGGCCTATCGACCCGAGACCCTCGGCGTGCACGCCGGCCAGGAGGAGGCCGACCCGGCGACCAACGCCCGGGCCGTACCGATCTACCAGACCACGTCGTACGTCTTCGACGACACCGAGCACGCCGCCAGGCTCTTCTCGCTCGCCGAGCCGGGCAACATCTACACCCGGATCATGAACCCGACCCAGTCGGTCTTCGAGGAGCGGATGACCGCCCTCGAGGGCGGGGTCGGCGCGCTGGCCACGGCGTCCGGGTCCGCGGCGACGACGTACGCCGTGCTCAACCTGACCTACGCCGGCGACAACATCGTGGCGCTGTCGACGTTGTACGGCGGCACCTACGCGCTGTTCGCCCACACCCTCCCGCAGTTCGGCGTCGAGGTGCGCTTCGTCGACCCCGACAAGCCGGAGGAGCTGGCGCAGCACGTCGACGAGCGGACCAAGCTGGTCTTCGCCGAGACGGTCGGCAACCCCAAGATCAACGTCGTCGACGTCCGGGCCTGGGCGGACGCCGCGCACGCCCAGGGTCTGCCGCTCGTGGTGGACAACACCGCCCCGACGCCGTACCTCTGCCGGCCCTTCGACCTCGGCGCCGACGTCGTGGTGCACGCCGCCACGAAGTACATCGGCGGGCACGGCACGTCGATCGGCGGCGTGATCGTCGATGCCGGCACCTTCGACTGGGCCGCCCACGCGGACCGGTTCCCCGGGCTCACCCGGCCGGACGAGGCCTACCACGGGGTCGTGTGGACCGAGGCGGTCGGCAACCTCGCCTACATCATCCGGGCGCGCACGGTGCTGCTGCGCAACACCGGTGCCGCGATCGCGCCGCTGAACTCGTGGCTGTTCCTGCAGGGCCTCGAGACGCTGCACCTGCGCATGGAGCGGCACAGCGAGAACGCCTTGAAGGTCGCGCAGTTCCTGCACGGCCACGACGCCGTGTCCTGGGTGAGCTACCCGGGACTCGAGGACAGCCCCTACAAGGAGATCGCCGACCGCACCTTCACCGGACGCGGCTACGGCGGCCTGGTCAGCTTCGGTGTGCAGGGCGGCCGTGACGGAGGCAAGAAGCTCGTCGAGGCGCTCGAGCTGTTCAGCCACCTCGCGAACATCGGCGACGCCAAGTCGCTGGCCATCCACAACGCGACCACCACGCACTCGCAGCTGACGCCCCAGGAGCTCGAGGCCGCCGGGGTGCCCGAGGACATGGTGCGCCTGTCCATCGGCATCGAGCACGTCGACGACATCCTGGCCGACCTCGACCAGGCGCTGAAGGTGGCGAGCAGCTAGCCCGTGACCACCACGCCTGCCCCCGACCCCACCTCGGTCGGCCGTACGACGACCGAGCGGGTCCTGCTCTGCACCGAGGAGGACCCGCTCGTCCTCGCCGGTGGCCGGAGCCTCGGCCCGGTCGAGGTCGCCTACGAGACCTACGGCACCCTGTCGCCGGCGCGCGACAACGTGGTGTTCGTCTGCCACGCCCTGACCGGCGACGCCCACGCGGCCGGGTACAGCGAGGGGGCGACCAAGCCGGGCTGGTGGGACAACCTGATCGGGCCGGGCAAGCCGCTCGACACCGACCGGTTCTTCGTGATCAGCCCGAACCTGCTCGGCGGCTGCCAGGGCACGACCGGCCCGCTGTCGACCAACCCGGAGACCGGGCGGCCCTACGGACTCGACTTCCCGCTGCTGCAGATGACCGACCTGGTCGCCGTACACCGGAGGCTGCTCGAGCACCTCGGCATCGCACGCCTGCACGCCGCGATCGGCGGGTCGCTCGGGGGCATGCAGGTGCTGCAGTGGGCCGCCGACGCCCCCGAGCAGATCGACAACGCGGTGGTGGTCGCCGCCTCGTCACGGCTCACCGCGCAGAACATCGCCTTCTCCGCGGTCGGACGCGAGGCGATCATGCGCGACCCGGACTTCCAGGCCGGGGAGTACGCCGGCACCGACCGCGCGCCCCACCTCGGACTGTCGATCGCACGCATGATGGCGCACATCACCTACCTGTCCGAGGAGGCGATGACCGAGAAGTTCGGCCGCCGTCTCCAGGGCTCGGAGCCGGCCGAGAGCCGGATGGGCCTCGGCGCCGACTTCCAGGTGGAGAGCTACCTCAACCATCAAGGGGCGACCTTCCTCGACAGGTTCGACGCGCTGTCGTACCTCTACCTGACCCGGTCGATGGACTACTTCGACGTCTTCGCCGACCCTGGTGCGGCCGTCCGGATGGCCGAGGCGGGCACGCGCTTCCTGGTGCTGTCCTTCGACACCGACTGGCGCTTCGACACCTCCCACTCGCGCCGGATCGTGCGCACCCTCGAGCAGGCCGGCGCCGCGGTGACCTTCCGCGAGATCCGGTCGCCGTGGGGCCACGACTCGTTCCTGCTCGTCGTCCCCGGCTACCACGAGTCGGTCAGCGCGTTCCTCGACGCCGACACCCAGCACGCGCGCACCGGCGACGCCGTACACGTCCCCGGACGCCCGGACCTCGACGTCGTCGCGGGCCTGGTCCCCGAGGGCTCCCGGGTGCTCGACATCGGCTGTGGCGACGGCGACCTGCTGGCTCACCTCATGCACGAGCGCGGATGCTCCGGCACCGGCGTGGAGATCGACCCCGGCGCCGTACTCGCCTCCATCCGCCGCGGAGTCCCCGTCATCGAGGTGGACCTCGTCGACCAGCTCGACGAGTTCGCCGACAACGCGTACGACGTCGTGGTCATGTCGCAGACGCTGCAGGCCACGCGCTGGCCCGCCGAGGCACTGCGGCAGATCAGCCGGGTCGGCCGGCGCAGCATCGTCTCGGTGCCGAACTTCGGCTTCTGGCGGCACCGCGCGGGCCTGATGTTCCGCGGCCGGATGCCGGTCTCCCGCGAGCTGCCGCACCCCTGGCACGAGACCCCGAACATCCACCTGTCCACGCTCGCCGACCTCGAGGCTCTCTTCGCCGACCTCGGCCTGGTCGTCGAGCGACGCATCCTCCTCGACGAGAAGGCCGAGCCGATGCAGTCCGGGCGGGCGGCGAACCTGCGGGCCGGGGCGGCGGTCTACGTCCTGTCCCGCTGAGGCGCAGGGGTGGTGGCCGGGCGCGGGGCGGCTTCTGAGATGGAGCAGAAAGCACCAGGTCGACGCCGCGCATGGTGCTGCTTGCTCCATCTGCGGCGTGCCTGTCGTCGAGCTGCACCTGACGGGGGCCGTTCCGCGTGCAACTCGGCGAGAGCCGGGAGGTCGGCGACCGCGAAGCCGTCCGAGAGGCCCTACGGGCGGGGACGGTGCCGGGCGAGGCGGCGCCACCCGTGGTACGTCGCCGTGCTGACCGTCGCGGCGAGCGCCGTGCCCCAGGCCACCGGCCGGCCCGGACCTTCGGGCAGCCCCAGCGGGGACCAGTGGCACTAGGACCCCCGACACGGACCCGCGAGGATGAGGCCATGAACAGCCGTGCGGGAGAGGTCGTCGTCGGGTACGACGGCTCGAGCGACAGCGAGCTGGCTCTCGACTGGGCCGACGAGCTCGCCGCGGAGCAGGGGCGGCCGTTGCGCGTGCTCATCTCCGAGGTCGACCCGACCCAGGTGCTCGAGGCGACCAGCGAGTGGCACACCGCCAAGATGGCCGAGCTGGAAAACGACGTGAGGGACCGGCTGGCGGCGGCGCGGGCGCGCGACACCGACCACGAGCTGGTCGACGTCCCGCCGACGCAGGCCCTGATCGACGCCTCGGCCCGCGCCGCCACGGTGGTCGTCGGGGCACGAGGACACAGCCTCCTGTCGGGCGTGGTGCTCGGCTCGGTGAGCCAGCACGTGGCGCGACACGCGTCCTGCCCGGTCGTCGTCACGCGGACGCCGTACCACCCCGACAGCCGTCGCGTGGTGGTCGGCGTGGACGGTTCGACGGGAAGCCGCAAGGCCCTGGAGTTCGCCTTCGACCACGCCGGCCGCAGCGGCAGCTCCGTGACGGCGGTACACGCCTGGCGCAACAACGCCCGCGGATACCCAGGCACCGGCCTGGTCGAGGAGATCGAGGCAGCCGAGCGGATCCTCGCCGAGTCGCTGGCCGGGTTCGCCGACCTGTACCCCGATGTGCAGGTGACCCCCGAGGCGATCCCGGTCGCCCCGCAGCGCGCCCTCGCCGACGCCTCCCAGGCCGCCGAGCTGGTCGTGGTGGGCTCGCGGGGTCTCGGGGCGTTCGCCGGGCTGCTCATGGGGTCGGTGAGCCAGTCGGTGCTGCACCACGCGCAGTGCCCGGTGGCCGTCGTACGCTGACCGACATGCGCGCGTGGGAGACCACCGGCGACGGGCGGCTGCGAGCCGTCGAGCGTGCCGTGCCCCGACCGGGCCCGGGCGACGTGCTCGTCGGGGTCACCGTCTGCGGCGTGTGCCGCACCGACCTGCACGTGCGCGACGGCGACCTGCCGCGGCACCGGTCCCCGGTGGTGCCCGGTCACGAGGTGGTGGGCACGGTCGCGGAGGTCGGCGAGGGCGTGCGGCGCTTCGCGGTGGGCGACCGGGTCGGGATCGCCTGGCTCCGGCACACCTGCGGGGAGTGCGCGTGGTGCCGGCGCGGCGAGGAGAACCTGTGCCCGCGGTCGACGTACACCGGCTGGGACGCCGACGGCGGCTACGCGGAGTACGCCGTCGTCCCGGCCGCCTACGCCTACGACCTCCCCGCCGACCTCCCCGACGAGCAGGCCGCGCCGCTGCTGTGCGCCGGCATCATCGGCTACCGCGCCCTGCGACGCGCGAACCTCCCGGCCGGCGGACGGCTCGGTATCTACGGCTTCGGCGCGAGCGCCCACATCACCGCCCAGATCGCCCTCGGACAGGGTGCTGAGGTGCACGTGCTGACCCGGGACGAGCGGGCGCGGGCGCTCGCGCTCGAGCTGGGCGCGGCGAGCGCGGGGGCGGCGTACGACGCGCCGCCGGTCCTGCTCGACTCCGCGATCGTCTTCGCACCGGTGGGCGACCTGGTGCCTCCTGCTCTCGAGGCGCTCGACCGTGGAGGCACCCTGGCGCTCGCGGGCATCCACCTGTCCGACGTACCCCCGCTCGACTACCAGCGGCACCTGTTCCGGGAGCGGACCCTCACCAGCGTCACCTCCAACACGCGCGCCGACGGCGAGGAGCTGCTCCGGCTGGCGCCGCGTCTCGGGGTCACGGCCACGGTCACGACCTACCCGCTCGAGGAGGCCGACACCGCCCTGGACGACCTGGCGGCCGACCGGGTGCATGGTGCGGCCGTCGTGCGGATCGGGGACCTTCGACCCTGAACGGCCCGGAACCGACGTGTCGCAATGGAGACATGACCGCAACCAAGACATGGCACGTCGACATCTTCATCGGCGAGCGTGAAGGCAAGACCCACGCAGAGGCCCGCCTGCGTCCCGCGGACGAGGTCACGCTGGTCGGCACCGGAACCGCTCGGCTGAACCCGACCGACCACGACGTCCCCGAGATCGGTGACGAGCTCGCGACCGCCCGGGCGCTCTCGGACCTCGCCCACCGGCTGCTCCACGCGGCGGCCGACGACATCGAGCAGATCACCCACGAGAACGTCCACCTGAGCCGCTGACCCGGGCCCGACGGGCGCCGCGCAGGTGCTTGTCGAGCGCGTCCACCCCGAGCAGCAGGGGCACCGAGGCGAGCGCCACCGACCAACCGGCAGGCGTCGGGCTCGCGTGCCCGAGGATCAGCGCGACCGGGGTGACCAGCAGCACGAGGAACGAGAACACCAGCTCCGCCGTGGCGGCCGGTACCAGCAGACGGTTGCTCCACCAGCCGAGGTCGCCGGGCCAGCGTGTCGAGCTGCGGCAGGCGAACGCGTTGGCGGTCTGCGCGAGCACGACCGTCATGAACGCCGCGCCGGAGGCCGCCATGAGCGCCGGGCTGTCGGGGAAGTCCTCCCCCGGCCGCCACCCGCTCGCGACCAGCGACACCAGGAACGCCGCCATCGTCATCACGGCCACCAGCGGACCGAGCAGCCCGAACGCCCTGCGCAGCACCGTGTGGTTCATCAGCCGGCCCTTCACCGGCGGCCCGTCCAGGAGGTGCTTCGCGGGTGGCTCGGCGCCCAGCGCGACGGCCGAGAGCGTGTCGGTGCCGAGGTCGAGCGCCAGGATCTGGAGCACGCCGAGCGCCAACGGGAAGTTCCCGCCCGACAGCGCCCACACGAGGAACGGGGTCAGCTCCGCGACGTTGTCGGTGAGGTGGTAGGTCAGGAACCGGCGGATGTTCACGAACGTGGCGCGTCCCTGCTCGACCCCGGCGACGATGTCGGCGAAGGCGTCGTCGAGCAGCACCAGGTCGGCCGCCTCGCGCGCGACATCGGTGCCCGACCGGCCCATCGCGATCCCGATGTCGGCCTCGTGCAGCGCGGGGGCGTCGTTCACACCGTCCCCGGTCATCGCGACGACGTGGCCGCGGGAGCGCAGCGCGGCGGCGATCCGCAGCTTGTCCTCGGGGGACACCCGCGCGACGACGGTCCCGTCATGGTCGAGCAGGGCGGCGAGCACCCGGTCCTCGGCCGGCAGGTCGGCGCCGGTCAGGACGGGGCTGTCCGCACGGCGCAGGCCCACCTCGTCGGCGATGGCGCGCGCGGTGGCCGGGTGGTCGCCGGTGACCATCGCGACCCTGATCCCCGCGCGGCGGCAGGCCTGCAGCGCCTCCACCACTCCGTCGCGAGGCGGGTCCTCGAGCCCGACGACCCCGAGCAGACGCAGACCGCGCCCAGCCTCCTGAGGGGTCGCCGGCACCCCGCCGCGCGTCTCGGCGGCGGCGACCGCGAGCACCCGCAGCCCCCGTCGGGTCATCTCGTCCACCGCGGCGTGGGCCGGGGCCCGGCCCGGGACGGCGGTCGCCGCGTGAGCCGGCGCGGCGCCGTCGGGGCAGAGAGGGAGGACGGCGTCGGGCGCGCCCTTGACGACCACCGCCCCGTCGACGACCACCGACATCCGCCGCAGCCGCGCGTCGAAGGGGAAGCGGCGCTCGACCGGATGGTCGTGCCGGTCCTGGTCGGTGTCGACCCCGAGCCTGCGGGCGAACGTGTCCAGGGCGGCCTCCATCGGGTCGCCGTGCGCCAGCCACGCCCCGTCGACGAGGTGGGCGAACCCGGTCGAGCAGCGCGTCGCCGCGACCGCCAGCGCCTCGGTCGCCTCCCGGTCCGACCCGGGGCCCCAGGTCAGCACGCCCTCGGGCCCGTAGTCCTCACCCGCGACGCTCACGGCGCCCCCGGGGGTCCACGCCTCGACCACGGTCATCTCGTTGCGGGTGAGCGTGCCGGTCTTGTCGGTGCAGATGAACGTGGTGGAGCCGAGCGTCTCGACCGCCTCGAGCCGTCGGACGAGGATGTCCCGCTTGGCCATCTGCTCCGCGCCCCAGGCAAGGGAGAGCGTCACGGTGGGCAGCAGCGCCTCGGGGACCAGGGCGACGGTGACCCCGATGGCGAACACGAAGCCGTCCTCGAGCGGGTTGCCGACCAGCAGCGAGACGAGCAGGAAGGCCGCACCGACACCCACCGCGATGGCCGCGATCAGCCGGACCACCGCGCGGAGCTCCCGGGTCAGCGGGGTGTCCGGCTTCCCGGGTGCCGTCGCGAGCCGGGCGATCCCCGCGAGGCGGGTGTCCTCGCCGGTCGCGACCACCGACGCGTGGGCCTCGCCCTCGACCACGAAGGTGCCGGCGTAGAGCCTCTCGCCCTCCTCCACCGGCCCGGCGACGCTCTCCCCGGTCAGCATGGAGGAGTCGACGAGCAGCCGGTTCGCCCGGTGCGCGTCCGCGTCCGCGGGCACCCGGTCGCCGCTCTCGAGGAGCAGCAGGTCGCCCACGACCACGTCCTCGGCCTTCACGAGCCGGCGACGGCCGTCCCGGAAGACCGTGACCGAGGTCGGGAGCATCTCGCGCAGCTTCTCGGCCGCCCGGTCGGCCCGGGCCTGCTGGGCGAACGCGAAGACGGCGTTCAGCACGATGACGGCGAAGATCGCCACGCCGAGCTGCGGCAGGCCCGCGACCAGGGCGAGGCCGCCGGCGACCCAGAGCATGAGTGCGAAGAAGTGCGTGAGCTCGTCGGCCAGGCGCCGTACCGCGGGGACCCTGCGGGGAGCCGGCAGGCGGTTGGGTCCCTGCTCGGCGAGGCGCGCGGCGGCTTGCGGCGAGGTCAGACCCCGTGTGGTGGCGACGGTCATGGCGGGCCCCGGTCGGGGTGGGTCTGGTCTCGGACGGCCGACCGCCGCCGAACCCGGGGTGTGGCCGGGTCGGCGGCGGCGCTCGTCGGGGAGCAGCCCTGCGACGGGCGGCTCCTAGGTGGCGTGCTCACCGCCCTGCTCCGCAGGACGGATCGTGGCGTCGGGGCCGGGGAAGACCAGGGCCTCGTGGCCCGAGTCGAGCCAGCGGACGACGTACGGCGGGGAGCCACCCTCGCCGCGGACCTCCAGGATCTCGCCGTCGCGCTCATGGTCGTCGACGTGGGTGCCGCTCACATGGATGCGGTCACCGACCGAGGCGTGCACGTCGTCTCCTCCTACTCGGCGCGGTGGACGGGGACCTTGACACTGGGGATCTCCTCCGCCGTGGTGGGGACCCGGACCTCGAGCACGCCGTCGGTGTAGGAGGCCGTGACCTTGTCGGCGCTCGCTCCCTTGGGCAGCGTGATCGTGCGGCGGAACGAGCCGTAGTGGAACTCGCGGTGGCTCTTGTCCTTGGTCTCCTCACGTCGCTCACCCCGGATGGTGAGCAGGTCGTTCTCCACAGTGACCTCGACGTCCTTCTCGGGGTCGATGCCGGGCAGCTCGGCGCGCAGCACGTAGTCGCCGTCGTCGACGTAGTCCTCGACCCGGACGTACGGTGCGAGCCCCAGGCCGTGCACGCTCGACGGCGAGATGGACTCCAGCCAGTCCAGCATCTCCGCCATCGGACCAGACGTTCTCCGGGCAACGGTTGTCATGGTGCCTCCTCCTTCCGAGCACAGGTGTGCTCCGTTCCATCGTCGCGCCGACCTCGCGCCGAATGAAGGGGCGAAGGTCCCCGCGCGAGCGACGCCGTGGTGGAGGTCATGCCGGCGGGGGTGTGGTTTCGGACGGATCGGGAAGAATGGGGGCGTTTGCCCCCGGCCCCCGGTGGGAACTCCGTGGCCTCCCGCCGACCCGACCAGTGAGCAGCAATGACCGACCACCTCGACCCGGACATGTGGGACTACCAGCAGCAGTTCCGCATCTCGCTCGACGGTGCCGCCGACCGGGCGCTCGACCAGATCGGCGCGATCCTCTCCCCGCAGGCCTACGTCGTCGGCTTCGCCGCCGAGGGTGACGACACCGGGCGGGTCAGCGTGGAGACCCGGGCCGGCGCGGGCGCGACGTTCTCCTCCGAGGACCTCGCCGACGTGGTCGTCGACGCCAAGCGCCGCTACCAGGAGTCAGCGGTCCACGAGCTCGACTTCCCCAGCGAGGAGGTGCGCTCGGCACGGCACGGGCACTTCCGCGACACCGCCCGTGCGGCGGCGCTCGCGGCGGCGATGCAGCGGGCGCCCGCCGGGCGAGGCCGCACCTTCTTCGTCGGGCAGTCCGCGAGCGTCGGCGAGTACGACGTCCACCCGGTGATCTCGGTCGACACCGACGCCCTCGACGCCCTGCCCCGGCTCGAGACCTCCGAGGTGCACGGGACCGCCATCACGGTGTCCCTCGCCCACGGCATCGTCGCCGAGCTGCTGCGGACCGCGACCCACGCGCTCCTGGCCGCCAAGCCCCCCCGGACCATCTCGCCGATCGAGGACGACGTCCCGACCGACGCCGTACGACGCTCGGCGAACCACCTGGTGTTCTCCACCGCGCTGATCGCGGGGCAGACCATGGCCAAGGGGCTCTTCGACTCCTTCGAGGCCCTCGCCTCCACCGCGTACGAGGGACGTGCGGGCTTCGGGACGGTGATCCTCGCCGCCGACGGCCACCCGAACGTCGACGTGGCCATCCGGCTGCGGGCCCCGATCTCGGTGCGCGAGCGGCTGCAGTTCCGCAAGCTGCTCGAGCTCACCGACGACCAGCTCGGCCTGCTCGTCGACGGCACCACGATCTACGGCCTCGGGGCGACCTCGGCGGAGTACGACGGCAGCGCGGAGGACCTCTTCCGCTACTCCCTCGTCGAGCAGGGCATCTGGACTCTCTCCCACCACGGCGCGCCGCTGCTGCGGGTCGCCAACGGCCACCCCCAGCTGCCCCGTCCGCGGATGTCGCCGGCACTGTTCGTGGACTCGATGCGGCGGGTGTTCGCTCACGTCGACGACACCGACATCCGGGCGATCTGGCGGCTGGCGCAGACCGCGGTGAGCCAGGGCAAGGGCACCATGCTCGTGATCACCACCGCGGCGGAGCAGGAGGCACAGCGCCTGGCGCCGCAGGCTCTCGCCATCGACCCGCAGCCGATCGGCAGCCGGATGCTCAAGGCGCTGACCAAGATCGACGGCGCGGTCCTGCTGACCCCCGACGGCACCTGCCACGCGGTGGGCGTGATCCTCGACGGGGTCGCGACCGGTGTGGGCGACCCCGGCCGCGGGGCGCGGTACAACTCCGCGGTCCGCTACACCGCCGCGTCCTCGGCGCCGTGCCTGATCGTGATCGTCAGCGACGACGGGATGATCGACGTCCACCCCGAACTCGCACCGCGGGTCCGGCCGGAGGACGTCGAGCAGGCGCTGTTCGACCTCGAGACGATCGGCGGCGCCGAGCACGTCGACCTCGAGCGGTTCTACGCGGCCCGGGAGCGGCTGCACCTGTTCGCCTTCTACCTCTCCGGCAGCCAGTGCGACCGCGCCAACGAGGTGGTGGCGCGGGTCGAGGAGCAGCGGTTCGCCCAGACCGGCATGCGGCTGACCGTCGTGCCCTTCACCCCTGACCCACGGATGAACGACACGTTCTTCTCCCAGTGACCTGCGTCGGGGACACCGGCAGGTCAGTACCTCAGCGGCCGGATGAGCCTGCCCGCCTCGCAGTCGTCGATCAGCTGGGCCGGCCGGTCGCGGGCGACGTACTCCTCGCTCAGCTCCACGTCGCCGTTCTCGTAGGAGTAGAGCGCCCTGCCGCCTTCGAGCCGTGCCTCGAAGGCGGCAGGGCCGGTGTGCTTCCTCCGGTACCCGAGCCAGACCCCCGTCGAGCTCGCGTGATGCTCCGCCGGCCACGAACGCCAGTGCCCGGGTCCCTCGAAGTGGATGGCGTCCCGCTCCTCCATGGATCGAACCTGTCCCTGTCGTGCGCGGGGGTCAAGAACCTCCCGCGTGAGACGCGCGGGTTGGGGCACTCTGGAGCCCAGAGGCGGGCCGGTCGCGGCCCGTACGCGACTCCCGTGAGGTAGCCACCATGCCCCTGACCGTTCTCGTCACCGGCGCCACCGGCTTCGTCGGGTCCTACCTGACCGGTGCGCTCGTCGAGGAGGGTCACGACGTCCGCGCGATGACCCGCCGACCCGACGACTACGAGGGACAGGGCGAGCCGGTCGCGGGCGACGTGTTCGCGCCCGACACCCTCGCCAAGGCGCTTCGGGGGGTCGACGTGGCCTACTACCTGGTGCACTCGCTGGACGACAACGACTTCGAGCGCCTCGACGCCGAGGCGGCCGGCGCCTTCGGGCAGGCCGCCGCCGAGGCCGGGGTGCGTCAGATCGTCTACCTCGGCGGCCTGGGCGAGGACGGGTCGGACCTGTCCCCGCACCTGCGCTCGCGCCGTCAGGTCGAGCACCTTCTCGGCGAGGCCGGGGTGCCGGTGACCGTGTTGCGAGCCGCGATCGTCGTCGGCCACGGCGGCATCTCCTGGGAGATCACACGCCAGCTCGTCAAGAAGCTGCCGGCCATGGTGGCCCCGCACTGGGTCGGCACGAAGACCCAGCCGATCGCGCTCGCCGACGTCATCCGCTACCTCGTCGGCGTGCTGGACAACCCCGACGCGACGGGCCGCGTCTTCGAGATCGGCGGCCCGGAGGTGCTCACCTACCGCGAGATGCTTCGCCGTGCCTCGAAGATCCAGAACGGCCGCGACGTGCCGATCGTCGTCGTACCCGTCCTCACCCCGAGGCTCTCGTCGCAGTGGCTGGCGTTCGTCACCGACGTGGACGCCAAGACCGGTCACAACCTCATCGAGTCCATGGACAACGAGGTGGTCGTGCGCGACGACGCGATCCGCTCGGTGGTGCCGTTCGAGCCGATGGGGTACGACGAGATGGTCAAGACCGCCCTGGCCGACCGGCTGCGCGACCAGGGGGTGTTGTGAGCCGGCTGGCACGCTTCCTCGACGCCACGCTGCTCTCCCCGGTCGAGCGCGACCACCGTCAGCCCGACCACATGTTCCGCCGCCGGCGCGTGGTCTCGGCCGCGACCCTGCTCGTCGGGGCGACCCTGCTCTGGTTCTCGCTGCGTACGACGCCCGGCGACCCCGACTTCTACGCGCTGACCTTCGCCCTGGCGGCGACCTGGGTGGCAGGGGCGTTCCTCTCCGGGCCGTTGCATCTCGGCCGGATGCGCCTCGGGCGTGACCTGCGCCGACCCGTGGTGCAGCCGGTCCTGATCGGCCTGGCCGCGGTCGCGGTGTTCACGCTCGGAGCCCTCGTGATCGCGCAGATCCCCCCGCTCCGATCGAGCGTCGACGCGGTGCTCGACCACGCCCGCTACGGGTCCCTGCCGGTGATCGCGGTGATCACCCTGGTCAACGGGGTGGCCGAGGAGCTGTTCTTCCGCGGGGGGCTCTACGCCGCGGTCGGCCGCCACCAACCGGTGCTGGTCTCCACCGTCGTCTACGTCCTGGCCACGGTGGCCACGGGCAACGTGATGCTGGTCTTCGCAGCCGCCGTGCTCGGTGTGCTCGTCGGTCTGCAGCGGCGGGTGAGCGGGGGGGTGCTCGCGCCGATGCTCACCCACGTCACCTGGTCGCTGGGCATGCTGTTCATCCTTCCGCCCCTGATGGCCGCGCTCGCCTGACCCGAGCAGCTCGTCGGTCAGCGCAGGCGCCGCAACGACACCTGGAGGCTGCCCTCGTTGTCCGCGTGGTCGACGTCGAGGATGCTCAGTCGCACCGGACCGCTCTTGGTCGCGGTGAGCGTCGCCCGGTAGACCGAGTCGGCGGAGCAGGTGCGGCCGGCCCCGGGAGCACTCCACGCGAGGCCGCGACCGTCCGCCACGAGGCTCAGCGCCGCGGGCACCAGGACGGCGGGGTCCTCGACCTTCCAGCCCGCCCCGGTGCGCACGCACGAGGCGTCCGCGGCGCGGCCGGCCGAGGTGAACCGTCCCGTGGCCACGACACGCACCCGCTGTCCCTTGCGCACCCGCATCGTCGAGATCGTGCCGAGCCGGCGTGCGGAGTCGACGGTGAACCGGTCGGTGCGCTGCTTCCAGGCCTGACGGCGCGGGCGGGGGCGCTCGGCGGCGGCGGGTACCGGTGCGACGACGGGACTCGTGCGCTGCACGAGCACGGCGAGCTCGCCGACGTTGTTGCTGCGCTCGAGGGGGTCCCAGAGGTCCAGGCGCAGTCGGCCGCGCTCGTCGGCGACGACCTGCCCCACGCGCGTCGAGGAGGTGCAGCCGCCGCTGGTGGGCTGGAACGGCCGGCCGCCGAGGTAGAGCTGTCCGTGGTCCTGGCCGGGCACCCGCGGGTCGACCGAGGCGGCGTCGTACCAGCGGCCCCCGACGCTGACGCACTGGCCGTTGCTCCCGACCCCTCCGCCGAGCCGGACGACGCCCGAGACGGTGACCCGGTAGGCCGCGCCCGGCTCCAGGCTGCCGGCGGTCCAGCGGGCGTCGGGCGCGGAGGCGGGCAGGCTGACGGTCTCGGCGAGCAGGCCGGGACCGGAGCGCGGGTTGCTGGAGTACGTCGGCGCCGGGGTCAGCGGCGGGTACACAGGCAGCGCCGCGGACACGTTCGCCGCTTTGCGGCCCACCACGACGGTGAGGCGGCCTCGTGAGGACGCCGGGGCGAGCACGCGGACCTTGAGCGTCCCGGTTCTGGTCGGCTTCAGCTCGGTGCGGTACCGGTGGGAGCCGCGGCAGGAGTCGCCGAAGGGGCGCGACCCGTTGACCACCAGGGCGAGCCGGCCGTTCTCGCGCCGCACCGCGCGGCCCGGCGTGGCAGTCCAGGCCTGCTGTCGTGGTGACCAGGAGCAGACCGCGTCGGCGACCTCGTCGGGCCCGCCGAAGCCGTAGAGGCCGGCGGTGGTGAGCGAGTACGTCGACCCGGCCCGGACCTTGAAGCGGGTCTCCACGACCTCTCCGTTCGCCGGCACGGTGAAGCTGCGGTAGGGGAAGGGACGCAGGTCGATGACACCGTCGTCGTGCACCGGAACCTGCTTGGGGGGCGCGGTCAGCGTCGGCTGCGGTGCGGGGGTCGGCTCAGCCGGGGGCTTGGGGGACGGCGACGGGGACGGCGTGGGCGCGGGCGCGGGCTTCGGCACCGGCTGGGCCAGACGGCTGCGATACCAGCTCGTCTCGGCGCGGGCCGCGGCCCGGGACAGGGAGATGTGCATGTGGTCGCGGTGCCGGAGGGTGGGGGAGCAGCTGCGCAGCGTGGAGCAGGCCGAGTGCCGGTAGTCGCGCTTGCGGTAGCCGGAGGCGGAGGACCAGATGTGGTCGTTCCAGATCACGTACATGACGCCCATCCGCCGGGCCAGTGCGTGCGCGTTTCCCCGCTTGTCCGCGGCGAGCAGTCGGCCGAGGAAGGCGGCGGCGTAGGCGCGGTCCCGGGCCGAGCGCGCGTCGAGCCGCCAGTCGAACGCCCGGCCCTCCTTGTGCTCGGAGATCCCCGAGGTCCCGCATGAGCGCCCGATGCCCGAGGAGCTCGACCCCGGGTAGCGCTGCACCAGGTGCTCGGCGAGCATCAGCGTGCCGCGCTTGGGTTCGGGGCTGCACCTGGTCTGCGGCTGGTAGCTCGGGTAGCCCTCGATCGGCATGGCCTGGGCCGGGGCGGGCGGCCGGACCCCCAGCAGCGCCACGGCGAGGAGCGCCGCGACGAGGGCGCGCAGGGTCAACGGAACGGATGAGGGCATGGGACTTCCAGCAGAGGGGGGCGGTTGGGCCACCTGGTCCGGTCGGCCACAAGAAGACTAGACCGGCCCTCGGCGTGTTGTCCGGCGTTTTCCCATGTTCATCTGCTAGCGCACCAGTCACAGCAGATCTTCCCCGCCACACGTGTCCAGGACCGCTCTAGGCTTCGACCATGGGTGCCGGACACGTCCACCAGCACGCCGCCGGGCGCGCGGCCGACCGTGCGCGCCTGCGCCTGGTGCTGATGGTGACGCTGGCAGTGATCGTCCTCGAGGTCGTCGGCGCCGTGCTCAGCGGGTCGTTGGCCCTGCTCGCCGACGCCGGCCACATGGTCACCGACGCGGCAGCGGTGACCCTCGCCCTCTCCGCCTCCTACATGGCCACCCTGCCCGCGACACCGAGGCGTAGCTTCGGCTTCCACCGCGCCGAGATCCTCGCGGCCCTGGTCAACGCCGTGGTGCTGCTCGTCGTGTGCAGCTACCTGATCTGGTCAGGGGTCCGGCGCCTGCTCGAGCCTGTGCCGGTCGAGGGCGGCCTCATGCTCGGCTTCGCCGCGGTCGGCCTGCTCGCCAACGCGGTCTCGCTGCTCGTGCTGACCAGGCGCAAGGACTCCTCGCTGAACATGCGCGGCGCTTACCTGGAGGTGCTCAGCGACCTGCTCGGGTCGGTGGCCGTGGTGGTCGCGGCCGCGGTCATCTTGCTCACCGGTTTCGTGCGGGCCGACGCGATCGCCTCCCTGCTGATCGCGGGGATGATCCTGCCCCGGTCCTTCTTGCTGCTGCGCGAGGCCGTCGAGGTCCTCCTCGAGGCCAGCCCGCGAGGGGTGGACCTCGAGGAGGTGCGCTCCCACCTCGCCGCGGTGCCGGGGGTGGTCGACGTGCACGACCTGCACGCCTGGACGATCACCTCGGGGATGCCGTCGCTTTCGGTGCACGTGACCGTCACCGACGAGAGCGTCGCGCAGCAGGGGGTCTGCGGCCTCCTGGACGAGCTGAGCCGCTGCGTGGCCGACCACTTCGACGTCGACCACGCCACCTTCCAGATCGAGCCGGAGTCGCACCGGTCCCACGAGGACCTCGGAGCGCGCCACGACTGAGGGCCGCTCAGCCCCGGGCTGCCGCGTCGCGACTGTGCTGGGTCTCCCGGCGAACCCGGCGCACCCGGCGGCCCACCGCGTCGACCCGCTCGGCGAGCCCGCCGTGCTCCTCCACGAGGTGGCCGTGCATGTCGGCGAGCGGCTCGAGCAGCGAGACGGGGTCGTCCTCGGTGAGCGAGTCGGCGAGCGTCCGCGCCCCTCGACGACCGCGGGTGCTCAGTCCGGTCAGCGCGCTCACCTGGCCGGCGATCTGACGCAGCTCGGAGGCGTTCTCCCGGGCCCAGACGGCCACGGCGCGATCTCCCGCGCGCTCGTCGCGAGCGGCGCGCACCCGTTGCTCGCGGCTGAGCCCCTGGTCGTCGGCCGGGCGCAGGCGCAGGTAGCGCCGCTCGGCGGCCTGGCGGCTGGCGACCCCGAGTGCGGGCGCGAGGCCGGCCCAGGACACGCCTTGTGCCCGCGCGGCCTCGATCAGCCGAGGCTCCCAGGCGGCGAGGCGGTCGCGCAGCTCGTGCAGCGCGGCGAGTGCGGCCACCGTCTCGGCGGCGTCCGACACCTCCGACGCCGTACGACGTAGCGCCCGCTCGACCTGCGCCAGGGCCCGCTGCTCGTCGCTCACAAACGTCATCGTCACATTGACTGGTGCTCTTGTCAACGGAACGACGACGTGCTACAAGTAGTCACGTGCATTGACACCGGACAAGGGAGATTGCAGAAGGAGGAGACATGTTGATGCGCACCGATCCGTTCCGTGAGCTCGACCGACTCGCTGCCCAGCTGGCGAGCCCCTCGACGGGGACGTGGTCGCGTCCCAGCGCGATGCCGATGGACGCCTACCGAGCCGGTGACGAGCTCGTCGTGATGTTCGACCTGCCCGGGGTGGCCCCGGACGCGATCGAGGTCGACGTCGAGCGCAACGTGCTGACGGTCCGGGCC
Organism: Nocardioidaceae bacterium UBA4001; assembly: GCA_002384855.1. Taxonomy (GTDB): domain Bacteria; phylum Actinomycetota; class Actinomycetes; order Propionibacteriales; family Nocardioidaceae; genus Nocardioides_C. The sequence continues at coordinate 29,619 of DGBP01000072.1, read as the reverse complement.
GAGCGTCGGCCGACGGTGCACGCCGACGACGTCGAGATGCAGATCGCGGAGCGACCGCTCGGGGTGTACTCCCGGCAGCTGTTCCTCGGTGAGAACCTCGACACCGACCAGATCCACGCGGAGTACGAAGCCGGCGTGCTGAGCCTGCGCATCCCCGTCGCGGAACAGGCCAAGCCGCGCAAGATCGAGGTCAAGGCCGGTTCGGCCGGCGAGGACCGCAAGGAGATCAACGCCTGACCCGCGTGCGAGGTGAGCGACGTGCCTCCGCTCAGGACGGCCGGGGCCGCGACGGCCCCGGCCACCATTCCCGAGGAGCTCGCGGACGCCGACCGTGTCGACGACGAGCTCTTCGACCTGCTGTGCGACGAGCCGGGCTGGCTGGAGCGGACCTTCGAGGAGATCGTGACGGCCGGCTGGGCCGAGCCCCCACGCGGTGGCCGGGCCCGGCCGGCCCGTCGTCCGCATCGACACCGTCGACCGGGACGCGCCGGCCCGTGGCGAGCAGCCAGGGCTCGTAGCCTGTGTGCCTCGCGCCCGCACGGCCGCCAGCGCAGCCCGCCTCGCAGGGGGGGGACCCCGGGGCCCCCCTGCGAGGCTGCCGGTCAGAAGACCAGGAAGTACCCGATGACGGTCGGCAGCGTGCCGAGGAGGAGCCACGGCGAGAGCGGGCTCCTGCGGTGGATCATCAGTCCCACCGCCACGGAGATGACCCCGAACGCGCCGGCGATCACGAGCAGGCCGATCTGTGCGTCGAGGGTGGTGACGTACATCGCGGCCAGCACCAGGCCGGCCGCGAGATGAAGGATCGTGCTCACCGCCAGGGTCGACATGACCCACCTCTGGACGTTCGACAGGCTCATCGAGTCCGGCCGCTGCTGCGGCGGCTGTCCGGGGACCATCAGGTGCTTGCGTGGGCGCGGCGTGGTGCTCCGAGGGGTGTTCGACATGCAGGCCTTCTCCCGTGCTGTCGCGCGTGCGGCGACGCCTCGATGGTAGGTCGACTCACTCGGTCGGGGGTTGACCGGGATACCCCATGGGGCAAGGGCCACGCAGTGGTGCACGAGTACCACCCGCGCGACGGTGACAGCGACGCTGCCAGACTGCCCGCATGACGCAGCCGCAGACACAGACTCTCGACCAGGGCACCGGGCCGCTGAGGGGGGTCCGGGTCGTGGAGATCGCCGGCATCGGCCCCGGCCCCCATGCGGCGATGCTGCTCGCGGACCTCGGCGCCGACGTGATCCGCGTCGAGCGGCCCGGCGGGGCCATGAGTGTGGGGGCTCGCGAGACCGACCTGCTCACCCGCGGCCGGCCGAGCGTCGCGATGAACCTCAAGGACCCCGACGCGGTGGCGACCGTGCTCGGCCTCGTCGAGCGGGCCGACGTCCTGATCGAGGGGATGCGCCCGGGCGCGGCCGAGCGGCTCGGCCTCGGGCCGGCGGAGTGCCACGGGCGCAACCCGCGCCTGGTGTACGGCCGGATGACCGGTTGGGGGCAGGGAGGACCGCTCGCCACCACTGCCGGCCACGACATGAACTACATCGGGCTCTCCGGCACCCTCCACGGCCTCGGCCAGACGGCGTCGAGGCCACAGTTCCCGTCGAACCTCCTCGGCGACTTCGGGGGCGGTTCGACGTACCTCGTGATCGGGATCCTCGCCGCGCTCCTCGAGGCGCGCGCGAGCGGCGAGGGGCAGGTGGTCGACGCCGCGATCGTCGACGGCGCAGCCCACCTCAACGCCATGCTCGCCGGCATGATCGCCGGCGGCGGCTGGCGCGAGGAGCGCGGAGTGAACCTGCTCGACGGCGGGATGCCGTTCTACGACGTCTACGAGACCGCCGACGGCCGGCACATGGCCGTCGGACCTCTCGAGCCGAAGTTCTACGACGCCCTCGTCGACGGGCTCGGCCTCGCGGGGACGCTGCCGGACCGCTACGACCTCGCCCGGCACGACGAGCTGCGGGACGCCCTCGCGGCCCGGTTCCGGGCGCGCACCCAGGCGGAGTGGAGCGAGGTGTTCGACGGCACCGACGCCTGCTGCACCCCGGTCCTGCCGCTGACGGAGGCCGCCGAGCACCCGCACCTGAAGGCACGTTCGACGTACGTCACGCGCGACGGGGTCCTCCAGCCGTCTCCGGCACCCCGGTTCTCCCGCACGGCCGCCACGCTGACCACGGGGCCGAGCGTGCCCGGTGGCGACTCCCGGGCCGCCCTCGAGGCGTGGGGGATCGACGGCGTCGACGCGTTGCTGGAGTCGGGAGCCGTGGTCCAGGTCTGACGTCCTCCCCGCTGAGTCGTCCGGGCGAGGGGTCAGCGGGCGCGGCGGGCGACGGTCTCGCGCTTCATCTCGTCCACGGCGGTCTCGTAGGCCGCCACCAGCGCGGCCACCGACACCGGCTTGAACCGCTCCACCATCTCCCGGACCTGCTCGGCGGAGATGCCCTGCTCCTTGTACGCCGGCCACACCTGCTCCTTGAACAGGTCCGTGAGCTCCTCGGCGATCGCCTGCCCGTGCGCCGTGAAGACCTTCTGGGCCGCCAGCGCGGCCTCCTGGGGCAGCCCGAGGTCCAGCAGCGCCACGCCCACGGACAGGTGCGCCACCGCCACCTGGAACCGCCCCTGCTTGGTGGGGAAGACGATGCCGAGCGCGTTGAGGGTCCGGAGGTCCTCGTCGTCGAGGCGCCGTCCCGCCCGCCTGTCGAGCTCCTTGCGGGTGACCGTCTCGGGCATGTCGGCCATCCAGGGCGCGAGCAGCGTGCGGTGCAGCGCGATCGTCTCCGGGGACGCGTCGTGCGGGATCCTGGCCATGTAGCCCTCGATCGCGGCGAGCGTGAACCCGTGGGCCTGCAGCTCGCGGACCAGCTCGAGCCGGACGAGGTGCTCGGAGGAGTAGTAGCCGCGGCGACCACGCCGGATCGGTGGCGGCACCAGCCCCTTGGTCGTGTAGAAGCGGACGTTGCGCACGCTCATGCCGACACGCTTGGTCAGCTCGTCGAGGGTCATCAGCTCGACGGCGCCCTCGGGCGGTTGCGACATCGCGGGTGCTTCCTCCGGCTCGGGTCGGCGGTCGGGACGTGCCCGGCGCGACGTACGTCACACGGTTGCCCCTGTTGGACGTTAACAGTATGAGTGTCACAATCAGGTGTCTCCACCGGCCCCGACCTGCGCGGGCCGCACCTTCGGTCACCGACAAGTTGGGACTCCCAGATGAGCCAGGCTGACGTGCCCCAGGCATACGTGTACGACGCCCTCCGGACCCCGCGGGGCAAAGGCAAGAAGAACGGCTCGCTCCACGAGGTGAAGCCCATCGACCTCGTCGTCGGCCTCCTCGACGCCGTGAAGGAGCGCAACCCCGAGCTCGACCCCGCGCGCGTCGACGACGTGGTGCTCGGCATCGTCAGCCCGATCGGCGACCAGGGCAGCGACCTGCCGAAGATCGCCGCCCTCAAGGCCGGCTACCCCGACACCGTCGCGGGAGTGCAGCTCAACCGGTTCTGCGCCTCCGGCCTCGAGGCGGTCAACCAGGCGTCCGCGCGGATCCGCTCGGGCTTCGAGGACCTGATCCTCGCCGGTGGCGTCGAGTCGATGTCGCGCGTGCCGATGGGGTCCGACGGCGGCGCGTGGGCGATGGACCCGGCGACCTCGTTCGACACCGCGTTCGTCCCCCAGGGCATCGGCGCCGACCTGATCGCGACGCTCGAGGGCTTCTCCCGTGAGGACGTCGACGCGTTCGCCGCCGAGTCACAGGCCCGGGCCGCCAAGGCCCAGGCGAACGGCTACTTCGACAAGTCGGTCGTGCCGGTCAGGGACAGGAACGGTCTCACCGTCCTCGACCACGACGAGTTCATCCGTCCCGGGACGACCGTCGAGTCGTTGTCGGGCCTCAAGCCGTCGTTCGCCGCGATCGGCGACCAGGGTGGCTTCGACGCCGTGGCGCTGGAGAAGTACCACTGGGTCGAGCGGATCGACCACGTCCACCACGCCGGCAACTCCTCGGGCATCGTCGACGGGGCTGCCCTGATGGCGATCGGCTCGGAGCAGGTCGGCCGCGACCTCGGTCTGACCCCGCGGGCGCGGATCGTCTCCGCCGCGGTGTCAGGCGCCGACCCGACGATCATGCTCACCGGCCCCGCGCCCGCCTCCCGCAAGGCGTTGGCCAAGGCCGGTATGACGCCGGAGGACATCGACCTCTACGAGATCAACGAGGCCTTCGCGGCGGTGGCACTGCGCTTCATGCGCGACCTCGACCTCGACCCGGAGAAGGTCAACGTCAACGGCGGCGCGATCGCGATGGGTCACCCCCTCGGCGCGACCGGCGCGATGATCCTCGGCACGCTGATCGACGAGCTCGAGCGCCGCGACCAGCGGTTCGGCCTCGCCACGCTCTGCGTCGGCGGCGGCATGGGCATCGCCACCGTCGTCGAGCGACTCTGACCCGGACGCCCCAGAACCCTCAAGGACCCAGACATGACCGAGACCTCCCCGCAGAGCGCCGTCCGGTACGACAAGGACAGCGACGGCATCGTCGTACTCACCCTCGACGACCCCCACCAGAGCGCCAACACGATGAACCGGCTCTACCGCGACTCGATGGCCGCCGCCGTCGACCGGCTCGAGCAGGAGAAGGACGAGGTCACCGGTGTGGTGATCGCCTCGGCGAAGAAGACTTTCTTCGCCGGTGGCGACCTCAAGGACATGGTGCAGGCCGACCCCGAGGACGCCGCCGAGGTCTTCGCGATGGTCGAGGAGGCCAAGGCCGCGCTGCGCCGGCTCGAGACCTTCGGCAAGCCGGTCGTCGCCGCGATCAACGGCGCCGCCCTCGGCGGGGGGCTGGAGATCGCGCTGGCCTGCCACCGGCGGATCGCCGTGGAGGGGCGCTACGAGGTCGGCCTCCCCGAGGTCTCCCTCGGCCTCCTCCCCGGGGGTGGCGGGGTGACCCGGCTGGTGCGCATGTTCGGCATGGCCGACGCGCTGATGGGCTTCCTGCTCACCGGCACCAGGCTCAAGCCCGCGCAGGCCCTCGAGAAGGGTCTCGTCGACGAGGTCGTGGCCACCCAGGAGGAGCTGCTGCCCGCCGCCAAGGCGTGGGTGCTCGCCCACCGTGACGACGCGGAGACCGCGAGCCAGCCGTGGGACCGCCCCGGCTACAAGATCCCCGGCGGGACCCCGTCGAACCCGAAGGTCGCCTCGGTGCTCCCGGCCTTCCCGGCCAACCTCCGCAAGCAGGTCAAGGGGGCGGACTACCCGGCTCCGAAGGCGATCATGTCCGCAGCCGTCGAGGGTGCGCAGGTCGACTTCGACACGGCTTCCCGGATCGAGTCCCGCTACCTCACCGGTCTGATCACCGGCCGGGTCTCGAAGAGCATGATCCAGGCGTTCTTCTTCGACCTGCAGGCGATCAACGCCGGCTCGCTGCGGCCTGAGGGTGTCGAGAAGTTCACCGCCACCAAGGTGGGGGTGCTGGGCGCCGGGATGATGGGCGCCGGGATCGCCTACTCGTGCGCCCGGTCCGGCATGGAGGTCGTGCTCAAGGACGTCACCGCCGAGAACGCCGAGCGGGGCAAGGCCTACTCGGTCAAGCTCCTCGACAAGGCGGTCGAGCGCGGCAGGACGACCCGCGACCAGGCCGACGCGGTGCTCACACGGATCACGCCCACCGCCGACCCGGCGGACCTGAAGGGCTGCGACCTCGTCATCGAGGCCGTCTTCGAGGACCCGTCGCTGAAGAACAAGGTCTTCGGCGAGATCCTCGACGTGGTGAACCCCGACGCGCTGCTGTGCTCGAACACCAGCACCCTGCCCATCTCCGAGCTCGCCGAGGGGGTCGACCGTCCCGAGGACTTCGTGGGCCTGCACTTCTTCTCCCCGGTCGACAAGATGCCGCTCGTGGAGATCATCCGCGGCCGCCGTACCTCCGACCGCGCGGTCGCGCAGGCCGTCGACGTGGTCCAGCAGATCAAGAAGACGCCGATCGTGGTCAACGACAGCCGCGGGTTCTACACCTCCCGCGTCATCGGCACCCAGATCAACGAGGGCCTCGCGATGCTCGGCGAGGGGGTGCACCCGATGTCGGTCGAGCGGGCGGCCACCCAGGCCGGCTACCCGGTCGGGCCGCTGCAGATCAGCGACGAGCTCAACCTGGAGCTGATGGTCAAGATCCGCAACGCCACCAGGGCGGGCATCGAGCGCGACGGCGGCACCTACCGTCCGCACCCGGCCGAGACGGTCATCGAGAAGATGATCGAGATGGGCCGGCCGAGCAAGCTCGAGGGGGCGGGCTTCTACGAGTACGACGAGTCGGGCCGGCGCGCGAGGCTCTGGCCGGGCCTGGCCGAGACCTTCCCGCCGGCCGAGGTGCAGCCGGAGCTCGCCGAGCTCCAGGACCGGATGCTGTTCATCGAGTCCGTGGAGACGGCGCGGTGCTTCGAGGAGGGTGTCATCGAGTCCGCGGCGGCGGCCAACATCGGCTCGATCATGGGCATCGGCTTCCCGCCGGTCACCGGTGGCGCCGTGCAGTTCATGCAGGGCTACGAGGGTGGGCTGCCCGCCTTCGTGGCCCGGGCTCGGGAGCTCGCCGCCACCTACGGCGAGCGGTTCGAGCCGCCGGCGTACCTCGTCGACCTCGCCGAGAGGGGCGAGCGCTTCCCCGCATGACCAGGGGCCGGGTCAGCCGTACTCGCGACGGGTGTGTCCCGCGACGGGCGGGCCCTCGCCGAGCACGTCGAGGGCCTGCCGCAGGGAGGTGACCCTCCGCTCGACAAGCGCGATCGCCTCGGTGGGATCGCCGCCCTCGGTGACCTGGGTGCCGAGGGCGAGCAGGGCGTCGTCGACCAGGGCGAGCCGGTCGCGGAGCTCCCCGAGGACGTCGACGGCGGGTGTGGTGTCCTCGAGCTGCCGGCGCAGGAAGGCCGCCTGGGTCGCGAGGCGTCGACCGGCCACCCACAGGTCGACGAAGACCTGGACCTTCGCCCGGAGGACCCACGGGTCGAACGGCTTGGTGATGTAGTCCGCGCCGCCGGCGGCGTACCCCCGGTAGGCGTGGTGCTGGTCGGTGTCCACCGCGGTCAGGAAGATGATCGGGATGTCCCGCGTGCGCGCCCGTGCCTTGATCTGGGCCGCCGTCTCGAACCCGTCCATGCCGGGCATCTGGACGTCGAGCAGGATCAGGGCGAAGTCGTCCTTGAGCAGCGCCCGCAACGCGTCCTCCCCCGAGGAGGCGCGCACCAGCTCCTGGCTGAGCGACCCCAGGATCGCCTCCAGGGCGAGGAGGTTCTCCGGCCGGTCGTCGACCATCAGGATCCGTGCGCGCTCGGTCACGACCACCACCTCCGGAGACGTTCGAGCAGGTCGTCGACGTCGACCGGCTTGGTCACGTGGTCGGAGGCTCCGGCTGCCAGGCTGTTCTCCCGGTCCCCGGGCATGGCCTTGGCGGTCAGCGCGATGACCGGCAGGTCGCGGAAGCCCGAGACCTTCCGGATCTCCCGCATGGCTGTGTAGCCGTCCATGCCGGGCATCATCACGTCCATCAGGACCAGGTCGACGCGGGACTCCTGCTGCAGCATCCGCAGCCCTGCCTCGCCGTTGTCGGCGTAGGCCACGTGGATTCCGTGACCCTCCAGGGCGCTGGCCAGAGCGAACACGTTCCGGGCATCGTCGTCGACGATGAGGATCCGGCGACCCTCCAGAGTCCCGCCGCCGCCGTCGGTGCGGGGTCCAGGATGAGCGGGGGGCTCCTCGGTGGCCCCGACGTCGGACCGGTGGAGGAAGAGCGCCACCTCGTCCATCAGGGCGTTCACCGAGGCTGGGTACTTCACCACCATCGACTCTGCGTAGTGCCGCAGCCGGCCGGCGTCGCGGCCGCTCAACGGACCACCCGTGCTGACCACGACCGGCACGTCCTGCAGGGACTTGCGCGAGCGCATCCGCTTGATGACGTCGAACCCGCTGCCGCCGGTGAGCTTGAGGTCGACGACCACGCAGTCGAAACGGTGCGCGTCGAGGGCAGCCGTGGCCTCCTTGACGCTCGTGGCCCGGTGCAGGTCCACGTCGGGGACCGAGCCGAACAGCGCCAGCACGGCGGAGGTGTCCTCGAGGGTGCCGTCGGAGACGACCAGCAGCGTGCGGGTCCTGCGTTCGATGTAGGCGGTCAGGTCGTCGAGAGCGGCTCCGAGGCTCTCAGGGGTCACAGGCTCTCCGACGACCTCGATCGCCCCGGCATGCCTGCCGGAGTGGACCTCGTCGGCAGCGTGGGCGGAGTGTACGGCGACGGTCGGTATGAGCCGGGTGTCCGGGTCGGCCTTCAGCGACCGCAGCAGCGAGGTTCCGTCCTCCGCCGTGAGGTTCATGCCCACCACGATCCCGGCCGGATGGGTGCGACGCGCGGTCGCGACCGCCTCTGCCGCCCGGTCGGTCGTGACCACCTTGAACCCGCGGCTGCGCCCCAGGCCGATCGCGGCCCGGAGGAGCGAACGCCGGGTCAACGCGACGAGGAGGACCCTGTCGTCCGGGCCGATGTCCCCCCGGTCGTCCACGACTGCAGGCTCCGCGCTCACGAGGCTGGTCCCCGACGGCGTGGCCCCGAGGGCGGCCAGAGCGGCGTGCGGCTCGGTCGGGGGCAGCTCGCGCGCCGCGGCCCCGCTGTCGAGGCGGTCGGGCACGTACAGGGTGAACGTGCTCCCACGGCCGGGCTCGCTCTCCGCGCGGATCTCGCCGCCGATCAGCCGCGCGATCTCCCGGCTGATCGACAGACCCAGGCCGGTGCCGCCGAACTTGCGGCTGATGGTGCCGTCTGCCTGCTGGAACGCCTCGAAGATGACCCGCAGCTGCTCGGGCGGGATGCCGATGCCGGTGTCGGACACCGAGAACGCCACCACCGTGTCGGCCCGGCCCAACGTCGGCGACGCGAACCGGTCGTCGCGTGCGGTGGTGATCTCGAGGGTGACCTGACCCGTGGAGGTGAACTTCACCGCGTTGGACAGAAGGTTCCGGAGCACCTGCTGGAGCCGGTGCTGGTCGGAGCGCACCGTGCGAGGCACGTCGGGTGCGACGGTGACCACGAAGCCGAGGTCCTTCTCGGCCGTGAGAGGCCGGAAGGTCGCCTCGACGTACTCGACGACTCCGGACACGGTGACGTCACTGGGATGCACGTCCATCTTGCCCGCCTCGACCTTGGAGAGGTCGAGGATGTCGTTGATCAGCTGGAGGAGGTCCGTGCCGGCGCCGTGGATCGTCCGGGCGAACTCCACCTGGCGCGCACTGAGGTTGCCCTCCGCGTTCTCCCCGAGGAGCTTGGCCAGGATCAGCAGTGAGTTCAGCGGGGTGCGCAGCTCGTGCGACATGTTGGCGAGGAACTCCGACTTGTACCGGGAGGAGAGGGCGAGCTGCTCCGCGCGTTCCTCCAGGCCCCGTCGTGCGTCCTCGATCTCGAGGTTCTTGATCTCGATCGCGTTGTTCTGGGCCGCCAGCAGCCGGGCCTTCTCCTCCAGCTCGGCATTCGTCTGCTGCAGCTCGCCCTGCTGGGACTGCAGCTCCTCGGACTTGCTCTGCAGCTCCGAGGCCAGCCGCTGCGACTCCACGAGGAGCTCCTGCGTCCGGGAGCTGGCGATGATCGCGTTGAGGGAGACGCCGATGATCTCCATCAGCTGCTCGAGGAACTGCATGTGCACCGGGCTGAAGGGGGAGAAGGACGCGAGCTCGACCACGCCGAGCACCCGGTCCTCGAAGACCACGGGCAGGATCACGATGCTCACCGGAGACGCGTCGCCGAGGCCGGAGCCGACCCGGATGTAGTCGGCCGGCGCGTCGGTGACCAGGATCGGCGCCTTGTCGACCGCCGCCTGACCCACGAGGCCCTCGCCGAAGACGAAGCGGTCGGGCACCCGCCGGCGATGACGGTAGCCGTACGACGCGATGCGCCGGAGAGACCCGGGGGGCCGGTCGCTGTCGCTGAGGAAGAACGACCCCTGGATCGCCCCCACGAGCGGGGTCAGCTCGCCGATGACGAGCCGGGTGACGTCGAGCAGGTCGCGTCCACCCTGCATGTGACCGGTGAACCTGGCCAGGTTCGTCTTCAGCCAGTCCTGCTCGAGGTTGGCCCGCGTGGTCTCGCGCAGGTTCTCGATCATCTGGTTGAGGTTGTCCTTGAGCTCGGCCACCTCGCCCTGGGCCTCGACGGTGATCTCCTGGCTCAGGTCGCCCTGGGTCACCGCGGTCGAGACCTCCGCGATGGCCCGCAGCTGGGTGGTGAGGGTCCCGGCGAGCTGGTTGACGTTCTCGGTGAGCTTGCGCCAGGTGCCGGAGACGTCGGCGACCTCGGCCTGACCCCCGAGCTTGCCCTCGGTGCCGACCTCGCGAGCGACGCGGGTGACCTCGTCGGCGAACGACGAGAGCTGGTCCACCATGCGGTTGACCGTCGTCTTCAGCTCCAGGATCTCCCCGCGCGCGTCGACGTACGTCTTCTGGGTCAGGTCGCCGTTGGCGACGGCGGTCGTCACGAGCGCGATGCTGCGCACCTGGCTGGTGAGGTTCCCGGCCATGGAGTTCACCGAGTCGGTGAGGTCCTTCCAGGTGCCGGCCACCCCGCGGACGTGTGCCTGGCCGCCGAGGATGCCCTCGGTGCCGACCTCGCGAGCCACGCGGGTGACCTCGTCCGCGAACGCCCGGAGGGTGTCCACCATCGCGTTGATCGTGCTGGCGAGCGCGGCCACCTCGCCGCGGGCCTCGATCGAGATCTTCTGGCTCAGGTCACCACGGGCCACGCCGGCCGACACCGCGGCGATGCTGCGCACCTGGTTGGTCAGGTTCCCGGCCATGGAGTTCACCGAGTCGGTGAGGTCCCGCCAGGTCCCCGCGACGCCCGGCACGTGTGCCTGGCCGCCGAGGATGCCTTCGGTGCCGACCTCACGGGCGACGCGGGTGACCTCGTCGGCGAAGGCGGAGAGCTGGTCGACCATGGTGTTGACGGTGCTCTTGAGCTCGAGGATCTCCCCGCGCGCGTCGACGGTGATCTTGCGGCTGAGGTCGCCGCTCGCCACCGCGGTGGTGACCTGGGCGATGTTGCGCACCTGGGCGGTCAGGTTGCTGGCCATCATGTTGACGTTCTCGGTGAGGTCCTTCCAGGTGCCCGAGACGTCGTGCACGTCGGCCTGTCCCCCGAGCCGGCCCTCGGTGCCGACCTCGCGGGCGACGCGGGTGACCTCGTCGGCGAAGGCGGAGAGCTGGTCGACCATGGTGTTGACGGTGCTCTTGAGCTCGAGGATCTCCCCGCGCGCCTCGACGGTGATCGTGCGCGTCAGGTCGCCGCGGGCCACGGCCGTGGTCACCTCGGCGATGTTGCGCACCTGGGCGGTCAGCGTGCCGGCCATGAAGTTGACGGAGTCGGTGAGGTCGCGCCAGGTGCCCGAGACGCCCGGGACGGCGGCCTGGCCCCCGAGGCGACCTTCGCCACCCACCTCGCGGGCCACGCGGGTGACCTCGTCGGCGAACGCGGAGAGCTGGTCGACCATGGTGTTCACGGTCGTCTTGAGCTCGGCGAGCTCCCCGCGGACGTCGACGGTGATCTTCTGGCTGAGGTCGCCGCGGGCGACGGCGGTGGTGACCTGGGCGATGTTGCGCACCTGGGCGGTGAGGTTGCTGGCCATGGAGTTCACCGAGTCGGTGAGGTCCTTCCAGGTGCCGGCGACCCCGGGTACGTCGGCCTGGCCGCCGAGGATGCCGTCGGAGCCGACCTCGCGGGCGACGCGGGTGACCTGGGCGGCGAACGCGGAGAGCTGGTCGACCATCACGTTGACGGTGTTCTTCAGCTCGGCCAGCTCGCCCTTCACGTCGACGGTGATCTTCTGGCTGAGGTCGCCGCCGGCCACGGCGGTGGTGACCTGGGCGATGTCGCGCACCTGGGCGGTCAGGTTGTCCGCCATGGAGTTCACCGACTCGGTGAGGTCCTTCCAACGGCCCGCGACACCGGGCACGTCGGCCTGGCCGCCGAGGATGCCCTCGGTGCCGACCTCGCGCGCCACGCGGGTCACCTCGTCGGCGAACGTCTGCAGCGTCGCGGTCATCGAGTTCAGGGTCTGGGCGAGCTCGGCGACCTCGCCGCGTGCCGTGACGGTGATCTGCTGGCTGAGGTCGCCCTGGGCAACCGCCTGAGCCACGGAGGAGATGCCGCGGACCTGGCTGGTGAGGTTCGAGGCCATGATGTTCACCGAGTCGGTGAGGTCCTTCCAGGTGCCCTTCACACCGCGTACGTCGGCCTGGCCACCGAGCCTCCCCTCGGTGCCGACCTCGCGGGCGACGCGGGTGACCTCGACGGCGAAGGAGGACAGCTGGTCGACCATCCGGTCCACCGTCGCCTTCAGCTGCGCCATCTCCCCGGAGACCTCGACGGTGATCGTGCGGGACAGGTCCCCGTTGGCCACCGCCGTGGTGACGAGGGCGATGTCCCGGACCTGCGTGGTCAGGCGGGAGGACATGGTGTTCACCGCCTCGATCAGGTCGCGCCAGCTTCCGTCGGCGTTCCGCACCTTGGCCTGCCCGCCGAGCTTGCCGTCGGTGCCCACCTCCCGGGTCACCCGGGTGATCTCGTCGGCGATCGAGGAGAGCTGGTCCACCAGACCGTTCACGGCACGGGCGAGGCGAGCGGGTTCGCCGCGCAGCCGTCGGCCGTCGGTCTGGAGATCCATCCGCTGGGTCAGATCGCCCTCGGAGACGGCCCCGACCACGTGCGCGAGCTCGTTCGCCGGCCGGACCAGGTCCGTCACCAGGGCGTTGGCGTCGTCGACCGACGTCGCCCACGCCCCCTCCCCGATCCCGACGTCGAGCCGCTCCGCGTGACGGCCCTCGACGCCGACGACCCGGTGGACGCGGCTCAGCTCGGACGCGAGGTGCTGCTGGCGGTCGGCGATGTCGTTGTACACGCCGAACAGCTCGGCGAGGACACCGTCGCCGGGCACCGTGAGCCGCCTGCGGAAGTTGCCGTCACGCATCGCGGTCATCGCGGCGAGCAGGCGGCGAAGCTGGACCTCGTCCACGGCCGGCGTGGGAGCTGCAGTCACGGACACGCCACGTGCGGGGGCCTTGCCCGTGCTCCGCGTCCCCCTTGCGGAGTTTGTCCTGCTTCCGGCCATACCGGGCTCCTCCGTCGCGCGATCCCGCCGTGCCAAGTCTGACACCATGTCGTCAGGGACCTGTAGTGAAGCCGAGAGAAGGTCCGCCCACCGATGCAGACCCAGCGCAGTTTCGCGCCCGACGGACAGTCCGTCTCACAGGCGCGCAGGTTCGTCAGCGGAACCCTCGCACAATGGGGAGCCGAGGACCTCAGCGACGACGCGGTGCTCGTGGCGAGCGAGCTGGTGACCAATGCGGTGGTGCACGCGGGCACGGCGGTCCGTGTCGGCCTGGTCCTGGACCCGCGCGGTCTGCGTCTCGAGGTCGAGGACCTGCATCCGCGCCGACCGCTGCCACTCGCGAGCGAGGCCGGCTCCGACGACGAGAACGGCCGTGGGCTGCTCATCGCGGCTGCTCTCGCCCAGGTGTGGGGCGTGGACTACACGGCAGGCGCGAAGCGGGTCTGGGTGATGATCGAGCGCCCCGGCAGGCAGGGGGAGAGCGTCTCGGTCACGCCGAGCGCGCAACCCCGCGGCTCCGGCGAGACCGAGGAGTCGGCCGTGGGTGTCGTTGGGCTCGGGTCGGACGGGAGAGTCGTCTCCTGGAACCCCGACGCCGAGCGGATGCTCGGGTGGGCGCAGGCCGACGTCGTCGGACAGTCGTGGCGCGAGCTCGTCGAGCGGACCGACGCAGCCGGGCGGCCCGACTCGGGGTCGGACGTACCGTCGTGGGCGCACCGGCGTTGGCAGGGGGAGGCCACGGTGCTGCGGAAGTCGGGTGCAGCCGCACAGGTCTTCCTGTCCCAGGTTCCCGGCGCCCCCGGCGAGGGCTCGACGCTGCTGCTGGTCCCCGCCTCGCGGCGCGGCCTCCTGGAGTGGCCCAGGCAGGAGGCGCGCGCAGCCCGCCCCGACGTCCACTCTCTCGGTGTGCGGGAGGAGGCCCTCGACGCCCTGGGTCTCGAGGCCTACCTCGATCTCGCCGTCGAGCGGGCCCGGGACACCTTGACCGCGTCGGCCTCCTACGTGCTGCTTGCCCGCGACCTCGACGCCGACTTCGAGGTCGTCTCGGTGAGCGGGTTCGACGACGCGGTCCGTGGGCGCGTGCTCGGCCCGGACGCCCCCGGACGCCCCGACGCCCGCAACCCCCATCTGCCGGTGGTCCACGACGACCTCGGCAGCGACGGCCTGCCGTGGGCTCTCGACAGCACAGCGCGCTCGCTCCTGGTGGTCCCGGTGGTCGCGGGAGGCCGGGTCGTGGGCGCGCTCGCGGTCGTGTCGGAGCGCCCGGCCGAGTTCGGGAGCGACCAGGCGGTCCTCCTTCAGCGGATCGCCGGGTCGCTGTCGGTGGCCGCCGACCGGGCGCGGCTCCGCGCCGCCGAGCGTGACCGTCGAGGATGGCTCACCTTCCTCGCCGAGTCCGCGGACCTGCTCGCAGGCTCCCTCGACCCCGACATGACCATGGCGATCACCGGTCAGATCGTGGTTCCCGAGCTGGCGACCTGGTGCGCCCTCCACCTCGACGACGAGCGGGGACGACCCGTCCTGCATCAGGTCTGGCACAGCGACGAGCGGCTGACCGGCTCCCTTCGTGGGGCGTTGGAGCGGGCCGACCCCGAGCACCTGGAGTCGGTCGGCGGACACCTCGCCGGTGCCGTGCAGACGATCCCCCTGCTGGCCCGGGGAGACCGCCTCGGCCTGCTCACGCTGGGCCGGGACGCCGGCAACCCGCTGCGAGGAGAGACCCTCGCGGTGGCGGAGTCGATCGCGCGGCGGGCTGCGCTCGCGATCGACAACGCCCGCGTCCATGGAGAGCTCCGGACCATGGGTGAGGCGCTCCAGCGCAGCCTGCTGCCGGCGTCGATCCCGACCACACCGGCCTTCGAGGTCGGCGTCTCCTACGAGGCGGCAGGTGACTGGAGCCTGGTCGGGGGGGACTTCTACGACGTGTTCCCCCTCCGGGACGGCCGCTGGTGCTTCGCGATCGGCGACGTCTGCGGCACCGGTCCGGAGGCGGCTGCAGTGACCGGCCTGGCGCGGCACACCATCAGGGCACTCGCCCTTGCGGGCTTCCCGGTGCCCGCCACTCTGGAGCGGCTCAACACGGCAATCCTCGAGGAGGGGGAACGCTCGCGGTTCCTGACCCTCGTGTGCGGGCTGCTGACCCCGCAGGCCCGAGGCGGCGTCCACCTGAGCATGGTGAGCGCCGGGCACCCCCTGCCTTTCGTCGTGCGGGACGGGTGCGAGGTCGAGCAGGTCGGCCGGCCGCAGTCGCTCCTGGGAGTGCTCGACGCCGTGGAGTTCCTCAGCGACGAGCTCGTCCTCCACAGGGGCGACCTGCTCGTGACGGTGACCGACGGCGTCCTCGAGCGGCGTGCCGGCCCACGGATGATGGGCGAGAGCGGTCTCATGGCCGAGCTCGCCGGGATGAGGGGGACTCCCGCCCAGGCGGTCGCCGACCGGATCCGCCGCATCGTCGCGGACTTCGTCGACCTGCCGCAGACCGACGACATGGCAGTCCTCACGATCCGCGTCCCACCACGGCACTGAAATCGCGGATTGCCCGATCTGCCCGAGGCGGGGTGGCGACAATCGGCCGCACCGTCCGGGTGTGGAACGGTGCGGGGAACCGGTCGCGCGTGGTCACCACCGTCGCCGGCTGAGCGGCGTGGGGACAACCACCTCCGGCAGGCGGGTTCTGTCCGTGCCCGGTGCGAGGGTCTCGGCAACCGCACCCGAGCAGCAGGAGGAGACGATGGCCCCACGACCCGGCTCACCGGAGGCAGCAGCGAGCGACGCCGTCCTCGCCAAGGTCCGCAAGATCCTCGCCAAGGCCGAGGACCCGGCAACCACGCCCGCCGAGGCCCAGACCTACACCGCCAAGGCCGCCGAGCTGATCGCCGGCTACGGCATCGACCGCGCCCTCCTCGCCGAGTCCGACCCGCACTCCGACGTCGTCGGGGACCGCGTCGTCCTCCTCGAGGCGCCCTACGCGCTGGACAAGGCGGGCCTGCTCAGCGGGGTCGCCGCGGCGCTGCGCTGCCGGGCGGTCCGGCGGACCAGGTACGTCGACGGCGTCAAGCAGCTCTCGATGCACCTGTTCGGCTACGGCTCCGACCTCACCCGGGCCGAGGTGCTCTACACCAGCCTCCTGCTCCAGGCGTCCACGCAGATGCAGCGTGCGGTGCCGCCCCCGGGCGAGCAGGTCGCGGCCTACCGTCGCTCGTGGCTGGCCGGCTTCACCTCCGCGGTGGTGCGCCGGCTCGCCGAGGCGGAGGAGCGGGCTGCCGCCGCTGCGTCCACGCACGAGCCGGCGGCCCGGTCCGGGGGGTCCGGCCGGTCGGTCGCCCTGGTGCTGGCTGACCGGTCCGTGGCGGTGCAGGCGGCGCTGGAGAGCGAGTACCCCTACCTCCGCCGGGCCCAGACCCGCACGCTGTCGGGCAGCGGCGGGCGCTCGGGCTACCTCGCCGGCCAGCGCGCCGACCTCGGTGGGACCAGGGTCGACGCGCGCCCGCGAGGCCGGCTCGCGGCACGCTGAGGGAGGGGGCCAACGGGCGCGGCCGCGGACCTCCTCAGGCCAGCCGGCGGCTCTCCCGTGGCATCAACCGCAGCCAGCGGTACCCGTAGCCCTCCAGCGACACCTCGACCCGGCCCTGGTCGTCGAGCTCGAGGGTCCCCTCCTGCAACAGGTCGACGAGCCGGCAGTCGGGCTCGCAGTCCTCGAGCTCGAGCGGGACCGTGCAGCGCTCGGAGGAGAGGTTGTGCACGGTCACGAGCCGACGGTCCTCCCAGCGGGTCTCCTGGGCGATGACGTTGCGGTGTGGCTGGTCGAGGACGACGGAGTCGGCCCAGCCCAGCTCGGGCGACTCGCGGTACCTCTTGATCAGCAGCGAGATGAAGTTCAGCAGCGAGTCCGGGTCGGCCCGCTGGTCGGCGACGTTGACGTGCACGGGTCCGAAAGGCCCCTCGACGACCGGGCGGCGCAGGCGCGACCTGGCTGCCGTCGTGAACCCGCCGTTGCGACCCGGCGTCCACTGCATCGGAGAGCGCACCGCCATGCGGCCCTCGATGTCGAGGTTCTCGCCCATCCCGATCTCCTCGCCGTAGAAGAGCGCGGGGGTCCCGGGCAGGGCGAACATCAGGCTGTAGACCATCCTGGTCCGCCGCGGGTCGCCGTCGAGCATCGGCGGCAGGCGACGACGCAGGCCGCGCCCGTAGAGCTGCATGTCAGGGTCGGGACCGAAGGCGTCGAAGACCTCCTGTCGCTCGGTCTCGCTGAGCTTGTCGAGCGTGAGCTCGTCGTGGTTGCGCGCGAAGGACACCCACTGGGCGTCGGCGTGGATCGTGGGTCGCCGCTTCAGCGTGCGGGCCAGCGGCCGGGCGTCCCCGCGTGCGAGCGAGAGGTACATGCTCTGCATCCCGACGAAGTCGAACATCATCGTGAGCTCGTCGCCGTCACGGCCGCCGAAGAACTTCTTCTGCTCCGCGTAGGGGAGGTTGACCTCGCCGAGCAGGATGCCGTCCCCGGTGCGCCGGCCGAGGAAGGCCCGCAGCGCCGCGAGGTAGTCGTGCGGGTCGGCGAACTCCTCGGCCTTGCTGTCCGGGACCCCTTCGAGGCCGAGGAAGAACGGAACGGCGTCGACCCGGAAGCCGGAGATGCCGAGCTCGAGCCAGAAGCCCATCATCTTCGCGATCTCGTCGCGGACCTTCGGGTTGGCGACGTTCAGGTCGGGCTGGTGCTTGTAGAACCGGTGCAGGTAGTACTCCCCGGTCCGCTCGTCGAGCTCCCAGATGCTGTCCTCCTGGTCGGGGAACACGACTTCGTCGGCAGTGTTCTCGTCCGGCGGTTCCGCGCGCCAGACGTAGAAGTCGCGGTACGGCGATTCCTTGCTGGACCGGGACGCCTTGAACCACGGGTGCCTGTCGGAGGTGTGGTTCACGACCAGGTCGACGATGACGCGGATGCCGCGGTCGCGCGCGGTGCGGACGAGCTCGACGACGTCGCCGTGCGTCCCGAGCCGGGGGTCGACCCCGTAGAAGTCGGTGATGTCGTAGCCGTCGTCCCGGTTGGCGGTCGGGTAGAACGGCATCAGCCACAGGCAGGTGACGCCGAGGTCGGCGAGGTAGTCGACGCGCTCGGCGACACCCGCGAAGTCGCCGACGCCGTCGCCGTCCCAGTCGAGGAACGTCTCGACGTCGAGGCAGTAGATGACGGCGGTCTTCCACCACAGGTCCGCGGTGTCGCTGATCCTCACGTGTGTTCCTCCCGGTACGACGGTCGTGGTGATGCCCCGGAGCCCCCGGAGGCCTCAGCTCCGCAGGGCGGGCAGCACGTGCTCGGCGAAGGCCTCCTGGAAGCCCTGCTGCTCCTGCCCCACGTGGTGCAGGTAGAGCTCGTCGAAGCCGAGGTCGAGATACTCCCGCAGCCAGGCGGTGTGCTGCGCGAGGTCGTCGGAGACGAGCACGACCTCCTTGACCTGCTCGAGCGGCACGTGCTCGGAGGCGATGTCGAACACCTCGACGGAGTCGATGTCCCACGAGGCCGGCGGCGCGAAGGTGTTGCTGCGCCACTGGTCGAGGGCGACCGCCTCCGCCTCGGACATCGAAGGGGCCCACGACAGGTGCACCTGCAGCCGGAGCGGGCCCTTCCCACCGGCGCCGTGGTACGCCTCGATCATCCGGCGC
Source organism: Nocardioidaceae bacterium UBA4001 (assembly GCA_002384855.1). GTDB lineage: Bacteria > Actinomycetota > Actinomycetes > Propionibacteriales > Nocardioidaceae > Nocardioides_C. The sequence goes on along the minus strand of DGBP01000072.1, from coordinate 10,837 downwards.
AGCTTGTCGTGCGGCTGGTTCACGGTGATCAGCCCGTCGGCCCACCCGGCCACCCTGCCCGCCGTACCCACGCTCACGGCGGGGCCGACGAGCTGGGGCGCGGGGTCCGGCCTCGACCACAGCCGGGCACCGTTGACCGTGACCAGACCGTCGTGGCTGACCTCCTCGCCGGCGAGGAGACGTCGGATCACGTCGACGCACTCCTCGAGGCGGGCGTCACGGGTCGCCTTGGGGGGCCAGGCGTCCCCGGTGATGCGCTCGTTGGAGGCCTCCCCGGAGCCGAGGGCCGCCCAGATCCGGCCGGGGAACATCGCGCCGAGGGTGCCGAGGGCCTGCGCGACGATGGCGGGGTGGTAGCGCTGTCCCGGCGCGTTCACCACGCCGAACGGCAGGCCTGTCGTCGCCAGGGCGGCACCGAGCCAGGACCAGGCGAAGCCCGAGTGCCCCTGGCGGGCGCTCCACGGGACGAAGTGGTCCGAGGACATCGCGGCGTCGAAGCCGAGCCGCTCGGCCCGCTGGACGTCCTCGAGCAGGCGGGCGGGGTGGATCTGCTCGTGGGAGCAGTGGAAGCCGACCACCGGGGCCATCGGTCAGCCGGCCGACCGGACGCGGTGCTCGGCGAGGTAGGCCAGCCGGCGCAGCGCCTCGACGTTCCGCGGGTGCAACATGGCGTCCTGGACGGGCCCCGGCATCAGCGTCGCCGGGCCGGACACCGCCTTCTCTTCCATCACGACCTCGGTGCGGCCGTCGCCCGTGGGGGTCATGGTGAGGGTCACCCGGCCCTCGCCGGTCGGCCAGGCGCGCACCTTCAGCTGCAGCCGGTGCGGTTCCTCGACCTCCTCGACCTCGGTGGTGTCGCTGATGAGCAGCGGCCACAGGCCGACCGAGTGGTGGATTCGCGAGCCGACCGCGGGCCAGGGAGGCTCCACGTCGCGGATCCGCGCCGCGCCCACCACCCACATGCCGTAGTCCCAACCGTCGGCGAGGACTGCGAAGACGTCCTCCGGAGCGCACTGCATGATCCTGGTCGTCCGACTCATGTCCGGTTCCTACCCTTCCGGTTCACCGTCATGCTCACCATGGCACCGAGTGGCTGCAGCCTGGCATGGGCGAGGGCGGCCCGTGCTGCGTTCGAGCCACACGCGCCGTGGACCCCGCCGCCCGGGTGGGCCGAGGCCGACCCGAGGTAGAGGTTGCGCACGGGCGTCTCCGCCCGTCCCAGGCCGGGCACCGGCCGGAACACCAGCTGCTGGTGGAGGCCGGAGGTGCCGCCGTTGAGCGCTCCGTTGACGAGGTTCTCGTTGCGCTGCTGCATCTCGCGCGGCCCGAGCACCCGTCGGGCGAGGACGCGGTCGGAGAAGCCGGGTGCGTGGTCCTCGACCCGGGCCTGCATCCGGTCGGCCATCCGCTCGACGTCGTCGTGGTCCCAGACCCCTCGGATGCCGTCGGGGCCCGCGTCACGGTGCACCTCCTGCGGAACGTGGGTGTACGCCCACAGAGACTCCTTGCCCTCCGGGGCCCGGGTCGGGTCGGCGGCCGCCATCTGCCCCACGAGCAGGAACGGACGGTCCGGCACGGTGTGCGAGGCGAGCTGCCCGCCGGCTGCGCCGAGCTCGTCGAGGGTCTCGCCGATGTGGACGGTCCCCGGCGCGGTCCCGGGGGGCGTGGACCACGGGACCGTGCTGTCGAGGGCCCAGTCCACCTTGATCGTGCCGGGGTCCCACTCGAACCGTTGCATCCGCCGTCGCCATCGCGCGGGCAGGTCCTCCCAGGGGACGAGGTCTCCGTAGAGCGCGGGCGCCGAGACGTCGGCGACGACCGCCCTGCGAGCGTTCACGACCTCGCCGTGCTCGGTGCGGACCCCGGTGGCGTGGCCGCCCGTGACCAGCACGCGGTCCACCCGGGTGCCGGTGACGATCCGCCCGCCCAGGGACTCGAACCGTCGCTGGAGCGCGAGCGCGAGCATGCCGGCGCCGCCGCGCGGCACCGGGTAGCCCAGGTGTTGGCCGACCATGGCGAGCAGCCAGCCCATGAGCCCCGACCCAGGAGCGTCCAACGAGACGTCGGAGTGCGCGGCGTTGCCGCCGATCAGGATCTTCGCCTCGGGGCTGCGGAAGTGCCGGTCGGCGACGGTGCGGGCCGGGGACAGCAGGGTCTGCACGAAGGGCAGACCCCCCGCGCGGCGGAGTCGGGTGAGGGCCCCCAGGCCGTTGCGCACCGGGGGGAAGGGGGACAGCAGGGCGCCGACGACCTGGTCGCCGATCCGCTGCCACCCGCGGCACATCTCCAGCCAGGCCTCGCCGTCACCGGGGGCGGCCCGCTCGAGTGCGGCCGCGGTCTCCTCCGGGGTGCGGTACATCAGCGCCCAGCGCCCGTCGCGGAACGGCGTGCCCACCACGGCGGCCGAGTGTGACCACTCGAGCCCGTACTGCTCGAGGCCGAGTGACCGGATCGTCGGCGAGACGGCGGCGAGCGGGTAGAAGGAGCTGAACGTGTCGTGCACGAACCCCGCGTGCACGTCGCTGTCGCTGCGTACGGCGCCGCCCACCGAGTCCTGGGACTCCAGCAGCACCACGTCCCAGCCGGCGTCGGCGAGCATGTTCGCAGCCACGAGGCCGTTGGGTCCGCCCCCGATCACCACCGCGTCCGCGCTGCTCATGGGGATCCCCTACCCGGTCGACGCCCTTGCTACGCCCACGCCGGTTGCGTCACTGGCTCTGCGGGGCGTCCATCCCGCCGGTCATGCACTCCCCGAGCGGGCCGGTGAGCTCCTCCTGCGCCTTCTGCTCCTCGCCGGCGAACGTGGCGACCAGGACGTTGCGGACGAGGTCCTCGGTCAGCGCCTCCTCGAAACAGGCCTGCATCTGCGGTGTCTGCCCGCCCGTCGCGTTGGCCAGCTCCTTCTTCATCGTCGCCATCACGTCGGTGCACTCGAACATCGAGTCGACCATCACCTCGGCGTCCCCCTGGGACATCGTGGGAGTCTCGACGTCCTGGTTGACCGTCGCGTCGTCGTTCAGGAAGCCGTACTCCTTGAGCTTGTCGACGCCGATGCCGTCGACCATGCCCTCGGAGATGCAGTCGGCCTCCTGCTGCTCCATCGCGATCATCTGCTGGTCCTCCTGCTCCGCCATGAGGTGCTCGGAGATCGCGGTCCGGGCGCGGGCGTCCTCGTCGTCACCGGCGCAGCCGGCGAGGAGGACGGTGGTGGCGAGGACGACAGCGAGCAGGGGGCGGTTCATGGGAGCTCCCGGCGGTGGAGGTCGTAACCCGGCGAGCATATCGGCGAGGGCCGGTCGGTACCCTCGCGCCATGGAGGCAGCCCCCGTCGCAGGTGCGCGCGAGGTCCGTGAGGAGGACGCCTTCGACGTGGCCGCCGTGCTGGCCTGGCTCCGGGCCCAGGACCTCGACCCCGCTGCCACGGGCGCGCTGGACGCCGTACCCGAGGTCCGGCAGTTCACCGGTGGTGCCTCGAACCTCACCTACCTGCTGCGCTTCTCCGACCGGGACCTGATCGTGCGCCGCCCGCCGGCCGGGCAGAAGGCCCGGGGCGCCCACGACATGCGGCGCGAGTTCACCCTCCAGTCGCGGCTGAGGCCGGTCTACCCCTGGGTGCCCGCGATGGTGGCGCTCTGCGACGACCCCACGGTGGTCGGCTCCGACTTCTACGTGATGGGGACTTCGAGGACGTGATGGCCTGGCTCGACGCCCACCAGCCCGACGACGTCGGATCCTGCGTCATCCACAACGACTACCGCTTCGACAACGTGGTGCTCGGCGACGCCCTCGAGGTGCGTGCCGTGCTCGACTGGGAGATGGCGACGCTCGGTGACCCGCTCATGGACCTCGGGAGCGCCCTGGCCTGCTGGGTGCAGGCCGACGACGACGAGGTGTTCGCGCAGTTCCGGCGGCAGCCCACCCACCTGCCCGGCATGCTCACCCGCGAGGAGGTCGTCGCCCACTACGGCGCCCGGACCGGGCTGACCGTGACCCCTGGGCGATGGCGCTTCTACGAGGTCTTCGGCCTCTTCCGCCTCGCGGCCATCGCGCAGCAGATCTACTACCGCTACCACCACGGGCAGACCACGAACGAGGCCTTCGCGGTCTTCGGTCCCGCCGTGCAGTATCTCGAGCACCGCTGCCGGGGGCTGGTCCGGTGAGCCAGGTCCTGCTGGTGCGCCACGGCCAGGCGTCCTGGGGCAGCGACGACTACGACGTGCTGTCCCCCCTCGGCGAGGAGCAGTCCTCGGTGCTCGGCCAGGCCCTGGCCGGCCGCGGGATCGAGCCCGACCTGGTCGTCCGCGGCTCGATGCGACGCCACCGCCAGACCACCGAGCACGCCCTCGAGGGAGCCGGGTGGAGCCCCGCCGAGGTCGTCGAGGACCCGGGGTGGAACGAGTTCGACCATGTCCAGGTGTTCGCGATGCACCCGTCGGCGTACGGCGAGGGCGAGGAGATGTCGCGGGCACAGTTCCAGGCCTGGTTCCACGAGGCGATGCTCCGGTGGGCCGGGGGCGAGTACGACGCCGACTACGACGAGTCGTTCTCCGCCTTCGGCGACCGGGTCGATGCCGCGCTGCGCCGTACCGTCGAACGACTCGGGCCCAACGGGACCGCCGTGGTGTTCACCTCCGGCGGGACGATCTCCTGGCTGGTCACCTCCCTGCTCGGCGGCACGCCGGACATCTGGGCCCAGCTCAACCCCGTCACGGTGAACTCGTCGGTCAGCAAGGTCGTTGTGGGTCGACGAGGGGCCACCCTGATCTCGTTCAACGACCACAGCCATCTCGAAGGGGCCCGTGAGGGCTTCATCACCTACCGCTGAAGGACCTCCGTTGCCTGCAGATTCGAGGAAGACCATCCTGATCACCGGCGCGAGCTCCGGGCTCGGCGAGGAGATGGCGCGCCAGTTCGCCGCCCTCGGCCACGACCTCGCGCTGTGCGCCCGCCGTACCGACCGTCTCGAGACGCTCCGCAGCCAGCTGCTCGCGAGGCATCCCTCTCAGCGGTTCGAGGTGCGCGCACTCGACGTCAACGACCACGAGCAGGTGTTCGAGGTCTTCGGTGCGTTCAAGGACGACTTCGGCACCATCGACCGGGTGGTCGTGAACGCGGGTCTCGGCAAGGGCGCCCCGATCGGCACCGGCCGCTTCGACGCCAACAAGGAGACGGCGATCACCAACTTCATCGGTGCCCTCGCGCAGACCGAGGCGGCCATGGAGATCTTCCGGGAGCAGGACGCCGGCCACCTCGTGATGATCTCGTCGATGTCGGCGATGCGAGGGATGCCGAGGACGGCGACGACCTACGCCGCGACGAAGGCCGGCGTCGCTCACCTCGCCGAGGGCCTGCGGGCCGAGCTGATGGGGTCGCCCATCAAGGTGTCGGTGATCTACCCCGGCTACATCCGCTCGGAGATGAACGAGCGGGTCAAGAACGCCCCCTTCATCGTCGGCACCGAGAAAGGCGTGCGCGCGATCGTCGAGGCGGTCGAGAAGGAGAAGCCGCGGGCCCACGTGCCGGCCTGGCCCTGGGTCCCCGTCGGGGCGGCGATGAGGCACCTGCCGCTGCCGCTCGTGCGCAGGCTCCTCGGCTGACCCTGCCCGCCCCTTGCCGGGCCAAGGTCGTCTCACCATCCAACCCATCTCGCCGACGGGCTGCTTCGCCGCCACCACCGTGCCGCCGAGTCGCTCGACGGTGGCGAGCGCCGCGTCGACGTCGTCGACCTCGATGTGACGATCGGGGTGCCGTACGGCGCCTCCCGAAGGAAACCTGCTCGGGATCTTCCAGAACGCGTGAGCCGCGGTGCGTTGCATGTTTCTGCAACGCACAAAGATGAAGGTTTGGGTGTGTAGCCCCTCTCTTGTCCCTTGTTTGACCTGCGCCATACGGTCACTGCTCCATGTCACGAGCTCACAAGGACGTGAGCCTTGTCCCGAACAGGAGCAGTGCCCGTGCAGATCAAGAAGCGAGCAATCGCGTCCCTGGCCGCCACCGCGGCCGGCGCGATGGCGGTGACGACCCTGGCGGCACCCGCCATGGCCGGCAACCCCAACAATGCCGAGAAGATGGCGAAGGCCGTGTCCGTCGACGCGGTGTGGGAGCACCTCGAGGCCTTCCAGGCCATCGCCGACGAGCACGGTGACCGTGCCGCCGGCACCGCGGGCTACGAGGCGAGCGGTGCCTACGTCGAGCAGCAGCTGCAGGCGGCCGGCTACGAGACCGAGCGACAGTACTTCGAGTTCACCTACCAGGAGACGCTGGCCGAGACCCTGCGGGAGGTGTCGCCGACCGCGCGCGACATCGACCACCACATGATGAGCTACAGCGGCAACACCCCCGACGAGGGCCTCCAGGAGGAGCTGGTCGCGCCGTCCACCGCCACCGGCTGTGACGCCTCCGCCTGGGAGGGGGTCGACGCCACCGGCAAGATCGCGCTGATCAGCCGCGGTGCCTGCACTTTCTCGGCGAAGTCGCTGGCCGCTGCCGAGGCGGGCGCGCTCGGGGCGATCGTCCACAACAACGCCGAGGGTGACCTCAACGGCACACTCGGTGGACCCAACCCCGACTTCCTGCCGACCACCGGCATCACTCAGGCGGACGGGCAGGCACTGCTCGCCGAGATGGCCGAGGGTCCGGTCGAGGTGTTCCTCGACCTGCGCTCGTTCTCCGAGGTCCGCGAGACCTTCAACGTCCTCACCGAGACCTCGCAGGGTCGCGACGACAACGTCGTGATGATGGGCGCCCACCTCGACGGCGTCCAGGGCGGTCCCGGCGTCAACGACAACGGCACCGGCTCGGCGGCGATCCTCGAGACCGCGATCCAGCTCGCCGACGTCAACAAGCTGAACAACAAGGTGCGCTTCGCCTGGTGGGGTGCCGAGGAGCTCGGCCTGCTCGGCTCTGAGCACTACGTCTACGACCTGGTCGACAACAACCCCGAGGTGCTCGAGGAGATCGCGACCTACGTGAACTTCGACATGGTCGGCTCGCCGAACCACATCATCGGCGTGTACGACGCCGACGAGTCGACCTACGACGCTCCTGTCACGGTCCCGGCCGGCTCCGCCGAGACCGAGGACGTGCTGACCGACTGGTTCGACTCGGTCGGGCAGCCCTGGGTGGACACGATGTTCTCGGGCCGGTCCGACTACCAGGCGTTCATCGAGAACGGCGTCCCCGCCTCCGGTCTGTTCACCGGCGCCGACGGCGTCAAGACCCAGGAGGAGGTCGAGCTGTTCGGTGGGACCGAGGGCATCATCTACGACCCGAACTACCACACCCCCGAGGACAGCATCGACAACGTCAACCGGAGCGCGCTCGACGTGATGAGCGACGCCATCGCGGCGGCAGCCATCACGCTGGCCCAGGACACGTCGCTGGTCAACGGTGCCCGCAGCGCCGGCAAGTCGGGCAACCCGCACCCGGCGGGTGACCTCGAGGCGCACACGCACGAGGACGCTGCCTGACGCACGCAGCACGCAGAACGGTGGCCGGTCTCTCCGCGAGGGGCCGGCCGCCGGCGCGTCCGGGGTGAGCCGCCCGGCGGGTCAGCCGCCGAAGGTCAGCCGGAAGTCGCCGAGCACGAACGACCCGACCGGGTTCCGCCCGTGCAGCCAGGCGAGCGGCCCGTCGGCGCCGAAGTCCCAGCGGCTCGTGACCGGCAGGTTGCGGGAGGTGCCCGCGACGCCGGTGAGCAGGCCGGGCCGGTCACCGGTCTTCTGGTCTCCGGTCTCCTGGGAGACGGTGAAGGAGAAGGGCGTCCTGAGGGAGGGGACCCGGGCGCCGGTGAATCGTGCGGCCGCGATCGCGGAGCCGTTGAGGTTCGCGTCGCACGAGGTGCGAGTCGCCGGGCCGACGGGGCGGGCGGCGACGTGCAGCTCGGCGAGCTCCTTGGGGATCGCCCACAGGGAGCGGCCGCCGTCGCGGGAGGCCTCGGAGTCGACCCAGATGTCGGTGATCCGGATCCGCGGCACCAGGCCGTCGCGCACCAGCCGCGCCACCAGCAGCTCGCGGTAGCTCAGCGTGCCGCCCGGGGCGTAGTCGACGAACGCGACGCCGTACAGGCCTGCGGGCCGTGTCGCGGTCCCTGTCCGGACGGGGAAGAGGGAGAGCCACATGTCGCCGCGGAGCGACCATGGCGGCGACGGGAAAGGCACGGGCTCAGCCTAGACCGCAGCCGGGCTCGTTGTGGCACCCTGTTGTTTCTTCGTCGGAAGGCCAGAACCTCCATGACTGCACGGGTCTGCATCATCGGCGCCGGTTCTTCGGGCATCGCGGCCGCCCAGGTGCTCCACGCGCGAGAGATCGACTTCGACTGCTTCGAGCTCGGCAGCGAGGTGGGCGGCAACTGGCGCTACGAGAACGACAACCAGATGTCGTCGGCGTACCGCTCGCTGCACATCAACACCTCCCGGCAGCTGATGGAGTTCCGCAGCCACCCGATGCCCGAGGACCTGCCGGACTACCCGAGCCACTGGCAGATCGCTGCGTACTTCGACGACTTCGTCGACCACTTCGGCTTCCGCGACAAGATCGCCTTCCGCACCGAGGTGGTGAAGGTCGAGCCGCTGCCGGGCGACGACCCGCGCGAGCGCTTCGAGGTCACGCTGCGCGGCCGCAACGAGTACGGCGACCCGACGGAGCCGGAGGTTCGTCGCTACGAGCACGTCGTCGTCGCGAACGGCCACCACTGGGACCCGCGCTGGCCCGAGCCGTCGTTCCCGGGGTCGGAGAGCTTCCCCGGGATTCAGATGCACGCGCACTACTACAAGACGCCGGACGTCCTCGTCGGCAGGCGCGTGCTGGTGCTCGGCATCGGCAACTCGGCCACCGACATCGCGGTCGAGTCCTCGCGGCTCGCGGACGAGACCTACCTCGCCATGCGCCGCGGCGCGCACATCGTGCCGAAGTTCATCTTCGGCGTTCCCACCGACCACCTCACCGACTCCGTCGTCGCCCGGATGCCCCTGAAGGTGCAGCAGGTGTCGATGGCGGCGATGCTCCGGCTCGCGCAGGGCAAGGTGACCGACTACGGCCTGCCGAAGCCCGACCACGCCGTGCTGCACGCCCATCCGACGGTCAGCGACGACCTGCTGACCCGGCTCGGCCACGGTGACCTGACCGTGAAGCCGAACATCGACCGGTTCGAGGGCAGGAAGGTGTTCTTCGAGGACGGTTCCGCGGCCGAGGTCGACGTGGTCGTCTACTGCACCGGCTACAAGGTGTCCTTCCCGTTCCTCGACGAGCGGGTCGTCCGGGCCGCCGACAACCACGTCGACCTGTACCGGCGCGTCGTGGACCCCGACCACCCGGGGCTGTACTTCCTCGGCCTCATCCAGCCGCTCGGCGCGATCATGCCGCTCGCCGAGGCCCAGGCGGAGTGGGTGGCGGACCTCGTCGCGGGTGAGGGTGCTCTGCCGACGTACGACGAGATGCGCGCGCAGATCGAGGAGTACGACGACCGGGTCGCACGCCGTTACGTCGCGTCGAAACGGCACACGATCCAGGTCGACTTCCACAAGTACCTCGCCGAGATCACCCGGGAACGCCGCGATGCCCGCGACCGTGCCCGAGGGCGGCCGGTGNNCCGCGCCGACATCGCCGCCACCGCGATCCCCAGGCCGGCCGAGGCGAGCCCCTCGCCCCACCGGGAAGGGTGGACGGCGACGTGCCGCAGCATCGCGTCGTCGTGGCAGACGAAGGCGTCGAGTCCGGTGCGGTCTGCCTCGGCGTCCGTCACCAGTACGACGGCCGAGGGGTCGTCCAGCACCAGTCGCCATCGGGCCAGCACGGCGTCGAAGGGGAACGGGTAGAGCTCCGGAGGGAACACGTGCCGGAGGCCGACCAGGTTGGCGTCGCGTTCCAGCTCGGCCAACGCGAGGAGGTCGTCCTCGGTTGCAGGTCGGAACACGCGGCCAGTCTGCCCGAGCGTTCAAGCCGGGTCGGCAAAAAAAGTCAGGCTTGACTGTTTGTTGGTTCACGGAGCACGATGGGCCGCATGTCGACCCCCGCCACCCGTGTCCCTCAGGAGGAGCGGACTCGCGTGATGCGGCTACGGCTGCTCGAGGCCACCATCGAGATGCTCGTCGAGCGGGGCTGGAGTGGTACCTCGACGACGCTGGTCTCCCAGCGGGCCGGGGTCTCCCGGGGCGCGCAGCTCCACCACTTCCCCACCAAGGACGACCTCGTGCTCGCGGCGGTCGAGCACCTCAGCGACGTACGCGGTCGTGAGCTCGCCGAGGCGGCCAGGCAGCTTCCCACGGGGTCACGCCGCACCCGGGCCGTGCTGGAGATGCTCGCCGAGCACTTCACCAGCCCGGTCTTCACCGCGGCCCTCGAGCTCTGGGTCGCCGCCCGGACCGACGCCCAGCTGCTCGCCGCCGTGTCGCCGCTCGAGCAGCGCATCGGCCGCGACGTGCACCGGCTCACCGTCGAGCTGCTCGGGGTCGACGAGAAGCGTCCCGGGGCGCGCGAGCTCGTGCAGGCGACCCTCGACCTGGTGCGCGGGCTCGGGCTGGCCAACACGATCAGCGACGACACCGCCCGGCGCAGCCGCATCCTCGACGAGTGGGCGCGCACCCTCGACGTACGCCTCCACGGCACCGCGAAGGAGACCTCATGACCGCCGAGCCGGAGATCACGCTCTGCCGGATCGTCACCGACCTGACCATCGAGGGGGACGTGCTCGACGAGCTCCTGTCACGCCTGGACGACGCCGGCTGGCGGACGGCGACCCCGGCGGAGGGGTGGGACGTGGCGCACCAGGTCGCGCACCTCACCTGGACCGACGAGGTCGCGCTGAAGGCGGCCACCGACAAGGAGGCCTGGGACGACG
>DGBP01000001.1 GCA_002384855.1 Nocardioidaceae bacterium UBA4001 | reverse complement strand
CCTCGGAGCAGGTCGGCATCGCGCAGTGGTGCCTCGACACCACGGTCGCCCACCTGAAGGAGCGCCAGCAGTTCGGCCGGGTGGTCGGCGGGTTCCAGGCGCTCAAGCACCGCCTCGCCGACCTGTACACCCTCGTCGAGCAGGCCCGCGCAGCCGCCCGCTACGCCGCGGCCACCGTGGCCGAGGGGGACCCCGACGCCGAGGTGGCCGCATCCGTCGCCCAGGCCTACTGCTCCGACGTCGCGGTCAGGGCTGCCGAGGAGTGCGTCCAGCTGCTCGGTGGGATCGGGATGACCTGGGAGCACCCCGCGCACCTGTACCTCAAGCGCGCGAAGGCCGACCAGATCGCCTTCGGCGCGCCGTCGGTCCACCGGGCCCACCTGGCCACCCTCGTCGACCTGCCGGCCTGACTCCGCCGGACGGGAGCAGATGGCCCGCTCGGGTCATGGCGGCCGCCCGGGGCGGGAGCAGGCTCGACTGCGGACGAATCCGGCAAACCTCCCGAGGAGTGCTCAATGACCAGGTCCAGGACGGTCCGGGCAGGGATCTCGATCCTGCTGGCGGCCGGCCTCGCTGCCACCACTGTGGCGCCCGCCGTGGCGAAACCGAGCGCCCACAAGGCGCAGCGGGCCTCGGGCGACTTCGTGGTCGGTCCCGACGTGACGTTCGGGGCGCCCGAGGACGTCAAGGGCAACAAGTGCCTGCTCACCGTCGACGGGTCTCGCGTGAGGACGGCCGGATCGACGCCCGGATCCAGCTCCGTGACGGGGACGGCTGGGCACGCCTGCGCACGACGGACGCGGTGGTGCTGCAGGGCGGTTCCTACCGGGGCAAGGTCAAGCCGGCTCGCTGACCTCGCCGAGGCCGTCGATCAGGGCCGCCAGCCCCAGCTCGAAGCTCTCCCGGTCGATCTGGTCGGCATGCGCGCGCAGCCGGTGCGCCTGCGCGAGGTTGGGGTAGCGGTCGAGGTAGACCTGCACGTCGTCGCTGAACCCGCCGGCGAACGGCGTGGAGGCGGCCCCGACCACGAGGTACTTCACCGCCCCGGCGATCATGGTCGCCCTGCGCGGCGACCAGCCGGCGCCGACCAGACCGCCGTGCACGGCGTCGGCCATCGCGAGGAAGCCCTCCCGGCGACCGGCCCCCGTGGCGACGAGCGGGACCGCGCCCGGGTGGGCGGCCAGGGCGTCGCGGTAGGAGCGCGCCCACGTGAGNNCTCCAGCGCCGTGTCGCGGATCAGCTCGCGGTTCAGCAGCGGGGTGCGCGGTCGTGCCATCGACGTACTCCTTGCGTCCCGGGGCCCGGGACCCTAGCGTAAACCTAACGCCGTTCGGTTTGGAGGGATCGTCGATGGACCTGGCCCTGAACGAGGATCAGCGCAGCTTCGCGCAGCTGACCCGGGAGTTCCTGGAGCGCGAGGTGGTGCCGCACCGCGCCGAGTGGGACCGCCGCGAGCAGGTGGACCGTGCGCTGGTCGGCAAGATGGGTGAGCTGGGCCTGCTCGGTCTCACCATCCCCGAGGAGTACGGCGGCATCGGGGGCGACCTGCTGACCTACGCCCTGACGATGGAGGAGCTCGGTCGCGCCGACTCGGCGGCCCGCGGCATCGTCTCGGTCTCCAACGGCCTGGTCGGCACCTCGATCGTCAACTACGGCAGTGAGGAGCAGAAACAGCAGTGGCTGCCGCGGATCGCCTCGGGACAGAGCCTCGGCTGCTTCGGGCTGACCGAGCCCGACACCGGCTCCGACGCCGCAAACCTCCGGATGAGGGCGGTCCGGGACGGCGATGGCTACGTCCTGGACGGCCAGAAGATCTTCATCACCAACGGCACCTGGGCCGACGTCGCGCTCGTGTTCGCCCGGACCGGTGGCGAGGGGCCCAAGGGGGTCTCGGCGTTCCTGGTGCCGACCGACACCCCTGGCTTCGAGGCCCGCGAGATCAAGGGCAAGCTCGGTCTGCGCGGCCAGGCGACCGCCGAGCTCTTCCTCTCCGGGGTGCGCCTGCCTTCATCCGCGAGGCTCGGAGACGAGGGCGAGGGCTTCAAGATCGCCATGTCGTCGCTGGACAAGGGCCGCATCTCGGTGGCCGCCGGCTGCGTCGGCATCGTCCAGGGCTGTCTCGAGGCGACCGTCGCCTACGCGAAGGAGCGCCGGCAGTTCGGCCGGCCGATCGCGTCCTTCCAGATGGTGCAGGACCTGATCGCGGACATGTCCGTCGACGCCGACGCGGCCCGGTTGCTGGTGTGGCGGGCCGCCGACCTCTACGTGCGTGGCGAGGCCTACGGGGTCGCGGCGTCCAAGGCGAAGTACTTCGCCTCCGAGGCAGCGGTGCGCGCGGCGAACAACGCGATCCAGGTGTACGGCGGTTACGGCTACGTCGACGAGTACCCGGTCCAGAAGTACATGCGCGACGCTCGCGTCATGACGTTGTACGAAGGCACCAGCCAGATCCAGAAGCTGCTCATCGGCCGGGCCGAGACCGGTGTCAGCGCCTTCCTGTGAACCCGAGAGGACGCGTCGCATGAGCTTCAACCTCGCCCAGATGCTCGAGGAGTCCCGGCTGGCGGACCCCGACAAGACCTGTGTGGTCGTCGACGGGACGACGCTGACCTACGCGCAGGTCGAGGACCTCTCGGCCGTCGTCGCGGGCAACCTCCTCGCGCTGGGCCTCGAGCCCGGGGCCAAGGTGGCGGTCCAGCTGCCCAACGTGCCCCACTTCCTGTTCGCCTACTTCGGGATCATGCGGGCCGGTCTCGTCATGGTGCCGCTGAACCCCCTGCTCGCGGGGCCGGAGATCGTCTACCACCTCGACAACTCCGATGCCCGGGTGCTCATCACGCTCGACCTGATCGCCGAGGGTGCACACCGGGCGGCTCAGCAGGTCGCCGGGGTGTCGACGTACGTCGTGGAGGTGACCGGCACGCCGCGGCCGGACGGGACGCGGTCCTTCGACGAGCTCCTCGCGCCGGTCGACATCCCCGACATCGCCCCGACGAACGCCGACGACACCGCGGTGATCCTCTACACCAGTGGCACGACCGGCAAGCCCAAGGGCGCGGAGCTCACGCACTTCTCGCTGATGATGAACTGCACCATCGGCGGGGACCTGCTCGGCTTCGAGGACGACGACATCGGCGTCGCGGTGCTGCCGTTCTTCCACGTGTTCGGGCTCTCCAGCGTCCTCAACGCCACGGTCCGGTACGGCGGCACGATGGTGCTCATCCCCAGGTTCGAGGTGGCGCCGGTGATCGACGCGATCGAGAAGCACCGGGTGACCATCTTCCCCGGCGTGCCCACGATGTTCACCGCCCTGCTGCACGCCGCCACGGAGGGACGCGACCTTTCCTCGCTGCGGGTCGGCATCTCCGGCGGCGCCGCGATCCCGGGGGAGGTGATCCGGGCGTTCGAGGAGAAGGTCCCCGGCTGCGTCATCCTCGAGGGCTACGGGCTGTCGGAGTCCTCGAGCACGGCGACGTTCAACATCAGTGCCGAGCAGCGCAAGGTGCTCTCCATCGGCAAGCCCGTCTGGGGCGTCCGCACGCGCGTCGTCGACGGTGACGGCAAGCCGCTGCCACCGGGCCAGGACAACGTCGGCGAGATCGTGATCCAGGGACACAACCTGATGAAGGGCTACTACAAGGACCCGGAGGCCACCGCCGACGCGTTCCGCGGGGGCTGGTTCCACACCGGTGACCTCGCCTACGCCGACGAGGACGGCTACCTGTTCGTCGTCGACCGCAAGAAGGACCTGGTGATCCGCGGCGGCTACAACGTCTACCCCCGCGAGGTCGAGGAGGTGCTCTACACCCACCCTGCGGTCGCGGAGGCCGCCGTGATCGGCAAGCCCGACGAGATGCTCGGCGAGGAGGTCGTCGCGGTGGTCGCGCTCAAGCCCGGGGCGAGGGCCACCGAGGAGGAGCTGATCGCGTTCTGCAAGGAGCGGGTGGCCGCCTACAAGTACCCCCGCGAGGTGCGGGTGGTCCAGGAGCTTCCCAAGGGCCCGACCGGCAAGATCCTCAAGAAGGAGCTGCGCTGACGGCGTCTGTCGGGACCGTCCGGGGGGAGGACGCCGAGGGCGGGTGCAGAACCGCCGTCGTCACTGCTGCGTCAGGGCCACGGCGCCGCGGCTGGACCGCCCGATCGCCATCAGCCCGAGGCCGAGCAGCATCCGGTCCCGCGGCGCCTGCAGGCTCCGGCCGGTGAGCTGCTCGATCTGCTTGGCACGGTAGATCACGGTGTTGCGGTGGCAGAACAACGCCTCGGCGGCGTGGGTCGGCGAGCCGTTGTGCTCGATCAGCGCCACCAGGGTGTCGAGCAGCAGCGCCGCCTGGTGGCCGGGCTGGGCCAGCAGCGGCCCGACCGACTCCTCGACGAGCAGCGAGGCCACCTCGGGGTTGGCGCTGAGCAGGACCTCCGGCAGCCGGTCGTTGACCGTCACCACCTGGGTGCGCCCACGCGGCACCGTCTGGGCGGCCCGGGCCGCGAGCTGGTAGGCGGTCGCGAAACCCGTGATCCCCTCCGGGGAGGCCGCGATCCCGACCCGACCCGCGGCGGACGGCTCCAGCAGCCCGGCCAGGTCATCCAGTGTGAGGCCGCCGAGCGGCACGAGGCCGAAGTAGGTGCCTCCGCGCACGTGCCAGTGCGAGATCCGGCCGGCCCGCTCCAGCCGGTCCTCCGGGCCACGCAGCGGCTCGTCCAGCGACTCCTCGAACGGCGCGGCCACGCACGCGACCGGCTCGTCGACGCTGACGTCCAGGGTCTCAGCCGCCTCGCGCGCGAACTCCGGGTGCGCACCCCGCCCCTCCACGAGCCCGTCGAGGTAGCCCTGCTGGCGCTGGAGGTCGCGCCGCTCCAACCGCGCGCTCTCGCGGCGGTAGGCGTCGACGAGGACGGCGTTCTGGATGTCCAGGGCGTTCCAGATCCGTTGCCCGGCGATGAGCAGCACGTGCTCGTCGACCCCGAGGGCCTGATGGGACCCGAGGTCGAGCAGTGCCTCCCAGAGAACCCGGGTGCCGAGGCTGTAGGCGTTGAGCACGAGCTCCATCGGGACGCCCTGCCGGGCGCGCCGTCGACCGGTCTCGCGCCACACGTCCGTGGCCCGCTTCTCGGGGTCTCGCTGGCCCGCCATCGTCTTGATGCCGCGGCGGATGTGCTCGCGCGTGCTCGTGCGGACGTCGGCGCGCAGGTCGTGGCCGGCCTTGTCGTACCACTCCCGGTCCTTCTCGAAGAGCGTGAGGGAGATGCCGTCGGCGATGGCGTCCGCGTGCGGGAGAAGTGCCTCCCAGGCCCGCTGGACCTGCCTCTCGAGCTCCGCGTCGGAGTCGTCGTGCCGCCGCGTGGGCGGGGTCCAACGCCCCCCGAGCCGGGTCTGTGCCATGGGTCACACAATCGCACGCAGCGCCCAGTCCGACCAGTCCCTCAACCCCATCCGTGGCGGTTTGCACCATCGATCTTGTGCGCTCGGCCCATATCGCTTCCTGTGCGCAGCGACCAAAGTGGTGCGGGTCACAACGCCCGTGGTGCGTGAGCAAGGGAGCGTGGGAGTGAGCCGGACGGCCGCAGAGTCCATCGGACGGACCGCCTTCACGATGGCGGACGTGACCGTGAGCTTCGGCGGCATCGTCGCACTCGACGGCGTCGGGATCGAGGTTCCTCCACACCAGGTTCTCGGGGTGATCGGCCCCAACGGCGCCGGCAAGACGACGCTCTTCAACGTCGCCTGCGGCTTCGTCCGGCCCGACACCGGCCGCCTCACGTGGCAGGGCCGGGAGCTGACCGGGCTGCGCCCGCACCAGCTCGCGGGACACCGGATCGGCCGGACGCTGCAGGGTCTCGGCCTCTTCGACCGCATGGCGGTCCTCGAGAACGTCATGGTCGGCGCAGACCGGCACGCGAGGGCGGGCTTCCTCTCCAGCCTGCTCGCGCTGCCGAGGAGCAGCAAGGACGAGCGGGCGCTGCGTGAGCGCGCGATGGCCGTCCTCGCCGAGCTCGGCATCGCCGAGTACGCCGGCCGGCTCCCCACCAGCCTTCCCTACGCGATCCGCAAG
>DGBP01000078.1 GCA_002384855.1 Nocardioidaceae bacterium UBA4001 | reverse complement strand
AGATGTGTATAAGAGACAGGCGGGAAGCGGTCCCGGATGAGACCTGGCGGCCGGCTCGCGCGGACCCGCCTGCTGAGCCGACGCACGCTGCTGCTCTCACCGGCCGCCAGGATCCGAAACACGACAACGGACGCGAAGATCGCCAGGATGACCAGTCCCAGACGTGACGCCACGTGCTCGACGTGTCGCCAGCTCGACCCACCCAGGTAGCCGATCAGCACCGACATGGTGACCCAGAGCAGTGCGCTGGCCACGTTGTAGTAGAGGAAGGTGCGATACCTCATGCGTGCCATTCCGGCCAGCCCCGGCACCATGACCCGCAGTGCTGCAGTGAACCTGCCGAAGAAGACGGCCTTCCCCCTGCGGTCCGCGAGGTAGCGCTCCGCCCGGTCGAGGTGGTGGCGCCTCACGAGGCGCCCGAGGGTTCCGTCGAGCATCCATCTGCCGTGACGCCGTCCGATGGCGTACCCGATGCTGTCACCCACGACGGCACCTGAGACACCGAGCAGTACGACGGCGGTCATCGAGAGTGTGCCCTGGTAAGCGAGCACACCACCGAGGACGAGCGCGATCTCGCCGGGGAAGACGAAACCGACGAACGCCGAGGACTCAAGGGCCGGGAGTGCGAAGACCAGCAGCAGGGCGGCCCACGCCGGCAGCTGAAGGATGTATGCAGCCAATGCGGAGATCATCTCGGCCCTTGTCCGAGCCGACGACAGGACTCTCTTTGAGAAGGCGGGCCCCAACAGGAGGCGAGACAAGCCAGCAGGACCGAGCGACGCGACAGCCGTGCGCAGAGTGGCGTCGGAGCGGTCCGGATGTCACCGCCACGGGGGGTCTGCCACAGGCCGCTACCTTTTGTCGTGGCCGGTGTGGGCATCTCTGGCGGAACTGCTTCGTCGCCCCTCGGCCTCTTCGTCCGTGGCGACGAGGGCTGTGGGGAAGTGCTGCTCCCAGTGAAGGCCGATCTCCTGTGATGACAGGACCTCGCCGTCGCAGCGGCAGCGGGAGCAGTGGCTGCACCAGAACTGCTGCTCACTGGTCTCGGCTCCACAGAAGGTGCAAGACCATGTCTCCTCGTCGTTCCAACCCTCGCGAGCCGAAGTCAGAGCACGCCTGGCCTGGTGCCCGAGCATGGAGATGACAGAGCCTGGGCGGTTGTGCTCGCGGTTCTGATGCATGGCCGGTCTACCTCCTGGACAACTAGTACCGCCGAGGCGTTCTGGCGGTTCGCCCGGCAACGTTTGTCCGAGCCGTCACTGGGAAACGTACGCGCGTCACATGACCGCAGGATGAAGGTCAGGTCCGGACCGTGATCTCCTCCCGAACCCTGTCTCAAGAGGTTCACGACTACACGGTCCACTAGATCACCGCGCCGCTGTCCCGAGGGTCGCGGCGGATGCTTGTGCGGCTCTTCTTGACCGGTTCCGCCTTGGCCATCGGCCACCGCCGGTGGAGCATCACCGCCACAGGTGTCGCGGTGAAGGCAGACGAGTAGGTCCCGATCAGCAGCCCGATCAGGAGGGCAAGCGCGAAGTCGTGCAGGGAGTCACCCCCGAGGACCAGTAGCGCCGCCAGGATGAACATCGCACCCAGGCCGGTGTTGACGGTTCGCGGCATGACGTCGAGCACCGCCTCGTTGGCAACTTTGGTGAAGTCACGTTCTCGGCTGGTGCTCCACTGCTCCCTGATCCGGTCGAACGTCACCACGGTGTCGTTGACGGAGAGGCCGATGATGGTCAGTACGGACGCCAGGAACACGCCGTCGATCGGTTTGTCGAGCCACGCGAAGACACCCACCACCAGGATGACGTCGTGGAACATGGCGCTGACCGCAGAGACACCGAAGGTCCACCGGAAGCGGGCCGCGAGGTAGAGCATCTGCGCGAGGAGAGCCACGCCGAAGGCGATCAGCGCCTTGGTCCGCAGCTCGGAGCCGAGGCTTGGACCGATCAGCTCGTCCCGCTGCTTGGTCGCGCCGTCAGCAGCCTGGTCGAGGGCGGTGCCTAGGTGCGCGACGTCATCGTTGGTGATCTGGCCGGCGCGGACGACGATGCTGTTGTCGCCCGTGCGCTGGACGACGGCGGTCGGGAACCCGGCGTCGGCAACGACCTCCCGAGCGGCGTCGACTGAGATCGTCGAGTCGGTGGAGTACTCGACGAGACGTCCGCCGGTGAACTCCACTCCCAGGTTGAGCCCGTTCATGAAGATCCCGACGACGGCCAGGACCAGCGCCGCTCCCGAGGCAGCGAGCCACAGTCGCCTGCGTCCGACGATGTCGGGGTTCCGGCGTCTCAGCGCCTGCCGGACCCGGCCGACCGACGCCAGACCGGTGACCCGTGGATGGCGGCGCACCCATGGCAGCCGGAGCGCCTGTTCGGTCAGGACCCGCGCGACCACCAGCGCCGAGATCATGGATGCGACCACGCCGATGGACAACGTCACCCCGAACCCCTTGACAGGTCCGGACGCGAGGAAGAACAACAGCCCGGCCGCGAGAAGAGTGGTGACGTTGCTGTCGATGATCGCCGACCAGGCTTTGTTGAAACCCGTCGTCAGCGCACCCACGAGGCTCGACGTTCTCGCCAGCGCGTACTCCTCGCGTGCGCGTTCGAACACCAGGACGTTCGCGTCGATGGCGAGTCCGATCGCGAGCACGAACCCGGCCAGACCAGGCAGGGTCAGCGTCGCCCCCAGTGCGATGAGCGCGGCGTAGGAGATCACGGCGTACGTCGCCAGCGCGACGGTCGCGAGGACCCCGACCAGTCGGTACACGGCGACGATGAACAGCCCGGTCAGGATGAGACCGAGGACACCGGCCTTCGCGGAGGCCCCGATGGCATTCGCTCCAAGAGTGGGGCCGACGGTCCGCTGCTCGACGACCTGGACCGGTACAGGAAGAGCACCGCCCTCGATCAAGATCGCAAGCTGACGTGCCTCCTCGGCACTGAAGCTGCCGGTGATCTGGGTAGACCCCCCGGGCATCCCCACGCCGCACTGGATGTCGTCGACGACCTGGGGTGAGGAGATGACCTTACGGTCGAGAACGATCGCGATCCGGCGTCGCGGGTCCCCTGGCGGTGCACATGCCGCGTCCGCGGTGAGCTGACGCCAGGCATCGCGACCGCTGGCTCGGAAGTCGACGGTGACGTACCAGCCGGTCCCCCGCGACGGATCGTTACCTGGAGCCGAGCCCGCGACCTGGTCCCCGTCGACCGCGGTCGGCCCGAGCTTCAGGCGTTGACCCGACTCGGCGGGAAGAATGATCTCGCCCTTGCCGACCTTCTCCTTCCGTCCTGCGACACCGCTCACCGGGTGGAAGCTCAGCTGTGCCGTCCTTCCGATGACCTCGGTCGCCTTGCGCGGGTCCTGCAACCCGGGGAGCTCGACGATGATCCGGTTCTCACCGGCCCGCGCGAGCGTCGGCTCAGCGACCCCAAGTGCGTCGACGCGACCCCGCAGTACCTCGAGAGTCCGGTCGGTCGCCTGCGCGTCGGCCTGGACTGTGGGCGTGTCCTGTGTCTGCAGAACCATCTGCGTGCCGCCTCGGAGGTCGAGACCCAGTGGCGGCTGCGCCTGCAGCGCGATCACGACGGAACCGGCGAGCACGAGGATCGCGAGGGCGAGACGGATCATGGATCCCTTGGTCACGGACCGCCACCTGGTAGGACGTCGAGGCTGACCCGGCCCACCACGATCGACGTCACCATCAGAGACGCTCCACGATCCCGCCCTCGAGGCGCGTGAAGACACGCTGTGCGAGCGCGAGAAGGATCAGCGAGGCGACGAGCACGACGGCGCCCCGCGTCAGCAGGTGGTCGGGCATTACGACCGGGAACTCGGCGTTCTCGGGGACGGTCGGCACCCAGAACAGCTGCTCGAAGAGGAGGACCGCATTCGCGATCGGGTTCGCGAGGTAGACCTGCTCCCACCCCGTGCCGCCCAAGAGGCTCGCGATCCGGTCGTAGGGGTAGATCATCGGCACCGACCACGTCACGAAGATCATGAAGATCCCGACGATGTTCTGGAAGTCACGGAAGTACACGTTGGCGGCACTGAACAGCAGCGCCAGCGCCATCCCGAAGGCGGCGATGATCGCCACCCCCAAGAGTCCCGCCGCCGCGTCGTACGGCGACGGCGACCACCCCGTGACCACTGCACCAAGCAGCAGGATCACGATCTGCGGTGACGTGTGGTAGGCCGAGACCAGCATGGAGGCGACGGGGAAGGTCTCGCGAGGCAGGCTCAGCTTGATGAGCAGCCCCCGGTTCCGAACGATCGAGCGCGTGCCGGAGGAGAAGGTCTCGGTGAAGTAGTGCACCAGGGCCATACCCGCGAAGATGTGCAGCGGGAAGTTGCTCATCCCGTGTGTGAGACCGAAGACGTAGCCGATCACCACGTAGTAGGACATGAACTTCACGGCCGGCTGAACGTAGGACCACAACACGCCGAGCACCGAGCCCTGGTACCTGGCTTTGAGCTCCTTCCGCACCAGGAGTCTCAGCAGATAGCGGTTGCGGAGCACGTTGGTCAGCCCGCCGTTGGCGCCAGGAGGGACCAGCGGCGGCATCACCGGTTGTGTTTCGGCCGCGCGCAGCTCCCTCCGTGCCAGGACTGCACCGCCGGTTCGCGGCAACGTCACCGGTCCGTCGTGACTGCGAGCCGCGGGCGAGACAGCTGCGGCAAGGCGTCTTCCCACTCCTGCAAGGTCTTGATATCGGTCCTGATGACCCTGGTCGCTAGCGGGTGGTTCTCGAAGTCGTCGTCCACAGCGTCTCCCCTCTGGCTCGCGTGCCGTCCAAGTCCCCGCTCGGCGGCGCACCACGACCCTCCGTCTAGCCGGCACAGGGGCTCGCCGGTGACGGAAGGTCGGAGCACGGAAGGGACCTTAGGAGGCCCACATGACGGCAGCATTAAGGGTGCCGTGCCGACGGGAATTCCCCGACCAGGCAGGGGTTTTGCGGTCTCGGATGCCGCATGGGCGAATGCTTGACTCCGGGTTCGTCGTCGCTGAGGATTGCCTGCGGTTGACACCCTCATCCGGCTTGTGCAAGTCCATCGGCACCTGACCAGAACAGCTGCATGGACGTTGCCGGGACCGACCCCCGACATCGCGCGTTCCTTCGATAAAGGATCTGACCCATGATGGCGCCCTTCTACTGGATCACCTCCGTCCTGCTCACCGGGCTCCATCAGCTCACCGGCGAGATCTTCGGGGTGCGGTCCGGCTGGTCGTGGGCGCTCGCCATCGTGGGACTGACGCTGACGATCCGGGCGGCGCTCATCCCCTTGTTCGTCAGGCAGATCCGATCGAGCCGCAACATGCAGCTCGTCCAGCCCCAGGTCAAGGAGCTCCAGAAGAAGTACGGCCACGACCGTGAGCGCCTCGCCAAGGAGACCATGGCGCTGTACAAGGAGACCGGCACCAACCCCTACTCCTCGTGCCTGCCCCTCCTGCTGCAGATGCCGATCTTCATCTCACTGTTCCGGTTGCTCTCGAACGCCGCACACGGGATCGGCAAGGGAGTTCTCACCTCCGACCAGGCCAGGCAGTTCGGCTCCGCGAAGCTTCTCGGCGTGCATCTTGCGAACACCTTCGCGACGGCTAACGGGAACACCCACGTCCGGTTCCTGGCGGGCACGCTGGTGGTCGCCATGACGGCGACGACGTTCATCACGCAGCGTCAGCTGATGACGAAGAACATGCCTCCCGGTGCCCGTAAGGGCCCCTACGCCCAGCAGCAGAAGATGCTGCTCTACGTCCTTCCCGTCATGTTCGCCTTCGGCGGCCTGGCATTCCCGATCGGCGTCCTCATCTACTGGACCACCTCGAACATGTGGACCATGGGGCAACAGCTGTATGTGATCCGCCGAAACCCCGCGCCCGGCACCCCTGCCGCGGAGGCGAAGGCCCATCGGGACTCCATGGCTGGCAAGGGCCGGCTCCTCGCGCCTCCTCTCCCACAGGTCGAGGATGACGAGCCGTTGGGTCGCCGAGCCCGACCTCGTCCCCAGCCCAAGAAGGCGCCACGGAGCAAGCGCAGGAACAGCTCCGGCACCCCGCGGCCTCGGAAATCCGGGCCGATCCAAGGCGGTCCGAGCGACCGGACCGATGACTCCGTCGGCTGACGCCGAGGTTCCTCCACCCCAGCGGTCCGCACCGTGGTCGGCCTGGCGAGCCGTCGCGGGTCTCGGCGTGGTGAGCCTCGCCGGCGACATGGTGTACGAAGGCGCCCGGTCGATCACCGGGCCCTTCCTGGCCTCGCTGGGCGCCACCGCGCTCGTGGTCGGACTGGTGACCGGTGCAGGCGAGGCGATGGCGCTCGTCCTGCGCCTGCTGTCAGGGCCGCTCGCGGACCGCACGCACCGCTACTGGGCGTTCACCATCACCGGCTACGCCATGACCGCGCTCAGTGTGCCCCTGATGGCCGTCTCGCCCTTCCTCGGCGGGTCGGGGCTCGCCGTGGCGTGCGCCCTGGTCCTGGTGGAGCGCACCGGAAAGGCGGTGCGGAGCCCGTCGAAGACGGCCCTGCTTGCGTTCGCTGCCGGGGCAGTCGGACGGGGTCGCGGGTTCGCCGTACACAAGGCCCTGGACCAGGTCGGTGCGTTCGCCGGACCGCTGCTGGTCGCCGGGGTCGTCACAGTGACCGCCGCGACGTGGGCGGGCCTCGCAGTCCTCGCCGTCCCCGGCGCGGTAGCCATGGCTGTCTTGCTGTTCGTGCGGGCCAGGGTGCCCGACATGAGCGTCTACGATCCCCAGGGCGCCGAATCCGTGAGGGCCGCGGGCGTGATCACGGAGCCGACCGTCCTACCCGGACGGTTCTACCTCTTCGCGACGTCGAGCGCAGCGAGCACCTTGGGCCTGATGACCTTCGGGGTCATCTCCTTCCATCTCGTCGACGCCGACCTGGTCGCCCCCGCCCTGGTCCCCGTCATCTACGCCGTCGCGATGCTCACGGCAGCGGCGGCTGCACTGGTCACCGGGTTCGCCTACGACCGCTGGAGCGCCAAGGTGCTCCTGGTGCTCCCGTTCCTGGTGGTGACAGTCCCTGCGCTCGCCCTGGCCGACCGGCTGTGGGTGGCGGTCGTCGGCGTGGCGGTGTGGGGCGGTGCTGCCGGCGTCCAGGAGTCGACGGTCAAGGCGCTCGTCGCCGACCTCGTCCCGGCGCGTCGACTGGCGACGGCGTACGGCGTCTTCGCAGCGTTCGAGGGCGCCGCGGCCTTGCTGGGCGGAGGCCTGGCCGGCGCGCTCTACAGCGGAGGACGAAACGACCTGATCACGGTGATCGCGATCTGCCAGGCAGCCTCACTCATCCTCCTGGTTGCGGTCTTTCGAGCTATCCGTCACTGAGCGGTCGGTCTCAGCAGCGCCGCCTCCAGGGTCCGCTGCAGCCACGCTGCGTACCGCTTGATGTCCCATCCCGCGATGCTTCTCGGCAACCGACTCGTCAACCGCGGCCGCGGAGCGCATGACGTCATCGATCGGCCGCGCGCGATCCACCCGGGGCGCGATTTCGTGAGCGAACATCGCAATCTGACGGCGCTGGTCCTTCTCCTCGCGAACGGCGCGAGGACGCTCCAGATCCAGGACACGCGGGCTGTCGGCGTCGTCGGTCACAGCGAAGTTCATGACCTCGACGAGCAGCTGCCGCTTGTTCTTGAACAGCCCCGTAGACAAGGTCCTCGCTCACGCCGGCCTCAGCGGCGACGGAGGCGACCGACGTGCGTGGATAGCCGTCCGCCACGAACCGGCGCCGGGCAGCCCGGAGGATGGCCTCCCGGTTGGCGCGGGCCCGTTCCTGGCGCACCGGCGAGCGGTAGGGCCGTCGGGTCCTGACAGGTCTGCTCATCGAGGACTGTAGACAGATATTCATTCGGGTGCTACCCGAATCAACAACTGGGAGGTCGACATGGGCACTGGGTACGCCCTCGCATACCGCTTCGGCATCACACCCTGGGAGCGGGCGGGGAAGACTGCGGAGGCGAGCTTCTCGGCTCTGCTGGACAGAGAAGAGGTCGAAAGGTCGCGTCCCCTCGGTCGCGCGCTCGACATCGGTTGCCGCCGCGGCCTGCACACGGATGAGCTCGCGACCAGGGGCTGGGAGACGGTGGGCATCGACAACATCCCGCGTGCCATCGACGCAGCAACCCGCAGGGCCACCTCCTCGGCCAGCTTCGTCGTCGCGGACGTGACCGACCTGGCGGCGGCGCGGCTCGGCACCTTCGACTTCTTCCTCGACGTAGGCTGCCTCCACGGCCTCAGCCCCGCACAGCGCCTCGCCGCCGCGAGTGGTATTTCCTCGCTCGCCAACCGTGACGCGACACTGCTGATGCTCGCGTTCCAACCCACGCGAACGCCGCTCATCCCGGGCGGCGTTGCGCGACCCGACAGAGAGACGGCGTTCGGTGGCTGGGACCTCCTGAGGTCGAACCGGCCGACACCAGCGGCATGCCCGGCCCGCTGAGGAAGACCGCACCACAGTGGTACCGGCTCCGCCTGTCCGGCCCCGTCGACGGTGCGTAGCATCCGGGACATGACCGGCCCGGTCCCCTACCTGCCTGGTGCAGTCAGCCGGAGCGGTCCCGGTGCATCTGGTAGGCAGACCTCGATGGACGGTGTCATCCTTCCGACATGAGCCTTGACCCCACCATCACCGACCCCGAGCACTATCGGGTCATCTTCGAGAACGAGCGGGTCCGGGTCCTCGAGTACACCGACCAGCCCGGTGAGAGCACCCGTCCGCACCGCCACCCGGACAGCGTGATGTACACGCTCAGCTCCTTCCGCAGACGGCTGGTGTCCGGCGATGCTCAGCGAGACGTGGGGCTGGACACGGTCGGTTGGCTGCCTGCCCAACAACATCACGGCGAGAACGTCGGGGACACCCCCGCTCACGTGATCTTCGTGGAGCTGAAGGAGTCCGGGTCCGACCAACCTGCGAAGGATGGCGGTGCGATAGGTCCGCAGTCCATCTGGGGCTCGCTGGTGTGACCATGGCCCGGCGGGAGCCTAGCCGGGGAGCAGTCACGGTGCGGTTGCCCGCACCTCAGCGCGCCCTACCTGTGCCGGTCACCGTCCCCAGGTCGTGCACCGACCGTTGTCGTCGTGCCGTCCTCCCATACGACCAGCCCGCGACCGGCTCGGGTGCTGAGCCAGGCTGCGGCGTCCAAGCCGTGTGCGAAGGCGGCGGTGGCGTCGATGTCCGCCCAGGTCAACGACGGCCCCACCACGGTCACCGAGGCGACACCGCGCGGCGCGAGACCGGTGCGGGCGTCGACGAGATGGCTCCCCCGGTGGGCTGTGCCTGACGTGGCGACCGCGCCGGTGGACACGAGGGCCACCGCGAGGACGCGACGCGGGTCGTGCGGGTCCTCGATGCCGATGCGCCACGGCGGCGCCGGGGGGTCGAGGGTCCGGCAGATCATGTCTCCTCCGGCGGAGAGGCAGAAGTCGGTGGCCTCCAGGTCCCGCAGGTGTACGGCGGCCCGCTCAACCGCCCAGCCCTTGACGACCCCGTTGGGGTCGAGCACGAGCGCACCGTCCGGTCCGGGTCGACGCACCCGAAACGCCCCGGCAGACCGTCGCTCGGCCAGCTCGCCGAGCGCGATCACCTCGGCGACCTCGGGCGGGCAGTCGTCGAGGGTGATCTCGTCTCGGGCGAGCCGCGAGACGAACGAGTCGGGGCGGTAGGTGCTGAACACGCGATCCACCTCGCTGAGCACCTGCATCACGCGTACCCACGCCGCGAGAGCTTCCCCGTCGGCGGCGTGATGCCCGCGCATCGCGAGGCTGATCGGCATGCCCATCACGTGGTCGACGTACCGCGTCGGCTCCCAGTGAGGCGCCTGCGCCCCGGTTCCGGTACTCACAGCCGTGCCTCGTCGAGCGCGGCCTGCAGCGACTGCAGGTAGCCGTAGCTCGTGTAGGTGGCGCCACTGACCATGTCGATGTCGGCGCTCTGTGCCTCGAGCGTCGCCTGAACCAGGACCGGCAGCGCGTAGGTGTTGATCTGCTGGTCTTGGGAGTTGCTGTCGGGGTACTGCAGCACCCTGACGTCGGTGATCGTGCCGGCCCTCGTGGTCAGCTGTACCTGGACCGGGCCCCACTGCGTCTGGATCACCGGACCGGTCACGGTGCCCTCGGCCCGCCCCGGGGTGCCGGCCCGGCTCGTGCCCGGACCAGTGGCCGAGCCCGATCGACCCCAGCTCCGGTAGGTGCCCGGATCGGGTGTACCGGGAACAACTGTCTCCTGGCCCGCAGTCAGCGCCCCGGACGTCGAGGTGTGGTAGCTGAACAGCAGGACCACGACAGCGACCGTGCTGAGGAGCCAGGCCCCGATTCGTCTCACCGAGGTCACCACCTGAAGCTCTCGACGTGGAGATGGTCCGAAGCCAGGCCGGCTACCTCGGTCAACCGCCGGACGGTGACGGTCCACGCCTCGGGTCCGCAGACGTAGACGTCGCGATCGACGATGTCGGGTACCCAGTACCCGAGTGCGGTCAGGTCGTCGACGGCACCGACGCCCTCGCCCAGCCAGGAGTCGTCGGAGCGTCGGTGCCCGGGCAGCCAGAGCACCTCCAGCCCTCGCTCCCGAGCGAGCGTGCGCAGCTCGTGTTCATAGAGCGGCCGATCGGTGAACCGGTGCAGCAGGACCACCTCACCGGGGGCGTAGTCGAACCCCTCGGCGAGCGCCCGCAACGGGGCCACGCCCACCCCCGCCCCGATCAGGGCCACGCGGCGGCGCGTTCGCGCCCGGGCTGTCAGCCTCCCGTACGGGCCCTCGAACAGCACCGACGTCCCGGGGCGGAGCGTCTGCATCCGCGCGCTGTTGTCACCGAGGGCCTTGACGCTGACCCGGAGGCTGCGACCGTCCGGCGCTGCCGACAACGAGTAGGGGTTGCCACGGGTCCAGCCCTCCCGGTTGAGGAACCTCCAGCTCAGGAACTGTCCCGCTTCTGCCCTCAGCCGGTGAAGGTCCCGCCCCGTCATGTAGACCGAGACCACGTCGTCCCCCTCGGGGACCACGGAGGTGACGCGTAGCCGGTGCCGGGCACTGCGCCACAGCGGGAGCGCGACGCGCCAGACGAGGACCGAAGCGGCCGCGAACGCCCACACGCTCCACCAGTACACGGTGCTGGCCGAGGAGCCCAGGAACTCGCGACCGGTCCAGAGCTGGTGCGGGAGGGCCAGGCCCACACCAAGGTAGGCGTAGAGGTGCAGCAGGTGCCAGGACTCGTAGCGCAGCCGGCGGCGGGCCGCTCTGATGCTGGTGACCACGGCGGTCACCAGGAACGTCGTGCCGGCAACCGCCAGCAACATCCCCGGGTAGTCCGTGGTGAGCCCCCACAGGGTCGCGGCCGTCCCGGTCAGGTCCCCGGAGGCGTACCCCCAGGTGATCAGCACGATGTGCGTCACCATCAGGGTGAACGAGGTGAAGCCGACGACCCGATGCTCCTTGGCGAGCCGGTCCTGACCGAAGGCGGCCTCGAGCACGGGGACACGTGCCATCAGGAGCACCTGGACCAGGAGCAGGTCCGAGGCGAGGAGGCCGGTCAGACGACCCAAGGAGGTCAGACCGTTCCGCCACGTCGCGAGCTCCTCGATCCCCCCGCCGACCGCCCACCAGTACGACACCAGCAGCAAGCTCAGCCAGAGGCCGGCGCCGGCTGCGGCCCTGACCGCTGCGTCGAGCCGGGCTCGGCGCCCGAGCCGCCCACCAGACGCGGTGCCGCGGACTGCCTGCGGCGCCGCAGAGGCAGTCATGTGGTCGATCCTTCGTGGTCACCCGGCTCGGACCCGGTGCCGACCAGGCCGATGCGCTCGTCATCGGCTGACACGTGGCCCAGCGCGAAGCGACCGAGCCCGCCGAGGGAGACGAGAGCGGCTGCCGTGCCGGCGCGTGCGCCGCGACCTTGAATGCCGAACGGGCGTGCGCCATCGGGGGGCTCGGTGTCGGTCATCATCTTCCCTCTCTGCTCGGTGTGGCCTCGTCGTCGAAGGCCGGTTCAGGTTGGCCCACCCTGATGCGCCGTGCCCCTGGGGGGAGAGGGACGCGGTGGCGTTCAAGATCCCCGGGCCGCGCCGGCCGTGGCCACGGCACGTCCTGGGGTGGCCACGCCACAGCCGCCGAACGTGCCTCGACCCGTGTGGACCGCTCAGCGTGTGAGGTCGGGTGTGAGGATCGGCCGTTCGACGCCGGCGGCGTCAGGGTGGTGGTTCGTGTCATGGAACCCAGGGTGCGGGGCGGGTCTTTGACGCCCGTGTCCCTAGCCTGTTGGTTACCTGTGAGGCTGGGTCGCCTCGGCCGGGACGGGGTCGCTCACCTCACGCGGCAGGGTGAGGGTGAAGCACGTGTCGCCGGGGCGCGAGGTGACGACGATGTCGCCGCCGTGTGCGGCGGCGATCGCCCGTGCCAGCGACAGCCCGAGCCCTGCGCCGCCCGACTCGCGGGTGCGGGCGGAGTCCCCGCGGGCGAACCGCTCGAACACGATGCCCTGCAGGTCCTGGGGGATCCCCGGTCCGTCGTCCCGCACGGTCACCATCGCAGCCCGGTCGTCCTGCGACATGCGTACTCCGACGATGACCGTCGTACCGGCGGGTGTGTGCTTACGCGCGTTGCTCAGTAGGTTGGTGAGCACCTGGTGCAGCCGCTTGGCGTCCCCGGTCACGGTGACGGGTTCATCGGTGAGCTCGAGGAGCCAACGGTGGTCCGGCGCCACGACGCGGGCATCGCCCACCGACTCGAGCACCATCTTCGTCAGGTCGACCTCGTTGCGCTCGAGGGGTCGGCCCGCGTCGAGCCTGGCGAGCAGGAGAAGGTCCTCCACGAGCACGGACATCCGGGACGCCTCGGACTCGACCTTGCTCATCGTGTGGGTCAGACACCCCGCGTCCGGAGCGCGGCGGGTCAGCTCGGCGTACCCCTGGATCGTCGCCAGGGGCGTCCGCAGCTCGTGCGAGGCGTCCGCGACGAACTGACGTACCTGCAGCTCGCTGCGGTGCCGCGAATCGAGCGCACCCTCCACGTGGCCGAGCAGCGTGTTGAGTGCCGCGCCGACCCGGCCGACCTCGGTGCGCTCGTCGGTCAGCTCCTCGGGCACCCTCGCGGTGACGCCGATCTCGCCCGTCGACAGCGGCAGTCCGGCCACGTCGTGGGCCGTGCGTGCTACCTGCCTCAGCGGGCGGAGCTGCCGCCGTACAACGAGCAGGGCCACTCCCCCGGCCACGACCACGCCGAGGACGGTGAAGAGCAGCTCCCAGCCGATGAGGCTGGCGAGGGTGTCGTCGACCCCGTCGGTGGGCAGCCCCGCAACGACGACCATGTCACCGGTGTCGGTGGCGAGCGCCCGGTAGCGTCCCAGCCCGGGAATGTCGATCGTGTGCTGCTCACCGTCCGCAGGCACGTCCGCCAACGGCGCCAGCTCCTCCGCCGCCAGTGCCTCGCGATCGGAGGTCACCAGCTCGCCGCTGGCGAGGCCGTCGACGACGTACGCAGTCACGGTCCCTGCCGGCTGACCCAGCGCCGCGTCGACCGCGGGAGGTCGACCCTCCGCGCGCTCCTCCAACTCCTCGAGCGGGAAGGACGGCCCGCCACGGGAGGCACCGACCGCGCGACCGGCGGCCTGCTCCACCTCGCTGTCGAGCTGGCCGCTCAGGTAGGAACCGATCGCCAGGGTCGTCGCCGCCGCGATCAGCAGACTGACCAGGGCCACGAGAGTGACCGCCGTGACGACCAGCCGGCTGGTGAGCGAGGTGGGCAGGAGGCGTGACACGCTCAGCCCGCGGGCTTCAGGACGTACCCGGCGCCCCGCATCGTGTGGATCAACGGGTCGCGACCGGCGTCCACCTTCTTGCGCAGGTAAGAGACATAGAGCTCGACGACGTTCGCCTGCCCACCGAAGTCGTAGTTCCACACGCGGTCGAGGATCTGGGCTTTCGACAGCACCCGCCGCGGGTTGCGCATGAGGAAGCGGAGGAGCTCGAACTCGGTGGCCGTCAACGTGATCTCCTGTCCCCCGCGGAAGACCTCGTGGCTGTCCTCGTCCAGGGTGAGGTCGCCGACCGTGAGAACCGGGCTCTCCCGACGGCTGGTCGCACCTGCACGACGCATCAGGCCACGGAGCCGCGCGACCACCTCCTCGAGGCTGAACGGCTTGGTGACGTAGTCGTCTCCCCCGGCCGTCAAGCCGGCGATGCGGTCCTCGACGGTGTCGCGCGCGGTCAGGAAGAGCACGGGCACGTCCGGGCTGTGCCCGCGGACTCGTCGGAGGACCTCCATGCCGTCGAAGTCGGGAAGCATCATGTCGAGGACGACGGCGTCGGGTCGCACCTGCTTGGCCATCGACACCGCCTTCGATCCGGTGCGGGCCATGCTGGCCTCCCAACCCTCGTAGCGCAGCGCCATCACGAGCAGCTCGGCGATGTTGACCTCGTCGTCCACGACCAGAACGCGCAGGGGCGTCCCGTCGGCTCGGTGCAGGGGAACGTTCGGCGGCGCCACTCTGCCAGCATGACGCTCCTTGACCTCGAGAACGCTGGGTAGAACCTGTGAGAAACCTGTGAGGTGGACGTTTGCCCTCGGATCGTCCCGGAGGCCGCGAGTAGTGTCCTCGGCACTGGCCACGAACCGCAGGATGGCAGGTCGTTCCGCACCCGGATCTGGCAGCCCGCCGTCACCGCGTCCGGCGTCGGGTTCCCGGTCCGGATGCACGACCTGCGGCACGCCCACGCCTCCTGGCTGCTCGCCGGCGGCTCCGATCTCGCCTCGGTCATGGACCGCCTCGGCCACGCCCACATCCAGACCACCGAGAAGTACCTGCCCGCCCCCAACGACGCAGACCGCAAGAACCTCAACGCCCTCAGCCGGATGCGGGGACGGACGACGCAACAGGAACCCGAATCCGATTGAGTGACACCGATTCGTGCCGTACAGTTGCCGTACGCTCTGATGGAGGTGGACCGAAGATGACGACCAAGACCCCTGCTAGGCCACACGCCAAGCCGAAGGCGCGTCTCGAGGCGCGCATCGACACCGAGCTCGACGACCTGATCCTCCAGGCCGCCGACCGGCTGCACGTCACCAAGACCGCGTTCATCACCGACTCGATCCGCGAGGCTGCCTTGAAGGTCATCGCCCGCACCGAGGTCACGATGATGTCGGCGCACCTGTACGACGACATGATCGCCTCCATCGATGTCGCCGACACCTCCCCCGAGTTGGAGAGCCTGGCCGCACTGCCGCGCCGCATCACCAAGTGAGCCCGGCGCGAGGAGCGGCGCAGGTGAGTCCGCGTTGAGCGAACTCACCTATCGCGTCGTCCGACTGGCACCCGACTACGACCTGTCGGGCTTCGACTGCGGCGAGCCGGTCTACAACGACTGGCTCATCCAACACGCCGCCACTTCGGTCCAGGCAGGGATATGCGCCGTCTACCTGCTCGTCGAACAGCCGGCAGCCACGGTGGACGGGCCAGAGCGCGTCGTCGGCTACTACGCGATCAACCCCACCCAGGTCGTCCGCGAGGACGTTCCCAAGTCGCTGGCCCGCGGCTGGCCAGGGTCAGTGCCCGCTTGGAAGCTCGGGAAGCTTGCCGTCCACGTCGACCTGCGAGCCGACAAGGACGGTCAGTGGGGCCGGCAGCTCCTGCGCAACGCTCTGGAGACCATCGTGCGTGTCGCCGAGGCCGGGGGCGGGAAGGTCATCGTGGTCGATGCCGACAACACTGGTCTCCTCGCGTTCTACACGCGCAACGGATTCAAGACCACCGGCATCGAAGGTGGCCTCGCGCTCTACATGAAGGTCTCCACGGCCAGAGCGGCCCTCAATCCCTGACCCACCGGCGACGCCCGATAGCTGGGAGACGGTGCAGACTGGACCGGTGAAGAGGAGTACCGTGCTGCGCCACGTCACCGACCTGGCAGAAGAAGCAGACCGGCTGACCCACCTGTCCGGTGGCCTCGCTCTGCCGCTGTCCGAGCTGTGGGTCGGCGGCGACCTTCTCGACGGAGCCGAACAGATCGAGTGGGCCCTGGTCGTCGTACGACTCGACATCCCTGCCGACGAGTTCCCCCACCTGGCCCTGCACCCCGCCATGGCCGCATGCGAGTCCTTCTTGAGACTGGACAAGCGACCGATCGACGCGCGTTGGCGTTCCCGGCAGGTGCCGGCGTGGGATCACGTGGTCCGACGCGTCGCCCGTGTCTGGACCGCCCAGACCGGAACCGACGAACTGCTTCTGCGCCACCTGCGCAACCGCACCGTCACCAACGCGATGATCGCGACGCCGACCCCCGCCGAACTACGCGAGTTCCTGACCGATGAGCTGCCTCGAGCTGAGCACCGCCTGGCCGAGGTGCTCGACGGCTACTGGGAGTCTGAATGGCGGGGCGCCCACCGGGGCCACGGTACCCATCCCGAGCACCACCTCTGGCGAGCCGCCGAGGCCGTCCGGTCGATACGAGAAGCCCTCGCCGGCCTCGACATCTGACCGGGAATCAGGCCTCAGCTCAGGCCGAGTGCCGATCGGAGTCGTGCGGAGTCGTGCGGAGTCCATGCTGACGACGCCCGCTGGATTTGACACGTCATACGTGTCGAGCAGCCGGAGCAGGTCAGGACGCCGGGTCGGGTCGGCCGCAGCCTCACGCGGCGTGGCCCCCGCAAGGGCCGGGATCGGGTCGTCGAGCCACGCCTGCTCCTGGGCCCGGATGAACTCCGTCAACGCCGCCGCCACCTCTGGGTCGTTCGGGTCAGGGGCGGCGCCGGAACCCGAGAACGGCGCCCGACCCACCGCTTCCTGAACCTCGCCCGCGGGACATCGCGCTTCCGCCGTCAGGGTCAGCCCCGGTTGAAGCCCACGCACCCTCGCAAGCACGCGGTCCAGGCGCGCTTCGCTGTTGACCTCCACATGGAGATCAGGTCCCTCCAACTCGAGGGTGGCTCGGATTGAGACGCCCCGGCGAGTCCGGAGGCCCCAAGCCTTGGGAAGGTTGGGGTCATGTCAGGGACAGTTCGCAGAGGTACTCGCCTGAGCTGAAGGAGCGGGCGGTCCGGATGGTCGCGGAGATCCGCGGCGAGCACGAGTCCGATTGGGCGGCGATGGTCCGGGTCGCCGAGCTGCTCGGCGTCGGGACGCCGGAGACGGTCCGCAAGTGGGTCCGCCGTGCCGAGATCGACGCCGGCAGCCGGCCGGGCACGACGACCGAGGACTCCGCGGAGATCAAGCGGTTGAAGCGGGAGAACGCTGAGCTTCGTCGGGCCAACGCCATCTTGAAGGCAGCCTCGACTTTCTTCGCGGCCGAGCTCGACCGGCCCGAGAGACGGTAGTCCGCTTCATCACCGAGCACAGGGACCACCAGGAGCCCGGCCTCGACGGCGAGGCCGGGCTCACCTGGGGTGTCGAGCCCCTGTGCGCCGTGCTGTCCGAGCACGGAATCAAGATCAGCCCCTCGACCTACTACGAGTGGGTCGCCAAGCAGCCCACGAAGCGGGAGGTCGCCGACGCGGAGCTGGTCGAGATCATCCGCGGCATGCGGGAGGACAAGAAGACCGGGAAGTTCGTGCAGACCCTCGGTGCCCGCAAGCTCTGGCTGCGGCTCCGCGGCAAGGGCCACAACGTCGCCCGGTGCACGGTGGAGCGGATCATGCGCGAGCAGGGCTGGGAAGGCGCTCGCTACGGCTCCAAGCACAAGACCACCGTCGCCGACCCCGGCCATGACCGGCGGCCAGATTTGGTGGACCGGAACTTCTAGGCCCCGGCCCCGAATCGCCTCTGGGTGGCCGACTTCAGTTACGTGCCGACCTGGACCGGGATGGTCTACGTCGCGTTCGTCGTCGACGTGTTCTCTCGGCGGATCGTGGGCTGGCGGGCAGCGCGGTCGATGACCACCGACCTCGTTCTCGACGCCCTCGAGCACGCCCTGTTCACCCGCGCCCGCGAAGGGGTCACCGACCTCACCGGGCTGATCAGCCACAGCGATGCCGGCAGTCAATACACATCCGTGGCGCTGACCAGCCGCCTCGTCGAGGAAGGCATCGACCCCTCCGTCGGGTCAGTGGGGGACGCCCTGGACAACGCGATGGCCGAGACCACGGTCGGCTCGTTCAAGACCGAGCTGATCCGCCGCCAGGGCCCCTGGCGCGACGTCGACCAGGTCGAGCTCGCCACCGCCGAATGGGTCGAGTGGTTCAACACCGAGCGCCCTCACAACGAGCTCGACGACTTCACCCCCGCCGAGGTCGAGCGGCTCCACTACGCTCACAGACACGGCCTGCAAGAAGCAGGCTGATTCAACAAGTCGGGTCTCCGGACTCGCCGGGGCGTCTCAGTCAAGACCCACGCGCTACTCGCGGATCCGGGACTGAGTTGGCCCGACAGCGACGACTTGGCCCCTGAAGTTCGCGGTCCGCCAACGATTCGCGTCTCTTTGTTGGTCCAGACTCTCAGCCTGGCCCGAGGCGGAGAAGCAGACTCCCGGAGTCATCGAGGAACTCGAGTTTCTCGCCGCTCATCTTGACGGAGCTGACCTTGGGAAGGAGACGGTCGTATGGGACCTCCCCACCGACGCAGCCGACGCCCGCAAAGTTGCCTGACGGGGGACTCTGGAAGTCTTCGCCGTCGACGGTGTATGTGCCCTCAAGCTGATTGCAGCCGTCGCTTGCTTTCCAGCGCCCTTCATCGTTGAACTCGATTGCCGCCTTGGATGGCTGGAAATTGGGTCCCCATTCCTCCGAGGGAACCGACTCAGGAATCCACCGGCCAGTAAGATCTATCGTTTCTGGGCTACCGCAGCCCATGGCTGCAAGGAGTGCGATCGTGCACGCGAATCTCGCTGACGTCCGTAGTGAGCTCATTGTCTGGCGCCCCTGCTCTTAGCCGAACTTGAGACCGCCGCCCCATGCCTGCATGGTCCTCTCTCCATCGTTGTTGTACAACGAGATCTCGAGGATCTGCATCACGGCTTGACACCCCAATAGGTGAAGAGAGTCGACGCAGGGGACGTCTGTGCGAACCAGCGAGCAACCCACTCGGCCTTGGCAAAGCAGTCGCGAACTTCCTCCGACATCCCGTCCGGCATCCGACGAGCCCTACCCCGCCTCAGGAGACCGTCTTGCGCGACAACAAGTCCCGCCGACGTGGCCACAATCAGCGCCTCAGAGACTCGGGCGCTAAGACTCACCGCATGTGCAGGGAACGCCGAAACATGGGCGGGATGCTCCTGCATCCAGACCAGCAGGTTGCTGCGAGTTGTCGACGGTAGCGCTCTCCGCGTCGGCCCATGAAGCACGACCGGGAGGACCAAGTAGGTCAACGCGACCGGCATGCCTGGCTCATGGACCTTGCCCCAGCCATACGCTGCGCGGTTGATCATGTAGCCGAGGAACACAGGATTGAAGAGCGCAAACTCTTCAGTGAATCCGTCGGGGGTAGTCGGCAAGTGGACATCATTCGTCATGCGGCACCCTCGCCCGACTCGGGATCTTCATCCGCGCTCAGAAGAGCCTGCAGTTGTTCGATCCAATCCGGATGCCATCCGACCTCCAGACGGTCGGCAAGGATGTGAAGTGACCCCGTGGCAATGAACTCTTCGCGAACACTGCCTCGGATGCGCGGGAGGTCGCTGCTCTCCAGCCGGATGTACCGTGATCGGGCGGCATTTACGGCCGAGGCACCATCGTCGTCTACAGGGGCACCACCCGCGTCAGGGAGGAAATGGCGCCTCCATGCCGTCTTCAGACGTTCGTCATAGGCGCCAAGCTCCCCGACCCTGAGCAGGGATTCGCGCTGCCAGTACGACCGATTGAAGAAGGCGCGATTGTGGTCTTGAATCGCGATCGCAATCCGCTGGTCGTGAAGTGCGATCATTCTGAGTTGCTTCACGAAGACCGGCTCATCACCGGAGGGCGGCACAGCGGTCACGTCGTAGCGCACCGGAAGATCGTCATCCCGCAATCGGTCTCGCGTGGTTCCAATCGCTTCTTCGAGCTCGAGCAGGTCGATTGGCGCCGAGTCCCCCTTCCAGAAACTGATCAGGTGGCCCTGAACGCGGCGTACCCACCAGCCGCGGATAGCCTGCGCGCCTGCACCAACGAACTTCGGCCCGAAGAACGGTCGCAGCCGCGTAGCGAGATGCTGTTCGAACTCATCTGCCTGGGGCGCCGAGTGAACCACCTCAACGGCGGCGAGGAAATCGATCTTCTCTGTGTGCGGGAGGACCGACCATGCCTGCGCGTGCTTCGCGAGGGTTTCGGACTTGGATTTCTCAAGTGCAGCCTCGAGCCGCGCAACCGCGGTTTCCTCGCCACGATCGCGGCTACCCAAGCACTCGTACGCGCTCCCCTTCGCAGGTTGTGCGGTCGTCAAGAAATAGAACTTCGTCGGGTGCTCAGCGCGTCGGTGCCGAAGCCACGCCCCGAGTGCCTTCCAAAACTCGGGATCTGAGTCCGAGATTGTCCGTGATGCGTCGACGGAATGCTTCGTTTGCCACCACTCAGGCCGCGACAGGTCCCCTGGGTCGAGCGAGAAATCATCCTCGATCTCAATTGAGACTGACATGTTGACCTCACCCGCAAGCAGGCAGTCGACGGCTCTCAAGAGGGCGTATTCGACCTGGGCAAGGTACCCAAGCATCGAGCCAGCCGCCGACGTGTCGCTCCCAACAACCACCGCTCGACCCTAGGACATCCGCGACCTCGTCGTGCCGATTTCGAACGGCCTCGCCAGCCGCGACGTACGCACGACTGGTTAGCCCTCCGCACCTATGAACTGATCGCGGCACTCACCGGGAGTCCGCCAGAGCAAGGGAAGAGTCGATGCCCATCCCCACCCAGATGAGCCTGGTCGGCTTCATCGCCTCAGCACCCGAACTGCACTTCACCAAGGCCGGCGCCGAGTGCTGCCGTATGCGCG
Organism: Nocardioidaceae bacterium UBA4001; assembly: GCA_002384855.1. GTDB lineage: Bacteria > Actinomycetota > Actinomycetes > Propionibacteriales > Nocardioidaceae > Nocardioides_C. The sequence goes on along the minus strand of DGBP01000078.1, from coordinate 3,767 downwards.
TCGGCGTCGAACAATGGCGCAAGGAAGTCGACGGCAGCTTCACGAAGCTCGACCCCACCTTTCACGACGTGGTCGCCTTCGAGAGCACCGCCCGCGAGACCTACGCCCGGTTCCGCAAGGGCGACTCCTTCGTTGCCAGCGGCTACGTCCACGAGTACGAGGTCGACGGTCGCGAGGGCAGCGTCATCAAGGAGCAGTTCGTCGCCCGCAAGATCGGCCACAACGCCAACAAGACCGACTACGTCGTCCAGCGCGGCCGTCACGCTGCCGGCCGCCCACTGGCCGCTGTGCCGCAGCCACCCGCCGTCGGCCTCTGACCGAGTCCCGCGATGAGTCCGTTCCCGGACGAGCCCGACAAGGGTGACGCCTACCGCAGCGTGACCGACCTGCTTGAACGCCCACCGGCCCCGATCAACTGGAACCTCCTCGACGCCGAGCAGGCCGAGATCGAGTGGCACGACCTCGACCACTGGGTGAAGTGGCTCAAGAGCACCTTCGGTCTCCCGCCCAACATCGTGCCGCCGTACTGGCACCGCCACGACGAGCTCGTCTGGGAACTCTCCGCGCTCCACTGCCACTGGCTGAGCTGCTACCAACAGTCAGCGTCACCGTCGGCTCCGATCGCATGGATGCGCGACTTCTCCGATGCCCGCTGCCGCCTAAGGGACTGGGTCTCGATCTGCGGCACGCGCCTCGATCGCGATCGGCCCACGCGGCAGACGACGTGGCCAGGCGAGTCAGCGCCCCAGGCAGGCGCCGAGATCGAGATCCGGAATCGGAACGAGGACTTCGCGGACTTCGTGCGCGAGGACGTCCTGCGTCGGCGCCAGATCGCGGCGATCGCCGGTCAGCAGCTCATCGGCTGAGCCCAGGGAAGACGCCTTGGCCAGCCCGTGAGCGGGCTCATCCACAGAAGTCAGAGCAGCGACGGCCAGGCGACGACTTCCGGATCACGGTCGAGATCCGACTCAGAGAAGGAGGGAAGATGCTTCTCCCCCACGCGCAGACGCTCGCTCAGGCGAGGTCCTACGTCGCGGCACTCGCCGACCGAGCGCTGACCCTCGATGCATCCTCCGCGTACGAGCGCGTCCTGCTCGACTTGGAGTCCGCTCGAGATCAGGCGACGACACGACCGGCCTCAAGCCCAGAGTTCACGACTCCTAGCCTGAACAGCGTCGTCGAGCACTGGCGCCTCGCTGCCCGCGCTGCCGCACTGGCAGAGCACGACACGGCGCCCGACCAGGCGATCCACCTGACCGCAGCACAGGCGCGAACGATCGCAGGAGACGTGGCGGCGATCAGCCAGGCACTCGTCGTACTCGACCGCCGGGTATCGTAACACCCCAGGGTGGGAGCACATCGCCGGGTGCGATCGGCTCGGCTGGGCGGCGCTGGCCACGGCCCTGGATGTCAGCCTCGGGCAGCCCGACTACAGCGTCGACCAGACCGGTTGGCGCCCGCGGACCAAGCCGATCGGAGGCCCAGCAAAGCCGGGCGTGCTCGGGGTGCTGCAGGCCGAGCACAACCTCCTCGTGAGGCTGGAAACTTTCCCCGACGCGATGAACCTGCGCCTGGTCGTCGACTCGCAGCGACTGCTCAGCGCTGGACTCGTGCCGTACGCAGAGCGGATCGACCCGCACCTTGCTCGCCAATGGAGCGCCCGCGCAGACACCTACTCGCGCATCCAGCGCGAACTGCGCAACATCGGAGGACGGCTCGGCAACGGCACGGCCGCCGGGGGCGAGGCCGCCAACGCTGTCAGTCGCCTGAAGGCGCTCGCTCCCGACACCGTGATCGAGCCGAGGATGCTCGGCGGCTTCCAGACACTGTTCCGCCGAGTCGACGCTCGCATCACCGACATCCTCGAATCCGGAGTCGAGCGAGGCGCGTTCGTCAAGCGCGTGACCGTCCCACGACTGGTCAGCGGCGACGGGCGCTTGGTCCACCCGGTCCGTGAACGCTTCGTGCCCGTCGCCAGCGCAGCGGACCTCGACGTCATCAGGATCGCGCGTGAACATCTGCGACCCGCCAAAGAGCCTCTGGTGCCATCGCCGGGCGCGAGCCGATCAGATCTCCATGCCGCGCTCATCCACCGGCCGCCCAAGCGGAACGCACCCGACGTTTCCAGAATGTGAGCCGACTTCTCCGGCGCAGCCGCTGGCCACCAAGAACCACTACTCGCCTTCGTCTACGCGTCGGCGGGGCGTAAGGGATTCGAGAATCTCCGCGGTCAACGGATTCACCGTCCGGTCAGGCTCGATGTAGTGCTTCTTCGTGATCTCCGACGAGCTGTGGCCGAGCATCTCCGCAGCCAACTCCGCTCCGCCAGCGCGATCGACGACTGTGGCGACGGTACGGCGGAAGGCGTGCGGCGTCACGCCCGTGATGCCAACATCGCTCAGGACGCTACGCAGCCGCCGTCGCACGTTGTTCGTCGTCAGAGGCGTGCGGTTGCGGCTGAAGAAGAGAAGGTGGTCGGGCCGTTCGTCAGCAAGGATGACGAGACGATCCCGCAGAACAGCCGCCGTGAAGCTCGGGACCGAAACCAGCCTGGTCGACGAGGTCGTCTTCGGGTGCGCCTGGCGCGCGGTCGGCCGTCCCTTCGGAGAGACGATGGTGCCGCAGATGAGGACCGTCGAAGGCGTGCGAGTGACGTCGACGTCGCACTTCCGGATGGCGAGCACTTCACCGATGCGGGCGGACGTGCCCAGCATGACTTCGATGATCTGCTCGAGCTGACCATCAGGCGGCGGGCCCGGAACACCCGGACCACGACGCCAGGCCCGGGCCGCCGCCCGGATCGCCTCGACCTGGTCGTGCGTGAGCGAGACTGCCTCAGACGGAGGCTTCTTCATCCGCTTCGCCTCTCGGACCGGGTTCTTCGGAATCGCCTCGTAACGGGCGGCCAGCCCCAGTGCGAGGTTCAAGACTGTCTTCGCTTGCTTCGCATAGCTGTAGCTCTTGTTCGCGGCCAACGACTTGAGGAACGGCTCGATCCGGCCGATCGTGACCTCACGCAGGGTGTAGTGCTCGAACGCCGGCATCACCAGTTGGCGCATGTTGCGTTCGTAGAGTGCCCTAGTGCTCGGCGCTAACCCACCTTCGAGATCCAAGTCGGCGAGCCAGACCTCGACGAGCTCCTTGAACGAGCTGTCGGGTGTCAGTTGGCGACTGCCGCCGGCGTGCGTCGCCCTCTGCGCGAGCTTCTCCTTGAGCCGGTGCTCAGCGAGTTTCCTGCTCGAGGCCGTCGCCTCTACGCGACGCACCTGGCCGTCGAAGTCGCGAACCCGGGTCCGCGCTCTTACCCGCCCGACCCCGAGCGTCGTGAAGTCGATGTCGCCGAAGGTTCCGATCGGCGTGCGCGGCCTAGCCATTGGTCATTTCCCGGAGCCAGCCCGTCCCGGCACGCTCTCGCGCTGGCTCGCCAGCCATTCGCGAACGTCCGAGATCGCGTACTTCAAGTGCCGACCGACACGGATCGCGCAGGGGCCGTGGCCAGTCAGGCGCCAGTCGTAGATCGTCTTGACGGGCACGCCGAGGTAGTCGGAGAGCTCGTCGATGCTGATGAGCTGGTCGAGACCGTCGAGGTGATGGGTGCTCATGCACTTCAGGTGCACGTCCGACACCGCAGGCATCGGAAAGCACCGGCAGCAGTCGGGGCCGGCTCACTCGAACGAGGCGGGGAGCGACGTTTCCGCACCCAATGTGGAGGGTTCTTGGAGGGTGGATCAAATCAAAATGCTTTCAGGCGTGGGATCCGGCCGGAT
>DGBP01000079.1 GCA_002384855.1 Nocardioidaceae bacterium UBA4001 | reverse complement strand
CCATCAGACCCGGGGCGATTCAGTGTGTGCAGGCCCACATCCTGCTGACCCGGCGCGTGTGCCGCACTGTTGGGTGGCGGCGCGGATCAGTCCCGGGCTGCAGCGATGACGCCGTCGGCGATGAGCCACTGACCGGTCGTGTAGGTCGCCATCACGGCCGACTCCAGCAACGGCGACGGCTTGCGGCGAAGGAACTTCTGGACGCCGAGCAGGCTGTCGGAAAGCAGGAAGAGCGAGGTCCCCGCGAGGATCTTGCGTCGTGCCGGCTCGGGCAGCGACCTGTCGAGAAGGGTGGATGAGGCGAACATCGTCGAGAGGACGCCGGCGTACACGGCGATGGGTGTCCTCAATGTCGGGTCCTGCCTTCCTGCGGCCACGGCCATCACGGGTGCGGTGATCACCCACGTCGCGATGCCGGCCTTCGGTCCTGGGTCACTCAGAGTGGACTCGGGGCCACGGGCCGAGAGGAAGCCGGCGATGTAGCCGAGGTGGGCGGTGAGGAAGGAACCCACGCCGGCGAGGAAGCTCGGTTGCCCCCTGCCCAGCAGAGCGACGTCGCCGCCCCAGGAGAAGACCTGGGCGGTCTCGACGCCACGCATGAGGGACCTCGTGTGGGCGCTCGCCCCGAGGCTGTCGGGTTCGTCCTTGCCGGCCAGCCGGGTCCGTGCCAGAAGTGTCGGCATCAGCAGCGGCTTCGTCACGTACCGCGCTCTTCGGGCGGCGGGTTCCGGGCGGCCGGCGAGGTAGGTGTCGACCGCCGCGAGGGTCGCATAGGTCGCAGAGGCGAGGACGGGGCGGGTCAGGCGCATGGGGTCATCGTGACGCACCCGGATGTGTCACGACCATCAGCCGTAGTCCCCGGACAGGGTTCCGGTTGCCTCCGCGACCCGCAGCGGGGTCTCGGTACCGGTGATGGTCACGGTCTCGGAGATGTTCTGCCAACCGCCGTTGCCGACGCGGAAGCGTGCGGTGTACGTGACGTCGACGCGTGCCAGGACCGTGACGTCGGCGTCGCCGTAGCGGTACGTGATGTCTTTGGACGGGTACGGCGCACCCGGGGTCGCGGTCGTCGAGGTGGTCCCGTCGCCGTGGTGCCAGGTGAACTCGGCCGGGTCGGCGAGGATCTCGACGCGTTGACCCAGCAGGGTGACCGTCGTGGAGAACGGTTGCGCCTGGGTGTAGAAGATCGTGTCGAAGTTGACCAGCGTCTTGTCCTCCGGCTGCGTACGCGCCTCGAGGACCGGCAGCCCGATGCGGCGGATCTCGTTGAGCACCATCGCCTCGGTCACCTGAGGACGTGCTGGTTCCGGGGCGTCGGGGGCAGCGCCGAAGCACCCGCTCTCCAGTGGTGCCCAGCCACCGGTCTCGATCGACAGTCCCCAAAGCCGGAACCGTCGCTCCCTCGCGTCTGCGCAGGACTGCGCGGCCATGCAATCCAATTCGACGGCGTCCCCACCGTTTGCCGAGCTGGGCGTGGTGCAGACGACGATCCACTGGAACTCGCTGTACTTCGGTTCGCCGCCACTTGCACCAGCACTGCCGCCGTCGCTCGCTGGCGCAGTGCCAGCGGTCCCACCACTGGCGGACTCGTTGGCCTGTTCTCCAATGATTTCGTAGGCATCCGAACCCGCCTGTCCAGCGATATCAGGAGGATCCGCGGCGGCGGGCCAGGTGAGGACCGGGAGCAGCGCCGCGATGGTCAGTGGCAAGGAGCGACTCAGGAATCTCATCGTGGCTGGTCCAGCCTTTCGACCACCCATCCCCGCCCTCGCTTCATGAGCCAGAACGTCTTGAGGCGCCGCCCTCCGGCAAATGACTCGACCTCCGAGTTCGTTGAGGGGCGTACCTGTTGTGCCTGGACATCCGTGACAACGTCGATGACGGCCGACTTCTGCGGCTCGATTGAGACAACATTCAGCTCTAGGACTCGCCATCCTGCTCCGGTGATGCTGCCTCCGTCGGCATGGACCTTCTCGATGAAGTCCGCGATTCCCGTACAGGCCGTGCAGTTGGGATGACTGACTGATCTCAGAGAGTCAGGGTCGCCGTTGGGTCCGGCGTAGTTTAGGACATCGATCCAGTGGCGGACGAAGGCCTTGGCAGCGGCCCGGGAGGTGCCGTTCGCGGCGGGTGGGAGCGTCGGTGCAGCGGCTGTGCTCGCGGTGGCCGACGGGGACGGCTTAGCAGAGGCGGAGGGCGTCTCGACAGGCGGCGGCTCGGGGTTGGACTGGCATGCACTGGCTGCCGTCAGCCCGAGGGCGATGAGTGGGACCGCCCACCGAGAGCTTCGCCGGCCACTGGCCCGAGACACGAGAATCCGACCCCCAAAACGTCTGCCACGAGGCGCTGAACCGGACATCTCCGGCATCAGCGATCAGCAACCTACTCAGGCGTGGCGCGTTTCGGCTAGACCCAGCGCTCTTGCTGTGGACAACCCTCGACCATCCCGCCGACCGGCTCACAGGGTCGGCAGGATGGCGTCTGCACAAGCGTCGGGTCGGCAGGATGGCGTCTGCACAGGAGCCGGGGCGGCTGGGGCCGCGCACCACGAGGGGCGCTGCTCCCTCGAAGCAGCGCCCCTCACGTCTCGGTCAGAGGCACCGGGCCAGATCACGCGGCGTGCGGCAGGTGTCCGGACTCGTCGTGACGCCTGCGGATCACGATCAGACCGGCGATCGTCGCGCTGGCGGCAGCCACGCCGAGCGCTGCCCAGCCGACGATCTCCCGGGGCTCCATGCCAGTGTCGACCGGGAGGACCGGGGTGTCGGGGGTCAGCCCGTAGTCGCCGATGTCGTTGCGTGAAGCGCCCATGTCGATGGGAGCCGGTGCCGGGGCAGGGTTGATGTTCCCGAGGCCGATGTCGTTGCGCAGCGCGCCCAGATCCGGCGCGGGGGCAGGTGCAGGCGGAGCCGGCTCAGGGACGGTGACCGTGACCTTGCCGCTGCTGTAGGACCCCACCGGGAATTCGGCCGGGTTCAGCCCCCAGTGGCGGAACATCGGGTCGTGGTAGAGCTTCGCGTCGTCCTCCGCCGCCACGGACACGGCGCCGGGGGAGAGGCACAGCAGTGCTGCAGCGGCGGTCGTGGCCGCGAGCTTGGTGATGCGTGACATGGTCGTTCCCTTCTTTTTCGTCATCGACGGTGCATGAGTGCTCGGGCCTCGCGGTTGGTGCCGTCGTAGAGGTCGCCCGAGGTGCCGGGGATGAAGCTGGTCGTTGTCTCCGAGGTCGTCGGCGGCGCTTCCTCCACGAGGGCGTAGACGCCGAAGCCGGCGGCCACGGCCAGGAGAGCGCCGCCGCCCGCCATCGCGAGGGTGCGCGTGCTGATGTGGGTGGCCGGCTGGAGGGTCTGGGTGGTCATGACGTTCCTTTCATCAGGAGTTCAGGTGGACGCCGTACGACCGGTTGTCGCACCGACCGGTGCAGGCGCGGTGCAGGAGTGGTAACGGTGGGGTAAACGGGCTATTGACCACCTGCGGCGAGGGCGCGACCGTCGACAGATGGGCATCGAGCTCCTCGGCCCACTCACCGTCGACGGCCGGAGCAACGGCCTCGCTCCCCGCGACAAGGTGATCCTTGCGGCTTTGGCGCTCCGCCCGGGGGACACGGTGACCGCCGACCGGCTCGCGGACGCGCTCTGGCAGGACAGCCCTCCCGCAACCTGGAGCAAGGTGGTCCAGGGGTCGGTCGTCCGGCTGCGCAAGACGCTGGGACCGTCGGCGATCGAGACGGTCGAGCACGGTTACCGGCTCGTGCTCCAGCGGTACGACGTCGACCTGCACGAGTTCGAGAGGCTCCTGGCGCGGGGCAGGGAGCAGCTGTTCCTCGGCGAGGTGGAGCGCGCGTCGTACACCTTCGGCCAGGCGCTGGCCCTGTGGCGGGGGCCGCCGCTCACCGAGCTCGAGGCCTGGGAGCCCGGGCGTGCCGAGGCCGCCCGGCTCGAGGAGCTGCGTCGCGATGCCGAGGAGCTGAGGCTGGAGGCCGAGCTCGGTGCGGGTCACCACCGCGACGTCCTGGGGGAGGCACAGCGCCACGTGGAGGAGGCGCCGCTGCGCGAACGCAGGTGGGAGCTGCTCGCGCTGGCGCAGTACCGCTGTGGCCGGCAGGTCGAGGCCCTGCGGACGCTGCGGCAGGTCAGACGGGTGCTCGCCGAGGAGCTCGGCCTCGACCCCGGCCCCGATCTGGCGGTGCTCGAGCAGGCGATCCTCCGCCAGGACCCGTCCCTCCTCGTCCCGAGCGCACTTCCCTCGACCAGCGCGAGCTGCCCCTACCTCGGCCTGGTGCCCTACGACGTCACGGACGCCGAGGGGTACTTCGGCCGCGACACCGACGTCACCGAGTGTCTCCGTCGGCTGGCCGGCACCGGTGTCGTCGCCGTGGTGGGACCGTCGGGCTCGGGCAAGTCCTCACTCGTGCGTGCCGGGATGGCCGCGGCCCTGCGCAGGGGCGGCCGCCATGTCGTGGTGATCACCCCCGGCGCCCGGCCCGCGGCCGCCCTGGACCCGGTCCCGGCCGCCGGACCGCGACCGGTTCTCGTCGTCGACCAGTGCGAGGAGGCGCTGGCTCCCGACGTCGACCACCAGGAGCAGGCGAGGTTCTTCGCCGGCCTGAGCGCACACGCCCGTCACGCGCCGCTCGTCATCGCCCTGCGCGCCGACCGGCTCGGCGACCTCGCCGCCCACGGCGACTTCGTCCCGCTCGTGGAGCGCGGGCTCCACCTGCTGAGGCCGATGAGCGTCGACAACCTCCGCGCGGTCATCGAGGGACCGGCCCGGCAGGCGGGACTGCGCCTCGAGCCCGGCCTCGTGGAGCTGCTCGTCGCGGAGGTCGAAGGACAGTCCGGCGCGCTGCCGTACCTCTCCCACGTCCTGCGTCAGACCTGGGAGCGCCGCGAGGGGACGGTGCTGACGCTCGACGGCTACCGCGCGACCGGTGGCATCCGCGACGCCGTCGCTCTCTCCGCCGAGAGGGTGTACGACGCCATGTCGGCCGACCAGCGCACGATGTTGCGCGACCTCATGCTGCGGCTCGTCACCCCCGGACCCGAGGGGGATCCGGTGCGAAGCCGCGTCCCGCGCCGCCTGCTCAGCAACGACCCCGAGCACGAGCAGCTCATGGAGCGGCTCGTCGAGGCCCGGCTGGTCACCACCGGCGCCGGCGTCGTCGAGCTCGCCCACGAGTCTCTGGCCCGGGCCTGGCCCCGCCTGCGCGGCTGGATCGACGAGGACGCGGAAGGGCAACGCATCCTGCGGCATCTCTCGGGGGCCGCCGACACCTGGGACTCCATGGGCCGTCCCGAGGCCGAGGTCTACCGCGGCACCCGGCTCGCCCAGGCCCTCGACTGGCGGGCGAACGGCCGGCCCGACCTCACCCCGACCGAGCAGGCCTTCCTCGACGCAGGTCAGCGCCTCGCCGAGGCCGAGGAGCAGTCCGCGGCCCGGCGGGCGCAGGAGCAGGCCGCGATCAACCGGAGGCTGCGGGTGCGCCTCGCGGGGGTCGCCCTGCTGCTCGTGGTCGCCCTGGTGGCCGGTGCCCTGGCGTTCGCTCAGGCGGACCGTGCCGCCCAGGCCTCGGGGGTCGCCGACGCCAGGCGGGTCGCCGCCCAGTCCCAGCTCACCGACCGGATCGACCGGTCGCTTCAGCTGGCTGTGGCTGCTCACGCGGAGGATCCCTCCGGCGAGTCGCGGGCCGGGCTGCTCGCGGCACTGGCGCGCAGCCCGCAGCTGGTCGCCTTCACGCCGGCGGTCGACAAGAGGTTCTGGCACCTCGACATCAGTCCTGACGGCAGGCAGCTCGCTGTGATGGACGCTGCCAACCACGTCTGGTTCTACGACACGGAGACGCTACGGCTGGTCGGGGACCACAACCCGTTCCCCGATGACTGGGACCTGTCCGTCGGCGGCTCGGCCGACCCGATCGCCTACAGCCCCACCGGCAACCTCCTGGCGATGGCGGTGCTGAACCTGCGCAACGAGTCGGTCCGTCTCGTCGACCCCCGGACCTACGGGCCGCTGCCGGACCAGGTGGGTGGCATTCCCGCACACAGCTACCCCAACGACGTGGACGTCAGCCCCGACGGACGGTTCCTCGCGATGACCCTGTTCATCCTCCCCGCGCGGCGTCAGGCCGTGCTCGTGCGGGACCTCAGGCGTCCCCAGCGGCCACTGCGCGACATCACGCTGGACGGGGACACGCAGTACGTCGACTTCACCGCCGACGGGTCGCGGCTCCTGGTCGTCCCGGGGTGGGCCTCCGACGTGCCGAGCGTGGTCCGGGTCCTCGACGTGGCCACCGGTCGTGAGGTGGACGACCTGGGCCGACTCGGCCAGCCTCTGGAGGTCGGTCCCAGGGGTACGACGTTCGCCCATGCCTCGGGCACCGACGTCGTCATCGCCCGCACCGCCACGGGTGTGCCGGTGCGCCGGCTGACCGGGCCGCAGCAGGCGATCCGGCAGATCCGCTGGTCCCGGGACGGCCGCCGCGTGCTGGCCGTCGCCGAGGACCGGACCGTGTCGGTGTGGGAGGTGTCGAGCGGCCGGCTGCTGGAACGACTTCGCCTCGGGTCGGGGCTGTGGGCCGACGCACGCTTCAGCCACGACGCGACGAAGGTGTTCGTGGCGACCGACATCGGCCTGATGGTCTTCGACCTCGACGGTGGCGAGCGGTACGTCCGCCGCGTGGCCGGACCCGACCCGCAACCGGTCCCTGCCGGGTGGGTGTCCCGGTATCCGGCACCGGACGGCTCCACGGTCGCGGTGGCGGTCTGGGACCCGGTCGAGCAGAGGACCGACCTGTCGTTCGTCCACCGCGGCACCGGACGGACCGTCCGGGCGGCCGTGCCCGGGTGGGACGGCGACAACGAGTCGCTGCAGGACTGGACCCCGCAGGGCGACCGGCTGGCCTTCGTCGACGGACAAGGCAACCTGCGGGTGGTGTACGCCAGCAGCGGCAGCGTCCTGGCGACGAGTCGACCCCGGGGGCTGTCCAGCGTCGAGTACGACGGCCAGGGCGACCGCATCCTCGCCGACGTCGAGGGAGGGGTCGTGGTCCTCGACGCCTGGACGCTCGAGCCGGTCACCGAACCGGTCTCGCTGGACGGACGCCGCAACGAGCTGGTCGTCCTGGGGCCCGGGGACGACACGGCGGTCCTGGTGACGACCAAGGAGCTCGGTGGGGACTACGACTTCTTCGGGGCTGCCCGGCGATGGACCCTGGTGGACCTCGTGACGGGAGAGGGCCTCCGGCAGGGGCGGCTCCGGTACTCCGCCCAGTCGGCCGCGGTCTCGCCGGACGGCCGGCGTCTCGCCGTCGGGAGTGCCGATGGGCTGGAGCTGGTCGACCTGCGGACCGGCCGCAGCAGGCGCTCCGCGGACCTCGGCGCCGCTCATGAGACCGAGGGGCGGCACGTGACCTGGTCCGGCGACGGCGCCCTGGTGACCACCAGTGACGGCTCGGGAAGGGTGAGCCTCTGGGACGGTCGCACCAGCGCGCTGCTGGGCACCATCCGGCCAGGTGAGAGCGGCTCCTCGTCGGTGTTCCTCGAGGACAACCGCACGATGCTCATCGCGGCTTGGGACGGAGCGGTCTACGAGTGGGACACCTCCGTCGGCCACGCCGTGCAGACGGCCTGCAGGATCGTGGGCAGCGGGCTGGACGAGGCGCGCTGGCGGGCTGCGTTCGGCAGCCGCCCCTACCAGCAGGTCTGCTGAGGCGCCGGCGGTTCACTCGCGCGGTTCCTCGGTCGCGCCCACTAGGTTCGACCAGACGAGTACGACGGACGAGGGAGGCGCATGAGAACGAGGATCAGCTACGCGGCGGACCGGCTGCGCAACAGCTACTGGTTCGTCCCTGGCCTGATGCTGCTCGGTTCGGCTGTCCTGGCCTGGGTGCTGACCCGGGTCGACGACGCGAGCGACCCGCAGGACCTGCCCTGGGCGGGCGAGCTGATCTTCTCCGGCGGTGCGACGAGCGCCCACGAGGTGCTGGGGACCATCTCGTCGTCGATGATCACGGTGGCGGGTGTCGTGTTCTCGATCACGATCGTGACGCTGCAGCTGGCGTCGTCTCAGTTCGGGCCTCGCATGCTCGCGAACTTCATGCGTGACCGCGCCAACCAGATGACCCTCGGCACCTTCGTCTCGACCTTCCTCTACTCCCTGCTCGTCCTGCGCAAGATCCGCGACGAGGACCCCGCCTCGGTGCCTCACCTGTCGGTGACCGTCGCGCTTCTGCTGGCGGTGGCGAGCCTGGCGGTGCTGATCTTCTTCATCCACCACGTCTCGACGACGATCCAGGCACCGAACCTCGTCGCGGCGATCGCGGGGGAGCTGCGCCGCACGACCGACCACCTGTTCCCCGACGTGCGTGAGGCCGAGCACGCCCGCCCGGCTCCTGCCCACGCCGACCTTCCCGCCGACTTCGAGGAGCACGGTCGGCGGGTCGACGCCCGTACCACGGGCTACGTCCAGGTGCTCGACGTCGAGCGGCTCGTCGCGGTCGCCCGCGAGCACGATCTGGTGATCCGGCTGGACACGCGACCGGGCAGGTTCCTCGTCGACAGCACGCCCTTCGCGACCGTCTACCCCGGCGACCGGGTCGCCGACGAGGTCGCGACCGCCGTTGCCGCATCGGTGGTCACCGGAGCTCGGCGCACAGCCCAGCAGGACGTCGAGTTCCCCCTCAGGCAGATGGTCGAGATCGGCGTCCGCGCGCTCTCGCCCGGCATCAACGACCCGTTCACGGCGAGCACCTGTGTCGACCAGATCGGGGCAGGCCTGTGCACGTTGGCGGGACGTGAGCTCCCCTCGCCGTACCTCGTCGACGACGACGACTTCCTCCGCGTCGTCCATGGCGACCCCGTCACGTGGGAGCGGCTGGTGGCCGCGGGCTACGACCAGCTGCGGCAGTGCGCCGACTCCCATACCCCGGTGTACCTCCACATCCTCGATGCGCTGACCCGGATCGCCAGGTGCGTGCGCGACGCGTCACGGCTCGAGCCGCTCGTGCGCGAGGCCCGGCTCGTGGTCGAGGCGGCGGAGCGCAACGTGGAGGCCGAGGCCGACCAGGAGGTGGTCGAGCGGCGGTACGACGCGCTGCTCGCCGCCGTCGAGGGCTTCCGAGCGGGCTCTTCTCCACGCTGACCCGGACCTGCACCGGCCGGACCTGCACAAACCTGCAGCGCAGGTTCCTGCAGGTGCCGAGGCATTGTGCCCAAGCCGGGGCAGGTCTAGGAAGTAAAGAGAAGGTAAAGGACTGCAGGCCTCCTCCCACCTGCCGACGACAAGGAGAGCCCCTTGACCGCTCCACGTCCCACCGCACCCGCCGGCACCGGCACACCGGCCCGCACGCGCAACCCACGGACCCGGATCGCCGGCCTGGCCGCCGTACTGGCGCTCGCACCGATCGGTGTCGCGGCCACCGCCACGGCCGACCCGCAGACCACCCCCAATGGACCTTGGTCGGGGGAGAACGGCTCGAACCTCGCCGCGATCCACAGCTACGACCAGCTCTGGTCGACGCTGGAGCGGATCGAGCAGCGGGCACAGGGCTCCTTCGAGCTCGACTCCGCGCCGCTGCGGAGCAACACCGGCCGCGAGATCCCCGTCGTGACGATCGGCGACGGACCGACCCCCGTCATGTACATCGCCAACCAGCACGGCAACGAGTTCGTCGTCTCCGAGGCGATGATCAACCTCATTCGCAGCATCAGTGGCAACTCGTCCACGGCACAGGCGATCCGCGAGCAGCTCACCGTGACCGTCGTACCCCGCGTCAACGTCGACGGCTTCGACGCCGACGTCACCGACGCGTCCGGTGCGACCACGCCGTGGCGGCAGAACTACGACCCGAGCTGCACCGAGGCACCGTGCGACCCGTTCTACGCGATCGGTCGGGGCTACGACACCAACCGCTACCACTCCTACAGCGACAGTGCCTACGATCACCCGTACCTCCCCGGCGACGACGACCTCAACCCCGTCCCCGAGGCGGTCGCCATGCGCCTGCTGTGGGACGAGCGGCGCCCCGAGCTGGTCATCGACTTCCACCACCAGGGGTCCTACGTCGACGAGGACGGTCGCCTGATCACCGGATCGACCATGTGGCCGAACGCCACGGCCGAGGCGGAGCGGCTGGGCATCGCCGACGAGTTCGCCGACACGATCACGCGGTCCCAGCGGGCGGTCTCGGTGATGCTGACCGAGCTCGACCAGTACGGCTACGCCAACATCACCCGCTACCCGAACACCAGCACGCCGGGCATCGCCCGCAACGCCTACGGCCTGCTCGGCTCCGCGTCGGTGCTGTTCGAGATGCGCGGCGGGATCGACGCCAAGTCCAACGGCTACATCGCCAAGACGGCCGAGGTCGCAGGCATGGCGGTGCTCGAGGCGGTGGCCGACGGCTCGTGGGAGACCACCAGCCTCGAGCCCGTGGAGAACATCCGCGAGCGCGGCCCGTTCGTGAGCGACCCGCACGAGTGACCGGCTGACTGACGGGGGGAGGGGCCCGGACCGTCCACACGGATGGTTCGGGCCCCTCTTGTCGACGTTTCGGGGACCACAGGCGTCCGTGTGGACGGTTGTGGCCCTGCGCCGGGGCCGGCGGCTCCGGCGCAGGGCTCAGCGGCGGCGTTTCGGGGCCGCGCGGCGCGGCCGGTACTCCGACAGCAGCCCGAGGAGGCGCAGGCCGCGGCCCACGAGGGCGAGCAGCAGGACCATCGACACCACCCCCCCGAGCGCGGCCCCGAACGAGAAGACCCACGCCAGCGACTGCCCGTGCACCGCGGCCGACCCGAAGTCGATCGCCGCGCTGACCAGGAAGATCCACGCCACGCCGGTCACCACGGCACCGGCGGCGATCAGCGTGAGTGAGGACGCCGGCGAGGACCCGGACGCGGGGCCGCTGTGCCTCTTCGCCGCCCGCGCTCCGCCCTTCCCCGCCATGGCCGAAGTATCTCCCGAGCCCCTCAACGCCTGCGCAGCCAGGCCACCACCTGGCCGAGGAGTACGACGAGCGGCCCGATCAGGAGGCCGGCCCCGAGCAGCACGGCGAGCACACCGATCGCGGGCTCACCCTCGTCGAGGGCGTAGAGGCCGAACCGCAGCAGCAGGGATCCGAACCAGACGAGCGCGACCCCGAGCCCGAGGGCGATGATCGTCGCCGGGACGCTGCTGATCCGTCGTTCCCCGTCGGTGCGTGTCACGGCACGACCCTATCCGCCGCCGCGCGACCCGCCGTCACGGGAGCGCCCGCCACCGCTGCCCGCACGGGACCGCCCGCCACGGGAGCGCCCGCCACGGGAGCGGCCTCACTCGGTGCTGATCGCGCGGAGCACGTCGAGCCGCGCGGCGCGCCGCGCGGGAAGCACGGCCGCGAGCACACCGACGAGCGCCGCGAGCCCGACGAAGACCAGCAACCGGTCCCACGGGATGGCCAGCACGTCGATGCCCTCGTCGGCGATGGCCCGCTGCAGCGCGATCCCGAACGCGACGCCCATCAGCACTCCGAGCACCGCGCCGAGGACGGCCACGATCACCGACTCCAGCCGGACCATCCGGCGCAGCTGCCTCCGGGAAAGGCCCACCGCGCGCAGCAGGCCGATCTCGCGGGTCCGCTCGATCACCGAGAGGGCGAGGGTGTTGACGATGCCGAGGATCGCGATGATCACCGCGAGGCCGAGTAGCGCGTAGATGATGTTGAGGAAGAAGTCGATCTGCTCCTTCTGCTGCTCGGCGAACTCCCCCGGGTCCTGCAGGGTGACCGTCGGGAGGTCCTTCAGGATCTCGTCGACGTCGGCCCGGACCGCGTCGGCGTCGGCTGCCTCGGTCTTCTCCACGAACAGGAACGAGTCCAGCGGCGCCAGCCCGGCCTGCTCGAAGGTGTCCAGGCTGACGAGGTAGTTGGCCGGCACCGACGCGTTGACGCCGAAGACTCCGACCACCGTGAGGTCCACCGGGCCGCTCGGGAAGTTCATCTGGAACTCGTCACCGATCGCGAGGTCCTGCTCCTCGGCGGCCTCCGGGGTGATGATCGCCGCCCCCTCGGCAAGGTCGGTCATCGAGCCGACGGCCACGGGGAAGTCGCTTGCTGCGGCGAGGTCGTCTGGGTCCGAGGCGCCGACGAAGACCCGGGATCTCTTCACCTCGGCGGGCGCCTGGCGGAACTGCGCGACCGCCTCGATGCCGTCGACGTCGCGGATCTGCTCGGCGATGTTCGGCGAGAACGGCGACCCGACCACGTTGGAGACGATGAACTGGGAGGTGATCGCGGCCTTCAGCGCCTTGTCGGTGCTCGCCGAGGCCGAGGCGCCCAGCACCGACATCAGCGACACGAGCGCGAGGCCGATCATCAGCGCGGAGGCGGTGGCTGCGGTGCGGCGCGGGTTGCGCTGGGAGTTCTGGGCGGCGAGCTGGCCGACGGTGCCGAACGTCCTGCGGTACGTCGCCCCGAGCAGCGCGACCAGGGGCCGGCCGATGACCGGGCTCATCAACGAGACCCCGACCAGGATCGACAGCATGCCGACGCCGATCATGGTCAGGCCGGTGGTGCCGTTCTCGACCTGGAAGCCCGCGATCATCAGGCCGATGCCGGCGACCAGGAGCACGGTGCCGATGATCAGGCGCCGGCGCAGCGAGGCCTCGGGCAGTGCGACGTCGTCGCGCATCGCGGCCACCGGGGGGATCCGTGAGGCACGTCGCGCCGGGAGGTAGGCCGCCACCATGGTCACGCCGATCCCGACCAGGTAGGACACGAGCACCGTGCGCGGCTCGATCGAGAACTCCGCGGTGGAGAGGTCCAGCCCGATCGTGCCGAACAGCGCCCTCAGCCCCTGCGCGAGGAGGAAGCCGATGCCCAGGCCGAGCGTGGACCCGACGATCCCGATCACCAGCGCCTCGGTGAGCACCGAGCGGTTGACCTGGCGGCGCGAGGCACCGATCGCCCGCAGCAGTGCCAGCTCTCGGCTGCGCTGGGCCACGAGGATCGAGAACGTGTTGATGATCAGGTACGTCCCGACGACCATCGCCACCGTCGCGAAGACGAGCAGGAAGGTGTTGAGGAAGCCGAGGATCTTTTGCAGGCCCTCCTCGTTGTCCTCGACCATGTCGTCGCCGGTGCGGGCGGTGACGCCCTCGGGCAGCACCTCCGCGGCGGCGTCGCGCAGCTGCTGCTGGCTGACGCCCTCGGCCGCGGTCAGCGAGATCCCCGACCAGGCCCGCTCGCCGTCGAAGAACAGCTCCTGCAGGGCCTGGCCGTCCCACAGCGTGAGGGTGGCGCCGCCGAGCGAGCCCTCGCCGAACTCCACGAGACCCACCAGCTCCACCTCGAGGGTGGGCGGGTCGCCGGGGGTCACGAGCTGCACGGTGTCGCCGACCTGGTGGTCGCCCTTCTCTGCGGTGGCCACGTCCATGGCGATCTCGCCGGTGCCGGTGGGACGGTCGCCGGCGACGTACGTCGTGATCTTGCGGCCGGTGAGGGCCCTCGTGTCGGTGTCGGTGAACGCGAAGGACGGTGGGCCGTTGCCCCCGACGACCTTGCCGTCCTCGCCGACGACGTACATCGCCTGGACCTGGTTCCAGGGGTCGACCTCGGCCGCCTCGTCGAGCTGCTCGAGGTCGGCGACGACGGAGTCGGGGATGGTCCGGCCGTCCGGTGCGGAGTCGAACTCGTTCGCCCCCTCCGGGGCGATCTCCACGTCCGCCGTGCTCCCGGAGATGATGCCGCTGAACGCGCTGCCCATGGCGTCGGTGAAGATGAACGAGCCGGAGACGAACGCGACCCCGAGCACGATCGCGAACGCGCTCAGGAACAGGCGGACCTTGTGTGCAACGAGGTTGCGCAGGGTGACCTTGCGCATCAGGCCATCGCCCTCGCGGTCAGCTCGCCCATCTCCTCGAGCACCGACTCGCGGGTCGGGTTGCGCAGCTCGTCGACGACGAGGCCGTCGGCGAGGAAGACGACGCGGTCGGTGTACGCCGCCGCCACGGGGTCGTGGGTGACCATCACGATCGTCTGGCCGTGCTCGTCGACGCTGCGGCGCAGGAGGCTGAGCACCTCGGCGCCGGAGGTCGAGTCGAGGTTGCCGGTCGGCTCGTCGGCGAAGACGATCTCGGGCCGGCTCATCAGGGCCCGTGCGCAGGCGACCCGCTGTTGCTGGCCGCCCGAGAGCTCGTTGGGCCGGTGCCCGAGCCGGTCCCGGAGGTTGACGGTGTCGATCACCGTGTCGAACCAGGTCGGGTCGGGCCGGCGGCCGGCGATCGACAGCGGCAGCTCGATGTTCTCCTTCGCGGTCAGCGTCGGCACGAGGTTGAAGGACTGGAAGACGAAGCCGATCTTGTCTCGGCGCAGCTCGGTCAGCTGCTTGTCCTTCAGCGAGGAGAGGTCGGTGTCGCCGAGGAACACCCGGCCGTCGGTGGGGGAGTCCAGCGCCGCCATGCAGTGCATGAGCGTGGACTTCCCCGAGCCGCTGGCGCCCATGACGGCGGTGAACTCGCCCTCGTAGAACGCGATGTCGACCCCGTCGAGGGCGTGCACCTCGGCCTCGCCCTGGCCGTAGAGCTTGCGGAGGGCCACGGTGCGTGCGGCGACACGCCTGTCGGAGCGGGGAAGGCCGAGGGTCTCAGCGCGATGGGTCACCCGGCAAACCTAGTTGGGTCCCGGTGGTCGACGCAGCGGCTTTTCGGGTGGTCGGGTGAACGTTGCGGGACGGCTCGGGGACGACTCAGGGCGAACCCGGACACGGCCGTAGCAGGGGTGGCGGCGCCGGACGGACAAGACAGGGGCGCCCGCGGTGGCGGGCGCCCCTGTCGGCGACGCGACGGTCCTCGCGGACCGGTTCGGCCGGGACCGGCTCCGTGCTGGTCAGACCTGCTCGACCGGGGTGGCGATGGCGGAGACGTCGAACTCGAGCTTGATCTTCTCGCTGACCAGGACGCCACCGGTCTCGAGGGCGGCGTTCCAGGTGAGCCCCCAGTCCTTACGGTTGATGGTGGTGCTGCCCTCGAACCCGACGCGCAGGTTGCCGAAGGGGTCCCGGGCGGAGCCCGTCACCTCGAAGTCGACGGAGACCGGACGGGTGACGTCCTTGATGGTCAGGTCGCCCAGCACGGTGAACGTGTCGGCGTCGCGGCGCGAGACCGAGGTGCTGGTGAAGACCACCTCGGGGTAGGCCTCGACGTCCAGGAAGTCGCCGGAGCGCAGGTGACCGTCGCGGTCGGCGTTGCGGGTGTCGATGCTCGCGGCCTTGATGCGCACCTCGGTGCGAGACAAGGCGGGGTTCTGGGCGTCGACGTGCGCAGTCGCCTCGAAGTCGTTGAACTGGCCGCGGACGGTGGTCACCATCGCGTGGCGGGCGGAGAAGCCGATCCGGGTGTGCGTGACGTCGATGGTGTAGTCCCCGCTGACGTCGGCGACAGCGGTCGTGCCGGCGTCGAACACCGGCGCCTCCAGGGTGGCGACCGATCCGGCAGCGGGCGCCACAGGAGCGGCCGGAGTGGTCTTCTTGCGGCTGAACAGGCCCATGGGGATGTCTCCTCGGTTGGAATAGTTGAACTATGAACTACAGTAGCAGATGAACCATTGAAGGTTCAACTGTATTCCGGGGTCGATCCGGCGACCCTCGCCCGTGCCGCGGCCGGCGGGGTGCAAGATGCGTGTAACCACCGGAGGAGGAGGGTCCCCATGTCCACCGATCGCTATCTCGCCGTCGACGGAGCCCGCGCGTTGCGCGAAGGTGAGCCAAGGCTCACCGAGGCCGCGCCGGGCCACGTGATCGTCGAGATCAGCTACACCGGTGTCTGCGGCACCGACGTCCACGGCTACACGGACGGGCACATGCTCCCTCCCGCGGTGTTCGGTCACGAGTGGACGGGCACCGTCGCACAGCTGGGGGACGGGGTGACCGGCCTGCACGCCGGCCAGCGCGTTGTGGGCGGTGTCGGCCCCGCTTGCGGACAGTGCGCCCAGTGCCGGGCAGGGCACAGCCGTCACTGTGACACCGTGTTCGCGGAGGCCAATGGGGTGGACGCCGACGCACCCGAGCACGGCGCCTTCTCCACCCGGGTGCACGTCTCCGCCCGGCGGGTCGTCGCCGTCCCGGAGCCTCTGTCGGACGTGGAGGCCGCGCTCGTGGAGCCGACGGCGGTGACCTTCCACGCAGTGCGCCGCGTCGGAGCCGAGCTGGGGGCGACGACGGTCGTCCTGGGTGCCGGGCCCATAGGACTGCTGACCGCGCAGAACGCGCGGCGGGCGGGTGCCGGGCCGATGATCGTCTCCGAGCCGACGCCGGCACGTCGAGCGATGGCCCGCTCCCTCGGGTTCACGGAGGTGGTCGACCCGGCCGACCTGCGGACAGCGTTGGACGACCTCACCGGCGGACTGGGCGCGGACGTCGTCTACGAGTGCAGCGGTGTTCCGTCACTCCTCCAGCCGGCCGCAGAGCTAGTACGACGTGGCGGCACGCTGGCCCTGCTCGGCTACCCCCTGGAGAACTCCAGCGTCAGCTACGGGGACTGGCAGAGCCGAGAGCTGACGGTGATCGGCTCGCTGGCCTACAACCACGAGGACTTCGTCGGCGCCATGCACGCCATCGCCGTCGGCCAGCTCGACGTGGCGCCGCTCCACACCGGCACCTTCGAGCTGTCGTCGTTGAAGGACGTGCTCGAGGAGCTCGACTCGGGCACGAGCGCGCACACGAAGGTTCTGATCTCGCCTCAGCAGTGAGCTCGGCCGCAAGTGGTCAGCTGCTGCAGATCCGCCGGCCAGAGATCTGCGACAGCTGACCACTTGCGCCCCCAGGTAAGGGGATCGGGCCCGTGTCGGGTCGGGGTCAGCGGCGGTTGCGCTGGGGCAGCGCGTCCAGGCCGACGAGCACCGGGTCGTGGTCGGAGGAGCGGTACGGCGAGGCGTCCCAGAACCCGTCCGGGTTGAACTCGGTGTTGTAGTCGAGGAAGAGCGCCTCGTCTGCGTTGATGTGCCAGATGTCGGTGCCGGTGACCCGACGGGCGAGGTGTGGCGACGCCCAGGCGTGGTCGAGGTAGCCGAACTGGCCGCCGAAGACGTAGGAGTACTGGTCGTCCTCCTCCAGGTTGGCGTCAACCAGGTCGACGTAGCCGGCCGCCTCAAGGACGTCGGTGGGGTCCTCCTCGCCGTAGGAGTTCAGGTCTCCGATGACCAGGAAGTCCTCGTCGTCGAGGGTGCCGAGGAAGTCCAGAAGGGCCTCGGCCTGCTCGACCCGGTCGGCGTTCCAGCAGCCCTGGCCGTCACCCTGGTCGGCGTTCTCGCCCGAGGCACCGCCGCAGCCCTTGGACTTGAAGTGGTTGACCACCACGGTGAACGGCTGGCCGCCGCTGGTCGGGCGGAACCGCTGCGCCAGGGGCAGTCGGGCGTTGTGGAAGGCGTCGTCCTGCGTGGTGTAGGAGACGTCCATCGGCCGCACGGCCTCCGGCTGGTAGATCATCGCGACCTTGATCGCGTCGGTGCCGAACAGGCCACCGCCGGTGTCGGGCTCCTCGACAGCGGCGTAGCGCTCCTCGCCGGCCGCGGCGTTCAGGGCCGCCACGAGGTTGTCGACCGCCTCGTCGTTGGCGTCGTTCTCGATCTCCATGAGGCCCACGACGTCGGCGTCGAGCTCGTTGATCGCGGCGACGATCTTGGCCTGCTGGCGCTCGAGCTCCTCGACGCTGTCCGCACCGCGGGGGTCGTGCCCGGCGTCGGTGACCACGCCAGGACGGTCGATGGTGGTGAAGTAGTTCAGCACGTTGAAGCTGGCCACCTCGAGGTCGCCGCCGACCTCGTCGGGGGACGCGGTGCGCGGGTTGGTGCGCGTCACGGTCGGCTCGGACGTCGGCTGGAGGCGCCACGCGCCGAAGCCGTAGGTGAGCACACCGACCAGGTCGGTCACGGTGTCGCCGAGGCGGATGACGTTCCCGCCGTCGGCGAAGTCGAGGTCGCTGAACGGCACCTCGGCGGGGTTCTGCCGCGTGCTGCCGTCGTCGACGACCAGGCGGCGCATGTGGTTGAGGGCCTGCTCGGCCGCGTCGTCACCGCCGTCGTTGGTGGGCTGGAAGAGGCGGCCGTCGGCAGAGACGACGAGCTCGCCGTAGCGCGCCAACGTGTAGGTCTCGGTCGCGGTGAGCTCCTCGGCGAAGGTCACGAGCATGCCCTCGACGCTCTCGCGGGTCGCGTCGTCGGCGGGCAGGTCGACCACGGTCGGTGCCGGGACGTCGGCGTCGCCGCAGTCCCCGATCGAGGTGACGTCGGCGACCTGGGTGGCGCCGCGGAACTCGGTCGCCGTCCCGGTCACGCGGACGACGTCGCCCTCGGCGAGCTCCGGCGCGTCCGGGTCGTAGACGAAGATGCCGTCCGACGTACTCGGGTCGCCATCGCCGTCGGCGTCCTGGATCCAGACGCCACCGAGCTGGTTGCCGGCCTGGAAGTCGCCGACGACGACGCCCTCGACCGTGACCTGCTGACCACCCACCGGGGTCGCGGCACCGCTGCCCTGGACCGCACCGATCTCGTGCGTGGTGGCGATCTCGCAGGGCTCCGGCTCGGGCTCCGGGTCGGGGTCGGTGCCGCCGCCGCCCTCGCCGAAGGTCTGGTCGGTGTTGGGGGAGCCGAAGGTGTTCGCCGCCTCGGCGGCCCACGTGAAGTCGGCGTAGCTGTCACCGGTGCCGGTGAGCTGCAGCGAGTGCCCGACCGGGCCGCTGCCGCCCTGGCTCACGCCGATGTCGGTGCTGGTCAGCCCGGCAGCCGGGCCGTTGGCGGCGGTCATCGTCCCCTCGTAGGACAGGAACTGCACGACCTCGCCGTCGGCGGCGATGAGCGCGACGCCGTCCGGTGAGCCGTTCTGGACGCCATTGGTCGCGTAGGACTGTACGACGGTGCCGAACCCGCCCTGCTGGTCGCCGACGGTGCCGCGGAGCGTCTTGGTGTCGTACGACGCGCCGTTGCTCCCGTTGTAGAGCACGATGCGCCAACCGGACAGGTCGGTGCCGGCCGGAGCGGCGACCTCGATCGCCTCGCCGGTGTCGGTGCCGGCGTTGTCGTAGTGGATCTCGTTGACGAACACCGAGCTGTCGGGGGCGACTGCCGTGGCGGGGGCCACGGCGAGGCCGAGCAGGCCGGCGAGAGAGGGGATCAGGACTGCGACGGTCGTCGCGCGGTGTCGTGGTGACACGGGGGCTCCTCGAAAGGGGGGTGGGGGTGCGAGGCGCACGGAGGGGCCGGACGGCAGTTTTTGCGGCCGCCGGGAGATAACGCGTAGGGAACGTAACCCCTCAAAGGGGTTTACGGGGAGAATTGTCCGGTGTGTCATGTACTCGGCACCGAACGTGCACGAACCGGTCACCGAAAGAAGATCGGATGGCCATCTCACTCACCGGGGGGAGATCCCCCATGCACAGGGAGCACGGATGAGAATCACGAAGCTGGGTCGCACTGCTGCGGCCTCAGTGGCGGCCATGTCCTTGGCCGCTCTCACCATCAGCGGGACCGTCCTGCCGGCCGACGCCGCGGGAAAGGTGGGGGAGGCGCAGAGCCAGCCGGCCAAGAAGGCCAAGACCGTCGAGATGCAGCTGCTCGCGCTCAACGACTTCCATGGCAACCTCGAGGCCCCCGGCGGATCCGGTGGCCGGATCACCACCAACGCGGCAGGCGAGACTGTGGATGCGGGCGGCTCGGCCTACCTGGCCACCGCCCTCGAGGAGCTCCGCGCCGAGCAGCGCAAGAAGAACACCATCACGGTCGCCGCCGGTGACCTGATCGGTGCGTCCCCGCTGCTGTCGGCCGCCTTCCACGACGAGCCGGCGATCGAGTCCCTCAACCTCGCGGGCCTGGACTACGCCAGCGTCGGCAACCACGAGTTCGACGAGGGCGCAGACGAGCTGCTGCGCATCCAGAACGGCGGCTGCCACCCCGAGGACGGCTGCGCCGACGGCACGCCGTACGACGGTGCCGACTTCCAGTACCTCTCCGCCAACGCGTTCCTCACCGAGACCGGTGAGCCGCTGATGGCGCCGTACGCCGTCGACAACGTCCAGGGCGTCAAGGTCGGCTTCATCGGCATGACCCTCGAGGGCACCAAGGACATCGTCAGCCAGGAGGGCGTCGCCGGCCTCGAGTTCGCCGACGAGGTCGCGACCGCGAACAGGTACGCCGCGGAGCTGCAGGCCAAGGGCGTCGAGACGATCATCGTGCTGCTGCACGAGGGCGGCTACCAGACCGGTGTCGACAAGTGGAACGTCAACGCGTGCTCCGACCTCGCCGGCCCGATCGTCGACATCGCCAACGGCATGGACGACGCGATCGACGTCGTGGTCAGCGGCCACACCCACTCGGCCTACAACTGCGAGATCGACAACAAGCTGGTCACCAGCGCAAGCTCCTTCGGCCGCCTGGTCACCGACATCGACCTCACCCTCGACAAGCGCACCGGCGACGTGCTCACCGCCGCGGCCGAGAACGTGGTCGTCACCCGCGACAAGGTCGAGAACCAGAGCCAGCTCGACCTGATCGCGCACTACCGCGAGGCGCTCGGCCCGATCGCCAACCAGGTCGTCGGCCACGCCACCGAGGACATCGGCCGCACCCGGCAGGCGCTGTTCGGGAGCTACACCGGGGACTCCCCGCTCGGCAACCTGATCGCGGACGCCCAGCTGGCGGCGACCGACGACGAGTACGGCGCCGTGGCGGCGTTCATGAACCCCGGCGGCGTCCGGGCCGACCTGCTCGCGGGTGAGATCACCTACGAGGAGGCGTTCACGATCCAGCCGTTCACGAACAACCTCGTGACGATGGACCTGACCGGTGAGCAGCTCTACTGCATGCTCGAGCAGCAGTTCGTCAGGGGCACCGTCCTGCAGCCCTCGGCGACCGTGTCCTACGCCGTCGACCCGAACGGCACCCCGGCCGTGGCCGGTGGCGACCCGTGCAGCGGCACCGTCGTCGTCGACGGGAGCCTCTACCTCGGCGACACCCAGGTCGTGGACGGTGACACCTACCGGATCACCGTGAACAACTTCCTCGCCGGTGGCGGCGACGGGTTCTCGACCCTGACCGGGGGCACCAACCGGGTGACCGGCGCGATCGACCTCGACGCGTTCACCGCCTACCTGACGGCGAACGACCCGGTGTCGGCTCCGACGGCCGACCGGATCACGGTCGCCGACGCGGCTGCGAACGCGGCCTGATCGTCCCGCTCCGCTGAGACACGCCGGCGGCGACCCACCTGTTGGGGTCGCCGCCGGTTGTCGTCTGCCGGGCACCGGGGCCAGGCGGACGTGCACTCGCTGCCGTCGACCGGTGAGCGCACGCCTGGGGACCCGCCCGAGCGGGCTCGAGTGCACGTCGAGATGGCCCCCGGCGGTCCCGGTCAGGCGGTCGTGCCGGGCTCCAGCCGGGCCCCCGCCTCGAGCACGACGCCGGCACCGACGGAGGAGTCCTTGCCGATGATCGTGACCGCGTCGGAGTCCTCGCTGCCCGGAGCGTCGGGCTCACCGACCCGGGCGTCGCGACCGACGATGCAGCCGCTGTCCACGATCGTCCAGGCGACCTCGGCCCCGGCCTCGACGACCGAGTCGGCGAAGAGCACGCTGTCGGTGACGGTGGCCCCCTCCTCCACGACGACGCCCGGACCCAGCACGCTTCGTCGTACGACGCCGGCGACCCTGGCCCCGGGCGAGACCAGGCTGTCCTCGACGTCGGAGCCCTGGTCGAGCCGGGCCGGGACGCGCTGGGGCTGGCGGGTGAGGAAGGGCCAGGCCGGGTCGGCGAAGAGCTCGTCGGCGTCGCCGGTGAGGAGGTCCCGGTGCGCCGCGAGGTACAGGTGCGGCTGCCCCAGGTCGCGCCAGTAGCCGGGAAGCCCGTGCACATAGGCGCGGCCGCGGTCGACGAACCGGGGCAGCAGCGACTCACCGAAGTCGCCGAGGCCGGTGTCGTCGGGCTCGGCATCGGCGGTCTTCTCGCGGTGCAGCTCCTCGAGCACCTCGATGAGCGCGTCGGGGGAGTAGACGAAGACCTCGGTGGCCACCGTCGTGGTGGACGGCCGAGCCGGCTTGTAGGCGAAGCCGGTGACCCGGCCGAGGCGGTTGGCCTCGACGACGGCGTGGTCGCTCGCCCGGCCCTTGGCCACCTCGGTGGTGACGATCGTGACCTCGGCGTCCTTGGCCCGGTGGGTGGCGATCGCCTCGGTGTAGTCGAAGCGGTAGACGTGGTCGGCGCTCGCCACCACCACGACCTCGGGAGCAAGGCGGCGGATGTCGTCGCGGATCCGGAACAGCAGGTCGGCGTTGCCCTTGGCGAAGCCGGTCTCCTCCTCGGTGCCGGAGCCCTGCTCGGGCATGAGGATGCGCAGGCCGCCGTGGTTGCGGTCCAGGTCCCAGGGACGGCCGTTGGCGACCTCGTGCTCGAGGGTGCCGCCCTGGTACTGCACCGAGAGCCACACGTCGCTGATGCCGGAGTGGGTGAGGTTCGACAGGGGGAAGTCGACGAGCTGGTAGACGCCGGCGAAGGGCAGGGCCGGCTTGGCCCGCTCGCGGGTCAGCACGTCCATGCGCCCACCGGCGCCACCTGCCTGGATGATCGCCAGGATCCGTTCACGAGCCACGGGAGGCAGATACCCAGCCGGGGCCGGTCGATGCCTGCGACCGACCCCGGCAGTGTCACAACACGGGTCACATCGTCGCCGGTGCCTCCTCGTCGGACTTGGGCGGTTTGAAGTTGCCCTTGCTCTTGGTGCCGTTGATCAGCTCGGTGCTCATCGCCAGGGACAACGCCGCCCAGGCGACCGCGTCGGAGTTCACGTCGAGCGCGTGGAGGTTGACGTTGTCGTAGGTGTCGCAGGCCAGGTGGTAGCACGGGTCGTACGACTCACCGGCCGTTCCTCCCCAGACGGCTTCCTCCTCGGCGGTCTTGATGCCCTCGGCACCCGTGAAGAGACCACCCGACGGGATGCCCGCCGCGATGAACGGGCCGTAGTCCGAGCGCCCGCTGAAGTCGGTCCCCTTGTAGGGCACGTCGACCGACTCGAAGTAGGCCTCGAAGGTCTGCTCGATCTCCGCCGATCCCGGGGGACCCGCGGGAGCACCGACGCCGTCGGAGTCGTCACCGTCGTAGATGAAGAACACGTGGTTCGGGGAACCGATCATGTCGAAGTTGAGGTACGCCGCGACCCGGTCGCGCTCTACCTGCGGCAGGTTGTTCACGTAGTACGTCGAGCCGACCAGCCCGGACTCCTCCGCACCCCACCACGCGAAGCGCAGGGTGTTCTGGGTCTTGGTCTTCGCCAGCTGCTCGGCCACCTCGAGGAGGGCCGCCGACCCGCTGCCGTTGTCGTTGATGCCCGGGCCCGCGTTGACCGAGTCGAGGTGCGCCCCGGCCATGACCACGTTCCCCGTGTCCTTGCCGGCCTTCTCGGCGAGGACGTTGTAGGTGGTGGCGATGCCGCGGAACGTCTCGGTCTTCACCCGCAGGACCAGGCCGGGGGTGGCGGCCAGCTGCTGCCCGACGTCCTGGGCCACCGAGGTGACCGGCAGGTCGAGGGTGAACCCGTTGCCGAGGGTGCCGTTGAGCGTGCCGGGGATGTTGTTGTAGATCACGACCGCCACGGCACCAGCGTTGTAGGCGTTGGTCGCCTTGAGCGCGAAGGTGCAGGCCCCGCGTTCGATCAGCGCGATGTTGCCCGCCGGGAACCCGGCGAAGTCGCCCGCATCGCAGCCCGGACTGGTGTCGCCCGGCGCAGGCGTGAGTGCCGTCACCGAGGCTGTCACGTCCCCGCTGCCGGAGTAGGACATGATCGCGTTCTCGATCGGTCCCGTCGGCGGGGGCGCGACCTGCTCCAGCACCGGCGCCGACAACGTGATGAACGTCTGGAAGTCGAAGGGCTGGACCGTGACGTCGTACCCTGCCGCCTCCATGGTGTCGACCACGTAGTCGACCGAATCGTCGTACCCGGCTGTCCCGGAGGTCCGGATGCCGTTGTTCGCGGCGGCGATCGCCTGGAGCGCCGCCTGGTGGGCGCGGACGCCGTCGAGCGTGACGCACTCGAGCAGCTTGGCGAGGTTGTTGCTCGTCTGGCTGCCGCAGCGCGTGGCCGGTGCCGCGGTCGCGGTGGTGGCCACCACGCCGGTTGCGGCGACCAGGACGGTCGCCGCTCCGACCGCGAGGTGCGGCCGGAGGTCGTGAAGGTTCATCTCAAAACCCCATTTCCCGGCTCCGTCGGGGTGAAGCCGTTGGGGCCGAACGTAGACCCGGCCGTCGGCGCGCCGGAAGGCCCACGAGACCGTCGGTCCCACAAGTGGGGCAGGCGGTCTAGCCACTGGCGATCGCCGGTGCGGGCCCCGGCGGCGGCGCCGGTCAGTAGGAGCGGACCAGGCCACCGTCACAGCGCAGCTGCTCGCCGGTGACGTACGACGCGGGTCCGCTTGCCAGGAAGACCACCGCGGCGGCGAACTCCTCGGGGGAGCCGTACCGTCCGAGGGGGATCGACGCCTCGGACGAGGCACGGACCTCCTCGGGCTCCCGGCCGGCACGCTCGGCGTTCGAGCGGTCGATCGCGTCCACCCGCTCGGTGTCGATTCGGCCCGGCAGCACCATGTTCACCGTGACCCCGTCGGGGGCGACCTCGTTGGCCAGCGTCTTGAGGTAGCCGGCCAGGGCCGCCCGTCCGGTGTTGGACAGTGCGAGCCGGTCGAGGGGCTGCTGCACACCACTCGAGCCGACCGCGACGATCCGGCCCCAGCCACGCTCCCGCATCGAGGGAAGGGCGGCCTCGACCAGCCGGTGGTGCTGGAGGACCAGGGAGTGGAACGCGTCGCGGATCTGGTTGTTGGTCACCTCTTCGGCAAGACCGGGGGGCGGCCCTCCGCCGTTGAGGACGAGCACGTCCACGGCGCCGTACGCCTCGACCGCCTGCGCGTAGAGACGTTCCGGTGCGCCGTCCTCGGTCAGGTCGTAGGCGAACCCCGTGGCCGAGGGGAGGCGGGCCGCCTCCGCCGCGGCCACGTCTCCGCGCCGCCCGGCGAGCACCACGTGTGCGCCTTCGGCGGCGAAGGCCCGGGCACAGGCCAGCCCGAGGCCGGAGGTCGAGCCGGGGACGAGGACAGTGCGTCCCTGCAGTCCGGTGTCCATGTCAGTCAACCTTCCTGTGCCGTCGTGCGGCGAGGAGGTCCATCGCCGCCGTGAGGTGGGAGTCCATCAGGTCGAGGATCTCTGAGGGCGCGTTGCGGGCCGGGGGTCGTACGGCGGACTCGGCGAACGCCCCTCGTCGCCGGAGGATCTCCTTGCGCAGCGACAGGCCGACGCCGGGCTGTGCCTCGTAGTTGACCAGGGGAAGCCAGGGCGAGTAGGCGGCGCGGGCCGCCACGTAGCCCCCGTCCGCCCACGCGTCCAGCGCAGCGCGAAGCCCCTCCGGGTGCGAGAAACCGGTCATCGCTCCCGCCGCGCCGGCGGCGAGCTCGTCGAGCAGCCCCACGCCGCCGAGGCCGCCGAAGACCGGGACGTCCGTGCGTGCGCTGAGCCGGCCGATCACGGCTGCGGTGGGTGGTGCCTCGGACTTCACCGCCACCACGAACGGGGAGTCGGCGAGGACCTGCAGGGTCTGGTCGGCACTGATGCGGACCCCCGAGGCCTCGGGGTAGTCCTGGAGCACGATGCCGACACCCGTGGCCTCGTGGACGGCCCGGAGGTGTCCGGCCAGGACGGCCGGGTCGGCGGTGCTGGCCTGCACCATGAGGCCGGCCAGGGAGTCACCCGCCGCGGAGACGGCGGTGCGTGCCTGCTCGACGGCGACGGCGGTGGTGCGTGCGGAGACGCCGACCACGAGGGGCGTGTCCGGTGCCTGCTCCGCGACAGTGGCGACCGCGAGCGCCTGTTCCCGCGAGTCCAGGGCGACCCCCTCACCGAACACGCCGAGGACGACCAGGCCGTCGGCCGGTACCTCGCGGTAGAGGTCGACCTCGCGCCGCAGCGAGGCGACGTCGACGTCGAGGCCGGGGCCGTGGAACGGTGTGGCGAGGACTCCCCAGAGCCCGCGCGGGAGCGGTTGCGTGGTCATCTGTCGGTGTTCCTCTCGGTGCGGGTGCCGAGATCCCTGCGGGCGAGAGCCTCGGTGACGATGTGCTCGGCGATCGCCAGCGCCGACGTGGCGCCGGGGGAGGGTGCGTTGCGTACGTGGACGACGCGTTCGCTGCCGGTGATCACGAAGTCGTCCACCAACCGGCCACGGTGGTCCATGGCCTGGGCGCGGACTCCCCGCGGTCCCCGGCGGACCGTGCTGCCGTCGACGGCCGGGAGGTACTTCCGCGCCTCGGCGACGAACCGTCGCCTGCTGGCTGCGGTGCGCGACTCGCGGACCGCCGCAGGGAGGTTCGCCGCCGCGAAGCGCCAGAAGCCGCCGAACCCGACGGCGTCGCGGACGTCGCGGGGGCGGACGCTGCGTGGCGAGTAGCCCTCCCGCGCGAGCGAGAGGAAGGCGTTGGGGCCGAGCATCACCGCACCGTCGACGCGTTTCGTGACGTGGACGCCGAGGAACGGGTAGCGCGGGTCCGGCACCGGGTAGACCAGCCCGTTGACGAGGCTCTCCTGCTCGGGACCCAGCAGGAAGTAGTCGCCGTAGAACGGGACGATGCGCGGTTCCCGGGCCTCGCCCGCCAGGCCGGCGACCCGGTCCGACTGGAGTCCGGCGCAGACGACGACGAGGTCGAAGAGCTCGCAGTCCTCGCGGCCGCGCAGCACGACGCCGCCGCCGCGGGCGGACAGGCCCGTCACCTCGTGGCCCAGCCGGACCGACCCGCCCGCCTCGCGCAGCTCGTCGGCGAGCGCGCCCGTCACCGCGGGGTAGTCGACGATCGCGGTGTGCGGTGAGTGGAGCGCCCGCAACCCGGCGGCGTGAGGCTCGATCTCCCGGAGCTCGTCCCGCTCGACGACCCGGACACCGGGCACGCCGTTGGCGACGGCGCGCGCGTGGATGGCCTCCAGCCGCAAGGACTCGCCCTCGTCGAGGGCCACGACCACCTTGCCGCACTCGTCGTGGACGAGCCCGTGCCGGTCGGTGAACTCCTGCAGCAGGCCGACCCCGCGCCGGCACAGCCTCGCCTTCAGGCTGCCGGGCTCGTAGTACAGCCCGGCGTGCACGACCCCGCTGTTGTGGCCGGTCTGGTGCGCGGCGAGCCGGTCCTCCTTCTCGTGGAGCACGACCTCTGCCGAGTCGACGCGCTGGGCGAGGTGCCGGGCGACGGCCGTGCCGATGATGCCGCCACCGACCACGGCCACCCGCAGGCGGCTCATCGTGCCGCATCAGGGGTCGTGCGAGGCCGCGGTTCCAGGAACAGCGGCGGCGCGGAGCGGTAGGTGGCGGGGGTCGCGGAGAGGCGGATCGGGTGGGCCACCGTCCTGACGGCGCCGGCCCGGTCCGGGCGCTCCACGGTGGTGACCGGCTCGAGGCCGAGCCGCTCGGCGAGGTCGAACGCCTGACCCAGGTCGTTGATGGGGCCGCACGGCACCCCTCGGTTGGAGAGCACCGCGAACCAGTGGTCCGCGGACGCCCCACGGAGCGTGGCCTCCAGCTCCTGCGAGAGGTCGCTGCGGTGCGCGACGCGGTCGCTGTTGGTCGCGAACCGAGGGTCTTCGGCCAGCTCCGGTCGGCCGACGCCGGCGGCGAGGGCCGCGAAGAGCTTGTCGTTCGCGGCGGCCACCGCGAGCGGCCGGTCGGCGGTGGCCAGGATCTCGTACGGCGCGATGCTCGGGTGCAGGTTGCCCATCGCTGCGGGCACCTGCCCGGTCGTGACGTACGTCGAGGCCTGGTTGGTCAGCGCCGAGAGCAGGGAGGACAGCAGGTTGACCTCGACCCGCTGGCCCTCACCGGTCCGGTCGCGGTGGCGCAGCGCAGCGAGGATGCCCAACGCGGCGTGCATCCCGGTGATGACGTCGACGAGCGCCACCCCCACCTTCATGGGGCCGGACTCGGGCGAGCCGGTCACCGACATCAGGCCGCCGACCGCCTGCACGACGAGGTCGTAGCCAGGGAGGTCGGCGCCGCCGCCGGCCCCGAACCCGGTCACCGAGCAGTACACCAGCCCGGGGCGGGCGGCCGAGAGGTCGTCGTACCCGAGGCCGAGCCGGTCCATGGTGCCGGGACGGAAGTTCTCGACGACGACGTCGCAGGTCGCCACGAGCTCCCGGGCCTCGCGCCGGCCGTCCTCGGAGGCCAGGTCGACGACGCGGGAGGTCTTGTTGCGGTTCACCGACAGGAAGTACGTCGCCTCGCCGTCGCTCCAGGGCGGCCCCCACGACCGGGTCTCGTCGCCGCTGCCTGGGCGCTCGAGCTTGACCACCTCGGCGCCGAGGTCGGCCAGCAGCATCGTGGCGTACGGCGCCGCGAGGACCCGACCGAAGTCGGCGATCCGCACCCCGTCGAGGGCACCGGTCACCGGAAGGCCCCGTGGCCGGTGAGGGCCTGTCCGATGATCAGCTGGTGGACCTCGGAGGTGCCCTCGTAGGTCAGCACCGACTCCAGGTTGTTGGCGTGCCGCATGAGCGGGTACTCCAACGTGATCCCGGCGGCGCCCAGGAGGGTGCGGCACTCCCGGGCGATGGCGATCGCCTCTCGGACGCTGTTGAGCTTGCCGAGGCTGATCTGCTCCGGGCGGACCGTGCCGGCGTCCTTGAGGGAGCCCAGGTGCAGGGCGAGGAGCATCCCCTTGCCGAGCTCCAGGGACATGTCGGCGAGCTTGGCCTGGGTGAGCTGGTAGGCCGCGAGCGGCTTGTCGAAGATCTCCCGGTCGCCGACGTACTCCAGCGTCGTCTCGAGGCAGTCACGGGCGGCGCCGAGCGCGCCGAACACGATGCCGTAACGCGCCTCGTTCAGGCACGACAGCGGTCCGGAGAGGCCCGATGCCTCCGGCAGCATCGCCGAGGCGGGCAGCCGCACGTTGTCCAGCACCAGCTCGGAGGTGACGCTGGCGCGCAGCGACATCTTCTTCTTGATCTCTGGGGCCGAGAAGCCGGGGGTGTCGGTGGGCACGACGAAGCCGCGGACCCGGCCGTCCGCCTCGTCGCGGGCCCAGACCACGGCGACGTCGGCGACCGACCCGTTGGTGATCCACATCTTGTTCCCGTTGAGGACCCAGTCGTCGCCGTCACGGCGGGCTCGGGTGCGCATGCCCCCGGGGTCGGACCCGAAGTCAGGCTCGGTCAGGCCGAAGCAGCCGATCGCCTCGCCCGCGGCCATCCGTGGCAGCCACTCCTGCTTGTGCTCCTCCGAGCCCCAGCGCCAGATCGCGAACATCGCCAGCGACCCTTGGACGCTGACCAGCGACCGAAGGCCGGAGTCCCCGGCCTCGAGCTCCATGCACGCCAGGCCGTAGGCGGTCGCGGACGTCCCGGCGCACCCGTAGCCCTCGAGGTGCATGCCGAGCACGCCGAGCGACCCCAGCTCCACGGCGAGGTCCTGCGCCGGGATCGACCCGGCCTCGTACCAGTCCGCGAGGTGCGGGCGGATCCGGTCGTCCACGAAGCGGCGCACCGTGTCACGGATGGCGCGCTCCTCCTCGCCGACGAGGGCGTCGGTGCCGAACAACGCGAGTGGGGACTGGGGCTGGGCTGACACGGTCGTTCTCCTCAGGTGGGTCGGTGCGACGCGATGGTAGGGGTGGGGCGGTGGGGGCCGGCGTCGTCGCGGTCCGACCCCCACCGTGGCAGGTCAGCCCTCGAGGTCCTCGAGCGCCCTCTCCGAGCCCGGGTGCAGCGGGATCGGGTCGGTCTGGGTCATCGTCTCGGCGTCGATCTCCTTCGCGGCCGGGTGCACCGCCACGAGGTCGTCCTTCTTCTCGACCATGAGGGTGGTCAGCGCGCAGGCGAGGTTCTCGGGCATGTCGTTGCGCACGACGAGGACGTTCGGCACGACGATCGAGGGCACGTCCTCGTCGAGCTCGTAGGTGGCGGCGGGGATGGTGGCCTCCTCGTACACCTCGTTGACCTCCTGCATCTTCGGCAGCAGCGGGGTGACGTCGAGGAGCTCCACCTTCGCACCCAGCGAGGTGAACAGGTCGGTCAGCGCCGGGGTGGGAAGCCCGCCGGACCACACCAGCCCGTCGATCGAGCCGTCCTTCATCCCGTCGATGGTCTTGGTCAGGTCCAGCCGCTGCGCCTTGACGTCGCCCTGCTGGAGACCGGCGGCCTCGATGAGCCGGTTGGCGATCACCTCGGTGCCCGACTGTGGCGAACCGGTCGAGATCCGCTTGCCCTTGAAGTCCTCGACCGAGTCGATGCCGGCGTCGGCCCGGACCACGACCTGGGTGTAGTTGGAGTAGATCCGGCCGAGGGTGGAGACGTCCTGGGGGCCGTCGAAGTCGGCCTCGCCGTTGATCGCGTCCGCGGCCGTGTCGGCCAGGGAGAACCCGATGTCGTAGTCGCCGGCGACGACCTGCTCGATGTTCTGCACGGAGGCTCCGGTCTCGGCGGAGGTGGCCTGGAGGTCGGTCTCGGCGCTGATCACCTTCGCGAGACCGCCGCCGACGACGAAGTAGACGCCGGTCGAGTTGCCGGTGGCGATGTTGAGCCGTCCGCTGCCGGCCTCGCAGCTGCTCTCGTCGGCGCCGGCGCCTGCGGCGTTGCGCTCCTGCTGGCCGCCGCAGGCGCTCAGCGCGAGTGCGCCGGCGAGGGCGAGTGTTCCGAGCGATGTCGTGCGCTTCATGGTTGTGCTCCTTGGTCGGTCGGTGTGTTCGGGTCGGGAGGGGGTGGGTCAGGAGGAGGGGGTGGTCGAGGGCTCGTGCTGCGACCTCCTCCCGCGGACCAGGTGGACGGCGACCGCGAGGGCCAGGAGGGTGAAGCCGACGGCCATCGAGAGCGGCTCGAGGTAGAGCAGCAGCAGCGCGGCGGGCACGCACAGCACGCGCTCCAGCACGCCAGTGGGACCGAACATCCACCCGGTGCTCACCACCGCGAGCGCGGCGACGGCGGCGGAGCAGACGAGGAAGGCCCAGATGATGTCCGGCAGGTCGCCGCGGGACAGCAGCAGGCTGCCGTTGTCGGAGACCACGAAGGCCAGCGGTGCGAGGAAGGCCGGGAGGGTGTACTTCGCCGCCTGCATCATGGTCGGGATGACCCGTCCGCCGGTGATCGCGGCCGAGGCGACCGCGGCCAGGGCGGTCGGTGGCGACACCTCCGAGAGGACGGCGTAGTAGAAGATGAACATTGCCACCTCGGGGGCGCCGACCCCCAGGGAGATCAGCGCGGGCCCGATGATCACCCAGCTGAGGATGAACGACGCGGTGACCGGGACGGCGAGGCCGAGCACGATGATGGCCACGGCCGAGAAGATCGCGGACAGGATCAGCAGGGCGGTGTCGTTAGGGGCGATCGCGTCCGCGGCCGACACCAGCAGCTCGGAGAGGATCTGGCCCAGCCCGGTCTTGGCGATGGTCGACGTGATCACGCCGGCCGCCGCGCAGACCGCGACCACGGGGAGGGCGGACCGGATCCCGCTGGACAGGGCGCTGTAGAGGCGCGCCAGGTAGTCGCGCAGCGAGGTCCGCAGGTCCATTCGCTCGAGCTCGTGGTCCGGGTCGTCGAAGCCGCTCACGACCTGTCGGCGGGAGAGGGCCGCTTCTGCCAGCCCGAACAGCGCCGCGACCGCGGTGGCGTAGACGACTGCGCGGAAGGGCGGGATGTCGATGGCGAGGAAGAAGACGATGACGCCCAGGCTGATGAAGTGGTAGCCGGAGCGTGCGAGCAGCCGCCACGCGCTGCCGATGGTGAGGTCGACGCGCCGCGCACCGAACCGCCGGGCGTCGATCTCCACGGCCAGGAAGATGCCGAGGTAGTACAGCAGGGTCGGGACGATCGCCCAGAGCAGCACCGAGACGTAGGAGACGCTGAGGTACTCGGCGATGATGAAGGCCGCGGCCCCCAGGGTCGGCGGGGACAGGATCGCCCCGATGCCCGACGCGGCGAGCATGCCGCCGGCGGCCTCGCGCGGGTAGCCGGCCCGCTTCAGGATCGGCCAGGCGAAGGAGCCGAGCGTCACCGCGGTGGCGGTTCCCGATCCGGAGACGGTGCCGAGCAGGAAGCCGGAGGTGGCGACGGTGCGGCCGGGGGCGGTCCCGGACCTGCGGAACAGCGAGAAGCTGAACTCCACGAAGAAGCGCCCGGCACCCATCCGGTCGAGGACCGCACCGTAGATCGTGAACAGCACGATGTAGGTGGCCGCGACGTCGAGGGGCACCCCGAAGAACCCGCTCGCCTCGTTGTAGAGCGCGTTGATGATCTGCTCGAGGTTCAGCCCGATGTGGGCGATGCTCCAGTCGATGGGCAGGTAGCCGCCGTAGTAGGCGTAGACGAAGAACAAGACGGCCACGGCGGGCAGGATGAGCCCCGTCGTACGCCGTGTCGCCTCGAGGACCAGCAGGAGCAGGACGGTCCCCGCGACCACGTCGAGGGGCAGCAGCGACCCCTGCCGGTCGAGGAAGCCGCCGAACCCGCCGAGGCCGAGGTCACCCTCGGGGATCGGCAGGATCGGGTAGAGGCCGACCAGGAGGGTCACGCCGAACAGCACCCAGTCGAGGACGCCGGGGTCGTCCAGGGGCCTCGCCCGCTCGGTGGCCTCACCGACGACGCTCGTCCGGGGATCCACGTCGCTGCCCTGGTGGTGGTGGCCCCGGCGGGCCCGGGCGCGGTAGGCCAGGAACACGAGCGGCAGGCTGAGGGCGAGGAACAGGATGAGGTAGTACTGGCTGCCCTGCTCGAGAGGTGCGAAGACCTGACGCAGCACGAAGAGTGCGACCAGGAAGCTCCACAGACCGACGAACCGGTCGATGTGGGGGGAGAGATGGCGGGAGGGCCGCTCCTCGTCGAAGTCGGCGACGATCTCGTCGACGTCGACCTGGGCCGGGCGCTCACGGGTGGCGGACTGCGAAGGCATGCGCGGTAACGTAGGGGTGCCCTACGTCACATCAGCGGGTCCGCCTCCGAGACTTTACACAGTCTTGAGGTTCCGCGGACCGCCAACGAGATCCCGGAGAGTGTGGATGCGGGTCCTGCTCGTGGAGGACGACGACCGCGTGGTGGCGGCGCTCGTGCCGGCGCTCAGGCGTGCTCACCTGTCGGTGGTGCGTGCCGAGACGGCGGCCGCGGCGCTGGACCTCCATGCGGACGTCGACCTGGTGCTGCTCGACATGGGCCTGCCGGACCAGGACGGTCTGGCGCTGTGCCGCCAGGTCCGTGCGAGCAGTAGCGTGCCGATCATCGCGGTGACCGCGCGACGCGAGGAGGCGATGGTCGTCTCCGCGCTGCGGGCCGGGGTGGACGACTACGTGGTCAAGCCGTACCGCCTCGCCGAGCTGCTCGCCCGGATCGAGGCCGTCATGCGGCGGACAGGCCGACAGCCCCCGATGGAGCCGGTCTCCGAGGTGGGTGACCTCCGGCTGGACCACGGCACGCGGCAGGTCTTCGTCGGTGAGGACGAGGTCGTGCTGACCAGGAAGGAGTTCGAGCTGGTCAGCATGCTGGCGCAGGCCGGGGGAGACGTGGTCACCAGGGAGGCGTTGATGGAGGGGATCTGGGACACCGCCTGGGTCGGTGCCTCGAGGACCCTGGACGTCCACGTGTCCGCGGTGCGCGCCAAGCTGGGCCGCCCGGGCCTCATCGAGACGGTCCGGGGGCTCGGCTACCGCCTGGCCGTCGGTGCGCTGACCCCCGGCAGCTGATGCGCCGCCGCCTGCTCGGGGTGTCGACGAGCCTGCTCGGTCTGTTGATGCTCACGCTGCTGGTCCCGCTGGTGACCACCTACGCCGACGAGCGCACCCAGGATCTCTTCGTCAGCCGGCTCGGTGACGTCACGCGGTTCGCGGTGCTCTCCCAGGAGGCGCTCGAGAGCGGTGACGCCGACGCCCTCGCCACGGACCTGGAGCGCTACGTCGAGGTGTTCGACGGCTCGGTCGTGGTGACGAACGCCAACCAGCAGGTGGTCGCCTCGGCCGGTGCCTCGGCCGACGTACGACGCGACGACGTGGCCGAGGTGATGCAGGAGGCGCTGACCGGCAGCGGGTCGGCGCCGCCGTCGATCGCGTGGCCGTGGGAGGACGACTCGATGGTCATCGGGTCGCCGGTGGGCCGGGACGCCCAGGTGCTGGGGGCGGTCGTCATGGTCGCGCCGACCGGGTCGGTGCAGGACGCGGTCCTCGCCGCGTTCGCCCTCGCGCTCCTGGCGGGCGTCGCGACGGTGCTGGTCACCGGTCTGGGGCTGGTCGTGCCGTTCGTCGGCTGGATCCTGCGGCCGGTGCACGACCTCGACGAGGCGGCGCGGCGGCTCGCCGACGGGGACCTGTCCTCTCGCGCGCACCGGACCGGCCCGCCGGAGCTGCGTGCGTTGGCCGGGTCGTTCAACGCCATGGCCGACAACGTCGAGACCTCCCAGCGACAGCAGCGCGACCTCGTCGCCGACGCCGCGCACCAGCTGGGTAACCCGTTGACGGCGCTCCGCCTCCGCGTCGAGAACCTCGCCGTCCAAGGGGCTCCCGCGGAGGCGGTGGAGCCTGCGCTGGAGGAGACCGACCGGCTCAACGCGATCGTCGAGTCGCTGCTCGACCTCAGCCAGGTCGGGGCGCAGCAGGTGGTGCTGGAGCCGGTGGACGTGTCCTCCTTGGTGCGGCACAGGTGCACTATGTGGCAGCCGATGTTTGAGGAGCTCACGGTCTCGGCGCCCTCCTCGACGGTGGCTCTCGGTGCTCCCGACCTCATCGACGTGGCGCTGGACGCGCTGCTGGACAACGCGGCGAAGTTCGCGCCGGGGTCCCCGGTCGAGGTGGCGGTGGTCCCGCTCGGCGGCGAGGTCCTCGTGCGTGTGCGCGACCACGGGCCCGGGCTCGACGCCGAGGACGTGGCGAAGGTCGGCGCCCGCTTCTTCCGGGGCCGGGCACACCAGAACGTGGCGGGGACGGGCCTGGGTCTCGCGATCGTCCGCGCCCGGCTGGAGGAGGTCGGCGGCTCGCTCGTGGTGCACCGGGCCGGGGGTGGGGGACTGCAGGTCGAGGCGCGGCTGCCGTCACTCAGGGATGCCGCTCGCGGTAGTAGCGCACTGCCCCGGGGTGCAGCTCCAGGGGAGATGTGAACACGGCGGCCCCCAGGTTGGGCTGGCGTACGCCCGGCGCCCGCCGGTCCACCGCGTCACGGGCCTCGAACAGGACACGGGTGACGGCGTAGGCGACGTCGTCGGGCAGGTCCGGGCGGGCCACCAGGTGGTTCTTCACGCTGACCGTGTCGACCGACCCCTCGAGGCCGTACATCGACGCGGGCAGGGGGCCGGCGGCGTACTCCGGCCCGAACCTGCGGGTCAGCGGCCCCACCAGCGCCGAGAGGTCGAGCAGCCGGATGCGGGTCTGCGTCGCCAGCCGGGCGATCGCCTGGTTCGGGATGCCGCTGACGAAGAAGAACGCGTCGAGCGCACCGTCGCGCAACGCCTCGGTGGACTCCTCGAGCGGCTGGGAGCCGGCTCGGATCCCCGAGAGGGGGACTCCGGCCTCCCGCAGCACCCGTGTGGCGACCACCCGGGTGCCGGAGTCCTGCGACCCGATGCCGACGCGTCGGCCCCGCAGGTCCTCGACGTCGGTCACGCGGGAGTCGGCACGGACCACGAGATGCACGAAGCTGTCGTAGATCCGTGTCAGGGCGACGACGTCGAGCGGAGTCGCGAAGGCGCCGCGGCCGCGGATCGCGTCGGCCGCCGCGTCGCCGAGGGACAGCCCGAGGTCGCACTCTCCGTCGCTGACCAGGCGGAGGTTCTGGACCGAGGCGTCGGTGCGACGCGTGGTGACGGTCAGGCCGTGCAGGCGGCGCTGGAGTACTCCGGCCAGCGCCTGGCCGTAGCGGTGGAAGACCCCGCCGGGGTTGCCGGTCGCGAGGGTCAGGTGCGTGACGGGCAGCTCGTCCCAGGCGGGGCCCAGGCAGCCGGCGAGGGCGCCGAGCAGCGGCAGCGAGAGCGCCGTACGCCGGCTGATCGGTCCCATGTCGGCGCAACCTACCGGCCCGGCCGGGTCCGGGGCAGACGAAGAGGCGGCCCCGGACGAACCGGGACCGCCTCCTCAGTGACTCACAGGTGCGTCAGGCGGCGGTGTGGGTCGCCTCCCAGGCGCCGTATCCGCCCAGGATGTCGGAGACGTCCTGGAAGCCGAGGTGACGCAGCAGGCTGCCACCCACGCTGGAGCGCCAGCCGCCGGCGCAGTAGAGCACCGTGGGCTTCGCGGGGTCGAGCTCGTTCGCGCGGCGGGCGAGCTGGGCGAGCGGGATGTTCACCGCGCCCGGGATCAGGCCCGTGCCCTCGACCTCACCGGCGTTGCGGACGTCGACGACCTGGACCTCGCCGGCCTCCTCGACCTGGTGCGGGGTGAGCCGGCTGGCGTGCTCCACCTGGTCCTCCATGCAGTGGTCGATCATGTACGCCTCGGGGCGGGGGACGAAGCCGATCGCGTTGTCGTAGCCGATGCGGACCAGGCGGATCGCGGCCTCCTGCTCCTCGCCCTCGGGGGCCATCAGGATGACCTTGTCCTCGGGCTTGACGACCATGCCGACGGTCTCGGCCATCCGGCCGTCGACCGGGACGTTGATCGCACCCTTGAGGTGACCCGCGGAGAACTCCATCTGGTCGCGGGCGTCGATCACCTTGGCGCCGGCGGCGAGGGCCTCGGTGACCTGCTCCGGGGAGAGCGCGGGCAGGGTCTTGCCGACCTCGTGGAGCTCGCGCTCCTTGCGGTTGAGGACCGCGTTGTAGAGGAAGTACTCCGGGGCCGGGGGCTGGCCGGCGGTCACCACCGCGACGAACTGCTCCTCGGTCATCGGCTGGCAGGCGTAGTTGAACTTGCGCTGCTCGCCGATCGTGGACTGGGTCTCGGTGGAGAGGTTCTTGCCGCAGGCCGATCCGGCGCCGTGCGCGGGGAAGACCCGCGTCTCGTCGGGCAGGCTCATGAGCTTGTTCTGCACCGAGTCGTAGAGCATCTTGCCGAGCTCGTCCGCGGTCACGCCGATCGAGGCCAGCAGGTCGGGGCGGCCGACGTCGCCGATGAACAGCGCGTCGCCGGTGAGGACGGCGTAGGGCACGGTGTCGTCCTTGTGCTCGTAGACCAGGACGCTGACCGACTCGGGCGTGTGGCCGGGGGTCTCCATGATCTCGAGCACGACGTCGCCGAGCTCGATGCGCTCACCGTCGGAGAGGGAGCGGACCTCGAAGTCGGCCTGCGCGGCCTTGCCGTAGCCGATCCAGGCGCCGGTCTCCTTGGCCAGCTCGATGTGGCCGGAGACGAAGTCGGCGTGGAAGTGGGTGTTGATCACGCCGATGATCTCGAGGCCGTGCTCCTTGGCCTCCTTCAGGTACTCCTCCACGTCACGGCGCGGGTCGACGACCACGGCCTTGCCGGTGGTCTCGTCGCCGACGATGTAGGACGCCTGGGACAGACAGTCGAGGTAGTACTGCGCGAAGAACATGGGGGGCTCCTTTGGCCAACGAACCTGCGAGGGGTGTCTAGGGTCACAATGCATACCCCGGTGGGTATATTCCAACCGGTCTGGACCGCACGTCCAACCCGGGTGCCGAAGCCGGGACCTCGGGCCCGTCAGGCGTCCTCGCCCTTCGCCCACGACGGGGGAGGCGGTGGCGGTGGGGTCGCGGTCCGGGGCGGCTCCGCGGCGGGCGGCTGCTCGACCGGGAACGTGCCGGCGGCGGGTGGTGGTGGGGTCCGACCCACGCTTCCCGGCGGAGGAGGTACGGCGCCCGCCTGCGCGGCGCTCGTCTGCAGGGTCAGCGGGCCGATCTCGCCGCGCCGCTCCAGGTCACGAAGGGCGCCCATGACCCGCTCCCGGTCCGCCTCGGGCACCGGCCTGCCCGCTGCGTCGAGGTAGGCGATCACGCCGAGGTCGCGGAGGTACCTGTCCGCACCCGCGCCAGGACCACCCAGCCCGGAGCCCGCCAGTGCGGAGTCGGCCTTCTGGGCGAGCTCGTCGGCCATTGCCTTGGCCTTGTCCAGGAACCCCATGCTGCCCTCCGAAGATTCGTCGAGGTTTCTCCGTCGAACGCTACGCGCAGGGGGCGGGTCTCAATACAGTTTCGAGAGACTCGGTCCGGTCCTGAGGCCGACGTACCCCCGCGCACGGAAGGGCACTGGCATGGCCATCCACGGTTCGTTGTTCGAGCAGTTCAGGGAGAACGCGTCGAGCGACCCGTTCTCCCTGCAGAACAAGAAGATGCTCAAGATCCAGATGCAGTACGGACCGGTGTGGGCGAGGACCGGGTCGATGGTCGCCTACCAGGGCGATGTGCGCTTCCAGAACAAGGGCTCCGGTGGCCTGGGCAAGATGTTCAAGCAGGCGATGACCGGTGAGGGCGTCGACATGATGGAGTGCACCGGCTCCGGCGAGCTGTTCGTCGCCGACCTGGCGTCGGAGGTGCAGGTGATGTACCTCGAGAACGACGCGATCTCGGTCAACGGCAACAACATCCTCGCCTTCTCCTCCTCGATCGAGTGGGACATCCACCGGGTGCAGGCACGGGGTGCGGCGATGACCGGCGGGCTCTACAACGTCTCGCTGCGCGGCACCGGCTACGTCGCGATCACCACCAAGGGCGACCCGGTCGCGCTCGACGTCGCCTCGGCGCCCACCTTCGGCGACGCGGAGGCGGTGGTGATGTGGACCGCCGGCGTGACCATGGACGTCCGCGTCGACACCGGTGGGGTCAAGTCGCTGCTGCGCGGCGGCACCGGCGAGCTGCTGCAGATGGCGTTCGGCGGGCAGGGGTACGTGCTGGTCCAGCCCTCCGAGTCGGTCAAGGAGGGGAGCCCGCAGCAGGCGAGCGGCAAGAGCAGCGGCCTCGGGGGCCTGCTCGGCGGCTGAGGCCTGGTCGGCGGGTGGGGGTCCGGCGCGTCGTACACGGACATGCACAACCCCCGGGTGAT
This sequence comes from Nocardioidaceae bacterium UBA4001, assembly GCA_002384855.1. Classification (GTDB taxonomy): domain Bacteria; phylum Actinomycetota; class Actinomycetes; order Propionibacteriales; family Nocardioidaceae; genus Nocardioides_C. The sequence continues at coordinate 7,183 of DGBP01000079.1, read as the reverse complement.
CGCCGGCCCGAGCGCGCAGGCGCGCCCCTCGGACGAGGTCTGCGTGTCGGCGTACGACGCGCGCCGGCTCGCAGACCGCTGTTCCCGCCCATGGGCGCGAGAACAGCAGCCCGGTCGACGTCTCGCGTGCAGTCGGCAGCTCATGTGCGCGAGAACGACAAGCGGGACGCCGTACCGGGCCGGAGCCGAACGCGCAGCTGCCGTTCCCGTCCGTGTAGACGGGAACGGCAGCTCCGACGTCGCCCCGTGTGCCGTTGTCGTCCGTATGGACGGGAACGGCAGCTCCGACGTCGCCCCGCGTGCCGTTGTCGTCCGTCTGGACGGCAACGGCACATCGACGCGGTCAGCCCGTGGGACCGCCGCGCTGGCCGGCCACCACGAGACGCGCGAGGACGCCCGCGTGGTCGGAGGGCCACAGGCCCGACTCGGTCATGTCGCCGAGCTCCTCACCGATCACGTCCGCGTGGATCGGCTGGACGCCGGAGTCCACGACGACGAGGTCGATGCGCTCGTCGAGAGTCGAGGTGTCGTCGGTGACCGCTGCGTCGAAGCAGCAGGTGTAGCCCGGGTCCTTGAGGTTGGTCACCGACCAGGCGTCCGAGCCGACGGAGCTGACGAGCAGCTGGTAGGCGGGCCCGTCCGGGGCGTCGGAGTTGTAGTCACCGACGTACACCGTGGACAGCGGGTCGTCCTGCGCGATGGCCTCCTGGGCCGCGAGGAGCTCGCCGACCTGGAGGACGCGCAGGTCCTCGGCGTTGACCCCGGGGATGCCGAACGCCTCCAGGTGGGCGTTGACGAAGCGGAACTCGGTGCGGTTGGTGCGTACGTCGACCGAGCCCCAGCCGCGGGTCACGGGCAGGAGCGTCGTCTGCCCGGTGAAGGGATTCCTGACGGGGAAGCGGATGATGTTCTGGAACGTGCCCGCGACGGCGCTGTCCTCGTCGACCGTCACGTCCGCGCGGCGGATGATCACGTCGCGGTCGGCCATCCCCACGGCGCCGAGCGTGGTGGGCGAGGTGGCGGACGGTACGGCGATCGGCCCCGACGCGAAGTTGTTGGCGGTCGCACCCGTCACCTCGTGGTAGGCAACGCCCTCCTCCTCGAGGGCCTCGAGCAGCAGGTCGAGGAAGTCGTAGACTTCGTTGGCGCCGGCCGTCTCGCCGGTGATCGGGTTGTACACCGCGTAGGTCGTCCACTCGGTGACCTCCTGGAGGCCGACCACGGCCGGCCGGGCTGCTGCGATCTCCTCGGCCACGGCGGCCATCCGCTCGGGCGGGTTGGTGGCCACGACCTTCGCCCACGTCTGCGCGGCGGCAGCAGGAACGCCGGCCGGGTTGGTGGTGAGGGTCGCGATGACGGGGCCGAGGTCGGCGCCGAGGTAGAGGTTGCGGGTCATCACGTCGACGGGGCGGCCGTTGCTCGCGGCCTGGGTCGGGCCGGCGGGCTGGGGAGTGGCGGTAGCTGCGCCGCTCGGGGCGAGGGTGGCGGTGAGCGCGAGGGCCGCTGCGGCGGCGACCGCGCCGACGGTCCGCCGGCGCGGGTGCGAGTGGAGTCCTGTCATGGACCCACCTTGGCCCAGCCGAGCGCTCCGCCGCATGAGTTCCCGGACTCAGCTCGCGGGACCTTTCGGACATTCCGGCGAGCGCCGTACGTCGTGTGGCTGGTGTGACGGGTGGGGAGCGCGCCGCCGACGCTCGGGTACGACGGGGGAGCGGCTCGTCGCTGGCGCGGGAACGGCCGGTCACGACACGCCGTGACCACCCTCGACACGCCGGTCGACGGCCCAGGGGCGGGTCCGGAACACGTCCTGACCTGCGGTTTTACCGACTTGCGAAAATTTGTGGCGGGAGTTTCTGCGTTCAGGTTGCGTGGCCCGGGGGCCGGACGTACGGTTACCACTACATCTAGTAGTCACACCGGTGTAATTTTCCACAGGTAGTGGGAACTACTGCACAGGCGGCCGCTAGTTGTCCCCAGGTCATCCACAGCAACACCCCCAGGCGGACCCCCGGAAGAGCACCCCGGAGGCGGCGAGATCGACGGTGCCCAAGACCGTGGTCGACCCATGCCTGATGCGGGACGGAACTGTCGGTGGCGGGTGTTGAAGTAGGAGGGTCTCGACAAGCTCGACCAGCGGGCGGGTCTCGACAAGCTCGACCAGCGGGCGGGTCTCGACAAGCTCGACCAGCGACAGGCTCGACCGGCGAATGAGGAAGGGAGCGGCACACGATGCACTGCCCGTACTGCCGCAACAATGACACTCGTGTCCTCGACAGCCGGGTCGCGGACGACGGCACGGCGATCCGCCGGCGCAGGGGCTGCCCGGCGTGCGAGAAGCGGTTCAGCACCGTCGAGCAGATGCAGCTCGTGGTGGTGAAGCGCTCCGGCGCGACCGAGCCGTTCACCCGCGACAAGGCGATCGCCGGGGTCCGCAAGGCCTGCAAGGGCCGGCCGGTCTCCGAGGACGACCTGGCCAACCTCGGCCAGAAGGTCGAGACCGCCCTGCGCGCGGAGGGCTGGGCCGAGGTCCCGGCCAACGAGGTGGGCCTGGCGATCCTGGGCCCGCTCCGCGAGCTCGACGAGGTGGCGTACCTCCGCTTCGCGAGCGTCTACAAGGCATTCGAGAGCGCGGACGCCTTCGAGGAGGAGATCGCGATGCTCCGGGCCGAGCGGTCGGTCCGCGAGGCGACCGGCGTGCCTGCCCAGAGCAGCGAGCCGGACGCCGTACCTCAGCCCACGGGCTGAGCCACAGACTGCCCGGCGCGTCGTGGGGAAGCGGCGCGTCGGGCAAACCAACCGAGACGACACACATTCAGGGCATCTGACGCAGCGCTCCACAGCAAGCGCGACGAACACAGCACCAAGCAGCAGCACAACAGCATCAAGCAGGACCAGGGCAAGCAGTAGCCAGCAAGCAGACGAAGAGTCACCATCAGGGGAACAGGAGCACACATGACGGAGACGGTCAGCGGGTCCGCACGGAGCGGTCGCAAGAGCAAGGGTCTGAAGATGGAGCGGGTCTTCAGCACCGAGGGCGTGCACCCCTACGACGAGATCACCTGGGAGCGGCGCGACGTCGTCCAGACGAACTGGAAGACCGGCGAGTCCGTCTTCGAGCAGCGCGGCGTGGAGTTCCCCGACTTCTGGTCGGTCAACGCCTCGACCATCGTCACCACGAAGTACTTCCGAGGCGCGGTCGGCACCGACGTGCGCGAGTGGAGCCTCAAGCAGCTCGTGGACCGCGTGGTGAAGACCTACCGCAAGGCCGGCGAGGAGCACGGCTACTTCGCGTCCCCGGCGGACGCCGAGCTCTTCGAGCACGAGATCACCTGGCTGCTCGTGCACCAGTACTTCTCCTTCAACTCTCCCGTCTGGTTCAACGTCGGCACCGAGGCTCCCCAGCAGGTCTCCGCGTGCTTCATCCTCTCCGTCGACGACTCCATGGACTCGATCCTGAACTGGTACAAGGAGGAGGGCTTCATCTTCAAGGGCGGCTCCGGTGCCGGCCTGAACCTGTCGCGCATCCGGTCGTCGAAGGAGCTGCTGTCCAGCGGTGGTACGGCGTCCGGCCCGGTGTCGTTCATGCGCGGCGCCGACGCCTCGGCGGGCACCATCAAGTCCGGGGGAGCGACCCGTCGTGCGGCCAAGATGGTCGTCCTGGACGTGGACCACCCCGACATCGAGGAGTTCGTCGAGACCAAGGCGCGCGAGGAGGACAAGATCCGCGCGCTGCGTGACGCCGGCTTCGACATGGACCTCGGCGGCAAGGACATCACGTCCGTGCAGTACCAGAACGCCAACAACTCCGTCCGCGTCAGCGACGAGTTCATGCGCGCGGTCGAGGAGGGCACCTCCTTCGGCCTTCGTGCGCGGTCGACCGGCGAGGTCATCGAGGAGATCGACGCCCGCGAGCTGTGGCGCAAGATCGCCCAGGCCGCGTGGGAGTGCGCGGACCCGGGCCTGCAGTACGACGACACGATCAACGACTGGCACACGAACCCCGAGACGGGCCGGATCACCGCGTCCAACCCGTGCTCGGAGTACATGTCGCTGGACAACTCCTCCTGCAACCTGGCGTCGCTGAACCTGCTGAAGTTCCTCAAGGACGACGACACCTTCGACGCCCCGCTGTTCGCGAAGGCCGTCGAGGTGATCATCACCGCGATGGACATCTCGATCTGCTTCGCCGACTTCCCGACCGAGGCGATCGGTGACACCACCCGCGACTACCGCCAGCTCGGCATCGGCTACGCCAACCTGGGCGCGCTGCTGATGGCGATGGGTCTCGGCTACGACTCCGACGGCGGCCGGGCGATGGCCGGCGCGATCACGTCGCTGATGACCGGCCAGTCCTACAAGCGCTCCGCGGAGCTCGCGGCGGCGGTGGGCCCCTACAACGGCTACGCCCGCAACGCCGACGCCCACAAGCGGGTCATGCGCAAGCACCAGGCCGCCAACGACGCGGTGCGCACCATGCACACCGCCGACCGCGACGTGCACCAGCTCGCCACGAAGGCCTGGGACCAGGTCGTGAAGCTGGGGGAGAAGAACGGCTACCGCAACGCGCAGGCCAGCGTGCTCGCGCCGACCGGCACCATCTCCTTCATGATGGACGCCGACACCACCGGCATCGAGCCCGACTTCAGCCTCGTGAAGTTCAAGAAGCTCGTCGGCGGCGGCTCGATGCAGATCGTCAACCAGACGGTGCCGCGGGCACTGCGCAAGCTGGGCTACCAGGAGGAGCAGGTCGAGGCGATCGTCGAGTACATCGCCGAGCACGGCCACGTCATCGACGCCCCTGGCCTGAAGACCGAGCACTACGAGGTCTTCGACTGCGCGATGGGTGCCCGGGCACTGGGCCCGATGGGTCACGTGCGGATGATGGCGGCCTGCCAGCCCTTCATCTCCGGCGCCATCTCCAAGACCGTGAACCTGCCCGAGTCGGCCACGATCGAGGAGATCGAGGACGTCCACCTCCAGGCGTGGAAGCTCGGCCTCAAGGCTCTCGCGGTCTACCGCGACAACTGCAAGGTCGGCCAGCCGCTGTCGTCGGGCAAGGGTGAGAACAAGGGCTCGTCCGCGTCGGCAACCGCGGCGGTTGAGCCTGTCGAAACCATCGTCGAGTACCGCCCGACCCGCAAGCGCCTGCCGAAGTCGCGTCCGTCGCGCACCACGTCGTTCACCGTCGGCGGCGCCGAGGGCTACATGACCTCGGGCTCCTACCCCGACGACGGCCTGGGCGAGGTGTTCCTCAAGCTCGGCAAGCAGGGCTCGACCCTGGCCGGCGTGATGGACGCCTTCTCGATCGCGGTCTCGATCGGCCTGCAGTACGGCGTCCCGCTGGAGACCTACGTCTCGAAGTTCACCAACCTGCGCTTCGAGCCGGCCGGCCTCACCGACGACCCCGACGTGCGGATGGCGCAGTCGATCATGGACTACATCTTCCGCCGCCTCGCGCTGGACTACATGCCCTTCGAGCAGCGCGCGGGCCTGGGCATCTACTCCGCCGAGGAGCGGCAGCGCCAGCTCGAGACGGGCTCCTACGAGGCCCCGGTCGAGGAGGCGTACGTCTCGGAGGCAGACGAGCTGAAGACGTCGGTCGAGCCTGTCGAGACCCCGGCGGTCGAGGCCGTCAAGACCTCTCCGGCGGCCGGGCCCGTCGAGGCCTCCGCCAAGGAGGCGCCCAAGGCGGCGCAGACCTCGGCGGAGCTGATGGAGGAGATCACCGGCACCGCGGTCGACAGCCCGCTCTGCTTCACCTGCGGCACGAAGATGCGCCCGGCCGGCAGCTGCTACGTCTGCGAAGGCTGCGGCTCCACCTCGGGTTGTAGCTGATCCGACCAAGCGCAGAGGGGTCCGGCGATACTTGTCGTCGGGCCCCTCTGTGTCGGTGCGCCGTGGTGGACGTGCCCACGCGGGGTCGGGTCAAGCGCGCAGAGAGTCATGGTGGCGATGCCCGGTGGCCACCATCCGTTGCCGAGGCCGGGTGTTCGGGCGGCCCCGTGATCTGATTTGATCTCCGATCACCGAGCTGGTCACCAGCCCCCCGCCAGCTTGACCCGGGCGGGCGGTAAGCGGTCGATTTCCAGCACGCCTGCACGCTCCAACACCACGGCGACCCAGCCTCCGGTGGCCCGGGCGAGGAACCGCTTGAGGTGGGCGTCGAGGGTGCCCTCGACCGAGTTTATCGAGTATGTGCTGCCGATCCGTACCCAGGACCGGCCGCGCAGGTAATCAGGGATCTCCTCGAGTGCGGTCCAGGGGAGCGGGGTCCAGGCCTCCTTCACGCCGAGCAGGAGCACCAGCCCATCGCTGGTGAACCGGGCTACGGAAAAGCTGCCTCTGCCAGTCGGGGTCTGCAGCGGCTCGCCCGGTGTCACCGCAGCCCGCACCGCTCGCTCCACCCGTCCGGTCACGATTCCAGCATCCGAGGGGACCACCCTGGTGTCGAGAGCTGAGGGCCCCGCGATCTCAGGAATCTGTGCCTGAGCGGTAGAGCTGATCGGCACACTGGGTCCATGCCGACGAAGCTGCCAGTGATCGAGGTGAACCCGTCGGCGACCCGTGCTCGGATCGAAAGGCTCCGCCGCTACGTCACCGAGAACCTGTTGAGCGACGGCGACTTCATCTGTCCGCACTATGCGGAGTGCATGGCTTCACGGCATTCGGGTGACGTCTTTCGGGAGGGCACGATGACCCACGTCGGTCGGCGCTTCGATCTCCGGCGAAACGGCCGGCCGCTGCGCATCGTTGTGGTCGGCCAGGAGTCCGGCAGGCCCACGAATCCCAATCTGCAGCAGCGCGTCGACCTCGACACCCGCCACTGGCAGGTCCACGACCGGGCGGGGCTGCAACGCCACTACTACACCGACAAGGACGCTCCGGGACGGAACCCGCACATGCGGGGTACCACCTCCGCCCTGCGGCTACTCCTCGGCGCGGGATTGGGCGCTGGCTTCGACGACGAGTTCATCAGGCCGGTCAATGGCAGGTCCTTCCACCTCTTCGACGGCTTCGCCCTGGTGAACCGGCTACTGTGCTCAGCCGGTCCGCCCGAAACCAGCAAAGGGCGACCGACTCGAACCATGTTTCGGAACTGTGGGCCTCACTTCGCCGCTACCTTGTCGATCTTGCAGCCGACGCTCTTGGTCGTTCAGGGCGGTCGTGCCCCTTGGAGTGGTGT
>DGBP01000032.1 GCA_002384855.1 Nocardioidaceae bacterium UBA4001 | reverse complement strand
GGGTGCTCGCCGGGACCCGGGTGCGCGGCTCGCTGGTGTTCACCAAGCCGGTCACCGCTCTCACCGAGGCCGACCTCAAGGAGTGGCTGATCGACTGGGACCGGTCGCTGAAGACCAAGGCGAACTACCACGGCCTGATCCACGGGGTCTTCACCTACGCCGTGAAGCGGGGCTACCTGAGCACCAATCCCGCGGTGGGGACGGCGCCGAAGCAGTCGCGGGTGAAGCAGTCCCGGCCCGAGCTGCGGTTCCTCTCCGAGCGGGACGTGGACCGGGCGGTCGAGCTCGCCGGGGTGCATGGCGACCTGATCAGGGTCAGCGTCGGTACGGGTCTGCGCTTCGGCGAGGTGAGCGCCTTGTGGGTCGGTGACGTGGACCTGGACCGGCGGACGATCCGGGTGAACAAGGCGTGGAAGCGCAACGGTGAGGACGACCAGACCGAGACCCCGGGCTGGCTGGCCAGGCAGCTGCGGCCCAAGCACCGGATGCGCGACCACCACCTCGGCTACCCGAAGACGCCGAAGTCGCGGCGGACGATCAGGGTCGCCCCGGTGGTGGCCGAGGTGCTGGCCCGGAAGGTCGAGGGCAAGGCTCCGGACGACTTCGTGTTCCTGACCCGCTCGGGGCTGCCTGTGCACAACGGTGACTTCTACACCCACATCTGGCGCAAGCTGATGAAGGCGCTGGCGGCCGAGGGGATCGCGCCGTTCCGGTTCCACGACCTGCGCCACACCCACGTGGCCTGGCTGATCGCCGGCGGGGCGCCGCTGCCGCACATCCAGGCCCGGCTCGGCCACGAGTCGATCACCACCACCATCGACACCTACGGCCACCTGCTGCCCGCCGGCGACGAGCTGATCTCGGAGATCATCGAGCTCGCGTTGACCGGCGGCACGATCCGACCGCCGAGCCGCCAGGANNGGGGCGTGAGCGAGGACGACGACTTCAGCCAGTACGTGGCGGCACGGTGGCCACGCCTGGTCAGGTCCGCCGTGCTCCTGGGATGCAACCGGGTCGAGGCAGAGGACATCGCCCAGACCACCCTGGAGCGCTGCTTGCTGAGCTGGGCGAGGGTGCAGCGGGCTGAGGACCGAGACGCCTACGTCCACCGGATCCTCATCAACACCCTCACCTCGTCGCGCCGGCGCCGGTGGACGGGTGAGCGGCCGACAGCGCAGCTGCCCGACCGTCTCCACGAAGATGGAACGGTCCGCGTCGACGACGCGGACGCGATCGGCCGGGCCCTCCAGCGGCTNNACCCGATGAGCGAACCGAACTGGGGAGAGCTGCTCGAGCGAACGGCGGACCGAACCGCCGTCGGACCCGCACCGCTCGCGTCGATCCGGGCCGGAGTGGCTCGGCGACGTCGGCGTCGGGCGCTGGCGGTGGCGGGGGCGAGCGCCGCCGCCGTGGTCGCCGTCATCGGCGCGACTGCGGTCCTGACACCGGCGGTGGCACCGCAGTCCCCTCGACCTCCAGCCACCACCGATGGCCCCGCGCCGATCCCGGACGGCACCCGCCTGGTCGGTCTGGGCAACCTCGCGATCGCAGTGCCCGAGGAGTGGGGCACCAACCGGACTCGGTGCGGCACGCCGATGAAGGACACTGTCGTGATCAACGTCGGCGTCGTCGAGTCGTGCGCGATCGCGCGCCCGGCAGGTGTGGAGAGCGTCGAGCTCGTCCAGGGCGAGCCCCGCTTCGACTTCGAGGTCGACAGCACGATCACGGTCGACGGTGAGGAAGCACAGCGCCAGCGCACCACCTGCACCCGCGAGACCATCGGGGAGGTCCGGGTCTGCTCGGGAACCGTGTACTTCCCGGATCACGAGACGTGGTTCCGCGCCGAGTCCTCCACCGGGCCCGGCGAGGTCGACCGCACCCTCGATCAGATTCGGCTGGTCCCCGACGAGGTCGGCGTCCCGGCCTTCCAGCCGCTCGCCGTCAACGCGCAAGGCCGCTCGGGTGAGCGGTACGTCGCGCGGCTGACCGAGCAGGGGTTCGATGTCGAGGTGCAGACGCGCACGATCTCGGCAGGTAAGCCGGGCTACGTGCTGGACGCCTCTCCCGCCCCGGGCACCATGCTCCCCCCGGGGTCGACGGTCACCATCACCGTCATCGCCGAACCGGCTGGTCCGGCCGACGAGGTGTCCGTCGGGGTCGGCACCGACAGCGACGACGACCGCGAACAGTTCGCCACCGACGAGCAGATCCGCGCCGGCGACACCACGCTGCACCTACGGGTGGGCGAACGCATCTGGGCCTACGCCCACGGCAAGCGCGCCAACACCCTCGCCGGAGACCTACAGGGCCAGGCACTGACGGTCGACGACTGGACCGACGGCCCCAACTACCCCCACGCCTGGATCGCCACCACACCGGGACGAGCGGTCATCGCGCTGAGCATCGAGGCCGACGGCGACGTGGTCGACCTCGGGAGGGTCACCGTGGTGGTGGAATGAGTGCGCATGCATCGGGCAGCGCCCGGCGGCGACGGCTCGTGTTCGTCAGCTCCGCTTCTCGGGCTTCGGTAGGCGCTTGTGCTTGTTCGCCTGGTAGTCCTCGAGCCAGTTCCTCGAGCTGAGCCAGGTGCCGTTGGGCGACTTCTGAGCTCGAAGGCGACCTCGCTCGGCGGCGGCTCGAAGCGCGCCGACGGTAGTGCCGGCCTTCTCGTCGGCCAGACTGGCCAGCGGCACGAGGCGTGCGGGGCCGGCAACGGCTGGTACGACGAACCGGTAGAGGTTGTTGGTCACCGCGCGGGCGATGAGCTCACCCAAGGGTCCGTAGTCTCCTGCGTCTGCCTTGCGCATCGCGGCGAGGTACTTGGCGCGCTCGTTCTTGAAGACGATCGCCGGCGGGTAGCCGAGCCGGACCAGGAGAAGGTTGAGCAGCAGTCGTCCCGCGCGGCCGTTGCCGTCGAGGAACGGGTGGATCCTCTCGAACTCGTTGTGCAGCCTCGCCAGCCGCTCGGGAAACGGGACGTCGCTCTCGTGGCGCAGATGGTTGACCTGCTCGACCCAGTCGGTCATCCGGTGGTCGACTTCAGGAAAGGGCGGTGGGGTCATGCCCTCGGGAAAGGGTTGGATGTCGTGCTGTCGCCAGTTGCCGGGAGTCTCTGCCGAAGTCGCGTGGGGATGGGGCGCGACTCCCCAGACCGGCTCCATGGCCTCGAAATGAACTGTGCGGACCTCCTGGATGCTGAGGAGATCCCCGGTGGTCCAGTCGCCCGGTTCCAACGCCTGGCCGTAGACCCACTTGGCCGCATTGCCGTAGCCGACGACCTCCATGTACTCCTTGAGTTCCTTGGAGCCGACGGCGCGGCCCTCGTCGAGAAGCTTGCGGACCTCGTTGAGGATCAGCGTGTTGCCCTCGAGCGCGGTGGAATGGTGGGCCTCCTGGTGCCACAGCTCTGCCCAGATCTCCTCGGCCTCGGTGGGGCTGGGAAGCCCGCCCATGCGCGTACGGAGGTCGTCGATGGCCTCTTCCATGCGGTCATAGATGCTCTGGCGTGAGGGGCGTCCGCGGGGCATGTGATGCCTTTCCCGAACATCGACGACTGGAGTTGTCGAGGTTTGACTGAACTAAATGGAACAAGACAACTTCTCGGGTACGACGGTACAGGAATTTGTCGCGCCTTCGAACTATTAAATCGAGCACGACAACTCGGTCACGGCACGCGCGGTGCGGACTCGGAGACGGAGGTCGCCTAACGCAGCTCACCCGTGCATCAGGAGATGGTGTGGCCGCTCCGGACCCCTCGACCCAACAGCGCTGATGTTGTATCGGGAGCGGCGGCTCGATCACGAACCTTGTCCACAGCGCCGAGGGCGATCAGTCCGTCACACTCAGCGCACAGCGCCCACCACCGAGCCGGGGCCGTGGACTCCACGAGCCGACCCGAGTCACCGTCCGGCTCCACGACGTACCACCAGGCAGGGGGACCGTCGGTGCACAAGGCGCACCGGTCAGGCGCGTCATCAGGGGGGCTCTCGCTCGAAGGCACGACATCGAACGACCCGCTGTAGGACTCCACGCCCCCAGCGTGGCAGACGGGTCATCCAAGGACGCTCGCTCA
>DGBP01000052.1 GCA_002384855.1 Nocardioidaceae bacterium UBA4001 | reverse complement strand
GCGTAGACGACCTCGACGACGAGGTACTCCTCCGCTCCCTCGAGCGGCTCGGCGAGGGCGCGGTCCTCGTCGATCATCCGGAAGAGGTCGACGGCGAGGGACCCGTAGCGGTCGAGCAGGTGGGTCAGGCGCCAGACCGGCAGGTCGTGACGGCGACTCAGGGTGTCGAGCTGGTTGACCAGCGCTTGGTAGCCCTCGGCCCCGACGAGCGGGATGTGCTCGGTGACGCTGTCCGGGACCCCGGGCGACAGGTCCACACGGGCCGCGTCGACCGCGTCCTGCGCCATGATCCGGTAGGTCGTGTACTTGCCGCCCGCGATGGAGACCAGACCCGGCTGGGGACGGGCCACCGCGTGCTCGCGGCTGAGCTGCGAGGACTCCTCGGACTCACCGGCCAGCAGGGGGCGCAGCCCGGCGTAGACCCCCTGGATGTCGTCGCGGGTCAGCGGGGTGACGAGCACGCCGTTGATCTGCTCGAGGATGTAGTCGATGTCCGTGGAGGTCGCCGCCGGGTGCGCCCGAGAGAGGTTCCAGTCCGTGTCGGTCGTACCGATGATCCAGTGGGTGCCCCACGGGATGCAGAAGAGGACCGACTTCTCCGTGCGCAGGATCAGGCCCGTCTCGGAGTTGACCCGGTCGCGGGCGACGACGATGTGCACGCCCTTGCTCGCCCGGACGTGGAACCGGCCGCGGCCACCGGCCATCCGCTGGATGTCATCGGTCCACACGCCCGTGCAGTTGATGACGACCGACGCGCTGACCTCCACCTCGTCGCCGGTCTCGACGTCGAGCACCCGCGCGCCGACGACCCGCTCGCCCGCGTGGAGCAGACCGGTGACCTTCGCCGAGTTGAGGACGGTCGCGCCGTAGGACGCCGCCGTGCGCACGACCGTGAGCGTGTGGCGGGCGTCGTCGCACTGGGCGTCGTGGTAGAGCAGCCCGCCGTGGTGGGCGGACGGCTTGAGCGCGGGGACGAGGCGACGGACTCCCCCCTTCGTCAGCTGCTTGGTGCGCGGCACGGACCGGCCGCCGCCCATCGAGTCGTAGAGGGTCAACCCGGCGGTCACGTACGGCCGCTCCCAGACCGGGTGCGCCAGCGGGTAGAGGAAGGAGACCGGCTTGACGAGGTGCGGCGCGATGCGGGTGAGCATGAGCTCGCGCTCCTTGAGCGCCTCGCGGACCAGGCCGAAGTTGAGCTGCTCGAGGTACCGCACGCCGCCGTGGAAGAGCTTGCTCGAGCGGGAGGAGGTCCCCGAGGCGAAGTCGCGCTGCTCGACGAGGGCCACCTTGAGGCCACGGGTCGCCGCATCGAGGGCGACGCCGGCGCCGGTCACCCCACCGCCGATGACCAGGACGTCAAGGTCCTCCTCCGCGATGCGGCGCCAGGCCGCGACGCGCTGCTGGGGGTCGAGGGGCGTGGGATTCGGCATGGCACAACGGTAGTCGCGGTCGGCACCACAGGCGAAAGGGACCTGACAGGATGCCGCACATGAGCGCTGCCAAGACCTACGTGCTGGCCATCGACCAGGGGACGACCAGCACCCGGGCGATGATCTTCGACCGGGACGGCTCGGTCGTGGCGACCGACCAGATCGAGCACGAGCAGATCTTCCCGCGCGCCGGTTGGGTCGAGCACGACGCCATGGAGATCTGGGACAACACCCGGCGGGTCATCGGCGGGGCGCTCGGCAAGGCCAACCTCAACAGCGGGCACATCTCGGCGGTCGGCATCACCAACCAGCGCGAGACCACCGTCGTGTGGGACAGGAGCAACGGCCAGCCGATCCACCACGCCATCGTCTGGCAGGACACGCGTACCCAGGGGATCGTCGACGAGCTGGCCCAGGACGGCGGCCTGGACCGCTTCAAGGAGGTCTGCGGCCTGCCGCTCGCGACGTACTTCGCCGGACCGAAGATCGCGTGGATCCTCGACCACGTCGAGGGGGCGCGCGAGCGCGCCGAGGCCGGCGAGCTGCTCGCGGGGACGATGGACACGTGGGTCCTGTGGAACCTCACCGGCGGCGGCGAGAACGCCGGGGTCCACGTGACCGACGTCACCAACGCCTCCCGCACGATGCTCATGGACCTGCGGACCCTCGCGTGGGACGAGGCGACCTGCGAGGCGATCGGGGTGCCGATGCAGGTGCTCCCCGAGATCCGCTCCTCCTCGGAGGTGTACGGCGAGTGCAAGCCGGGAGTGCTCAAGGGGACGCCGATCGCAGGGGTCCTCGGCGACCAGCAGTCGGCCACCTTCGGCCAGGCGTGCCTGACGCCGGGGACGGCGAAGAACACCTACGGCACGGGCAACTTCATGCTGCTCAACACCGGGACCGAGATCGTCAGGAGCGACAACGGCCTGCTGACGACCGTCTGCTACCAGCTCGGCGAGGAGCCGGCCGTGTACGCGCTCGAGGGTTCGATCGCCGTGACCGGCTCGCTCATCCAGTGGCTGCGCGACAACCTGGGCTTCATCAAGGAGGCCCCCGAGGTCGAGCAGCTCGCCGGGAGCGTCGAGGACAACGGCGGGGTCTACTTCGTCCCGGCCTTCTCGGGGCTCTTCGCACCGCACTGGCGGCCCGATGCCCGCGGCGCGATCCTCGGGCTCACCCGGTTCGCCAACAAGGGCCACATCGCCCGGGCAGCCCTGGAGTCCACCGCGTACCAGACCAAGGACGTGCTCGACGCGATGCAGGCGGACGCCGAGCGCGCCGGCGGCCGTCTCACCGAGCTCAAGGTCGACGGCGGCATGGTGGCCAACGAGACCCTCATGCAGTTCCAGGCGGATGTCCTCGGCGTCGACGTCGTGCGGCCCAGGATCGCCGAGACCACCGCGCTCGGCGCCGCCTACGCCGCCGGCCTCGCCGTCGGGTACTGGGAGTCGACCGACGAGATCGTCGACAACTGGGCCGAGGACCGCCGGTGGTCGCCGGCCATGGACGAGACCGAGGTGGGGCGGCTGCACCGCAACTGGACCAAGGCGATCGGCAAGACCCTGGACTGGGTGGACGAGGACGTCGTCTGAGGTCGGGGTCCGAGGTCGGCGTCCTAGGCCGCGTCGACGAGCCCGTCGAGGTGAACCTCAAGCGGTGACCAGGCCCGGTCGGGCACCGGCTCCGGTCGGCGCCTCACCCTGGCNNCCACCGCCGGGGTCGAGCCCGTCCGCGACGAGCTCGGCCGACCAACCCGGCGACTCCTTGGCCAGGTTGTGCCGCTGACAGGTCCCCATCGCGTTGGCCGCGGAGGTCTCGCCCCCGCCCGCGTGGGCGTTGACGTGGTCGATGTCCCTGATCGGGGCACCGCACCACGGCACCCGGCACGACGCGTCCCGCAGCTCGATCAGCCGACGCAGCACCCCGGAGAAGAGGCGCCGCTGCGAGTCCATGGCCACGAGGTCTCGTCGCCCCGGAGCGGTCCACAGGCGGCGCAGCCAGGTCCGGGTGTCGCTGTCACACAGCCGCAGGAGGTGCTCACGAGCCATCGGTCCCGGCATCGCCCCGAAACCCGGGACCTCGACCTCGTCGCTCTCGCCGTCCGTACGCACGATCGCCTCCTCACGCATCACCAGGGCGACCTCGACGGGCTGCACCTGCCCTGCGTGGCGCCCCGACAGCAGCTCCAACGCCGTGTCAGCCATCCACGCGCCGCGGCCTCGCTCGTCCGCCACGCGCGCCGCGTCGACGACCGGGTCGCCCGTCAGGGTGTGACGCGCGTGCTCCGCGGCCTTCAGTGCTGCGAACGCGCCGACGACATCCGTCAACGGACCCAGGATGCTCAACCAGGCCATGCCGTCCGGGGCCGGGCGCACCGACACGTTGCGGGAGGCGGCCGCCCGGCGACGACGCCTCACCAATGACTCCTGATCCAGGTCGACCGCCGCCCGGTGCGCCGCAGCGGACAGCTCTCGGTCCCCCGCCGTCGTCAGGCACCCGGCGATCCGCCGGTCGGCCTCCATGCGGTCCTCGTGGGAGAGGCACGCCGTCTCGCGAGCCACGATCGTCGCCCGCCACTCACTGAGCTCACCGGCGGTCAGGGCCGCCATCGTGTGCGGCAGGTCGTGGACCAGACCCTGGGCCAGACCCACGTGCCGATCGGCCTGGCTCGGCGAGACCCGCCGTGCCAGGGCCAACTCCGCCCGCGCCGCGGCGCGACGGCACCGGGCCTCACGGGCTGAGATCTCGTCGCTCGCCAGCTGCTCGGCCACCCGCGCGTCGCGGTCCTCGACGAACCGAGCGGTCGCGCGGGCCTGCAGAGCCGCAGCCGCCCCCTTCGTCGCCTCCAGCAGGCTGACCACGCGGAGCAGCTCCGCCTGCGACAACCCCTCCGGGCGGGCCGCCGACAAGGCCTCCAGCGAGGCGGCCAACCGGTCCGGCAGGACGACCGGCGGCATCGACTCGCTCCCCGTGCTGTCGGTCCCTGGATCCGTCATCGCGCCTCCCCTCGCCCTGCATGTCCATCGCTGGCGCCAGCATCCCACCGGGCACCGACAACCGACCTAGGGTTGCTGCGTGACCGACCACTACTTCACCGACTCCCCCGCCGCGACCGACCGCGAGCGCCGTCCGCTCACGCTCGAGCTCGCCGGCCGCGAGGTCACGGTGGAGACGGCCGGCGGCATCTTCTCGCCCGGCGGCCTCGACCGGGCGACGGCGATCCTCCTCGCCG
>DGBP01000073.1 GCA_002384855.1 Nocardioidaceae bacterium UBA4001 | reverse complement strand
ACACCACCCGGCGGGACTCTCCCCGGAGCGGTCTTCCCAGATGCCTATGCCCCATCGAGCCAACGCTCCCGTCAAGCCGAAGGTGAACAGAAGGGCCGCTGCTAGCAGTCCTTCGGGGCGCGTAATCGGCAGGAAGGTCACCAACCCGCCCGCGGCAACTGTGACTGCAAAAAGGACGAGCGACGGACCTGCCGCAGAGATCACATCCCGCCGGGTCTTCGTCCCGGAACGCATGTCCGATGCGGTTGTCGCGATCGGGGCCATCCGCATGATCAGCGGCACGCCGAGGATCGGGGCCACGGAAAGCATCGCCACCCAGGCGAAGTTGCCATCCAGGGTCAAGGCGACGCCCAGGGCACCGCGATCAGGTTCGGCACGGCTACGGCGAGCCCGTATGCGCCCAGGGCTTCCCCCCGCTGACCGGGGGGGAGCGATGCGAACGGTCAGGGTGGAGCCGCTCACGGTCAGCACGGCAAATCCGAAACCACGCACAGCCGAGACGCACATCAGCCACCAGAGTTCAGAGCTGAACATGTAGAGCGGGGTCGGGGCACCAAGTGCCAACAGGCCTGCACTCAGTACCTTCACCAGTCCGTACCGCGCTCGAGAACGCCCTGCGCTGGCTCGACGGAGAACCCATGGTCAACGTCGTCGACAAGACGGTCGGCTTCGTCACGACTGAGACCGTTGCACACCAGGAGACGACATGAGCCGACTTTCGCGCACGAGCGCTGTTGACCTCGTTGCAGGGTACGCCAGTGGTGACATCTCGCCGGTCGAGGCAACCCGGGCGGCACTGGACGCGATCGCGACGTATGACGGACTGGTGAACGCGTTCGTCCGAGCCGACGAGCAGGGCGCCCTGCAGTCGGCGAAGGAGTCCGAGCAGAGGTGGCGCGCCGGCACGCCGTTGGGACCCGCGGACGGTGTCCCCACCTCGATCAAGGACATCTTCCTGACCGTGGGCTGGCCCACACTCCGTGGGACGCATCTCATCGACGAGTCGGCTCCGTGGGTGGAGGACGCACCGGCCGTGGCGCGGCTGCGCGAGACAGGCGCCGTGCTGATCGGGAAGACCACGACGCCGGAGTTCGCCTGGAAAGGCGTCACCGACTCCGAGCGATTCGGTGCAACCGGGAACCCCTGGGACCCGAGGCTGACCGCGGGCGGATCGAGCGGCGGCTCTGCGACGGCCGTCGCACTCGGCATGGGCACGTGGTCCATCGGCACCGACGGGGGCGGGTCCGTGCGCATCCCGGCTGCGTTCACCGGAACGGTGGCTCTGAAGCCCACCTACGGCGTCGTACCCCTCTGGCCTGCGAGCCCGTTCGGCACCCTCGCCCACGCCGGACCGATGACGCGCACCGTGCGGGACGCCGCCTTCCTGCTCGATGTCATCTCCGGGTACGACGCTCGCGACTGGTCGGCGATGCCCATGCCGCCGAGGTCGTTCCAGGACGGCCTCGACGAGGGTGTCGCCGGGCTCCGCATCGCCTTCTCAGCCACGCTCGGCTTCGGTACCAACGATCCCGAGGTGGAGGCGCTCGTCCGGTCGGCGGTTTCCGTGCTCGTTGGGGCGGGCGCCGAGGTGACCGAGGTCGATCCGGGCTTCGAGGACCCGGAAGTGGCGTTCAAGGTGCTGTGGTTCGCCGGCGCAGCGAAGGTCCTCGAGCAGTATGGAGAGTCGGCACTTTCGCGCGTCGATCCCGGCCTCCGGGCCGCGGCCGAGGAGGGCGCGACGTACAGCGCGTCGGACTATCTCGATGCCGTGGCGGTGCGCATGGCGCTCGGAGCACACATGGGCAGGTTCCACGAGGACTACGACTTGCTCCTCACGCCAACCATGCCGATCCCGGCGTTCCCCCTCGGGTGCTCCGCCCCCGACGCGTGGCCGTCCCAGCTGTGGACCACCTGGACGCCATACACCTATCCGTTCAACATGACACAGCAGCCGGCGCTCAGCGTGCCCTGTGGCTTCCCGACCGCAGGGCTTCCAGTGGGGTTGCAGGTAGTGGGCCCTCGGCACAGCGATGCCCTCGTCCTCCGTGCCGGCCACACGTACGAGCAAGCCACCGACTGGAATGACCGCCCGCCCACCGTGACCGGCTCAGCGGAGGCGCGGCCTTGATCTGACCACCAACAACCGGCCCGGAGGGACCATGCCGCGATTCATCAGTGTCACGCTGGAGCAGCGACAGGTGCAGTGCATCGCCCGACTGCTCGACGACGAGGCGCCGCGCACGTGTCGTGCCGTGTGGGACGCGCTGCCGCTGTCCTCGCAGGTGTTCCACGGGAAGTACGCGCGCAACGAGATCTACCACCTGGTGCCCGCCTTCGCCGACATCGATCCCGGCAAGGAGAACACCACGGTCACGCCGATCCCGGGTGATTTGTGCTACTTCTCGTTCGACTCGGACGACCTCGGCAACCCGGCCTACGGCTACGAAGCGGCCGGCGAGATCCGGCAGATGCGCCGAATCGTGGACTTGGCTCTCTTCTACGGTCGCAACAACCTGCTGATCAACGGTGACCAGGGGTGGGTCCCGGGGAACGTATTCGCCACGGTGGTCAGAGGGCTCGACGAGATGGCGGCGGCCTGCCAGGACATCTGGATGAGCGGCGCGCGTGGGGAGACACTTACCTTCGCGCAAGCGGCGAGTCCTCCCGATTGAACCTGCGGCCCGGGGCGTCGGACGCGAACCCGCCGCCGGGGTCGAGCCAGATGCTCAAGATCTAGATGCTCGCGTTCGGCATCCATCCGCTCAGTAGCTGGCACGCGCCCATGACGTGGCAGCTGCTCGAACGATCAACTGGAGCCGAGGACAGTCCCCCGGGGGATCGTGGACTCCTTGCCCTTCTGGCTCTCCCCTGTTGACGACTCGAGTCTTCCGCGGCTTCCGAGTTGGGGAGTCAACGCCGTCACGCAATGCGACGTTGACGTGAGATCGTTCAGTGGCCGCGGAAGGCCTCCTCGAGCCACCATGAGGGTTCGTCCTTCACAACCTTGGCGTCGACGAGGAAGGGGTGTGATCGTTCCCCGTCCAGCCATACGCGCAGTGGTTCGAGGTCGTCCACGGAACGCACCATGCACGAGTCGAACCCGAAGCCACGGGCGATGGCAGCGATGTCGGTGGGCGGGAACCTGACGGTGTCCAGCGGCTCGCCGGCGTCGGCAAAGTGATGTACTTCGGCGCCGTACGCCTCGTCGTCGTAGACGACCACGACCATGCCCAGACCAAGTCGGACCACGGTCTCGAGTTCAGCGACTCCCATCAGCGCTCCACCGTCACCGAGGGCCGCCACCGGGAGTCGGTCCGGTCGGGCAAGGGCAGCGCCGATCGCGGTGGCCAGGCCAAGCCCGATCGACTGGAACGCCTGGGTGAAGCAGAACCCCTGCTCGTCGGGAACCGACAGGTACATGCTCGGGTAGCCCATGAAGTTGCCCGAGTCCACCGATACGACGCGCTCCGCTGGCAGTAGGTCGTCGAGAGCGATCGACAGCGTCCTGGGATCGATCCGGTCGGCGTCGCCGGTATCTGTGAACGCGACGTCGCGCCACCGGACGCCCGCGTCGAGCCGCTGTCGGACCTCGCCGGTGCGGTAGCCCTGGCGTGCGCCGGAGAGACGTTCGCTCACCCTCTGCACGCTCAACGCCACGTCACCGACGACGCCGTGCGTGATCTTCCGGTGGGCGCCGAGTGCATCTTGGTCGTCGTCGACCTGGACGACCACGGCATCGGGAGCGATCAGCCGACCGTGCCGCATCGTCCACATGTTCAGTGCGCACCCCCACCCGACGATGAGATCGGCCCCACGGATCAGAGCAGCGGCCGACGGCGAGGAGAAGCCACCAGAGACGTCGAGCGACCAGGGGTGATCCCGAAACAGTCCCTTCGCCACCGCCGACGTGGCGAGGAGGGCACCGCACTGGTCGGCGAGTGTGACCAGAGCGACGCGGGCCGTGCGGCTGCGGGCGCCGCGCCCTGCTACGAACACCGGACGCTTCGCCTGGGACAGGAGCTTGGCGAGCGTCTCGACGTCGGCGGTGGAAGGCAGGAGTGGTTCGGCCTTCGGCAATGCCGGTCGCTCCGGCTGTCCTGGCAAGTCCATGCCCTGCACGTCCAGGGGGAGGTTGAGCAATACGGCCCTCCGCTCATGCAGCGCGGTGTTCACCGCGGCGTAAGCGACCGTCAGGGCGTCGCCGGGATCGTGGACCCGCAGCGGCACCGCACCCACAGCACGGGCGAGGGCATCCTGGTCGACGTAGAAGTTGGAACGCGGCTGAGTCACCTCGGCGGCCACCAGGACCAGAGGCGTGCGGCTCTTCGCCGCCTCGGTGAGACCGGTCATCGCGTTCGTGAGCCCGCAGCCCTGGTGCACGCTGACCGCAGCCACTTCGCCGGAGGTTCGCGCATAACCGTCGGCCATCGTCGTAGCGCCACCCTCGTGACGGGCTGCCACGAACTCCGCGCCAGCAGCGATCATGGCGTTGGTGACGTGGAAGTTGCCGGATCCGACGACGCCGAAGACACGGCGCACGCCGGCTTCGACCAGGGCCCGGCCGACAGCCTCATGGACCAGCATCAGGTTTCGACCAACGCCAGCACACGCGCCGGCGATCCGGATCCGGAAACGATGGGAAGCGGAGAGGCGATCACCACCGCACCGGTGGGTGGAAGGCTGTCGAGGTTCTGCAGCTGGGTAAGCCCGTACTTGTTGTTTCCCATCAGGAACGAATGGCACGGGAACGCCGGGTCGAAAGAGTGCGCCGCGCCCGCGTCCGTGCCCACGGTCTCCACACCGAGTCCGAGCACTGGCGACTCCTCTGCGATCCAGCGAGCACACTCGACTGAGATCCCGGGGGTGTGCGGGCCGGTGTCGTCGGCGTTCAGCATCGCCTCTTGGGTCGTGCGCGAGTCCCAGCCGGTCCGGAAGAGCAGCCATCCGCCGCGAGGCAGCTCGCCGTGGTCGGACTCCCATTGCCTCACGTGGTCGATCTCGAGCAGGAAGTCCGGATCTTCGGCGGCCTGCGCGCCGAAGTCGAGGACCGCCGCGGGCGCGACCAGGCGGCCCACCGGGACGGAGGCCACGTCGTGCCCATCCTTGCCTGTCACCCAGTGGTTGGGTGCGTCGAAGTGCGTGCCGGTGTGTTCGCCGGTGCGGAAGTTGTTCCAGTACCAGGCCGGGCCGCGGTCGTCGTACCGGCTGATCTCCTCGAGCTCGAACCGCGCCGTCTGCCCGAACTCCGGCGGCAGCATCAGAATCGGGGTCTGGTCCGAGAGGGGGGCGGTCAGGTCGACCACCTGGATAGTTCCATCGGCAAGGCTGGTGACGAGCTCGGACAGTACGGACACAGGATCTCCTCGGGATGGCGGGACTCTTGGGTCAGGACGCTCGGAAGTCGCGGGTTCGCTCGGCATGCGTCATCGCCGTCTCGGTGATTGTTGTGGCCATGAAAGGACATGCGCAACACCCTGGCCGGGCGGACTGGTGTGAATATCCCGCTGCCCCGGTAAGCCGGCCAGATGCGAGGTCTTCATCGACACGTGCCGTCATCGGCCCGCGCAGGCTGGGGTCGCGGACCCGCACAACGTGGAGCGGTCTGCGCGCGAGCTCGCCGACGCACTGCGGCGAGCCGCCTGCTGCTTGCAGCGTAATCCCGAGGACGACCGATACGCGCGCGCAGTGCCTGCGCCTCTTCGCCCGTGGACCGCGATTCAGCGGTACGGCGCGAAGTCCGGCGGCCGCTTCTCCGCGAACGCCTTGGCCCCTTCCATCCCCTCGTCGGTGTGGACGAACATGTCCAGCCCGTCGAACGCGATGTTGGAGATCCCGGCGATGTGCTCGGTGTCGGCGTTGAACGAGTGCTTGAGGAACTTCAGCGCGGTCGGGGAGTAGGAAGCGATCGTTCGTGCATACTCCCGGGCCTTGTCGAGCAGCTCAGCCGGAGGCACCACGTCGTTGACGAGGTTCCAGCGCTCCGCCGTCTGCGCGTCGTACAGGTCCAGAAGGAACCAGATCTGTCGCGCCCGCTTCTCTCCGACCACGCGTGCCAGGTACGTCGACCCGAACCCCGCGTCGAAGGATCCCACCCGCGGGCCGGCCTGCCCGAACCGCGCCGTCTCCGACGCGATCGACAGATCGCAGATGACGTGCAGGACGTGGCCGCCACCGACGGCCACCCCGTTGACCGCAGCGATCACCGGCTTGGGGATGTCCCGGATGATCCGGTGCAGTCGCTCGACCTCGAACATCCCCCACTCGCCCGGGCCGTAGGAACCGGTCTCGGCCCGTTCCTTGACGTCACCGCCGGCACAGAACGCTCGTTCTCCGGCCCCTGTCAGGATCACCGCGGCCACGCGGCGGTCTGCCCAGGCGTGCTTGAACGCATAGATGAGCTCGTCCACCGTGCGGGCCCGGAACGAGTTCATCCGGTCAGGTCGGTTGATCGTGACGACGGCGTACGTGTCCTCCTCCACGACGTAGGTGACGTCGGTGAACTCCTCGGGCTTGATCATCGGCTTCCCCTCACTTGACTTCGACGAGTACGGCCTGTCCGAGGCCGACCCCGATGCATGCAGCGGCCACCCCCACTCCACCACCTCGGCGGCGCAGCTCCCGGCAGAGGTCGACGAGCACCCGGGGCGCGGAGGCACCAAGCGGGTGGCCGAGTGCGATCGCACCGCCGTTCACGTTGACCCGCTCCCGCTCGATGTCGGGCATCAGTCTGAGCGTGGACAGGACCATGGCCGCGAACGCCTCGTTGATCTCCCACAGGTCCACGTCGGCGATCCCGAGGCCGGCCCGGCCGAGCAGCTGCTCGATGGCGGGGACCGGGGCAACGCTGAAGCGGTCCGGCTCGACCGCGACGGTCCTGCTGCTGACGATCCGGCCCAGTGGCTGGACGCCGAGCTGCTCCGCGGCGGTGTCCCCGCCGACCAGGACCGCGATGGCGCCGTCGTTGATCGGCGATGAGTTGCCCGCCGTGACGGTGCCGTCGGGTGTGAAAGCGGGCGCGAGCTTGCCCAGCGACTCCACGGTGCTGTCCGGCCGCAGGCTCTCGTCCCTTGACACGTGCTCGACCGGCATGACGTAGGAGTCGTGCAATCCCGCGCCCCAGGCCTTCGCAGCGAGCTGGTGGGAGCGCGCCGCCCAGGCGTCCTGCTCCTCACGGCCGACGCCGAGCTCGTCGGCGACCCGCTCTGCACACGTCCCCAGCGGGTCGACCCAGTGGTCCGGGAAGGCCGGGTTCGGCATCCGCCAGCCCACCGTGGTCTGGTGCATCTGCATGGCGCGCGGGAGCGCCTCCTGCGGCTTCGGCACGACGAAGGGAGCACGGCTCATCCCCTCCACGCCGCCGGCGATCACCAGCGTCGCGTCACCGGTTGCCACCGCCCTCCCGGACTGGATGACGGCCTCCGCGCCGGACGCGCACAGCCGGTTCACCGTCACCCCGGGCACGGTGACCGGCAGCCCGGCGAGAAGGGCGGCCATCCGAGCAACGTTGCGGTTCTCCTCACCAGCACCGTTGGTGTTCCCCAGGTAGACGTCATCGATGGTCGCGGGGTCCAGCTCGGCGTGGCGGGCAACCAGCTCGGCGATCGGGAGGGCGGCCAGGTCGTCGGTGCGAACCGTGGACAGCCCGCCGCGGTGGCGGCCGAACACGGTCCGGACGGCGTCGATCAGGTACACGTTCGTCGTCGCGTTCATTATGTCGTCATCTTGACGGTCGTAATGGAGACATGGCAAGGTCTAGGAGTGCCGAACTTGGACGAAACCCGCGTCGCCGTCATCACCGGCGCGGGGCGAGGGATCGGCCGAGCGGCGGCCGGCCGGCTGAGCCGGGAGGGCTATCGGGTCGCGCTCACCGCGCGCAACGAGGCAGAGCTCCGGGACACGGCGGCGGACTGTCACGGGGAGTCGCTGGTCCTGCCCGGGGACATCACCGACCCCGCCGCGGTCCACGACATCTTCGCCGAGGTCGAGGACTCCTGGGGCCGCGTCGACGTGCTCGTGGCCAACGCGGGGGCGGGCGTGTCGGCCTCGGTCGCCCGAACCACCGACGAGCAGTGGCAGCGCATGCTCGACCTGAACCTCACCGCGCCGTTCCGCTGCATCCGCCGCGCGCTGCCCGGCATGCTCCAGCGGGGGCACGGGCGGGTCGTCGTGGTCGCCTCGGTCGCCGCGAAGATCGGCGAGCCCTACATCGGCGCCTACACCGCGAGCAAGCACGGCGTCCTCGGCCTGGTCCGCTCAGCGGCGGCCGAGGTGGCCGGCACGGGGGTCACGGTCAACGCGGTCTGCCCCGGGTACGTCGACACACCGATGACCGATGCCACGGTCGACGGCATCGTCGCCAAGACCGGCAGGAGCGCCACGGAGGCCCGCGAGATCCTCGAGGCCAAGCAGCCGATCGGCCGGCTCATCTCGGTCGAGGAGGTAGCGGACGCGATCTGGTTCTGTGTCGCCAACGCCGGTGTCACCGGACAGGGCGTCAACGTCGACGGAGGGGCTGTTCAGTCATGAGTGAGCGATGAGCCTGGAGCACATCAACCCCCCGTCCCTGGCGCAGCCCAGGGGCTTCTCCCATGCCGTCGCGGGCCACGGTCGCATGGTCTTCCTCGCCGGGCAGACGGCGATGGATCGCGAAGGCAACATCGTCGGCGACACAGTCGTGGACCAGTTCGAGCTGGCGCTCGCCAACCTGCTCTCGGCGCTCGCCGCCTGCGGGGGCGCTCCGGAGGATCTGGCGAGCCTCACCGTCTACATCGTCGACATGGCCGACTACCGCCGGCACGCCCACGAGATCGGCGGGGTGTGGAAGCGTCTCGTCGGGCGCACCTACCCGGCGATGGCAGGCATCGGCGTGGCACGGCTGTGGGACGAGGAGGCCCAGGTCGAGGTGCAGGGCTTCGCGGTCCTGCCCGGTTAGCAGGCTCGGCCAGCAGGCTCGGCTAACGTCCCGTCTCTGCGGCCACGTGCCGACGCGCCGCGTCACTCAGGCGTTCCTGGATGGCGACGAAGGTGTCCGCCGCGCGCACGCCCTGCCACGGCCGCGGCAGCAGCTCCTGGTCCAGGCCCGGGTCCAGGAACGGGAGTCGCCGCCAAAGTGTCAGGGTCCGGACGTAGTCGGCGAAAGCGGCCCCGTCATCGGCGACACGGCGGCGCCGCCACCGCTCGAGGACCGGCGCCTGGGCGGTCGCGAACTCGTCGTAGAGCTTCTCGAGCCCTTCGAGGTCCCACCACGTGCGGACCTGCTCCCGCAGGTCGCCGAAGCCGAGGAAGTCTGCTCGGAAGAGCCGCACGTAAGGGGCAAGGTCGTACCGCTCGAGCACGTCCCGGGTCTCCTCCTCGAGGTGGGCGGGCGCGATCCACACGCCCGCCGCCACGGTGCCGAATCCGAGCCAGGAGAGACGGGAGCGCAGCGTGTGCCGCCGTTGCCGTTCGGTCTCCGGGACGCTGAAGACGGCCATCACCCAGCCGTCCCGTGCGTCCGCTCGCGGCCGCTCGAAGATCCGTCGGTCACCCTCGGCGAGGATCTCTCGAGCGTGCTCGGACAACGCATAGCCCGCGACCCCGTCGACCCTCTGGGCTTCGAGGATCCCCCGCCGCTTGAGTCGGGAGATCGAGGAGCGCACGGCCGGCTCGTCGACGCCGAGCCCTCCCATGAGACGAATGAGTGAGCTGACGCTCAGCCATCCACCGACCTCACGCGCGTAGAGCCCGTAGATGGTCACGATCAGAGCACGGGGCTGCAGGCCACGGGACTGGCTGACCTCGTCGTCGATCACGGAAACGGACACGGACTGCACCTTAACGCTGGTTCGCGCGGCTGCTGCGGCGCCGACCGCCACACGAGGCTATGTTGATCCATTGACTACCGTCACGGCAAGAGCATACTTTGGCGAGTGGGCACCGCGGCCCCCGACCACGCGAAGAAGGTCAGCATGGAACTGTCACAGTCCGCTCACGTCGACACGTTCTGCCGGGACCACCTCCCGCCGCCGGACCAGTGGCCAGAGCTCCTCCTTGACTTCCCCGACGTGCAGTACCCAGACCGGCTGAACTGCGCGGTGGAGCTCCTGGATCGCGTCGTCGAGGGCGGAGGGAACGAGCGGACCTGCCTCCTGTCGCCCGATGGGACGGCGTGGACCTACGCCGACCTGCTCCGCACGGCGAACCAGGTCGCCCACGTCCTCGTCGACGACCTCGGGGTGGTCCCCGGCAACCGCGTGCTGCTGCGCGCCCCGAACAACCCCTGGCTGGTCGCCTGCTGGATGGCGGTGATCAAGGCCGGCGCGGTTGCGGTCACCACCATGCCGCTTCTGCGCAGTCGTGAGCTCGCCACCGTCTCCGAGATCGCCCGGGTCCGGCTCGCGCTCACCGACCACCGTTTCCTTTCGGAGCTCGAGGCGGCACAGGTGCCCGACCTCGTCGTGGTCCCGGTTGGTGGCGACGCTCCCGATGACCTGACCCGCCGCGTGGCCGGCCGGTCCGGTGAGTTCCAGAACGTGATGACCGCCGCGGACGACGTCGCCCTGCTCGCGTTCACCTCCGGGACCACCGGCCGCCCCAAGGCCACCATGCACTTCCACCGGGACGTGCTCGCCACCGCCGACACGTTCTCCAAGCACGTCCTCCGCCCAGAACCGGACGACGTGTTCACCGGAACCCCTCCGCTGGGCTTCACGTTCGGCCTCGGCGGCCTGGTGATCTTCCCGTTCCGGGTGGGTGCATCCACCTTGCTGATCGAGAAGGCGTCGCCGACCGAGCTGGCGGAGCTGATCGAGAAGCACGAGGTTACGGTCTGCTTCACCGCCCCCACGGCGTACCGCGCGATGGTGGCCTCCGGGAAGGGACATGTGCTCAGCAAGCTCCGGCGCGCCGTCTCGGCCGGCGAGCACCTTCCCGAGGCGACCTGGCGCGCCATCTATGAGGAGACCGGCCTGAGACTCATCGATGGGATCGGGTCCACCGAGATGCTGCACATCTTCGTCGGCGCCGCCGACCAGGACATCCGGCCCGGCTCGACGGGGCGGCCGGTTCCCGGGTACATCGCCACGATCCTGGACGACGACGGCAACCCCGCCCCGGACGGGGAGATCGGCCGGCTCGCGGTCAAGGGCCCCACCGGCTGCCGCTACCTCGCCGACCCGCGGCAGCAGGTCTACGTCCAAGGGGGCTGGAACGTCACCGGCGACACCTTCCTTCGGGACCAGGACGGCTACTTCTGGTACCAGGCGCGAAGCGACGACATGATCATCTCGGGCGGCTACAACATCGCCGGGCCCGAGGTCGAGGAGGCCTTGCTGGCGCACGACCACGTCGCCGAGTGTGGTGTGGTCGGCGTCGAGGACGAGGCTCGGGGACAGGTCGTGAAGGCCTACGTCGTCCTTGCCCCCGGGGTCGAGGCCTCGGAGTCGGAGGCCCGGCTGCTGCAGGACTTCGTGAAGTCGCGGATCGCGCCCTACAAGTACCCTCGCTTGCTCGACTTCGCCGACGCGCTCCCGCGGACCGCCACCGGGAAGCTCCAGCGGTTCAGGCTCCGCGACCTGTCAGACAGCAGCGTCACAGGGGCATGAACCGGCCGCCGTTGACGTCCAGCACCACGCCGGTGATGTAGGACGCCTCCTCGCCGGCCAGGAAGAGCACTGGATCCACGAGCTCGCGGACCTCCGGGAACCTGCCCAGTGGAATCGCATCGAGCACTCCCCGTCGCTCGACCTCCGGCAGGTCGTCGTACATCGCCTGGAGCCGCCCGGTGAGGAACAGCCCAGGAGCGACGGCGTTCACCCGGACCCCTCGCCCTCCGAGCTCCCGGGCCAGGCGCTTGGTCAGCCCGACCACGGCCGCCTTCGACGCGGCGTACGGCACCCCGGTCACCGGCGACGGCTGGCGTCCGCCGATGGAGGAGGTGGTGATCATCGCCCCGCCGCCTGCCTGGGTCATGTAGGGCGCGGCAGCCTGGCAGGAGTAGAACGTCCCCTTGAGGTTGACGTCCACCACGGCGTCGACGTGCTGGGGCTCGATGTCTTCGAGCGCCTTCGGAGTGCCCAGCGACCCGCCGGCGAGGCTGACCAGAACGTGAGGCCCGCCGAGGCGCTCGTGCACCTCGCGCATCAGCACCGCCACCGCCGCCTGGTCGCTGACGTCCACGGCGTAGCCCACGGCATCCGCGCCGACGTCCCGCCCGAGCTCTGCCGCCAGTGCCGCAGCCGCGGACTCGTCGACGTCCACCACGGCCACCGAGGCACCCTCCCTCGCGAAGCCGGCGCAGACCTCGCGCCCGATCCCGCCCGCGCCCCCGGTGACCACCACGGTGCGGCCCTTGAACCTCGCGTCACGCTGCATGACGGCTCCTAACGTTCTATTGACGATCGTCGTAGAAGCAACATACTGTGAGAGTCCGCACTTCGACAACGGGAGAACACTGTGCGCATCGCGGTCATCGGCGGCGGGCCAGGCGGCCTGTACTTCTCCGCCCTCGCCAAGCAGCTCGGGCCGGAGCACGAGATCACGGTCTGGGAGCGCAACGCCGCGGACGACACGTTCGGCTTCGGCGTGGTCTTCTCCGACGAGACCCTCGGCGGGATCGAGCACGCCGACCCCGCGGTCTACCGCCGGATGGAGGCGGAGTTCGCCCGATGGGACGACATCGACGTTCACTTCAAGGGCGACGTTGTGACCAGTGGCGGCCACGGGTTCGCGGCGATGAGCCGCAAGCGGCTACTCCAGATCCTGCAGGAGCGCTGCCGTGAGCTAGGAGTCACCGTGCACTTCTGCACGGAGGCGCCGGACGTGGACGAGTTCGCCGCAAGCCACGACCTGGTGATCGCCTCCGACGGCCTGAACTCCGCGGTCCGCGCCCGCCACGCGGACAGCTTCCGACCCACACTCGACCAGCGGAACTGCAAGTACATGTGGCTGGGCACCGACAAGGTGTTCGACGCGTTCAAGTTCTACATCTGCGAGACGCCGTACGGCGTGATGCAGATCCACGGCTACCCCTTCGACGCTCACGGGAGCACGTTCATCATCGAGATGAACGACACCGTCTGGCGCAACGCGGGCTTCGACGCCTTCGCCGCGGCCGGCTTCGCCCCCGGAGAGTCGGACGAGAAGTCGATCGCCCTGGTCAAGGAGCTCTTCGCCGACGTGCTCGACGGCCACGAGGTGATGGCCAACAACTCCCGGTGGATCAACTTCACCACGATCCGCAACGAGCACTGGCGCCACGAGAACATCGTCATCCTCGGGGACGCGGCCCACACCGCCCACTTCTCCATCGGGTCGGGGACGAAGCTGGCGATGGAGGACGCGCTGGCGCTCGCGGCATGCCTGCACGAGCACGACTCCGTGGACACCGCACTGCAGGAGTACGAGACCGAACGGAAGGCCGTCGTCCTCTCCACCCAGCGCGCCGCGCAGGCCAGTCTGGAGTGGTTCGAGAACATCGGTCAGTACACCCACCAGGACCCGCTCCAGTTCGGGTTCAACATCATGACCCGGAGCCGGCGGGTCACCTACGAGAACCTGCGCCTTCGTGACCCCGAGTTCGTCGACGCCTGCACCGAGTGGTTCGCGCGCCACGAGCAGGAGCGCGGAGTGGCGCCGGGCGACGTGCGGCCGCCGATGTTCCAGCCGTTCCGCCTCGACGACCTGGAGCTGGTGAACCGGGTGCTCGTCTCGCCCATGGACATGTACTGCGCCACCGATGGCGTGCCGAACGACTTCCACCTCGTCCATCTAGGCGGCAAGGCGCTGGGCGGGGCCGGCCTGGTCATGACGGAGATGGTCTGTGTGTCCCCCACGGGACGGATCACGCCCGGGTGCACCGGGATCTGGACCGACGAGCAAGCCGCGGAGTGGCGCAGGCTCACCGACTTCGTGCACCGGGAGTCCGAGGCCAAGGTCGGCCTGCAGGTCGGCCACTCCGGCCGCAAGGGCTCGACCCGGCTGATGTGGGAGGGGATCGACCAGCCGCTCGAGGAGGGGAACTGGGAGCTCGTGGCACCCTCCCCGCTGCCCTACATGCCGGGGGTGAGCCAGGTGCCGCGCGAGCTCGACCGCGCGGGTATGGAGGAGATCAAAGCTCAGTTCGTCGACGCCGCCCGACGCGCCGACGCAGCAGGCTTCGACCTGCTCGAGCTGCACTGTGCACACGGGTACCTGCTCTCGTCGTTCATCTCGCCGGTCACCAACCAGCGCACCGACGAGTACGGCGGCGACCTCGATGATCGCCTCCGCTACCCGTTGGAGGTGTTCACCGCGATGCGCGAGGTGTGGCCGACCGGCAAGCCACTGACCGTGCGCATCTCGGCCACCGACTGGGTCGAGGGCGGGATCACCGGCGACGACGCCGTCCGGGTCGCCGAGCGGTTCGCGGCCGCGGGGGCAGCAGCGATCGACGTCTCGTCCGGGCAGGTCGCCGCCGACGAGATCCCCGCCTTCGGCCGCTCCTACCAGACCCCCTTCGCCGACGCGATCCGCAACCGCGTGGATATCCCGACCATCGCGGTCGGCGTCATCTCCTCCTACGACGACGTGAACTCGATCATCCTGGCCGGGCGGGCCGACCTGTGTGCCCTCGGCAGGGTGCACCTCTACGACCCCAGCTGGACCCTCCACGCCGCCGCGGAGCAGGAGTACGCCGGATCGGGGGTGCGCTGGCCGGTGCCCTGGCAGGCCGGTCAGCGGCGTCCCCAGGTCGGGCGCTCGGACGGACCCAAGCCCCGGCTGCAGCTCATCCGCGAGGGCGACACCGGGACCCGGCACGCCCGCTGGCGACCTGGGGACGGCCGGTGACGGCCTCCCTCTCCCCGCTCTGGTCGGCGAGCGCGATCGCGGTCGTCGGTGCCAGCGACCGGCCACGGTCCCTGGGCCGACTGCCGGTGGAGTACCTCGGGCGGCACGGTTACGCCGGCAAGGTATACCCGGTGCGCCCGGACGGGGCCGAGGTGTGTGGCCTGTCGTCGTACCCGTCGGTGTCGGACTGCCCGGCCGCCATCGACCTCGCCATGATCATGGTGTCCGCGGAGCGGGTGCCGGCAGCCGTGGACGACTGCGTCCGCGCCGGCGTCCCGGTGGCCATCATCTGCTCCAGCGGCTTCGCGGAGACCGGCGCGGATGGGGCGGCGCTGCAGGACGAGGTGGCGGCCAGGGCCGAGGCCGGCGGCCTGCGACTCGTCGGACCCAACTGCATCGGCAGCGTGGGAGTGCTGAACCGCCAGGTCAGCTCGTTCTCCCCGCTCTTCGGTGGCGAGCAGACCACGCTGGTCCCCGGCCGGATCGGCTTCGTCAGCCAGAGCGGCGCGCTCGGCTACGGCGCCGTCAGCCTGGCGTTCGAGCGGGGGCTCGGGCTGGGCTGGGTCGTGAACACGGGCAACGAGGCCGACGTCACCGCGCTCGAGGTGATGGCCCAGGTGGCCGACGAGCCCGGGTGTGTCGGGATCCTGGGCTACCTCGAGTCGCTCAGCGACGTCGACGCGCTCCGCGCGCTCTCCGCCACGGGTGTGCCCGTCGCCGTGCTCAAGGCCGGCCGGTCCGCGGCCGGGCAGCGGGCCGCGGCCTCGCACACGGGAGCACTCGCGGCCGGCGATCGCGTCGTCGATGCGGCCCTGCGCCAGTTCGGCGTGGTGCGCGTCGACGACGTCGATGAGCTGCTCGATGTCGGCGACGTCTTCGCACAGCCCCGACGCCCAGCCGGGCCCCGGGTCGCCGTCGTGACGACCTCGGGCGGGTCGGGGATCCTCGCCGCCGACGCGGTGGAGGTCCACGGGCTCGAGCTCGCCGAGCTCTCCCCCGCCACCCGTTCGGCGCTGGACGCGATCGTGCCTGCGTACGGCGCGACCTCGAACCCGGTGGACGTCACCGCCACCGTGATGAGCAACCCGGAGCTGTTCGACCGCGCGCTCGACGTCCTGGTCGCCGACCAGGGGGTCGACATCGTGGTGGCCTGCTTCTGCGTGCTGACCGGCAGCGACGTGGAGGACGTGGTAGCGGGCCTCGGCCGCGCCGCAGAGCGCAGCGGAAAGCCCGTCCTGGTCGCGCGGACCGGTGCCGACCACCTGTCCCCCGCTGCGGCGGGGCTGCTGCGGTCCACCGGCATCCCCGCCTACCCCACGCCTGCCCGGGCCGTCCGCGCGGCGGCGGCGCTGCACCAGGTGAGCACGGCGCGCAACCCGCCGGCGCAGCCGGCCTCTGTCGCCCGGGGCGTCCCGTTCCCCACCGCCGGCGACGACGAGCACACCGTCAAGCACCTGCTCGCCGACGCCGGGCTCCCGGTGCCACCCGGCCGTGTCGTGGTCGATGCGGAGGAAGCCATCGACGCGGTCCAGGAGGTGGGTGGCACCGCCGTGCTCAAGGCGGTCGTCCCCGGGCTCACCCACAAGACCGAGGCGGGCGGGGTCGCGCTAGGAGTCTCTCCCGGATCTGCCGCCGCGACCTTCGAGCGTCTCGCGTCCTTGGGCGGCGAGGTCCTGGTGGAGGAGATGGTCACCGGAGGCGTCGAGGCGCTGCTCGGTGTCGCCGGCAGCCCGCTGGGCCCGGTGCTCACGCTGGGACCCGGTGGCGTGCTCACCGAGCTCCTCGACGACGTGGCGATCCGGCTGCTCCCGGTAGGTCGGGCCGAGGTCGAGTCGATGGTCGACGAGACCCGGCTGGCGACCCTGCTCGCCGGTGTCCGCGGAGCGCCGCCGGCGGACCGCGCCGCGCTGGTCGACACCGTCCTGGCCCTGGCCGATGCCGTGGCCGGCTGGCCCCGGGGCTTCGAGCTGGACCTGAACCCCGTCGCCGTGCTCCCCGAAGGTCGTGGGGTGCGGGTCCTCGATGCCGCCTACATCGCACCCGAAGGACGCTGAGCATGGACGTCGGCACGCTCGTCACCCGCGCCGCCAAGCGGTTCCCCGACCGGGTCGCGGTCGACGGACCGTCCGGCTCGCTGACCTTCGTCGAGCTCGGCGGCCGCGTCGTCCGGCTTGCGAACGCGTTGCTGGCCCTCGGACTCGAGCCCGGTGACCGGGTTCTAGACCTGCAGTCCAACAGCGTCACCTACCTCGAGACCGACCTGGCGATCCGGTCGGCCGGGCTGGTGCGGGCAGCGCTCAACCACCGGCTGCACCCCAGCGACTGGGAGCGGATCGCCGCGGACTCGGGCGCCCGGGCCCTCGTCTACGACGCGCGCTTCGCCGAGGACGTCGCGGCCCTGCGGGAGGAGATCCCCCACGTGGTGGTCGTGGGCGACGGACCCGGCACCCCGTACGAACGACTCGTCACCGGCGGCTCGACACGTCCCCTCGCACCGGTCGAGCCGGACGCCCTGTGCGGGCTGCACTACTCCAGCGGCACCACCGGCCACCCCAAAGGCGCCCAGCGCACCCACCGGAACTGGTTCGCCTCCGTCGTCAACATGACCCAGGACGTCCTGGGCGGGGTGCCGGGACCCGACGACGTCTACGTCCACGCCGGCCCGATCACCCACACCAGTGGACTGTTCGTCCTGCCGTTCCTGGTGGCGGGCGCCCGGCAGATCGTGCTGCCCGGCTGGGACCCCGACAGCTTCGTGGAGGCGGTCGCCGAGCGGGGCGCCACACACACGGCGGTGGTTCCCACGATGGTCGCCCGGCTCCTGACCGCGCCCGGTGTCGACCGAGAGACCCTTCGCGGGCTGCGGATGCTGGGCTACGCCG
This sequence comes from Nocardioidaceae bacterium UBA4001, assembly GCA_002384855.1. Taxonomy (GTDB): domain Bacteria; phylum Actinomycetota; class Actinomycetes; order Propionibacteriales; family Nocardioidaceae; genus Nocardioides_C. The sequence continues at coordinate 28,600 of DGBP01000073.1, read as the reverse complement.
GCGCACCGATGCCACCCGAGCAGATGCGGCAGGCGACCGAGCGGCTCACCCCGCGCCTGGTCCAGTACTACGGCCTGGTCGAGGCGATCCCCCCGGTGACCGTGCTCGACGCCACCGACCACGCACGCGGGCTCGCCGACCGGCCGGACCTGCTGACCTCCGCGGGCCGTCCGGCGCTCGGAGTCGAGATCCGGGTGGTCGACGAGGAGGGCTCCCCCGTCCCTTCCGGCGAGGTGGGCGAGGTGACGACTCGGGGCGACCACGTCATGCGCGGCTACTGGAACGCCCACAACCGGGCCGACCTCTCCAAGTCCGTGCGCAACGGCTGGCTGCACACCGGGGACCTGGGCAGGCTGAGCGAGGACGGCCACCTGTGGCTCGTCGACAGGGTCGGCGACATGATCATCTCCGGCGGCTACAACATCTATCCGCGCGAGGTCGAGGACGTCGTTGCCGAGGTTCCCGGTGTCGCCGAGGTGGCGGTGGTCGGGGTCCAGGACGACGACTGGGGCCAACGCGTGGTGGCGCTGGTCACCACCCGCGACGGCGCCACCGTGGACGAGTCAGAGGTGCTCGAGCACTGCCGACGCCGGATGGCGTCGTACAAGAAGCCCAAGGAGGTCCGGGTGGTGGACGCGCTTCCGCTGAACTCCACCGGCAAGGTGGCCAAGAAGGTGCTCCGCGAGCAGCTGGAGGGTGAGGCCCGGTGACCGCACAGCGTCCCCGCCTGGCGTCGGACTACGCGCCGCCCACGGGTGAGCACCCCGGCCAGTACCCGTTCACGCGGGGTGTCTCCGCCGAGCCACGCCCCTGGATCATGGGGCAGTACGCCGGGTTCGGGACCGCCGAGCAGTCCAACGAGCGGTTCCTGAGGCTGCTCGAGGCCGGCGTGACCGGCTTCTCGGTCGCCATGGATCTTCCCACCCAGATGGGCATCGACTCCGACGACCCCAGGGCGGCAGGTGAGGTCGGCCGGGTCGGCGTCGCCATCGACTCCCTCGCCGACATCGAGGTGCTGATGGACCGGATCCCCCTGGAGAGCATCAGCCAGGTGCGCACCACGGCGAACGCGATCGGCTACGTATGGGCGGCGCTGTTCGTCGCGCTTGCAGAGAAGCGTGGCGTCGACCCGGGCGAGTTCGGCATGTTCATCCAGAACGACGTGCTCAAGGAGTTCATCGCGCGCGGCACGCAGATCTTCCCACCGGCGGCCTCGCTGTCGCTGGCCGTCGACACGATCGAGTACTGCTCACGGCACCTCCCCGGGTGGACCCCGCTGGCGATGAGCGGCTACCACATCCGTGAGTCGGGCTCTTCGGCCGTGCAGGAGATCGCGTTCACCTTCGCCAACGCCCGTGCCTACCTCGACGAGTGCGTCCGCCGCGGGGTGAGCGTGGACCAGGTCGCCCCGACACTCTTCACGTTCCTCGCGATCACCATGGACTTCCTGCCGGAGGTGGCCAAGTTCCGCGCCGCGAGGCGGGTGTGGGCCCGCCTGATGCGGGACACCTACGGCGCACGCAACGACCGCTCCATGCAGCTGCGGATCTTCGCGTTCACGGCAGGTTCGACGCTCACAGCGCAGCAGCCGTTGAACAACGTCGTCCGGGCCACACTCGAGACCACGGTGGCTGCGCTCGCCGGAGTGCAGACCCTGCACGTCTCCGCCTACGACGAGGCAATGGGGGTCCCCACCGAGTCGGCGGCGACACTCGCCCTGCGCACCCAGCAGGTGGTCTCCTTCGAGTCGGGGCTGACCGAGACGCTCGACCCCTTCGGTGGCTCGTACGCCGTCGAGACGCTCACCGACGAGCTGGAGACCGAGATCTGGCAGTCGCTCGAAGACATCGACAAGCGGGGCGGGGCCCTGGAGTGCATCGCGTCGGGCTGGTTCGCCCATGAGCTCTCGGAGGCGGCCTACACGCACATGCAACAGGTTGAGAGCGGTGACCGGGTGGTTGTCGGGGTGAACAAGTTCCCCTCGGCGACGGAGCCGCTGGAGGTGTTCGAGGTGGACCCGTCCCTGGAACGGCAGCAGGCCGAGTCGGTGGCTCGGCTGCGCACCTCCCGGGACCAGGCCCGGGTGCAGGAGACGCTCACCGGGCTACGCCGGGCCGCCGAGGCGTCCCAGAACGTCATGCCGGCGACCATCGAGGCGGTCAAGGCCTACGCCACGATCGGCGAGATCGTGGACGTCCTCCGGGACGTGCACGGGACGTGGCAGCCGTCCGCGACATTCTGACCACCATGCACGGAAGCATTCGGGTCTCGTGAGATCCCCCTCCGCCCGGAAGATCCTCGAGCGACCCGTCCGACGGCTCCCGACCGCAGCGGAAGCCGTCCAGGACTTCGGCCCGACGTATGCGCTGAACGGGTTCATCGGGCTGGTCTTCGCCACCACCGGCCCGCTGGCGATCATCCTGGCCGTCGGCACGCGAGGAGGACTCACCGAGGCCGAGCTTGCCTCGTGGATCTTCGGGTCCTTCGCCCTCTCCGGGGTCCTGACCGTTCTCGCGAGCTGGGTCTACCGACAGCCGCTGAGCTTCTTCTGGACGATTCCCGGGACCGTGCTCGTCGGGCCGGCCCTCGGCCATCTGAGCTGGCCGGAGGTGGTCGGTGCGTTCCTGGCGACCGGTCTCCTCATGTTGGTGCTCGGCCTGACCGGCTGGGTGCGCAGGGTGATGGACCTGCTGCCGATGCCGATCGTCACGGCGATGGTGGCCGCCGTGTTCCTCCGGTTCGGCGTGGACCTCATGCTCGCACTCGTGGACGATCCGGTGGTCGCGGTGCCCATGGTCCTCGCCTTCCTCGTCCTCAGCGCGTCTGTGACCCTGACTCGCCGAGTGCCACCGATTCTCGGAGCCCTGGTGGTCGGGGCGGTTTCGGTAGCCGTTGTCGGCTCCTACGATCCCTCCGGGGACGCCACGACCTGGCTGGTCCGGCCGGTTCTGACCACACCCGAGCTCTCCGCGGGGGCGATGGTCGAGCTGGTGGTTCCGCTGGCAATCACCGTGCTCGTCGTGCAGAACGGGCAGGGGGTGGCCGTGCTGCGGCAGGCAGGACACGAGCCGCCGGTGAACGCGGTCACGATCGGCTGCGGAGCGTGGTCGATGATGAGCGCGATGGTGGGTGCGGTCTCGACCTGCCTGACCGGTCCCACCAACGCGCTGCTCACAGCCTCGGGGCAGCGCAGCCGGCAGTACACCGCCGCGTTGTTCTGCGGGCTGCTGGCTGTCGTGTTCGGCGTCTTCGCGCCGCTCTTCACCGGCCTGATGCTGGCGATGCCCGCGGCGTTCATCTCGACGCTCGGCGGCCTGGCGATGCTGCGGGCACTGCAGAGCTCGTTCGTCGCGGCGTTCAGCGGCCGGTTCACGCTGGGAGCGCTCGTCACGTTCCTGGTGACGGTGTCGGACATCCAGCTGGTCAACATCGGGGCGGCGTTCTGGGGGCTGGTCGCCGGCTACGTCGTCTCGCGCGTCATGGAGCGCCACGACTTCCACGCCTTCTCAGCTCGGGTGTGACACCCGCACGGTGCCGACCCTTCGGGGGCGGCGATGACCGGCCGCCAGGTCGGGACCTTGGTCCCTGGCTCACATCGAGCGGCCTGTCTAGCCTCGATACATGCGTGAGTTCATGACGACCGTCAACTCGACGACATACGAGGTCCGCGAAGCCACCCCGGCCGACGCGCCGGCGGTCCTCGGCCTCTACCGCGCCCTGTCGGACAGCTCCGTGAACCTGCGGTTCTCCACGCACTTGTCCGAAAACGACCTGGCGCGGGCGGCCGACCTGCCCGCCGAGCACGGGAGAGCCGTCGTGGCCTGCGTCGGGAACCGGGTGGTGGGCGAGGCGCGCTATGTCCTCTGGGAGGGCGAGCACGAGCTCGCCCTGACCGTCGCCGACGACCACCAGGGCCAAGGTGTGGGCACAGCACTGCTCGCCCGGCTCCGTCGCACCGCTGCCGCCAACGGCGTCAGCTCCCTGCGCGCCGTCGTACGGACCGAGAACGCCCCGATGCTCGGCCTGCTCGAGCGCATCGGCGTGTCCATCGTGCGCCCGCCCGAAGGCGGCGACATCACCGTCGACATCGCCTGTGACGACTACATGCCCGGATGGGGGCCGGACACGGGGCGGACCCGGGTCCTCGTCGAGGCACGGGGTCGGGCGGAGCATCCGAGCACGACCGCGCTGCGCAAGGCCGGGTTCGACGTGCGGCAGTGCACCGGACCAGGCCGGCGAGGCCGGGTCTGCCCGGTCCTCGCCCTTGGTCGATGCCGTCTCTTCGAGGAGGCCGACCTGGTCGCCTGCCTTCTCCCCGACGACGAGGACTGCGCAGGCATCGAAGACCTGCACGTCAAGACACACCCAGCTCGCCTGGTCGCGCGGTCGCTCGAGGAGTGGCGCGACGCGTCTGCCTCCCTGGCGAGCTCACCGACCGCCACCCTGCGTCACGAGCGGGCGGAGGTTTCCTCAGCCACGGGGACCACCGGCGACGTAGAGCACCTGGCCTGAGACGAAGCCGGCACGGGGCGAGCAGAAGAACGAGACAGCATCCGCGACGTCCTCGGGCTCTCCGGGGCGACCCACCGGGATCCCGGCCACCCGGGCGGCGCTGAACTCCTCGAAGCTCTGTCCCATCCGCTCGGCAGTGCCCCGGGTCATCTCGGTGACGATGAACCCGGGTGCGACAGCGTTCGCGGTGACCCCGAACTTGCCCAGCTCCATCGCGATCGTCTTGGTGAACCCTTGCAGTCCTGCCTTTGCCGCGGCGTAGTTCGCCTGCCCGCGGTTGCCGAGCGCGGAGGTCGAGGACAGGTTGACGATCCGGCCGTAGTTCGCCTTCGTCATGTGCGCCTGCACCGCCCGGGTCATCAGGAAGGTGCCGCGGAGGTGCACCTGCATGACGGTGTCCCAGTCTCCCTGCGACATCCTGAACAACAGGTTGTCCCGCAGGACACCGGCGTTGTTGACGAGGACCGTCGGGGGACCGAGCGTGGCGGCGACCTGGGCGACGCACGCCTCCACCTCATGCTCGTCGGAGATGTCGGCCCCGAATGCGGCAGCGGTGCCACCACCGTCCTCGATGCTTGTGACGGTTGCTGCCGCCGACCTCTCGTCGATGTCCACGCAGGCGACCGTCATACCGTCCGTTGCGAGCCGCTGCGCGATTGCGGCACCGATCCCGCGCCCGGCGCCGGTCACGATCGCGGTGGTGGCGTTGTCCTGACTCATCTGGTGCCTCTCTCCGAAGTCGTCCGCGCCGTGATGTCCTCACGGAGGGCCTTCTTGTCGATCTTGCCGACCTTGGTGGTGCGCAGCGCGTCGACGACCTCGAGACGCTCAGGCCACTTGTAGCGAGCCACCCCGGCGGCCTCCATGACCGAGCGAACCGCCTCGAGGTCGACGGAGCTGCCGGGACGGGGCACGACGAAGAGGCAGACGCGTTCGCCGAGCTCACGGTCGGGCATAGCGACAGCGGCGGCCTGCTGGACTCCGGGCACGAGGTAGGCGAAGTTCTCGACCTCCTCAGCGGAGATCTTCTCGCCGCCGCGGTTGATCATGTCCTTGTCGCGGCCCTCGACGACGAGGTTCCCGTCGGCTCGGCGCCGCACGATGTCGCCGCTGCGGTACCAGCCGTCGGGGGTGAACGCTCGGGCGTTCTGCTCCTCCGCCCGGTAGTAGCCGCGGGGGGTGTAGGGGCCTCGAGTGAGAAGCGACCCTGGTCGACCGTCCTCGACGGGGAGTCCGCGGTCGTCGACCACGAGCACCTCGTCGTCGGGGCACATCGGTCGGCCCTGGGTCCCGCAGACCACCTCGTCGGGGTCGTCGAGACGGGTGTAGTTGAGCAGGCCCTCGGCCATCCCGAACACCTGCTGCAACCGGCACCCGAGCACCGGGCCGACCTGGCGGGCGACCTCGTCGGCCAGCCTCGCCCCGCCGACCTGGAGCACCTGCAGCGAGGACAGGTCGAACTCTCCCGGGTGGTCGCGGTGGTGGTCCATCCAGCGCTGGGCAACCGCCGGGACGACGGCCGTGGCTGTCACCCGCTCGGTCTCCATGGTGCGCAGGGCCTGGCCAGGCTCCGGAGAGCCGAGCATGACGACCCGTCCCCCCGCCAGCAGGGTCCCGAGGATGCCCGGGCAGGCGAGCGGGAAGTTGTGCCCGGCCGGCAGCGAGACGAGGTACGTCGTGTCCGCGTCGAAGCCACACACCTCGGCGCTTCGGCGCGCGTTGTACTCGTAGTCGTTGTGGGTGCGGGCGATGAGCTTGGGGAGGCCGGTGGTGCCCCCCGAGAGCAGGAAGACCGCCACGTCCTCGGCAGCCGGCGGCATGGCGTCGCACCGCTGTCTCGCGGCCGAGGGGTCGGCGGGTGGGGCGCACAGCTCGCCCAGGTCGACAGCATCCCGGTCGACGCAGTCACCGGAGACCAGGACCTGCGCGAGGGAGGGTGTGTCCCTGGCGAGCGCGAAGGCCATCGCCTGGTGGTCGAACCCGCGCAGGGAGTCCGGGACCGCGATCGCGGTGGCCTGGGCGTGCGCGACGAGGTACTGCAACTCGTTGCGCCGATGGGCGGGCAGCGCCATCACCGGGACCACGCCGGCCCGCAGACACGCGAGCGTGAGCACCACGAACTCCCACCCGTTCGGGAGCTGGTTCACCAGCCGGTGTCCGCTGCGAACTCCGAGCTCGTGCAGGCGTCCGGCTGCCGCATCGGCTCGGGCGGTCAGATCGGCGTAGGTCAGCCGCGCCTCGCCATCCACGACCGCCACGGCATCAGCGTGGCGGGCGGCCGCCTGCCACAGGTGCTCGCCCAGCGACCGCTGTCTCCAGTAGCCCTTCTCCGCGTAGGTCCGGGCGACCCCTTCCGGCCAGGGGACGACGCCCTCGCTGATCGGTGCCGGCTCCGGCACGGGGTTCCTCGTGGTCATGCGGGCACCCCGACCAGGTCGGTACGGCCCGAGAGGACGAGCGTGGTGGCGCGGTCCCGATCGGCTCCCGGCTCGACGAGCATGGTGGTGGTCTGGTGGACCAGGCGCATCTCCTCGGCCACCAGGACCCTGGTGAACGCGCTGCCCCCGTGGACGGTGAGGAACGCCGGACCCGCCTGGAGGCGGGCGGCTGCGGCTTGGACTGTGGCTCCCACGTCGGCCTCCGCGTCGGGGGCCGCGACCAGCAGCCCCCAGACGCCGGCCCCCGGGCCCGGGTCCTCGCTCGCCAGCACGATCCCGTCGGCCCCTGCGCCGGCCGCGTCATCGGTGCCGGTGACACGGGTGACGTCGGCGTCCAGGGACAGCAGCCGGCTCGGAACCATCCGGTCCCCGAGGTCGATGGGGGTCTCCAGCGGCTCGGCTCCGTGGGTCGCTCTCCAGGCCTGGTGAGCCGAGTCGACGAAGGCCGGGTCACGGCGGCGGAGCTTGTGGTCACTGATGCTGCGGGTGAGGAAGTGGTAGCCGAACTGCCACGGCTCGAACGCGTCGTGGTACCTACCGAAGTGCTCCCACCAGGACAGGCTGGGGCGTGCGGAGTCCTGAATCCGGTCGACCGACGGCCGCGCCTGGGCCTCGTAGACCCGCAACGCCTCGGGCAGGTCGTCGGGGTGCCGGCCGAGAGCGGAGGAGAGTGCGATCGCGTCCTCCATCGCCATCTTCGTGCCCGACCCGACGGAGAAGTGGGCGGTGTGGATCGCGTCGCCGAGAAACGCCACGTTGCCGTGCGACCACCGGGCGGCGCGCCGAGTCCGGAAGTTGGCCCATCGGGAGCTGTTCGTGAGCAACGGGTGTCCGTCGATCTGCTCGGCGAACAGCTTCTCGAGGTAGTCCTTGGTCTTCTCGTCGCTCGGACCGGGCGGCTGGTCGACGTCGAACTCGTCCAGGCCGGCGGCCCTCCACGTGGGCTCGTCGGTCTCCACGATGAACGTGCCGATGCCATCTCCGATCGGGTAGCCGTGGACCGCGAAGACCCCGTGCTCACTGCGCTGGTGGATGAAGGTGAGCCCCTCGAACGGGTACGTCGTCCCGAACCAGATGAACTTCGCGGTGGCCACCTCGAACGAGGGCTGCAGCTGGTCGGCGAGATGCTCCCGGAACCGGGAGCCGGCCCCGTCGCCGGCGACGACGAGGTCGTACTCGCCGGGGTGGAAGGCAGCCGGGTCCACCTCCGTCTCGTACTCCAGCCGCACCCCTGCCTCCCGGGCGCGGTCCTGGAGCAGACCGAGCAGCGTCTGGCGCCGGATGGCCGCCATCCCGTTCCCGGCGCACCGGACGCGCTCGCCCTTGAGGCGGACCTCGATGGCGTCCCAGTGCACGCCGTGCTCCTGCAGGGCAGTGCGGAGGACCGGGTCGGCCGCGTGGATGCCGGCGAGGGTGGCGTCGGAGAAGACGACACCGAAACCGAAGGTGTCGTCGGGACGGTTCCGGTCGAAGACGATGACCTCGCGGGACGGGTCAGCGGTCTTCACCAGCGTGGCAAGGAAGAGACCGCCGGGGCCGGCGCCGACGCAGGCGATCCGGCCCCCGCTGCTCACACGCACCTCATGCGGAGGCGAGCCGCGCGCGGCCCTCGTCGGTGATTACCCGGTCCTCGTTCTCGGTGACGAGCAGCTTGGGCTCCCCGGTGTAGAGCTTGGCCAGCAGGGCCCGCTCCAGCCCGACCTCGCGGGCGGCCTGGTGCACCTCGAGCTTGTGCATTCTCCCCCCTGGCGCCTCGGCCACGCGGCGCAGGAGCGCCACGGCCGGGTCGTCAGGCCGCGCCTGACCGGGGTCCCCGGAGGGCCGCGGCTCGAGCAGTCCCTCCAGCTGGGCGATGATTCCGCGCAGCGCAGTGCGCAGGACCTTCATGTCGGATTCCGGGTCCGGTGCGCCGCCGGACCCCTGCCAGGTGCGTTTGGGATGGCGTCGCAGGTACTCCTGCTCCAGCTCGAGCATCCGCGCGGTGTGCGTCGCGAACTGCTCCGCGGTGCCGTGCAGAAACACCCAGTTGCGGGTGTCATGCGCGTGCTTGCCCTGCTGCTCCAGCTCCTCGTCGCTGAGCTCCGTGGCTGGTCGGCCGATTCCGTCGGCAGTTGTCATCGCTGCTCTCCTTGGTCGATGCGTCGAGATGCGCTCCGGTGATGGCCGGCGGCGTCGAGGGGGACGTGGCTGTCGAGAAGGGCGTGGGACGCGGGTTCGTCGAGCGTGGGGACCGGCATCGGGCTCAGCTCTCGCTATGAGACGTCGGCGCGAGACCGGCGTAGACCGACAGCGCGTTTCCACCCAGCACGGCGGTGACGGTCTCGTCGGGGAGACCGAGCCCGGCGACGGCGCGGGCGTTCTGGGCGGTCCCGGGAACCCCGGGCCAGTCGGTGCCGAAGATCCACCGCCGGGCGAGGCGGGTGAGGTCGAACCTGGCGTAGTACTCCGGGAGCCGCTTGGGCGGCAGCCCGGAAAGCTCGATCCAGACGTTGTCGTTGCTCAGGGCCAGGAATGCCGCCGCGTCGTACCACCACCCGCGTCCACCGTGGGCGAGCACCACGTCCAGGGTGGGGAAGTCGCGCACCACGGGGATCAGGAGCTCGGGGGCCGCGAGCTCGTTCATGGCGCCGGGGAAGCTGCTGGTCCCGCAGTGAACGACCAGCGGCACTCCCCGGTCGGCGAGCAGCTCGTAGGCGGGGTAGAGGGCGCGGTCGTCACACCGGAAGCCTCCGTGCACCGGGTGCAGCTTGAGCGCCGCGGCACCGAGGTCCAGCTGGCGCATGACCTCCTCCGCGAGCGGGAAGTGCAGGTGCGGGTTGACGTTGGCCACCGGGCGGAACCGGCGGGGGTTGTGCTGCACGATCGGCAGGAGGTCGTCGAAGACCTGCATGCCGGTTGCCTTGGGGCTGTACTCGCAGAAGAGGAGGGCGACGTCGACGCCCTGCTCCTCGAAAAGCGCGTCGAGCCGGTCCGGTCGCGGCACACCGTCGGGGTCCCACACGTCCTCGAGGATCCCTGGGGGGCCGAAGTCACGGGCCCAGTCCAGCCAGGCGGGTCTCAGGGTGTCCAGCACCGGCACGTGGACGTGCGCGTCGACCAGGATGTTGTCGTCCAGCACGTCGGTCCCTCACCTTTCCGAGACCATCGGGGTGTCCACCCCGATGGGACCGACCTTGTGCGCTCCGCCGGGGGCACCGAGCGGTTCGTCGCGACCGGGAAGCGTCTCGGTGAAGAACCGCCGGTTGTCCTCGATGAAGTCGTGGTCTTCCTCCGCCACGCGGCGGTCCTGGCTGATCGCCTCGACCGGACAGACCGGCTCACAGGCACCGCAGTCGATGCACTCCTTGGGGTTGATGTAGAGCTTGCGGTCACCTTCGTAGATGCAGTCGACCGGACACTCCTCGGTGCACGACTTGTCCGTCACGTCGATACACGGACTTGCGATGACGTAGGGCATGACGTCTCCTGTGGTTGGTGGTTTGCCAGTCAGGTGGGCGTGGCGACCTCGTGAGGCTGGTCGGTCGAGTGGCCGGGGAACAGCTGGGCCCCGGGGTCGATGTGCACCGCTGCGTTGTTGACGGCCGTGGCCACCTCGCCGAACCCGACGGCGATGAGCCTGACCTTGCCGTCGTAGTCGGTGATGTCGCCCGCGGCGTACACGCCGGGCAGGTTTGTGCGCATGGCGGAGTCCACCACGAGGTGCCGGTTGTCGTGAAGGGCGAGGCCCCACTCCCGCAGGGGTCCGAGGTTCGCCGTGAAGCCCAGCGCGGCGACGACCCGCTGGCAGGTGAGGGTGTGCGGCGCCCGGTCCTTGACCGTGATCGTCGCCTTCTCCACCTGGTCGCCGCCCTCGAGCCCGGTGACCTGGGCGTTGGTGAGGATCTCCACCGACGTCTCGCGGACCTTCGCGACGCTGGCCGCATGCGCGCGGAAGGCCTCGCGCCGATGCACGAGCGTGACGTGCGAGGCGATCGGCTCGAGCATGATTGCCCAGTCGATCGCGCTGTCACCGCCGCCGACGATCACGACGTCCTTCCCCGCGTAGTCCGCAGCGCTCGGGACGAAGTAGTCGAGCCCACGCCCCAGGAAGTCCTCGCCGGCCGGGAGCGGCCGCGGTGTGAACGTGCCGATCCCGCCGGTGATCACGACCGCCGAGCAGTGCACCTCGGTGCCGATGCTGGTCCGGATCACGAGCTCGTCGGGCGCGTCGGCACGGGGGACCCGCTCCAGCAGCTGCGCCTCCTGGCCGAGAAGGTACTCCGGCTTCTGCTGGGCGGCCTGTGCGACCAGCCCTCTGATCAGGTCCCGCCCCGAGACGGCGGGGAAACCGGCGATGTCGTAGATCTGCTTCTCCGGGTACATCGCGGTGACCTGTCCGCCGACCTGGCTCAGCGAGTCCACGACAGCAGTACGCAGGCCGCGCACACCGGCGTAGTACGCGCCGAAGAGGCCCACCGGACCGGCCCCCACGATGAGCACGTCGACGCGGACCCTGCTCATGCGTCCGCCGCCTCCACCGTCGCCCCGCTCGTGGGGGAGGTGGTCACCGTCGCCGGGAGCTCGCCGACGAGCTCACGGACCTTGAACCGCTGGAGCTTGCCGGTGGCGGTCTTCGGCAGCTCCTCGACGAAGATCACCGAGCGGGGGCGCTTGAACGCGGCGAGACCCTCGCGGCACCAGGTCACGAGCTCGTCCTGCGACGTGCCCTCCCTGACGACGACGACGGCGACCGGCTTGTCCAGCCCGTTCTCGTCAGGGACGCCGACCACGGCGGCCTGCTGGACCGAGGGGTGCTCGAGCAGGCGGCTCTCCACCTCGGCCGGCGAGACCCAGATGCCACCGGCCTTCAGCATGTCGGTGTTCCGGCCGAGGCAGGTGTAGAAGCCGTCCTCGGACTGGACATAGGTGTCGCCCGTGCTGAGCCAGTCACCCTTGAACATCTGGCGGGTTGCCTCGGTCCGGCGCCAGTAGCCCAGGGCGATCGACTCGCCGCGCACGTGCAGAGCCCCTGGCTGTCCGGGGGGCACCCGGTTGCCGTCCTCGTCGCGGATCTCGATGTCGTAGCCAGGCACTGCGCGCCCGGTCGTGCCGGGGTGGATGTCCCCGGGACGGTTCGAGAGGAAGATGTGCAGCGCCTCGGTGGATCCGATGCCGTCGAGGATTTCGACCCCGAAGCGCTTGGTGAACCGCTCCTGCAACGGCGCCGGCAGCGGCTCACCCGCCGACGTGGCGAGCCGCACGGACTCGAACGTGTCGTCCGGGATGTCGCTGCCCAGGAGCGCCGCGTAGAACGTGGGCACCCCGAAGAACAACGAGGGCCGGTCGCCCTGCACACGCTCCCGGACAACCTCGGGAGTCGGCCGCCGTGGCTCCAGGATCGTGGTCGCGCCGACGGACAGCGGGAAGAACATCGAGTTGCCGATCCCGTAGGCGAAGAACAGCTTGGCGACCGAGAAGCAGGAGTCGTCGGGGGTGATCCCGAGCACCTGCTTGCCGTAGGTCTCGCACACGTGCCGGATGTTGGCGTGCCTGTGCATGGCCGCCTTGGGGGTGCCCGTCGTCCCCGAGGTGTAGAGCCACAAGGCCCAGGCGTCCTCGTCCGTGGGCGCCGTCGTGTGGAGCTCCTCCGGCGCTTCGTCGGCCACGGCGAGCAGTTCGTCCCATGTGTAGACCGCGGTGCGGTCGGGCGTCCGGAGCCGACCCGGTCCGTGCAGCACGGCGAACTCGACGTCGGGCGCCGCCGCAACGGCCTCGCTGACCGCGTCGGCGTACTCATGGGTGGCCACCACCAGGCGGGCACCGGAGTCCGCGAGGACCTTGCCGAGCTCTGCCCCGGTGAGCATGGTCGACACCGGCACCGCGACGACCCCGGCACGGAAGGCACCCAGGATCCCGGCCAGCATCTCCACGTCGTCGGAGGTCACGAACATCACCCGGTCGTCGCGGCGCAGGCCGAGCCGCCGGTACGCCGCCGCCACCTCACCACTGAGGACGTCCAGCTCGCCGTAGGTCAGCGTCCGCGAGCCGCGGACCGCGACCCGGTCGCCGTCCCCGGACTCGCAGTGACGTCCGACGAGGTAGGTGAACGCGTTGAACTGCGCACCCATGACGATCAGACCCTGGTCATGTCGTAGTGACCGCGCTGGCCGGAGCCGTACCGGCGAAGGGCGCCGTCGGGACCGGAGGCGTTGGGCCGGTAGAAGATCCAGTTCTGCCAGGCGGTCAGCCGACCGAAGATCTTGGTCTCCAGGGTCTCGGGACCCACGAACCGGTGGTTGGCCTCCATCCCCGTCAACGCGTCCGGGGACAGCGACGCCCGCTCCTCGAGGACGATGCGGAGCTCCTCTTCGAAGTCGATGTCGTCCAGAGCCAACGTGACCAGTCCCGCGCCGTCCGCGGCGCGTGCGTCGAGACGCTCACCGAACAGGCCTCGAGCCCGCTCGAGGCCTTCGTCGTGGCCCCAGAAGCGTGACTCCAACCGGGTCAGCCCGTTGCCCATCGGGAACGGCCCGTTGTTGGACTCGGTGAGCACGATCGCCGCCGGATCCGCGTCCGGGTCGACGTCCTCGTAGACGCCCTCGAGCATGTACTGCCGGTCCGCGGCCAGGGCGAGCTCGAGCAGCAGCCCGGCGAAGCAGCTGCCCGGCTCGATGACGGCGATCATGCTTCGGCTGGTGACGTCGAGCCGCTTCATCGTGCGCTTGTAGTAGTGGACGACCTCGTTGACGAACCAGTCGTCAGCCAGGTCACGCAGCTGCTGGTCGTAGGCGAGAACCTGGTCGACGTCGCCGCTGGTCCGCAGCACCCAGGTGCCGAGCTCGGTCTCGTTGGTTCGCAGCCGCAGGATGAGGTCGTCGAGCTCGCGGGTGACCGCCATCGGCCAGTAGTCGACGCCTTGTGCGAGCACCTCGGCGGCGTCAGCAGGGGGCGGCGTGCCGGGCGCGTGGACGGTGATCTCGACACGGCGGGCCTCGCGGTCGAGCCGGGCCTTGACGTGGGGATACTCGATCTGGCTCTCGGTCTGGGTCCGGTCGAGCGGGGTCAGCGTCACGCCCTGTTCGCCGGCTCGGCGTGAGCCGGCCGCCGCTTCCTCGGCCCGCCGGGCGATCTCCTGCTCGAAGCTCGCGCGGGGCACGGTGCCGTCGATCAGCCCCCAGTCGACCGCCGTGGCACCCCGGTAGCCCTCCGACTTCGTGGCGAAGAGGTCGGCGCGGTCCTTGCGCACGTGACGCTTGTCGACCACGCGGGTGAGACCGCCGGTGCCGGGGAGTACGCCGAGCAAGGGCACCTCGGGCAGTGAGACGGTGGAGGACCCGTCGTCGATCAGCACGATCTGGTCACACGCGAGGGCGAGCTCGTACCCACCGCCGGCCGCGGTGCCGTTCAGCGCGGCGATCCACGTCTGGCCGGAGTGCTCCGTGGCGTCCTCGATGCCGTTGCGGGTCTCGTTGGTGAACTTGCAGAAGTTGACCTTCCAGGCGTGCGAGGACTGCCCGAGCATCCGGATGTTCGCGCCCGCGCAGAACATCCGCTCCAGCGCACTGGTCATCACGACGGCCTTGACCTCGGGATGCTCGAAACGGAGTCGCTGCACCGCATCGTAGAGCTCGATGTCGACCCCGAGGTCGTAGGAGTTCATCTTCAGGTCGTACCCCGGGACCAGCCCTCCGTTCTCGTCCACGGCGAGGGTGACCTTCGCGACCTCGCCGTTGACCTCCAGCTTCCAGTGCCGGTACCGGTCCGGTGCGGTGTCGAAATCGACCTCGGGCACCGCCTGGGCGCTCGGTACATCCTGCTGGAGGGACTGGTCAGCGGCGGTGGCGGTCATGGATAGCACCTCTCCTGGGGGTCGGGGGGAAGCGTGCAGGACACTCAGGGCAATATTCCACGGACTACTCGCTATCCGTCAAGAGTTTGTCGCATAATATCTAGGTCCGACCGCACCCTGCCGCTGGGATGGCGACCGGGTGAGAGAATCATGCGTCCCTCCGCCGCCCGTCCCCGACCACGAGGAGTCAGCCGCGTGCCGACGACCCCCGACAGCAGTGCCGCGCCCGCACCGGCCACCGCCCGGTCCTCGCGACGCCGCGACGTCGGCTCCGGCAGTGCCCGATCGCTGCTGCTGACCGTCCTCGGCGAGTTCGTCCATCCGCGGGACGAGCAGGTGTGGACGGCAACGCTGGTCGAGGCCCTCGGCGCGCTCGGGGTCGAGGAGAAGGCCGCACGGCAGGCGTTGACGCGCACCGCGAGTGAGGGCCTGCTCGCCTCGAGCCGGCACGGGAGACGCGTCCTCTGGAACCTGACGGACGCAGGATCGGACCTGCTCAAGGCCGGCGCCGCGCGGATCTACGGCCACATGCGGGAGCACCGGGCGTGGGACGGCCGTTGGCTGGTACTCACGGTGGCGATCCCCGAGGCCCAGCGACAGTTGCGGCACCGGCTTCGCACCAGGCTCACCTGGCTCGGGCTGGGCTCCCCCACCTCCGGCCTGTGGGTCACCCCCGACGACAGGAAGGAACCCGAGGTGCACGCGGTCATTCGCGACCTCGGGCTCGACCGGCAGTCGTTCGCCTGGACCGGGCCGGCCACCGGGATCGGTGACGAGAGCCGGCTGATCCAACAGGCGTGGGACCTCGACGAGGTGGAGGGTCGCTACCTGGACTTCCTCACCAACTTCGAGAGCGTGCGCGCGGAGACCCCCCGCGAGGCGTTCGTGGCGCAGGTACGCATGCTGCAGGAGTGGCGCCGGTTCCCCTTCCTCGACCCGGACCTGCCCAGCGAGCTCCTCGACCACGACTGGCCGGGGGCCCGGGCCGCCGCGGTCTTCCACGACCGTCACGCCCGCTGGCATCGACAGGCTCAGGCGGAGTGGGACAGGATGGACCTGGCCGGCGGCGCCAAGCCCTGAGGCCCGGCGCTCCGGGCGAGCGAAGGCGCCGGACCGAAGCCGGGCGAGAGGAAGGCACATCCATGGAGCTGACGTGGGTCAAGGACACCCGTCCGGTCTGGGACGCGGACAAGCAGCGCGTCATCGGGAGCGCCCCACCGGGAGCTCTCGACCTCCACCACGCGCCCGGCGCCGAGCTGCCCGGTGACTGGTGGGCGGCACAGGACCCGAAGGGCAGAGCCGTCGGGTTCGGCTGGCTCGACTCGACCTGGGGCGGTGACGCCGAGATCCTCCTGGCCGTGGACTCCGCGAGCCAGCACCAGGGAGTGGGCACCTTCATCCTCGAGCACATCGAGCGTGAGGCCGCGCGTCAGGGCGTCAACTACGTCTACAACACGGTCCGCAGCAGCCACCCCGACCGGGATTCGGTCCACGACTGGCTCGCGGCGCGCGGCTACCGGGGAGCCAGCAGCGACACCGCGCTGCGCAAGAGGGTTCGCGACGAGGACGAGGAGTCGGCACCTCCTCGCGCGACGTCTGCAGGTGCTCGCTCGGAGCCCCTGTCGGCCCGACCACCCGGCCACGAAGAGACCGGTGGCTACGTCAACGTCGAGGACCACCAGTACTGACACCGTGAGGGCCGGCGGGTCGACGTCACGGAGAGCCCGGCTCGCACCCTGGAGGTGCGAGCCGGGCCTCATGTATCAGGGGCGTCCCGTGACCGGTGCTGTCAGGCGAGGCCCTCCTCCGCGAGATGGACGTAGTCGAACTCCACCGGCTGGTCGTTGATCCCGGTCGACGGCGGGGTGATCCAGCCGGCGAACTTGCCGTACTCGTACTCGGGCACCATCAGCTCGGCCACCCTCCGGCGGTCCTCGGGCGAAGGCAGCCACGCGTCCTTGCGCTGCTCCCAGGTCGCGTCGTCGAGAACCTCTCCCTCAGGACTCACGTGATGGTTCGCGTAGACGCCGACTCGCCGGTTGAACCCTTCGTGGGGGAGGAACAGCCGCTCCTCGAGCCCGGCGTCCTCGAGTGCCTGGTTCCAGCGACGGACGCCGTTGGCGCAGTCCGCGGCGTACTCGTCGCGCAGGTCGAGGTTGAGAGCACTGAGCATCGGCACCGTCTTCTGGACGATCTTGCCGTTCTCGATGTAGTTCATCTCTCGGGTGTCGTCGAGGAGCACGTGGTCGTCCTTGCGCCGCGTCTCCTGCCAGCGGCCCTTCAGCCCCGAGCTGTAGTAGTTGCCGGCGTTGGTGGACTGTTCAGACCCGAACAGGTCCATCGACACCGAGAACTGGAAGTTCAGGTACTTCTGGATGACCGACAGCGGGATGCCCCCGTGCTCGAAGACGTCGTCGGTGCCGTGCTCCTTCATGAGCTCTGCGGTCCGCTCGACGGTGCGCTGCACGCCGGTGGTCCCGACGAACATGTGATGCGCCTCCTCCTTCAGCATGAACTCACAGGTGCGTGCGAGCGGGTCGAAGGCAGACTCCTTCAGGGTGCCGAGCTGGTACTTGCCGTCCCGGTCGGTGAAGTAGGTGAACATGAAGAACTGCAGCCAGTCGGTGGTCTCCTCGTTGAAGGCGCCGAGGATCCGGGGGCTGTCGAGGTCACCCGAGTTGCGCTTGAGCAGCTGCTCCGCCTCCTCGCGACCCTCGCGCCCGAAGTAGGCGTGGAGCAGGTAGACCATCGCCCAGAGGTGACGACCCTCCTCCACGTTGACCTGGAAGAGGTTCCGCAGGTCGTAGATGCTCGGTGCGGTGTTGCCCAGGATCCGCTGCTGCTCCACCGAGGCCGGCTCGGTGTCGCCCTGCACCACGATCAGCCGCATCAGATCCGCGCGGTGCTCGCCGGGAACCTCCTGCCAGGCGGGCTCCCCCTTGTGCTTGCCGAAGTTGACCTTGCGGTCGGGGTCCTGCTCGGCGAGGAAGATCCCCCAGCGGTAGTCCTCCATCGGCACGTGCTCGAAGTGGGCCCAGCCGTCGCGGCCCACCGCCACCGCGGTGCGGAGGTACACGTCCTTGGTCGGCAGCGCCGGCCCGAGGGTCTTCCACCAGTCGAGGAACTTCGGCTGCCAGCCTTCCAGCGCCCGCTGCAGGCGCCGGTCACTGGCGAGGTTCACGTTGTTGGGGATCCGCTCGGAGTAGTCGATCTGGCTGAGCGGACCGGTCGGGGTGGGCGCGGGGCCCGTACGTGCGTCAGTGGTCATCGGATGACTCCTGCTGGTCTGGGGTGAGGCTGCCGTTGAATACGTTCTACACTTTATCTGCGATCTTGCCAAGAGTTTGTCGACTATCTTTGGTCACTCGGTCCTGGTCAGGGCCTCGAGCATGGCCGGACCGGCCTGGATCGCGGTGCGTTGCATGTGGTGATAGACCGCCCGCAGGCCACCCTCCTCCTCACCGCCACCGGCGCGGCCCGGTCCGCCGTGCACCAGCTGCGCCAACGGGGTCCCGTGACCTGTGGACTCTCCGGCGTCGTCGCGGTCGAGCACGAGGATGCGGCCGTGAAGCGCCGCGGTGCCGAGCACCACGTCACGGGCGAACTCGGGATCGTGGGTGACCACGGAGCCGACCAGGGACCCGTGTCCGCGCCCGACGAGGTCGACGAGCTGCTCGATACCGTCGTACGGCAGCAACGTGCTCACCGGTCCGAACGCCTCCACCTCGTGCGGGGCGCGGGCCGACGCGTCGGCGCGGAGCAGGAGCGGGCCGAGGAACGCACCCTTGTCCTCGTCGGCGCCGACCACCTCGACCTTCTCCGGGTCCCCATGGACGAGGCTGCTGTCTGCCAGGAGAGCCGAGACGGCCCTCCGCACGTCCTCGCGCTGGTCCAGGCCCACGAGCGCGCCCATCGTCACGTTCTCGGCGCCCGGCGCTCCGACGACGACCGCCGACAGCCGAGCGGAGGCGGCCTCGGCCACGTCGTCGATCAGGCTGTGGGGCACGAACGCGCGCCGGATCGCGGTGCACTTCTGCCCCGCCTTGATGGTCATCTCGGCGACCAGTGCGTCGACATACAGGTCGAACTCCGGGGTTCCGGGCTGCGCGTCAGGACCGAGCACGGAGCAGTTCAGCGAGTCGGCCTCTGCGTTGAACCGCACCGAGCGCTCGGTCACCGCAGCATGACCGCGGAGCTTTGCGGCCGTCGACGCGGAGCCGGTGAAGCCCACCAGGTCCTGTCCGCCCAGGAGGTCGAGCATCCCCGGGATGGAGCCGCTCACCAGCTGCAACGCACCATCGGGCAGGACCCCTGCTTCGTGGATGATGCGCACCGCGTGCTCGGTGATGTAGGCGGTCTGCGTCGCGGGTTTCACGATGGTGGGCACGCCGGCGAGCAGTGCAGGAGCCAGCTTCTCGAGCATCCCCCACACGGGGAAGTTGAAGGCGTTGATCTGGAGCGCGACCCCGAGCCGCGACGTGAGGATGTGCTGGCCGACGAAGGTGCCCTCCTTGCCGAGCGGCTCGACCGGGCCCTCCACGATGACCTTGCCGTCAGGAAGCCCCTTGCGACCGACGCTCGCGTACACCAGTGCGGTGCCGAAGCCACCGTCGACGTCGACCTTCGCGTCCGCGCGGGTCGCGCCGGCCCGTGCGGACAGGTCGTAGAGCTCCTGCTTCCGCTCGGACACGGCGAGGGCCAGCGCCTTGACCATCGCGGAGCGCGCGCCGAAGTCGAGCGCTCGCAGCGCGGGACCGCCGACGCGGCGTGCGTGTTCGACCGCCGAGCCGAGGTCCAGACCCTCGCTCGTCACACGGACGACAGGGTCGCCGGTGACTGCGTCAAGCACAGTCGTACCCCCGCCCTTGCCCGCTACCCAGGCGCCTGCGATCAAGCTGGGAAGTACTTCGGTCATCAGTGACCCTCCTCGGTCCATTCGTGGAAGCCCCCGACCGCCGCTGCGGTTGAGGGAGCGTCCCCGTCACGGACGGGGACTGCGTTCGGCCCGCCAGTCAGCGCAGTCCGCCGGTGGCATCGACCACGGTCCCGGTCACCCAGGCAGCGTCCTGCGAGCACAGCATCATCACGGCACCGGCGACGTCTTCCGGGGTGCCGAGGCGGCGCATGGCGTTCGAGCCGGCCATGGCCTCGATGGCCCGGCTCGACGTCACGGCCCGGAAGTAGGGGGTGTCCGTCGCGCCGGGACGGACCGCATTGACGGTGACCCTGCGGGGGGCGAGCTCCTTCGCGGCGACCCGGGTGGCTGCCTCCAGCCCGGCCTTGGCTGCCGCGTAGGTCGCCTGGCGAGCGGGCGCCACGTCGGCGGCAGCGCTGGAGACCATCACCACCCGCCCGCCGTCGACGACGCGACGGGCGGACTCACGCAGGACGAGCAGTGCCGAGCGGAGGTTCAGTGCGAGGGTCCCGTCGATGTCCTGCACCGTGAGGTCCACCAGCTTGGGGTAGTCCCACCCACCGACACAGTCGACGACGACGGAGAGCTCGCCGAGCGACTCCGCGACCGTGAAGGCCTCCAGTACGCCGTCCTCGGTGGTCGCATCGACCTGGAGCACCTCGATCCTGCGGCAATCGCCGGAGAGCTCCTCACGCAGCGCCTCGGCGCGGTCGCGGTCGCTGTGGTAGGACGCCACAACGTCGTGGGTCGGCGCGAGGCGGCGGCTGACCGCTGCACCGATCCCCCCGCTCCCTCCGAGCACCAGGGCGACTGGTCGAGACATGGGTCCACCTCACCTGACGTCGACAACTCGGCCTTCCATCACACTACACGTCTGTCGTGATCCGCCAGAACCGTGTCACAGGTCAGGTGCCCCTCAAGGACTTGCGTCACCCGACACCGAGCAGGGCCTGGGCCCGGGCGGCGTCCTTGCGGAACTCGGCCACGGTGCTCTCGTGCACGATCTGCCCCTTGGTCATGACCACGACCCGGTCCGCGACGTCGAAGGCCAGACGCAGGTCCTGCTCGACGATGAGGATCGCGAGCCCTGTCTGCGCGAGATCGACGAGGATCTTCCCCACCTGCTCCACCACCGTGGGGGCAAGCCCGTCGGAGGGCTCGTCCAGCAGCATGACACGCGGGGAGCAAAGCAGCGCACGCCCGATCGCCAGCATCTGCTGCTCGCCGCCAGAGAGCTGTGAGCCGAGGTTCGACCGCCGCTCAGCGAGCCGCGGCATCAGTTCGTACACCCGCTTCACCGACCACTCCCCCGATTTCCGGGCCGCGATCGCCAGGTTCTCCTCCACCGTCAGAGGCGCGAAGACTCGACGTCCCTGAGGCACGATCGCGACACCGCTGCGCGAGACCACGTGCGGGGGCCTGCCGGTGACGTCACGCCCGTCGACGTGCACCGAGCCCGACGACGGCTTGACCAAGCCCATGATGGTCTCCATGCAGGTCGTCTTGCCGACGCCGTTTCGGCCGAGCAGGGTCACCGCCTCTCCCGCGTCCAACGAGAGGGAGACACCGTCGAGCACCCGGCTCCCGGCGTACCCCGCGACAAGGTCCTCGACCTCGAGCAACGCACTCATGAGATGCCTCCGAACAGGGGCTCCGCGGACCTTGGCTTGCCCAGGTACGCCTCCTTGACGGCAGCGTCGGCCCGCACCTCGTCGGGGCTTCCGTCGGCGATCAGTCGTCCGGCCGCCAGCACGCTGACCCGGTCGGCCAGCCGGAAGACCACGTCGAGGTCGTGCTCGACGACCACGGTCGTGATCTCCGCCGGGAGCGACTCGACCAGCTCGGAGAAGCGCTGCGTCTCGGCCGCCGACATACCCGCGGTCGGCTCGTCGAAGAGCACGAGCCGAGGGTCGCAGGCGAGCACCATCGCGACCTCGAGCTGGCGTCGCTCACCGTGAGACAGCGCCCCGCACAGGGCGTTGCAACGGTCCACGAGGCCCACGGCTCCGAGGTGGCTCATCGCCTTCTCGGTGATGACCCGGTCGGTTCGTGGCATCGGCCAGGGGCGTTTCGGTCGTCCATGCGCCCGCTCGACGGCCAGCCGAACGTTGTCGAGGACGCTGACGCCCAGGAAGAGGCTGGAGTGCTGGAAGGTGCGCACCAGGCCCACACGAGCACGTCCCGACTCGTTGAGGCTGCTGATGTCCTTGCCGCCCAGGATCACCCTTCCCTCCGTCGCACGCACCGCCCCCGCCACCACCGAGAAAAGGCTGGACTTGCCTGCACCATTGGGCCCGATCAGCGCATGACGCGCTCCCTCGCGGATGGAGAGGTCGACGTGGTCGACCGCTGTCAGGGCGCCGTACCTGAGGGTCAGTCCCTCGAGCCGCAGGATCGGCTCCAGCTCTTCGCCGGTCATGGGCTCGTCCTCCGTGGCCGACGAAGCGGTTTGCGCCAGCGGGCACCCGCGATGCCGCGAGGCAGTGTGTACACCGCGACGACGAACAGGACACCGAGCATGAGTGCTCCCCTCCCATCGACGTACGCCGAAAGCCAGTCGCGAACCAGGATCACGACGAACGCACCGATCACCGGGCCCCAGAGGGTCCCCGCCCCGCCGAGCACGACGCTCAGCAGGGCGAACGCCGCGACGTCGAAACCCAGGTCACCGGGCGAGAAGAACCGGGTCTGGGCGACCCAGGCGGTGCCCGCCGCACCAGCCAGGCCGCCGGCGATCGTGTACGCCGCCAGCTTGACCGGGTAGGTCTGCTGACCGAGCGCGTGCAGCCGCTTCTCACCGTCGCGGACACCACGCATGGACCGCCCGAGTGGCGACTTGACCACGAGCGTCGCCACCGCCATCCCCAGCAGGAAGACCGCGAGCACCCACCAGTAGATGAAGCCCGCGAGCTCGAGCGGTTCACCCCCTGGCAGGATGCTGATCGGGGGGATGCCGGCCAGGCCGTTGGACGCGCCAACCGGCGCGAAGGAGTCAGCGAACCGGTGTACCAGCTCGCCGATGGCGAGGGTCACCATCAAGAACACGATGCCGCTGGTGCGCACCGCCACCGCACCGGTGAGCAGAGCCAGGAGTGCCGCGGCTGCGCTGCCCACGAGCAGCTGGAGCACAGCGCTGCTGTCCATGTGGATTCCGACGAGACCGGCTGCGTAGGCTCCGGTCCCGAAGTAGGCGACCTGCCCCAGAGTCGGCATTCCCGTCACGCCGGTGAGCAGGTCCACACTGACGACAAGCAGCGCAAAGGCGAGGATGCGTCCCGCGAGCCCGATCGGGTACGGCGCCAGGAACAGCGGCAGTGCCGCGAGCACCAGAAGCGCCAGACCCAAGGCCACGCGGGACACCAGCACCGGCCGGGGCAGGTGACGGCGACCTCCACCCGTGGACGCCGAGGCGCCCGTCCGGTCCGCCGCGGAAGGGCGCGGCTGCGCCTTGCTCCGCATCATCCGTGTGCCCCCGTCTTCGCCGGCAACAGCCCCCGTGGTCGCGTGAGCAGGACGATCGCCATCGCGGCGAACAGCAGGAACGACGCGTACTCGGAGGCGAGCGCGACTCCCAACGTCTGCACCTGCCCCACGAGCAGCGCCCCGACCAGGGCCCCCCGGAGCGAGCCGAGGCCACCGACCACGACGACGACCAGCGCCAGCAGGAGGACCGTGTCGTCCAGTCCGGGCTGCGCCCCGAGGATCGGGGCGGCAAGCAGACCGCCGATGGCCGCCAGTGCCGCCCCCGCCCCGAAGACGCCGCCGAGGACGAGGTTGGTCCGCACTCCGATCGCCTCGACCATGGCCCGGTCCGCCACGGTCGCCCGGACCAGGGCTCCCACCCGGGTGCGTTCCAGGACGATGTACAACACAACGGCGATGGCGGCACTGATCCCGATGATCACCAACCGGTACAGAGGGTACGGGCGACCGAACACGCTCACCGCACCCGCCAGCGACGCCGGCGCCGAGACGGACTCGACGTCGGCGCCGAAGATCTCCCTCAGCACGTCGCCCGCGATCAGGGCCACACCGAGGGTCAGCAACGCTTGCCGCAGGTGGTCACCGACCGAGGACGTCATCGCCGCCAGCACGACCCCGGCCACCATCCCGAACGCGGCGGCCGCCAGGACGGCCGTCACGAAGAGCGGGATGGTGGTATCCCGTTCGAGGAAGGCGACCCCGATGTAGGCGCCCGTCAACGACACCGCGCCGTGCGCGAGGTTGAGCACGTCCATGGTGCCGAAGACGAGCGAGAGACCTACCGCGATGAGGAACAGGACGGCCGCGAGCGCCACGCCGTTCAGCATGCTCAGCGCATTGGCGTCGAGCCAGGAGAGCACGTTAGCCCTACTGCGTGAGTTCTTCGAGAACCACGTTGGCGAGTCCGCCGTCAGCCTTCTGCACCTCGCGCAGGTAGTACGGCTGGTCGGGGTTGTGGTCCTCGTCGAAGCTCCACGTCCCGCGCGGGCTGTCGATGTCACCCACGTTCGCCAGCGCGTCAGCGATGCCGGCGCCGTCGGTCGACTCCGCGTCCTCCAGGGCCAGGTCGAGCGCGGCGGCGGCGTCATAGGCCTGGACCGCGTACACGGTCGGCACCTCGTCGTAGGCGGCCTGGTAGGCCTCCACGAACTCGGCGTTGCGATCGGTGTCGAGCAGGTGGCTGTAGTGCAGGGACGTGCGCACCCCTTCGGCGGCAGCTCCCTGGGCCTCCAGGACGCCACCCTCGGTCAAGAAGCCCGCACCGTACAGCTGGGCGCTGTCGCCGATCCCGAAGGAGTCGTACTGCTTGACGAAGTTGACCGCCTCGGCCCCGGCGTAGAACACGTACACGGCGCCGGCACCCGACGAGCGCACCTTGCTCAGGAACGGCTGCCAGTCACTCGTGGTGCCGAAGGGCGTGAACGCCTCACCGGCGATGCTGCCACCCGCCTCCGTGAACGTCTCCCGGAAGCCGTCGACCGACTCGTGCCCGGCCGCGTAGTCGGCGGCCATGAGGAAGACCTCCTTGTCGCCGAGCTCCTCGGCGACGGCGGCGCCCAGGGCGGCGCCTACCTGCCCGTTGGTGAAGGAGGTTCGCCAGATGTACGGCGAGGCGTCGTCGGTCAGCTCGTCAGCGCCGGCGTTCGCGATGATCAGCGGCACCTCGGACTGGACGAAGGTGTCCTTCAGGCCGAGGGCCGTCGCGGAGTTGACGATCCCGACCACGGCGGACACGTCGTTCTGGGTGACGAGCTTGCTGGTGGCGGGCACGCCGGTCTGCGGAGACTCGCCCTCGTCCGCCTTCACGACCTCGATGTCACGGCCACCGAGCTGGCCGTCGTTCTCGTCGAGGTACAGCTCGAAGCCCTGGGTCATGTCCTCACCCAGTGCGGCGTAGACACCGGAGAGCGGCACGGAGAGACCGATCTTGACCGGCCCCTCACTCTCCTCTCCTCCGTTGCCCTCGGAGATGCTCCCCCCACCACAGGCAGCGAGCAGAAGTATCGAGGCCGCCCCGATCGTGACGGGGACAAGACGGCGCGGACGTCGGCGGAACGGGACAGATGAAACGGACACGGGTCCTCCAGGTGACAGGGATCACAGAGCGAGCATTAGACTACAGTTTCGTGCGGTCGAGCAAGCAAATGTAGAATTTCGTGTCCGCACTGAGACACAGCCGAGTCATGACTACACGTGTTCAGGCAGGCCATGTCGGCGGCGCAGGTCGACCAGTCCGTCGTAAAGAGCCCCGGTCTGCGGGTCCAGGTACCAGACCCCGCCCTCGTACGGTGTGAAACCGATCTGTCCCCAGACGACCTGCATGCGGCGTACCGCCCGCTCGTGCTCGTGGTCATCGAGGGAGCGGCGCTCCAAGGGACCCGGGAGGCACACGATCACGCGGCAGCCCGCCCGGAGCTGATCCAAGGTCACCGCGACGAGCAACCCTGCCAGGTTCTGACGTTGCCACGCAGGTTCGAGCTCGACGTAGTCCACCACCAGCACCCGGTCACCGCTACCGCGCAGCCGACTGTCGAAGCCTTGCGCGAGCTGGCCGGTGTTCTGGTCGAACACCGTCTCCCCGATGTGGGCGACAGCATCGTTGGACGCATCCAGCTCGGCCCACGGATCGCGGCACCGTGCGAGGTCGACGCTCAGCACCTCGATCCTGCCCACCAGCTCCTCCGACACCGGGTCGGCGGTGGACGGTCCGGGGTCGCCGCGTCCCGCGCCCGTGATCGCGCGAGCGACCCACCGGTCGACCCCCGACGCCGCGGCCAGCGGGCGTCGGCACGTCAACTCGAGGTCGATGGCTGCCACCTGCAACGGCGCGTGCTCCTCGGCCATGGGCCTAGCCTGCCGCAGCCAGATGCTCCTGGAAAGGCCAAGTCGACGCGACGCGCCGGTCGGGCGGACGAGGAGATGTCCCGAACAGTCAACAAGAGCACGTCGCCACGATTGTTGGGTGTCGAAAGAGCCCGTCAGCTACGAGCGACGACCACGCGATGGTGGGTGGCCAGCGCGACCAGCCTGTCCCCCAGCGTGAGTACGCAGCTGAAGACCCCGCGGCGGCCCGAGACGGACTCGAGCGTCACGGCCAGGGTCAGCCGGTCCCCGACGTGTGCCTCTCCCAGATGATGCACCAGGATGCCGGCGCCGACATGCGTCAGCTCAGACGACGGCGCCGGAAGAGCCTCCTCCGAGACGAGCTCGCACCACAGCGAGATGCGGGGGGAGCCGAGCACTCGAACCGTGGGGTCGGGGTGCCCCATCGCGGCGGCGGTATCACCTTCGGTGACCTCCAGCTCGCGCGTGACCACGGTGCCGACTGTCGGCCATGCCGGATGTGGTGCGACCACCCCGTCGCCGGAGGTGAGCTGCGCCCCTGCCGCTGCGAGGGCGCTCGCTCGCTCAGGGCCAACGTGGCGCGCGGCGGCGACCAGCGCGATGCGCAGGCTCTCGGTCACGATGGAGCCCTGGGAGTCGGTCAACTGCGGGAGTCTCGAGTCGTCCACGCGAGCAATCTACCGATGGGACACGATGGCCGCGTACCGGCGTCGCCTGCGACCCAATGGCCGAATATGTCCGACCCGCCCCCTAGCCACCGGAGAAGTTGGCCCCGTGTAGCCGCCGCCGGCGTTACGGTGAGGACCTCCGTTGAAAGGCTGGACCATGGCCCGCGATCATCGTGCTGCCCGTCGTCCCCACGACGCAACCGACCTTTACCTCGCCCCTGTGACCCTCGCGGTTGACGGGCGCCTCGAGGAGTTGGCGCGGCTGACGCCCGAGGAGCTCGCCTCCGAGATCGCTGTCACCACGAACAGCGACCCCAGGAGTAGCGTCGAGCGCGTACGAGCCGTGGTCAGCGCGGCGACCTATCCGCTTGACCTGCATGGGTGGAACGTTGGCCTGTCCCCTCGAGGCCTGCGGCTGTACCACGCGGAACACAGCGTCGTGCTGGGCCTTCCGCCGAATGTCCTCGAGTTCCTCAGAGGCTGACCCTCGACACGGTCCCGAAGAATCGGGCCAGGACAAGGTAGTCCAGCCGCCGACTCGGCCGCTCGGCCGACTCGGCCGCTCGGCCGCTCGGCCGCTCGGCCGCTCGAGGAGGAGTGTGCTCCCACCTGGCGCCTTCCTGATCGGACTTCGCTCCGCTCCTGCTGCGGTGAATCGGGGGCTGCTCCCGCGATAGCCTGGGTCCAACTGTTGACCGAACCAGGAGCACCGACCCCATGGAGACAAGCGCCGACATGCTTGGGCCCTTCGCCCAGTTCATCGGTCTGGAGCTGAAGAGCGCGACAGGCCAGGAGGTCGTCGCCACGTGGGAGGCGCGCCCTGATCTGCACCAGCCTTATGGGATCGTGCACGGTGGAGTTCACTGTTCAGTAGTGGAGACCCTGGGCAGCATCGGTGCCGCGCTCTGGTACGGCGAACGGGGCAAGGTCGTGGGCGTCGCGAACAGCACTGACTTCTTCAGGGCCGTGTCCGATGGCCTCATCACCTCGACGGCTCGGCCCCTGCACCAGGGACGCTCCCAGCAGCTCTGGATCGTCGAGAGCACTGACGAGCGCGAGCGCATCGTCGCGCGAGGGCAGCTGCGCCTGCAGAACCTCGACGGCTCAGCCTCCACCGGCTGACGCGACCAAATGCCGGTCAGTCGACTGCCGTCAGCGGGGGAAGGGGCGGTGAGCGTGAACGAGCTCACCGCAGGCGCGCTACGGGTAAGCATTCAGCACGCCGAGACTGCACCGTGCCGAGCAACGGACGGCGCACCGGCGACGGCGTAGCTCGACACCGTTGCCGAGCCGTCAACCAGGTTCGACGGGCCGTGCCGATCGCGCTCCCTTGAACCAGCCGACGCGCGGTTGGGGCGGCTGCCGCCTCTACAGTCACCGCATTCGCGCGCGTCGCTTGACACAGCGTCCTGGAGTACGGCGTCGAGCAGCAGGAGTCGCCGAAAGAGGCCCCGCAATACGTTCGGTGCAAGGTGCCCTGACCATCGACGTCGCCGACCGCCGACCGCCGACCGCCGAGCGCCGAGCGCCGAGCGCCGAGCGCCGAGCGCCGACCAATCGTGAACCGTGCCCAGATCGTCCTCGTCCAGGACCTCGAGATCCGGATCATCGACGCCCCATCACCTGGTGTCGACGGCCCTCCAAAACTGGTCGATTCCGGCGCTTGATGTCCCGAGACACCTGTCAACGGTGTCCCGGGACATCACAGGGTGGCAGGTGCAGGATTCGAACCTGCGTAGGCATACGCCGACGGATTACAGGCCGAGAACGCTCCCGGCTTCACCAGCGGTTAACGCGATGCTCATCGAGACTTCCGTCCGCTTTCCTGTCGTCTCGCGATCCTTGCGCGGCCGTCGGGGTGGTGTGAGCAGCAATGAGACGCGGACCAAGCTCCTGGGCGCTCGGTCCGCGG
>DGBP01000029.1 GCA_002384855.1 Nocardioidaceae bacterium UBA4001 | reverse complement strand
TTCATCAGTAGGTCACCTCCTGGCTGCGCTTGCGGATGATCGTGACCTCGTCTCTCTGGTTGCCCGTGGGGCCCAGGTAGTTGAAGGCGAACGCCAGCTGGGCGTAGCCGCCGATCACGTGGCTCGGCTTCACGAGGATCCTCGTGAGCGAGTTGTGGATGCCGCCGCGCTTGCCGGAGGTCTCGGCGATGGGTACGTCGATCAGCCGGTCCTGCGCGTGGTGCATGTAGACCGTCCCCTCGGGCATCCGGTGGGACACGATCGCCCGGGCCACCACCACGCCGTTGCGGTTGACCGCCTCGATCCAGTCGTTGTCCTCGACCCCGACCTTGGCGGCGTCCTTGTCGCTCATCCAGATCGTCTGGCCGCCGCGCGAGAGCGACAGCATGAACAGGTTGTCCTGGTACTCCGAGTGGATCGACCACTTGTTGTGCGGGGTCAGGTAGCGGACCGTGACGCCGAGCTCGCCCATCGACCCGATGTCGGGCTCGCTGAAGAGCGCGCCCATGTTCAGCGGCGGCCGGTAGACCGGGAGGCTCTCCCCGAGCTCGGTCATCCAGTCGTGGTCGAGGTAGAAGTGCTGGCGGCCGGTCAGCGTGTGCCACGGCTTGAGCCGCTCGACGTTGATCGTGAACGGCGAGTAACGACGCCCACCGGTCTCCGACCCCGACCACTCCGGCGAGGTGATCACCGGCACCGGCGCGGCGACCGTGTCCGCGAAGGTGATCTGCTTGCCCTCGTGCTCGGCGGCGAGGTCGTGGAGCTTGGTCCCGGTGCGCTTCTCGAGGGTCTTGAAGCCCTGGGTCGCGAGGTGGCCGTTGGTGGTCCCCGACAGCGCCAGGATCGCCTCGGCGGCAGCCATGTCCTTCTTCAGCGAGGGTCGCCCGTCCGCCGGCCCGCCCCGCACGGTCCCGTTCTTGTGCTTGAGGTAGTCGATCGAGGCGGTGACGTCGTAGGTGATGCCCTTGGTCGTCGTACCCAGCTTGTCCAGCAGCGGCCCCAGCGCCTGCATCTGGGCGCCGATCGCGGTGTAGTCACGCTCCACCTCGACCAGCTTCGGCATCGTCACCCCCGGGACCGGGTCGCACTCGCCGTGCTTCCAGTCCTTCACGACGCCGTGCGGGTTGGCCATCGCGTCGGGGGTGTCGTGCAGCAGCGGCACCGCGACGACGTCCTTGCGGGTGTCGAGGTTGCCGACCGCCAGCTCGCTGAACTTCGCCGCGATCGTCTGGAAGGCGTCCCAGTCGGTGCGGGTCTGCCACGGCGGCGCGATCGCGGGGTTGAACGAGTGGATGAACGGGTGCATGTCGGTGGTGTTGAGGTCGTGCTTCTCGTACCACGTCGCGGCCGGCAGCACGACGTCGGAGAAGATCGTGGTGCTGGTCTGGCGGAAGTCGAGGGTGAGCAGCAGGTCGAGCTTCCCCTCGGGCGCGTCCTCGTGCCACTCGACCTCCCGCGGGCGCTGGCTCTCGGCAGCCTCGGCGGCGCGCAACGAGGAGTCGGTGCCGAGCAGGTGCTTGAGGAAGTACTCGTTGCCCTTGCCCGAGGACCCGAGCAGGTTCGCTCGCCAGATCGCCAGCACCCGTGGGAAGTTCTCGGGGGCGTCGGGGTCCTCCGCCGCGAAGCGCAGCCGTCCGGACTTCAGCTCGTCGACGACGTGCTCCGCTGCGGGCCGGCCCGCGACCGCAGCCTCGTCGGCGATGTCGAGCGGGTTCTTGTTGAACGTCGGGTAGGACGGCATCCAGCCCATCCGCGCGCTCTTCGCGATCACGTCGGCGGTGCTCATCCCCTCGAACGCGCCCTTGCCGGTCGACGCTGCGAGCACGTCGGCGGAGAAGTGGTCGTAGCGGTACTGGTCGGTGTGGAGGTACCAGTACGCCGTGTGGATCATCTGCCGCGGCGGGCGCTTCCAGTCAAGGCCGAAGGCGAGGTTGGCCCAGCCGGTGATCGGCCGGCACTTCTCCTGACCGACGTAGTGCGCCCAGCCGCCGCCGTTGACGCCCTGGCAACCCGTGAGCGTGGTCAGGGCGAGGAAGCCGCGGTAGATCGTGTCGGAGTGGAACCAGTGGTTGGTGCCCGCGCCCATGAGGATCATCGAGCGGCCCTGGGACTCCTCGGCGTTCTGCGCGAACTCCCGGCCGATCCGCGCTGCGGCGGGCGCCGGGACGCCGGTGATCGTCTCCTGCCACGCCGGGGTGTACGGCGCCGTCGCGTCGTCGTACCCGCTCGGCCACTCGCCCGGCAGACCGTCGCGGCCGACGCCGTACTGCGCGAGCATCAGGTCGAACACCGTGGTGACCAGGTGCTCGCCGACCCTGCGCACCGGTACACCGCGGGGCAGCGAGTCGGCGGCGCCGTCGAGGTTGTCGAAGCGCGGCAGCTCGACGAGCACGCTGTCGTGGGAGCTGTCCAGCAGGGACAGCTTGGGGTCGACGCCCTCGAGGTCGAGGTTCCAGCGGCCGGCGCCGGTCTCCCCGAACCGGTGGCCGAGCGCGCCGTTGGGCACCACCGGCTCGTCGGTGCGGGCGTCCATCAGCACGGTCTTGAAGTGGGCGTTCTCGACCGCCTCGTGGGCGGGCAGGTCGGCGGCCGTGAGGAACTTGCCGGGGCGGTAGACCTTGGTCTCGACAGGCTCGACCAGCGGATCGCCGGTCGAGCCCCCGGCGGTCGAGCTTGTCGAGACCCCGCTCGTCGCGACCTCGTCGAGGACCACGAGGTAGGGCAGGTCGGTGTACTTCTTCGTGTACTCGGTGAAGTACGGCGTCTGCCGCTCGACGAAGAACTCCTTGAGGATCACGTGGCCCATCGACATGGCCAGTGCGCCGTCGGTGCCGGGGGCGGCGGGCAGCCACTCGTCGGCGAACTTCACGTTGTCGGCGTAGTCGGGCGCGACCACGACGACCTTCTGGCCCCGGTAGCGGGCCTCGGTCATCCAGTGCGCGTCGGGCGTACGGGTCACCGGGACGTTGGAGCCCCACATGATCAGGTAGCCCGCGTCCCACCAGTCGCCGGACTCCGGCACGTCGGTCTGGTCGCCGAACACCTGGGGCGAGGCGACAGGAAGGTCGGCGTACCAGTCGTAGAACGACAGCATCGAGCCGCCGACCATCGATGTGAACCGGGCTCCCGACGCGTGGGAGACCATCGACATCGCGGGGATCGGCGAGAACCCGGCGATCCGGTCGGGGCCCCACTTCCTGATCGTGTGGACGTAGGCGGCGGCCACCATCTCGGTGGCCTCCTCCCAGCTCGCCCGGACCATGCCGCCCTTGCCCCGCTGGGACTTGTAGTGCCGGGCGCGCTGGGGGTTGTCGACGATGTGCGCCCACGCCTTCACCGCGTCGCCACCGTGCTGGGACTTCGCCTCGCGGAACATCTGAAGCAGTACGCCGCGGACGTAGGGGTAGCGCACCCGTGTCGGCGAGTAGGTGTACCAGGAGAACGCCGCGCCGCGGGGGCAGCCGCGGGGTTCGTACTCCGGCTTGTCCGGACCCACCGAGGGGTAGTCGGTCTGCTGGGTCTCCCAGGTGATGATGCCGTCCTTGACGTACACCTTCCACGAGCACGACCCGGTGCAGTTCACGCCGTGGGTCGAGCGCACCACCTTGTCGTGGCTCCACCGGTCACGGTAGAAGGAGTCGGCCTCACGACCTCCCTTGCGGTGCAGGCTGCGCAGGTCCTCGGACACCTCGGCCTTGGTGAAGAAGCGGCGCGAGCGCACCAGGGCGTCGGTCAACCCGCCGTCCATCCCCACGTCGCGCTGCCGGCTCGACTCTCCACTCGACCGGCCACCGGGCTGTACCTCTGTGCTCACTTCTTCTCTCCTGGCTCGACTTCGTGCGTGCAGGGGCGAGTCCGGCGGGGGCGCCGGGTCAGGCTGGGGTGGTGGCCGCGGCAGCCTCCTCGTCGTGGCGGCGCTCGGTGCGGCGTACGACGGTCATCGTCAGCACCATGGTCAGGGCGGCCGTGACCGACAGCATGACCAGGCCGATGGCATAGGAGTCGGTGCGGCCGTAGACGTAGCCCATGATCAGCGGCGGCACGAAACCGCCGAGCCCTCCGGCGGCACCGACCAGGCCGGTGACGCCACCGACACGAGCGGGGTCGGTGACCTTGGCGATCAGCGCGAACGTCGCACCGCTGCCCGAGCCGAGCGCGGCGGCCATGGTGAGGAAGGCGATCGTGCCGAGGGGCAGCAGGATCGGCTGGAAGGCGGCCACCGCCGCGCCCACCACGACCACGGCGTAGCCGGCGACGAGCACCGGGATCGGCCCGATCTTGTCCGAGAGCCAGCCACCGACGGGCCGCATGAGCACGGCGATCACGACGAAGCCGGCCATCCGGTTGGCGGCGTCGGCCGGGGTCAGGTCGTAGGCGACCTTGAGGTAGGACGGCAGGTAGACCGAGAACGCGACGTAGCCCCCGAAGGCCACGGCGTACAGGATGCAGGCCTGCCAGGTGATCGACAGCCGGGAGTTCGCCGCGAGACGCTGGCCCAGCGACGTCGTGGGCACCGTGCGCCCCGGGGCGTCGCGCAGGATCACCCAGGCCAGGACCGCGTAGACGGCGAGCGCCGCGGCGGTGATCAGGAAGGGTGATCTCTCCCCGAGGCCTTCGTAGAGCTTCACCGTGGTCAGGGCGCTGATCGCCGTGCCGCCCATGCCCGCGCCGAAGACGCCGACCGCGAAGCCACGTCGTGCCGGCGGGAACCAGGCGTTCACGAAGGGCACGCCCACCGCGAACGCCGTGCCTGCGATGCCGAGGAAGAACCCGCCGACCAGCAGCAGGGTGTAGGACTCGATCGCCACGAACGCGATGAAGAGGATCGGGATGATCGTGATCCCCGAGATGACGGGGAACATGATGCGCCCGCCGTACCTGTCGGTGAGCGCGCCGACGATGATCCGGCCCAGCGAGCCCACGATGACGGGGACCGCGACCATCAGCGCGACATCGCCCTCGGTCAGCTCACCGAGCGTGCCCTCCTCGCGGAACAGCGGCCCGAGCGGGCTGATCAGCGCCCAGGCCCAGAAGTTGAGCGCGAAGCCGAGGGTGGCCATGGCCAGCATCAGGTTCGGGTTTCGCGTGGTCGTACCACCGACGGCGGGGCTGGTGCCGATGCTGCTCATCACTCTCCCGGGGATGCGCGGAGCCGAGCCGGGGTTGGCCTGGCTCCTGTCTATCGCACGTACCCTGCCTTGGCCATGCCCCACTCTGCGTGGGGCGAAGGTCCCGGAGAAATCAGTCGAAGCGCCCCTCCCCGCATCAGAGCCTGAGGTGGCCTTCCGTGTCGTCCTGCGTCCGGAGGGTCTCGACCGCCGCCGCCCGGGCAGTCGGTGCAGACTCAGGTGCCGAGGGCCTCCACGGTCTCGGCGCCGGGGAGGTCGAGGAGGTCCGCGCCGCTGAGCAGCAGCTTCGATCGCCGCACCCCGCTGCCGATGACCGCCACCTCGACGTTCCGCAGGGACGCGTCGACGAGGAGCCGCCAGCCGGCGGGAAGGCCGACCGGGGTGATGCCGCCGTACTCCATGCCGGTCTCCTCGACCGCGCGCTCCACCGGTAGGAAGGTCGCCTTGCGCACGTCGAGGAGCCGGCGGACCAGGTTGTTGACGTCCGCCCGGGTGTCTGCGGGCACGACGCAGCCGGCGACCCGCTCCTCCCCCGCCCGGCGCCCGGACACCACCACGCAGTTCGCGCTCACCGACAGCGGCAGGTCGTAGGCCTCGACCAGGGCGGCCGTGTCGGCGAGGCCGGGGTCGATCTCGACGACGATCACGCGCGCGGCGCCCGGCCACCCGCGCAGCACCTCCACGACGGGCGGGGCGAGCAGGTCGGGGCGGTCGAGAGCGGGTACGCCGGCCAGGGAACCGAGCTGGGGAAGGGCCATGGCGCCCACCTTAGGGAGACCCAACGCGTCAGCGGCCCATGTGGGGAGGATCCCCGGCACCTGTCGCCGAGGTTCATCCCCACAGGCCGACCCGCCCGGTCAGCCCTCGTCGGCCTCGGTGACCTCGCGCCGCAGCCGGAGGCCGAGCAGCGAGGCGCCGAGCAGGGTGACCCCGGCGACGAGCAGCACACCTGCGGTGCCCAGCGACCCCTCGGTCCAGTCCATCAGCGCCTCGGGGACGGCCAGGGTCACACCGACCACGCCCAGGGCCAGGTAGGGCCAGGCGTGGCGGCCGACGTACATCGCGAAGCCGAGACCCGCCACGACGACGGTCAGCAGGTAGCCGAGCCACGGCGAGTCGGAGGCCACCGGCAGCTGGGCCCCGACGAGCACGAAGAGCAGGCCGATCACGCGCGCCGGCACCAGCTCCCGCCACACGCCGCGCTCGGCGAGCAGCAGCCACAGGGCGCCGACCGCGAGGTAGGAGATCCCCAGCGGCACCGTGTCCTCGACATCCCCCACGACGTCGATCGCGAAGGGCACCGCGTACGCCGCGCCCGCCGCCGCGGCCAGCTGGCCGAGCAGCGAGTACGCGAGGGCGTAGCCGGCGACCGCGAGCACCAGCAGCGTCAGGCTCGCGGTGAGCCCGATCCACTGTCCCTCGGTCAGCTCGGTCCCGCGGTCCTCGATCACGTCGACCAGCCAGACGATCGCCGTGGCCGAGCCGGCCGCCGCGCCCGCGGTGAACAGCACACTGGCGAGCCGGCGCCGGACGGCCTGGGCGTCGCGGCGCAGGACGGCGAGGCCTCCGCCGGTCACGCCGACGGCCAGCCCGGCGCCGAACAGCAGGAACGTGATGGCGGCGAGCAGCCCGACCCGCGCGCCCACCGAGAGGCTGGTCCACTGCTCGGCGAGGAACAACGCGGCGGCGGCGACCACGAAGGCGCCACCGACGTAGCCGGCCAGCTCGGCCAGGCGGCGGCGCATCGGTGCGCCCTCGCCGGTGCGGACGCCGAGCGACTGCTCGACGACCGACATCGCCTCGAGGTGGCGGGTCGGGTCGAGGAGGCCGTGGTCCTCGAGCGCCGTGACCACGTGGGCGGCCCTGCGGTCGGGCACCCGCTGGGGTGCCCCGCTGCGCGTGTGACCGCGCTCCTCGGTGACGCTCATGGCGACCTCCTGCTGTCCGGCCGGAGCCTCTCCGGCCCCACAGCTCGATCGTCCTGCGACCGGGGCCGTCCGAACAGGGTCGTAGTACTCAGCCGGAGTACTCGACCCGGTCGGTCGGTGGGCCGCCTCAGGCCAGCGACCCGGGGTCCGGGGGTACGTCGACGGCGTGCTCGCGCAGGTAGGCGAACGGGATCACGTCGAGAGCACGCTCATGGGTGGAGGCGAGCACGACCGGGGCGGCCACCCCCTCCTCGTAGGCCTGCAGCCACCGGCCCGCGACCACGCACCAGCGGTCTCCCGGCGTGAGGCCGGGGAAGCGCCACTCGGGCCGCGGCGTGCTCAGGTCGTTGCCGACCGACGCCTGGTGCTCGAGGAACTCGTGCGTGACGACGGCGCAGACGGTGTGGCTGCCGACGTCCTGCGGCCCGGTGCTGCAACGGCCGTCGCGATAGAACCCCGTGACCGGGTCGGTGCCGCACGGCTCGAGCGGACCCCCGAGGACGTTGAACTCCTCGTCCATGGGCCCTCCTGCAGCGCTCATGCGTCCACCGTCTCACGCGCCCGGGGCAGCACGAGGCTGAAGGTCGTGGCCGGCTCGTCGGTGAGTCGAAGCCGCCCGTCGAGTGCCTCGACGATCTCCGTGGCACGGGCCAGGCCCGACCGCCCGACCGTGACCGGCTGACGGCCGTCACGGGCCGCTCCCGCACGCGGCCCCTCGTCGGCGACCCGGACCTCCACCAGCTCGGGCGCCTCCGACAGCGAGACGGTGACCGTGCCGTCCCCGTGGGCGACGGCGTTGCCGACCAGCTCGTCGAGGACGTGCATGAGCGCGCCCGCGGGCATCCGAACCGGCAGCACGCCGGGCTCGACGACCACCTCGAAGTGCCGGGTGGGAGCCAGGGAAGACCAGCGCCCGGCCGTGTCACGGACCAGCGCAGCGAGGTCGATGTCGCTGCGCGTCTCGACGCGGCTGGCCCGGGAAGCGTCGAGCATCCCGGCGACGGTGGCACTCAGGCGGTCCAGCTGCCCGAGCACCGCGGTGGCCCGACCGACCACCTCCGGTGAGGTCTGCGACGACATCGCCAGGTCCTCGAGCTCGAGGCGAGCTGCCGTGATCGGCGTCCGCAGCTGGTGCGACGCGTGCGCCGCGAAGTCCCGCTCGCGCTGCAGGAGCAGGTCGAGGTCGTGTGCGCTGCCGACCAGGGCGCGTCCGATCTGGTCCACCTCGGGGATCCGTGAGCGCGGGACCTCGAGGTCGAAGTCACCCCGACCCAGGCCGCCCGCCGCGTCCGCGAGGGCGGTGAGCGGACGCGCCAGGCGCTGAGCCAGGAGGACCGCCGCCGCGGCTGCCGCGACCAGGAGGCCGAGAGCGATCAGCACGAGTGGCAACAGGGCCGCCGCGACACGGGCGTCGACGGTCTCCGCGTGCTGGGTGAGCGTCAGGCTGCCGCCACCGGCGACCGGGCGGGTGACCGTGAGGTCCTCGGCGTCGTGGCCGTCCCCGGCCGTGTCCGCGGTGTGCCGGTCCGCCTCGACCCGGGTGCCGTCGGGGGTGACGTAGACGGCATGCTCCTCGCTGAAGAGCAGCCCTTCGAGCCGCTTCGGGGTCACCTCCTCGCGGGTCTGTCCCAGGAGGCCGGACATCACGACTGCCGAGCGCTGCACCTTGCGCTCCTCCTGGTCACGGATCAGCGCCGAGGTGGTGTAGCCGCGCTCGACGACGAAGACGACGACGACGACGAGGGTGAGGGAGACGAAGGCGACGACGAGACGGTCACGCATCGAGGCCGCCGTCCTCCAGCCGGAAGCCGACCCCCCGCACGGTCACGACCCGCGCGGGCGCGCTGCTCTCCTCGAGCTTCTGGCGCAGCCGGCCGACGGTGACGTCGAGGGTCTTCGTCGAGCCGTACCAGTTGCTGTCCCACACCTCGTCCATCAGCCGCTGCCGGGTCACGACGGTGCCCCGGTCCTCGGAGAGCAGCGCCAGGACGTCGAACTCCTTGGTCGTCAGCGCCACCTCCTGGTCGTCGACCCAGACGCGGCGGGCCTGGGGGTCGATCCTCAGCCCCGGCTCGCCGATCGACGGCTCCGTCAGCGCCGGCACGCCGCGCGACCCGCTGCGGCGCAGGAGCGCCCGGGTGCGGGCGAGCAGCTCGGCGAGACCGAACGGCTTGGACATGTAGTCGTCGGCGCCGACGTCGAGGCCCACCACCCGGTCGAGCTCGCCACCCCGGGCGGTGAGGATCAGGACGCCCCCGTCGTACCCTCCCGCACGGACCTGACGGCAGACCTCGAGACCGTCGATGTCGGGCAGCCCGAGGTCGAGGATCATCAGGTCGACCCCGCCGGCCAGGGCGCGGTCGACGGCTGCGGTGCCCTCGTAGACCCGGTCGACGTCGTACCCCTCACGTCCGAGCGTGCGGACCAGGGGGAACGCGATTCCTTCGTCATCCTCGACGATCAGCACCCGGGCCATGCTCAGAGAGCATAGGGCTGTGCCGCTGCCTGGTCGGGACCTCGACGCACCGCGTCGACGACCAGCAGGACCAGCACCACCGGTGCGAGCAGCAGCGGCGTCCCCTGCAGGACGGGGATGCGCTCGAGACCGGTGGCCCCCGGCAGGCCGACGGCCACCTGGAGCACGGCGAGGAGGACGAGGCTGCCGGCGGCGAGAGCGGTGACCGCCCGGACCACCATGGTCGGTCGCGACCACAGCACGGCCCCTGCGACGACGAGGACGAGCGCGGCGAAGGCGGCAAGGACCGCGACGTAGGCGGCCGCGGAGACCAGCGCGGGAAGGACACCGCCGAGGCCGGCCGCGAGCAGCACCGCGGCCACCGCTGCGACCCTCGAGCACTGCGACGGGGCCGGTCGCAGACGCAGCGTGCCCGACACGAGGCGCGACCTGGTGGTCGTCGTGCGCCCTTGGGAGGCGGGCACGCGCTGGCCGGTCACGTTCATGTCGGGCACCTACGAGTACGAGGCAGGGCCGCCTCCCGCCCATGCGGCCCTGCCGGTTCGTTTCTCCATCTCCCCCCGGAGCTTGTGACTTCACGGTACGGCGGCTCGGGCAACACCCGACCCACGTCCGGTCCACACCTTGGTAACAGGCTGCCCGCCCCCCGCAGCGAGGGCCTCCTCGCGGGTTGCTGCGCCCACGGCGGGGTACCTCTCGCCGCTAGTCTGCGAGCAGGGTGAGCTGCGGCCCACGCGGACCCGGAGCACCCTCGACCACACTCAGGAGCCCCCGTTGCGCCGACCGCCGTTGCGCCGACCGCCGTTGCGCCGACCGCCGTTGCGCCGACCGCCGGTCCGTCGAGCATGAACCCCGACGTCGTCTACCTCCTCGGCGGCGGTGCGCTGCTTCTCGCCGTCGTGCTGCCGACGGCGCTGAAGCGGGCCGCGATCTCGGCGCCGATCGTGCTCGTCGTGGTGGGGGCGCTGATCGGCCTGCTGCCCATGCCCGAGGGCGTGGACGTCTCACCCATGGCCCACCGGGCCTTCATCGAGCACCTCACGGAGTTCACCGTCATCGTGGCGCTGATGGGTGTCGGACTCGCCCTGGACCGGCCGCTGAGCCTCCGGCGGCTGGG
Source organism: Nocardioidaceae bacterium UBA4001 (assembly GCA_002384855.1). Lineage (GTDB taxonomy): Bacteria > Actinomycetota > Actinomycetes > Propionibacteriales > Nocardioidaceae > Nocardioides_C. Next base: position 73,164 of record DGBP01000029.1, on the reverse strand, counting down.
GAGCTGGCGCAAGTGGAACGCCGCCTGGCGGCTGCTCGGCGTCGCCATGCCGCTGACCATCGCCGCGGTCGCCCTCCTCGGCTGGTGGGTCGTCGGCCTCGCACCGGCGGCGGCGATGCTGCTCGGCGCGGTCCTGGCCCCGACCGACCCGGTGCTCGCCTCCGACGTGCAGGTGGAGGGGCCCACCCCCGCCGAGGAGGAGCAGAACCTCGAGGAGATCGACGAGGGCGACGAGGTCCGGTTCGCACTCACCTCGGAGGCCGGCCTCAACGACGGCCTGGCCTTCCCCTTCGTCTACGCCGCGGTGTTCCTGGCGTCGGTCGGGCCCGTGACCGAGTGGGGCCTGCGTTGGCTCGGCTGGGAGCTCGTGGGCAAGGTCGTCATCGGCGTGCTCCTCGGCACCGTGGTCGGCTGGCTGCTCGCCAAGGCGGCCTTCCGCGCGCCCGCGGCCTCGCTACGCCTGGCCGAGACCGGGGAGCCGCTGCTCGCGCTGGCGGCGGTACTGCTGTCCTACGGCGTCGCCGAGAGCCTGGGGGGCTACGGCTTCCTCGCCGTCTTCTCCGCCGCGATGACGCTGAGGTCGGCCGAGCGCGGCCACGAGTACCACCGGTACATGCACCAGGTCATCGAGCGGCTCGAGCTGCTGCTGACCCTCATCGTGCTCCTGCTGCTCGGCCTGGCGATGACCAACGGCCTCTTGCGCAACCTTCCCTGGGAGTCGGTGGTGCTCGCGGTCCTGCTGGTGTTCGTGATCCGCCCGCTCGCCGGCCTGGTCGGGATGGGGGTACGCCGCTCGAGCTGCCGGATCGGTGACCACGTCCTGACTCGGGGTGAACGGATGGCGATCTCCTTCTTCGGGGTGCGAGGGATCGGGTCGCTGTACTACCTCGCCTACGCCACCGGCCAGGCGGACTTCACCGACCAGCAGGTGCTGTGGTCCACGGTCGCCTTCACGATCACCCTGTCGGTGCTGGTCCACGGCATCACCGCGACTCCGGCGATGCGCCGGCTCGAACGGTCGCGCGAGGCCTGACCCCGGTCCGGGCCGGGTCTGACCCGGCCCGGCGCGGGAGTCAGAGCACCCGGTCGCCGTACATCTCACCGAGCGGGTCGGCGATGAGCTCGATCCTCGCCCCGTCCGGGTCGGTGAAGTACACCGACACCTCGCTGTGGACCTCGTGCTCGACACCGGCCTCCTCGAGGCGCCCGACGATCTCGCGCCAGTGCTCGGGGTCGACGGAGATCGCGACGTGGTGCAGGCCGCCGAGCACCTCCTGGTAGGGACCGAGGTCCAGACCGGGGAAGTCGAAGAACGCGAGCAGGTTCTGGTTGCCGATGTCGAAGAAGAAGTGCGAGGAGCCGGGGTAGTCCCGGTTCTCGATCAGCTCGGTCAGCGGGAACCCCAGCAGGCCCTGGTAGAAGGCGATCGTGCGCTCGACGTCCCCGCTGACCAGCGCCGTGTGGTGCAGGCCGCGGGCGGTGGAGTCGGGTCGCTCGGCCGGGGCGGTGAGGTACTCCTCCCGGAGCCGGTCGCGCTCGGCCGCGCGGGCCCTGGGGTCGGGTGCAGCGCTGCTCGTCATGACCCCGCCGCGGGCTTCTTGGTCCGCGGCTTCTTGCGCACCGGCGCGTCCGCGGCGCCACCCTTGCGGTGCGGCTTCCGGTCCGGGCGACCCCCCTCAGAGCCCTTGCGGTCGTACGACGCGCGCCGGGCCGACCCACCGCTGTCCGGCGCCAGCTCGATCAGCTTGCCGGAGATGCGCGTGCCCGCCAGGGCCGAGAACGTCTCGGGCGGCAGGTCGGCCGGCAGCTCGACGAGCGAGTGGTCGCCGCGGATGTCGATGTGCCCGAAGTCGTCGCGGCCGAGGCCACCCTCGTTGGCGATGGCACCGACGATCTGGCGCGGCTCCACCCGGTGCCTCTTGCCGACCGCGATCCGGTAGGTGGCGTAGGTGACGTCGGAGCGCCCCCGACGCGGACGCGGCTCCCGGCGAGGTCGGCCACCCTCGTCCCCGTCGCGGCGCCGGCCCCGCTCGTGGTCCCACGCCCCACGCTTCTCGCCGCGACCCTCGAAGACCTTGCGCGGCTCGGGCTCGGGCTGGGGCTCCAGGAGCAGCGGCTGGCCGTCCCGGGACATGATCGCCAGGGCGGCGGCGATGTCGGCAGCCGTGACGTCGTGCTCCTGCTCGTAGTCGATGACCAGGTCGCGGTAGAACGAGAGGTCCTCCGAGGCGAGCGCGTCGGTGATGGAGTCGGTGAACCGGGCGACGCGGGTGACGTTGACGTCCTCGACGGTCGGCACGGGCATCGGGGTCAGCGGCTGGCGCGTGGCCCGCTCGATGGCCTTGAGCAGGTGGCGCTCGCGCGGGGTGACGAACAAGATCGCGTCACCGGTGCGCCCCGCCCGGCCGGTGCGGCCGATCCGGTGCACGTAGGCCTCGGTGTCGGTGGGGATGTCGTAGTTCAGCACGTGGCTGATCCGCTCCACGTCGAGGCCGCGGGCGGCGACGTCGGTGGCGACGAGGATGTCGAGGCGGCCGTCGCGCAGCTGGTTGATGGTGCGCTCACGCTGGTTCTGGGCGACGTCGCCGTTGATCGCGGCCGCCTCGAAGCCCCGGGCACGCAGCCGCTCGGCGAGCACCTCGGTGGCCTGCTTCGTGCGCACGAAGATGATCATCGCCTCGAAGTTCTCGACCTCGAGGATGCGGGTCAACGCGTCGAGCTTCTGCTGGTGGGCGACCTGGAGGTAGCGCTGCGTGGTGTTCGCGGACGTCGTGGTCTTGTTCTTGACGGTGATCTCGACCGGGTCGGTGAGGTACTTCTTCGAGATCCGCCGGATCTGGGCCGGCATCGTCGCCGAGAACAGCGCGACGTGCTTGTCCTCGGGGGTGTCGGCGAGGATCGTCTCGACGTCCTCCGCGAACCCCATCTTGAGCATCTCGTCCGCCTCGTCGAGGACGAGGAAGCGCAGCTCGCTGAGGTCGAGCGTGCCCTTCTCGAGGTGGTCCATGATCCGGCCGGGGGTGCCGACGACCACGTGCACGCCCCTCCTCAGGGCGGACAGCTGGACGCCGTACGCCTGGCCGCCGTAGACCGGCAGTACGTGCAGGCCCGGCAGATGCGCGGCGTAGCGCTCGAAGGCCTCCGCGACCTGCAGTGCCAGCTCCCGGGTCGGCGCGAGGACGAGCGCCTGCGGCTTCTTCTGCTTCAGGTCGATGCGCGAGAGGATCGGCACCGCGAACGCCGCGGTCTTGCCGGTGCCGGTCTGGGCCAGCCCGACGACGTGGCGGCCCTCGAGCAACGCGGGGATCGTGGCGGCCTGGATCGGCGAGGGCGACTCGTAACCGACGTCGTCGAGGGCGCGCAGCACGCGCTTCTCGATACCGAGGTCGGCGAACGTCGGCGTGGTGGTGAGCTCGACGTTGTCGGCTGCGTCGTCAGGGGTGGGCATCGCCCCAGGCTACCCGTGTGACCGAGGACACCGCCTGGTCAGGACGGCCCTGACACCGGTCGGACCCGACGCGGCCCCTGGCCGGCCGCTCGACGCCCGCGGGCTCTGCCTACGAGCGGCGGAGCACGACGATCGACCGCCCGGTCACGGGGAACTCCACCCCGGGGACGAACAGCGGCGCGTCGTCGAACACCGACACGATGCCGATCTGGTCGTCGCTGGTGTCGAGGGCGACGACCCACCCGTCGTCGGAGAGGCCTTCGGGGATCGTGAACGAGATCGTGTCGTGGTAGGCGTTGAACGCCACCAGGAACGAGTCGCCGACGACCTGCTCGCCCCGCGGGTCCGGCTCGGGGATCGCGTCGCCGTTGAGGAAGACCATCATCGAGAGTGCGTGGCTCTCGTTCCAGTCGGTGTCGGTCATCGCCAGGCCGTCGTGCTTGAACCAGCCCAGCTCGGGAAGGCCGTTCTCGTCGGTGCCGCGCCCGGGGAAGCGCCGACGACGGAACACCGGCTGGTCGTGGCGCAGCGCGACGACGCGGCGGCTGAAGGCGAGCAGCTCCTCCTGCCAGGGCTCGAGGTCCCAGTCCATCCAGGCCAGCTCGTTGTCCTGGCAGTACACGTTGTTGTTGCCCTGCTGGCTGCGCCCGAGCTCGTCGCCGTGGGCGATCATCGGCACCCCCTGGGAGAGCAGCAGGGTGAGCAGGAAGTTGCGCTGCTGGCGGGCGCGGAGCGCGAGCACGTCGGTGTCGTCGGTGTCGCCCTCGACGCCGCAGTTCCAGGACCGGTTGTGGCTCTCGCCGTCGGCACCACCCTCGCCGTTGGCCTCGTTGCGCTTCTCGTTGTAGGAGACCAGGTCGCGCATCGTGAACCCGTCGTGCGCGGTGATGAAGTTGATCGAGGCGATCGGCTTGCGGTTGGAGTGCTCGTAGAGGTCGGCCGAGCCGGTGAGCCGCGAGGCGAACTCGCCGAGGGTCGCCGGCTCACCCCGCCAGAAGTCCCGGACCGTGTCGCGGTAACGGCCGTTCCACTCGGTCCACAGCGGGGGGAAGTTGCCGACCTGGTAGCCGCCCTCGCCGACGTCCCACGGCTCCGCGATCAGCTTGACCTGGCTGACCACCGGGTCCTGCTGGACCAGGTCGAAGAACGCGGACAGCCGGTCGACCTCGTGGAACTGGCGGGCCAGGGACGACGCCAGGTCGAACCGGAACCCGTCGACGTGCATCTCGGTCACCCAGTAGCGCAGCGAGTCCATGATCAGCTGCAGCACGTGCGGGTGCCGCATCAGCAGGCTGTTCCCGGTGCCCGTGGTGTCGAAGTAATGCGCCTTGTCGTCGTCGACGAGCCGGTAGTACGCGGTGTTGTCGATGCCGCGGAAGCACAGCGTGGGGCCCTGGTGGTTGCCCTCGGCGGTGTGGTTGTAGACCACGTCGAGGATGACCTCGATGTCCGCCTCGTGCAGCGCCTTCACCATCGCCTTGAACTCCTGCACCTGCTGGCCGCGCTGGCCGGTCGAGGAGTAGGCGTTGTGGGGGGCGAAGAAACCGATCGTGTTGTAGCCCCAGTAGTTGGACAGCCCCTTCTCGAGCAGGTGGGCGTCCTGGACGTACTGGTGCACCGGCATCAGCTCGATGGCGGTCACGCCGAGGGCGTCGAGGTGCTCGATCATCGCCGGGTGGGCGATCGCGGCGTACGTTCCGCGGATCTCGTCGGGGATGCCCGGGTGGGTCTGGGTGAGTCCCTTGACGTGGGCCTCGTAGATCACCGACTCGTGGTACTCGTGGTCGGGGTGGCGGTCGTTGCCCCAGTCGAAGAAGGGGTTGATCACGACCGAGAGCATCGTGTGGCCGAGGCTGTCGTCGTCGTTGAACGCGTCGGCGTCGTCGAAGCGGTAGGAGAACAGCGACTCGTCCCCGTCGACCTGCCCCTCCACCGCCTTCGCGTAGGGGTCGAGGAGCAGCTTCGCGGGGTTGCACCGGTGGCCGTGGGCCGGGTCGTAGGGCCCGTGGACGCGGTAGCCGTACCGCTGGCCGGGCTGCACGCCGGGCAGGTAGACGTGGTGCACGAAACCGTCGTGCTCGACCATCTCGATCCTGGTCTCCGCGCCGACGTCGTCGACCAGGCACAGCTCGACGAGGTCGGCGACCTCGCTGAACAGCGCGAAGTTCACGCCGGATCCGTCGTAGGTGGCCCCGAGCGGGTAGGGACGACCGGGCCAGGTCTGCATGCAGGTGCTCCTCGGAGGACGGTGTGCGGCGACAGTACTCACATCTGTACCCCACCACCTCCACCTCGCACCTCGCCGGGGCTCCCGCAGGACGCGGCGCTCGTCACGTCGCGGCGCCGGGATACCGTGACCGGATGAGGCTTCCTCCGGTCCCCGGGCCCCGTGACGTGGTCCGTCTGCTCGAGCGTGGTGCCGAGGCGGTGGAGGTCATGCTGGAGGCCGCGCCGCGCGTGATGTCGCTGCTCGACGAGGCGGAGGGGCTTCTCCGGAGGACCGACGAGCTCCTCGAGCGCATCGAGCAGACCCGAGCCTCGGCCGACGACGTCGTCCGTCGTACCGATGCCGTCGTGGGCCGCGCGGAGACGCTGGTCGACCGCACCGGCGGGGTGGTCGACAAGGGCGAGGCCACCCTCACCGAGACCGAGCCACTCACCCGGCGGCTGCGCGAGCTCCTCGACCTGACCGAGCCCTCCCTGGTGAAGCTGCAGCCGGTCCTGGAGCGGCTGGCGGAGACCACTCAGCCCGAGGAGGTCGACGCCCTCGTGCAGCTCATCGACCACCTGCCGATGCTCGCCGACCGCATGGAGGCCGAGATCGTGCCGATCATGGAGAGCATGCGCACCGTGGGCCCCGACATCCACGACCTGCTCGACCTGACCCGCGAGCTGAACGAGATGCTGTCCTCGGTGCCGGGCCTGAGCAAGGTCAAGAAGCGGATCGACGAGGAGCAGGCCGAGAAGGGCGACGACTGACACCCGCCGGGTGTTTCACGTGGATCCGCTCCGGGGCCGAACGGCCGTGCTCCGTCGACGGGTCAGTCGTCGTGGATGGGATGCTTCGGCAGCTTCTTCACCCGGGCCCGGCGCCTGGGTCGCTCCGGGATCATCGAGCGCATCTCCTCGAGCTTGCCGAAGCACAGCAGCCGGTCCTCGCCCTCGAGCACGTGACGGTCGTTGGGGTTGGGGATCACCGACGTGCCGCGGTGCAGGGTGAGCACGGTGATGTCACGCTCACGCAGGCCCGACTCCCCGAGGGTCTGCCCGATGAGCTTCGCATCCCCGTGCACGACGAGCTCGGCGACGCCGTACCCGGTCGACACGCTGAGCCGCTCCCGGACGTCGATGTGCGGGAAGGCGACCTGGTCGGAGATGTAGTCGATGATGGCGCCGGCGACGTCCAGCTTGGTCGCCGTCTCGATGCCCTCGAGGCCGGGTGAGGAGTTGACCTCCATCACCAACGGTCCCTCGCTGCCCTCGAGCATGTCGACGCCGGCGACCCGCAGACCCATGATCTGCGCCGACCTGACCGCCACGCGTTCGTACTCCACCGGCAGGTCCACCCGCTCCACCGTGCCGCCGCGGTGGACGTTGGACCGGAACTCGTCGCCCTTGGCGACCCGCCGCATCGCGGCCACCACGCGGTCGCCGACCACGAGGGCCCGGATGTCACGGCCCCTGCTCTCCTTGACGAAGCGCTGGATGAGGACGTTCTGTCGCGTGCTCTGCAGGGTCTCGATGATCGCCTCGGCCACCTTCAGCTCCGGCGCGAGGATCACGCCGATGCCCTGCGTCCCCTCCAGCAGCTTGATCACCACGGGCGCCCCGCCGACCCGCTCGATCGCCGGGATCACGTCGGCGCGGTCCCGCACGAACGTGGTGGCCGGCATCCCGATGTTGTGGCGCGACAGGATCTGGGTGGCCCGCAGCTTGTCGCGCGAGTTCGTGATGCCGTAGGCGGTGTTGGGCGTGTAGACGTCCATCTGCTCGAACTGCCGCACCACGGCGGTGCCGAAGTAGGTGACGGAGTTCCCGATCCGCGGGAGCACCGCGTCGTAGTCCGACAGGGGCCGGCCCCGGAACTGCAGGTCCGGATGGTCCCCGGACAGGTCGATGCCGAACCTGAGGGTGTTGAGGACCTTGACCTGGTGACCCCGGTCGAGGGCTGCGGTGCGGAGTCGCTGCGTGGAATAGGCACGCGGGGCGCGGGAGAGGATCGCCAGCTTCATGTGAGGGCCTGTTTGAATAGACGGGTGACGAGGGCCCATTCAAACACCGTGGCCGGTTGGCGTGAGTGGGTGAGTCTCCCCGACCTCGGCGTCGACTGGGTCAAGGCCAAGCTCGACACCGGTGCACGCACGTCGGCGATCCACGCCTTCGACATCGAGGAGTACGACCGCGACGGCGCCCTGTGGGTGCGCTTCTCGATCCACCCCTGGCAGCGGTCCGACGAGGGCAAGGTGCTCGCCACCTGCCAGGTCCACGACCGGCGGACCGTGCGCAGCTCGTCGGGGCACAGCGAGGAGCGGTACGTCGTCCTCATGGACGTCCGCCTCCTCGAGCACACCGTGACCGCCGAGGTGACCCTGAGCCGCCGCGACCAGATGGGTTTCCGCATGCTCGTCGGCCGGGAGGCCCTGAGGCAGGGCTTCGTCGTCGATCCCGGGCGGTCCTACCTCGGCGGCCGGCCACGGCGCGTCGTACGCCGCAGGAACCGGGGACGCTGATGGCCCGGGAGTCGTTCGCGATCGGACAGGTGCGGGTGCGTGCGGGGTCGACCAAGGAGCTCGAGCTGCCGATCACCCGCCTCGTGACGGGCGCCGACGTGAGCCTGCCTGTGCGGGTCGTGCACGGTCGCGACGAGGGCCCGGTCGTGTGGGTCAACGCTGCGATCCACGGCGACGAGGTGATCGGCATCGAGGTGGTTCGCCGGGTGCTCGCCGCGCTGTCGCCGAAGACGTTCCGCGGCACCCTCGTCGCGGTGCCGATCGTCAACGTGCTCGGCTTCATGACCGGCGACCGCTACCTGCCCGACCGCCGGGACCTCAACCGGTCGTTCCCGGGCTCCCCGCGCGGGTCGCTGGCCGGCCGGATCGCCCACCTGATCCTCAGCGAGGTCGTCGCCAAGTGCGAGGTCGGCATCGACCTCCACAGCGGCTCCGACCGGCGGACCAACCTCCCACAGATCAGGGCGGACCTCGACGACCCGAGGACCCGTAGCCTCGCGGAGGCGTTCGCCGCGCCGGTGATGCTCCAGGCCCGGATCCGCGACGGGTCGCTGCGCCACGCTGCCCGGGAGGCCGGCGCCTCCGTGCTCGTCTACGAGGGCGGCGAGGCCTGGCGGTTCGACGAGTTCGCGATCGAGGCAGGTGTGGCGGGGGTACGGCGCGTGCTCGCCGCTCTGGGGATGGTCGACCCGGTCGAGGAGGCCGCCCCGTCGCCGAGCACCGAGTGCCGCCAGAGCAGCTGGGTGCGCGCCCGTCGTACCGGCATCCTCCAGCTCGACGTGACGCTCGGAGAGCAGGTCGAGGCCGGGCAGCGGCTCGGCGGGCTGTCCGACTCGTTCGGCCGGCGGCTGCGGCTGGTGCACGCCGACCGCGGGGGCATCGTGATCGGGCTGACCAACGCCCCGCTGGTCAACTCCGGCGACGCGATCGTGCACATCGCGCGCTGAGGCCCCGGCATGGCACCCTGGCGCGGTGCCTGGGGCAGGAAGCCTCGCGCGGCGGCTCGACGCCTGTCGGTCCGAGCAGCCGCCGGGCGTACGTCGACTTCCCCGGCCCCGAAGGCCCGCACATGAAGACGACCCGGCTCATGGAGGAGACGCCGTCACACCGCGGGAGCGCGGGCCCGTCAGCCGTGGGCCATGTCGACGAAGCGCGAGTAGTGGCCCTGGAACGCGACCACGACGTCCCGGGTCGGTCCGTTGCGGTGCTTGGCCACGATCAGGTCCGCCTCGCCGGGGCGTGTGGACTCCTTCTCGTAGGCATCCTCGCGGTGGAGCAGGACCACGATGTCGGCATCCTGCTCGATCGATCCCGATTCGCGAAGGTCGCTCATCATCGGCCGTTTGTCGGCGCGCTGCTCGGGCCCACGGTTCAGCTGCGAGAGCGCGATGATCGGGACGTTGAGCTCCTTGGCGAGGAGCTTGATCTGGCGGGAGAACTCCGAGACCTCGATCTGACGGGACTCGACCTTCTTGCCCGAGCTCATCAGCTGCAGGTAGTCGATGACGATCAGGCGCAGGTCGTGGCGCTGCTTGAGCCGCCGCGCCTTGGCCCGGATCTCCATCATCGTCATGTTCGGCGAGTCGTCGATGAACAGCGGCGCGGAGGAGACCTCCCCCATCTTGCGCGCGAGCTTGCCCCAGTCTTCGTCCTGCATGTGGCCGTTGCGCATGTGGTTCAGCGGGATCTTGGCCTCGGCCGACAGCAGCCGCATGGTGATCTCGTTGCGCGTCATCTCGAGGGAGAAGATCACGCTGGCCATGTTGTGGTGGATCGACGCCGAACGGCACAGGTCCAAGGCCAACGTCGACTTCCCCATGGCCGGTCTGGCGGCGACGATGACCATCTGTCCGCCGTGCAGGCCGTTGGTCAGCTCGTCGAGGTCCGCGAAGCCGGTGGGCACGCCCACCATCTCGCCGTCGCGGTTCGAGATCGCCTCGATCTCGTCGAGGGTGGCCTCCATGATGTCGCTCAGCGGGGCGTAGTCCTCCGCGGTCCGCTTGTCGGTGACGGAGTACACCTCGGCCTGAGCACGGTCGACGAGGTCGTCGACCTCCCCCTCACCGGAGTAGCCCCACTGCGCGATCCGCGTGCCGGCGCCGACCAGCCGCCGCAGGATCGCCTTCTCCCGGACGATCTCGGCGTAGTAGGAGGCGTTCGCGGCGATCGGCACGCTCGCCGACAGCGTGTGGAGGTACGGCGCCCCGCCGACCCGGCCGAGCTCGCCCCTGCGCTGGAGCTCGGCGGCGACCGTCACGGGGTCGGCCGGCTCACCCCGGCCGTACAGGTCGACGACCGCGTCGAAGATGGTCTCGTGTGCGGGCCGGTAGAAGTCGGTGCCTCGCACGGTCTCGATCACGTCGGCGATGGCGTCCTTGGACAGCAGCATCGAGCCGATGACACTCTGCTCGGCATCGTTGTCCTGGGGCGGGGTCCGGTCCCCACCGCCTCCCCCGCCGCGGTACTCGCTGTCGGGGGTGACCGTCCAGCCGCCGTCGAGTGCCGCCCCGGGTCCGCTCGGGAACTCAGCAATGCTCACGGTTGAGACCTCTCCTCGGATCTTCGTCGGCTCGACCCACCACCGTGACCGTACGAGACGGCACCCCCAGAATCCGCGGAGGAGGCCGCCTCGGCGCCCCGACGACCGTCGGCACCCAGGTGCGCGAAGCCCGACCGTACGCGCCCGCGACCTAGCGAGGACAGCCCGATTTCCACAGGCCCTGGGGATAACTGGTGGATTGGTGTGGAACGCGCCGGGAATCGTGTGCACAGACTGTTCAACAGTCTGTGGACAACCTTCGGCCGCTCGGACCCGGAGGTGCTCTGACCTGCGAGAACGTGATCCACCAGCTGTGTACGCAAGAAAGTTCGACGACCTGTTGTTCACGTTTCGGACACCTGCGGGATGCCGGGTCGGCTTGTCGACAATTGGACGGGCGCCAATGTTTCCCACAGGAGCGGACTAGTTACACACAACTAGTTATGTAATGGACGAAGGCCTCTCTGTCCCTTGGTTCTCTAGTCGTCCCCGACGGGGATCCGCCCCTCCGCACGCGTCGGAGGCGGACTGGTACTTTGACGTGCCCGCCCGTCCGCACGCACCTGGGAGAGAAGCCGCATGCCCACGGCCCGGCCCACCGTGCTCCTCCACATCGGCACCATGAAGAGTGGGACCACCTACCTGCAGGGGCTGCTGTGGTCCAACCGGGTGGCGCTCCGCGAGGCCGGCGTCCTCGTGCCCGGACGCCGTGACCACGATCAGGGCTATGCCGCACGTGACGTCCTGCACGGGGAGACCATCGCGGACCCCGCGATGCGCGCCCGGACCGCTGGAGCCTGGGCGGGGCTGACAGCCGAGATGCTCTCCTTCCCCGGCCGGTCGATCTTCTCGATGGAGTTCCTCAGCTTCGCCGACGAGGAGCGTGTCGGGCACGTGGTGGCGTCCCTGGCCGCTGCGGATGTCCAGGTCATCCTCACCGTGCGCGACGCGCTCCGGACCCTGCCTGCCCAGTGGCAGACGATGTGCCGGACGGGGCGCGCGATCCCCTGGCCGCGGTTTGCGGCGAGCGTCGGCGCCGCCGTCGCGAGCGATCGGTACGTCGGCCCGGCCGCACACGCCTTCCGCCGGACCCAGCACGTCCCGAGGATGCTCGCCGCGTGGCGAGCGTGGGTCCCCGCCGACCGCCTCCACGTGGTCACGGTGCCGCCCAGCGAGTCCGACCCCCGCCTCCTGTGGCGACGATTCGCCTCCGTCGTCGGCGTGGACCCCGACCTGGCCGTCGCGCCACCGGTCTCACGCAACCCTTCGCTGGGCTACCCCTCCGCCGACCTGATGAGGAGGATCAACCTCCGGCTCGGCGAGACCAACCAGTTCGACTACAACCAGACCCTGAAGAGCCATCTCGCCCCGGCGCTCGAGCAGCGAGCGGCGCTGGAGGCGCGGACCCCCCTGGACCTCGCCACCCACCGGCTCGCGTCCCGGTGGAACCACATCGTCCGCGACGCCGTGGTCCGGTCGGGAGCGCAGGTCGTCGGGGACCTCGACGAGCTGCCCGTGCTCCTTTCCCCCGCGCGCATCGCCGGCGCCGTGCCGGTCCTCGACCCGCCGTCACGGGAGGAGCTGCTGGCAGCCGCGGCACCGGCCCGCGACACGCTGGTGAAGCTCATCGAGCGACGGGTGCGCTCGTTCGAGGCGTCGGGCTCCCGCGCCCCTGCGGCGCCGGAGCCACTGGACCTGCGGATGAGCGGCCCCACCCGACCCGACCGGTGGGACGGCACCGACCGCCCGGTCCGCGCCGCGGTCACCGAGCTCGCGGCCCTGTCGGCGCACGCCATGCGGCTGCGCCGCCTGCGTGAGCCGGGGACGACGGGATAGGTCGAGGTGGCCCGCCTGGACCGACGCAGCCACGACCGCGAGATCCTCCGGCTGGCCGTCCCGGCCTTCCTCGCGCTCGTCGCCGAACCGCTGTTCCTCCTCGCCGACGCAGCGATCGTCGGCCACCTCGGGACCCCCGAGCTCGCCGGTCTCGGCGTGGCCGGGGCCGTCCTCCAGACCGCCGTCGGCCTGTGCATCTTCCTCGCCTACGGGACCACCGCGTCGGTGGCCCGACGCATCGGTGCCGGGGACGAGAGGGGTGCGCTGAGCCAGGGCATCGACGGCCTCTGGCTCGCCGTGCTCATCGGCGTGCTCACCACGTCGGCCGGCCTGTTCCTGACGCACCCCCTGGTGAACGCGTTCGGCACCGGCCCCGACGTGGCCGACCACGCGGCGACGTACCTGGACTGGGCCTGGCTCGGGGTCACGCCGCTGCTCATGGTCCTGGCCGCCACGGGCGTGCTCCGCGGCCTGCAGGACACGCGCACCCCGTTGTACGTCGCCGTCGGCGGCAACCTGCTCAACGTCGTGCTGAACGTCGTCCTGGTCTACGGCCTCGGCCTCGGGATCGCGGGCGCCGCGATCGGCACGGACCTGGCCCAGCTCGCGATGGCTGCAGTGCTCGTGGCGGTCGTCGTCCGCGGGGCTCGGGCTCGTGGCGCGGCGCTGCGACCCGACCTGCCGGGCGTGGGCCGCGCCGCTCGCGCAGGGGTCGCCCTCGTCGTGCGGACCCTGACCCTACGGGCCTCGCTGCTGGTCATGACGTACGGCGCCGCGACGCTCGGCGCCGCACCGACCGCCACCCACCAGCTGGCCACGACCATCTGGACGTTCCTCGCCTTCGCACTGGACGCGATCGCCATCGCCGCCCAGGCGATCACCGGGCGGTACCTCGGCGCCGGAGACCTGGTCGCGACCCGGGCCGTGACCCGCCGCATGGTCAGCTGGGGGCTGCTCTCCGGGGTGGTGACGGGGCTCGGGCTGGCCGCGCTCGCGCCGTTGCTCGGCGGCCTGTTCACCCCCGACCCGGCCGTCCGGGACATGCTCTGGCCGGTCCTTCTGGTCGCGGCCCTCTTCCAGCCAGTCGCCGGCGTGGTCTTCGTCCTCGACGGGGTCCTGATCGGCGCCGGCGACGGGAGGTACCTCGCCTGGGGCGGCCTGGTCGTGCTCGCCGCCTTCGCGCCGGTCGCCCTGGCGGTCACCACGCTGCTCGCCGGGGGAGGCGGGCTGGTGTGGCTGTGGGTCGTCTTCGGGGTCCTGTTCATGGGCAGCCGGGCGGTGGTCCTCCTGCACCGGGCGCGCGGGACCGCGTGGATGGCCACCGGCGCCCGTGTCTGACCCTGTGGCTAGGGTGCCACCCATGCCGCACCCCCGAGCCCCAGGAGTCCACACGTGACCGCGCTGCAGGCGATCGCGATGGGCCTGGTCCTGGTGATCCTCGACGTGAGGGTCGAGGGCTGGGACCTGATCGCGGACCCCCTGGGTTGGGGGCTGGTCGTCGTCGGGCTCACCCGGATGCGAGGGCCGGTGCCCCGGGGGACCCTCCTGGGTCTCGCCGCGGTCGCCGGGGTGATCTCGTTCGTCTCCGTCGACGGTGCGCTCCTCGAGTCGCTCGACCCGAGCCTGGCCTGGCTGATCAGCCTCGTGGAGCTGGCCTTCGACATCACCCTCGCCACCGTGGTCGCGGACGTCCTCGCCGACAGCCGGCCGGACCTGGCGCGGCGGCTGCGCGCACTGCGCTGGTTCTTCGTGGCTGCCGCCATCGCCCCCGTCATGATCTTCGGCGCCGGCATCGAGGTGTTGCTGGTGCCGGTCGCCCTCCTGGTGATCGGCACCTACGTCTACTACATCCTCCAGCTCTTCGTCGCCGCGAAGCCGTACGAGCTGGCGACGACGACGGTCCCGGATGAGGGTCTCTCGGCCTGACCCCACCCGGACGCGACGAGGGCCGCTCCCCCCGGGGGAGCGGCCCTCGCGCCGTGCTCGGTGCTGCGGGTCAGGCGGGCACCACGTTGAGGTTGACGACCGCGTCGACCTCGTCGTGGACCTTGACGGTGACCTGGTGGCTGCCGAGCGACTTGATCGGGTTGCCGACCATGATCCGACGCTTGTCGACCGAACCTTCGCCGACCGCACCCGCGATGGCGCCGGCGATGTCCGCGACGGTCACCGCGCCGAACAGCCGACCGCCCTCGCCGGCACGCACCGGCAGGTTGACGGTCTGGCCCTCGAGCTTGGCCTTGATCTCCTTGGCGTGGTCGAGGTCGCGCACGGCGCGGGTCTCGCGGGCCGCCTTGATCGAGTCGATCTGCTTCTCGCCGCCACGGGTCCAGCGGACGCCGAGGCCACGCGGGACGAGGAAGTTGCGGCCGTAACCGTCCTTGACCTCGACGACGTCACCGGGCGAACCGAGGCCGTCGACCTCCTGAGTCAGGATGAGCTTCATCTGCAAACCCCTCTCAGCGAGCCGTGGACGTGTAGGGAAGGAGTGCCACCTCGCGGGCGTTCTTGACCGCGATCGCCACGTCTCGCTGGTGCTGGACGCAGTTGCCGGTCACCCGACGCGCGCGGATCTTGCCGCGGTCGGAGATGAACTTGCGAAGCAGGGTGGTGTCCTTGTAGTCGACGTAGGACACCTTCTCCTTGCAGAACTGGCAAACCTTCTTCTTCGGCTTGCGGAGTACTGGCTTGGCCATTGTGGTGCTCCCTTTCGTAGAGCCCGGCGTTCCTGAGCCTTGTCGAAGGGCTCTCGCCGGAATGGTCAGTGGAAATCGGACTTGTCGGTCGTCACTGCCGCAACGGCAGGTCGTGACCGGTGATCAGAAGGGGGGCTCCTCGGAGGCGCCACCGACACCCGGGGTCGCCCACGGGTCCTGGCTGCGGCCACCTTGGCCGCCGCCCTGCTGGCCCCCCCAGCCGCCCTGGCCGCCACCCTGCTGGGGAGCTGCCTGGCCGCCGGTGGACCACGGGTCGTCACCGCCGCCGGAGAACCCGCCGCCCTGGCCGCCGCCACCACCCTGACGGGTGGTCTTGGTGACCTTCGCGGTGGCGTACTTGAGGCTCGGGCCGACCTCGTCGACGTCGATCTCGAAGACGGTGCGCTTCTCTCCCTCGCGGGTCTCGTAGGAGCGCGCCTTCAGCCTGCCGGAGACGATCACCCGCATGCCTCGCTGCAGCGACTCGGCTGCGTTCTCGGCCGCCTGCCGCCACACCGAGCAGTTGAGGAAGAGGGCTTCGCCGTCCTTCCACTCGTTGCTCTGCTTGTCGAACGTGCGTGGCGTCGACGCGACCGTGAAGTTCGCGACGGCCGCGCCCGACGGGGTGAAGCGCAGCTCCGGGTCGGCAGTCAGGTTGCCGACGACCGTGATGGGGGTTTCGCCTGCCATGTCAGGCCTCCGATCTCGATGTCTGTCGTGGTGTTCCGACGAGAGTGACCGGGGGAATCGGTCAGGTGACGCGATGTTCTGATCGAGACGCCCGGCTCACCGTGGACGGCGGCCGGACGACGTGGTGGGTCAGCGGATGTCGGGACGCATGACCTTGGTGCGCAGCACCGACTCGTTCAGCGACAGCTGACGGTCGAGCTCCTTCACCGTGGCCGGCTCGGCCTGAAGATCGATGACGGCGTAGATGCCCTCGGCGTTCTTGTCGATCTCGTAGGCCAGGCGGCGACGTCCCCAGACGTCCACCGAACCGAACGTCCCGCCGTCCTTGACGACGACGTTGTTGAGGTACTGCTCCAGCGAAGGCGCAACGGTGCGCTCTTCGAGGTCGGGGTCGAGGATGACCATCACTTCATAGGCACGCAAAGCGGTCTCCACCTCCTTCGGACTCAGGCGGCCACGGCATCTCCGTGGCAGGAGGGCTTGCGTCCGTCGTACCCGTGGCCCGGAGGCGACGAGTGCGACGCACCGACGGCCCGACACCCACTCATGTCCTGGGGTCGAGCCGGTCGACACCCGAGGGTATCAGCGGGCGCACGCGCGGGACGAATCGTCATCCACAGCCGGCGGCCCCGGCCGTCGGCGACCCGTCGGTGCGGGCACCTAGGGTGGAGCCATGCCGCAGCCCACCACCGCAGAGAACCTCCGCATCGGCGCCCACGTCGACCAGCAGGACCCCGTGGGCGAGGCGATCGCGCGCGGCGCGAGCCTCGCCCAGTTCTTCCTCGGCGACCCGCAGGGCTACCAGGGCCCCGAGGTCCGGTACGACGGCGGACCGGATGCGCTGCGGGCGGCCGCGGCGGAGCACGGCATCGACCTGTACGTCCACGCGCCGTACATCATCAACGTCGCCACCACGAACAACCGGATCCGGATCCCGAGCCGCAAGCTCCTCCAGCAGCACATGGACGCCGCGGCAGCTCTCGGCGCCAAGGGGCTGATCGTCCACGGTGGCCACGTCAACAAGGGCGACAGCCCGGAGAAGGGCTTCGACAACTGGCGCAAGGCCGTCGAGTCCACCGACATCAAGATCCCGCTGCTGATCGAGAACACCGCCGGGGGCGACAACGCCATGGCGCGCCACCTCGACCGGATCGGCCGCGTCTGGGACGCCGTCTCGGCCGCCGAGGGGGCCGACCGGGTCGGCTTCTGCCTCGACACCTGCCACGCCCACGCCGGGGGGATCGCGCTGGCCGGCGCGGTCGAGAGGGTCCGGGCGGTCACCGGCCGGATCGACCTCGTGCACGCCAACGACAGCCGCGACGCCTTCGACTCCGGCGCGGACCGGCACACGAACTTCGGCGCGGGCAACATCGACCCCGACGATCTCGTCGCCGTCGTGCGTGACGCCGGCTGTCCGGTCGTGATCGAGACGCCGGGCCCCGCCGACGCCCACCGGGCCGACTTCGAGTTCCTCCGCTCTCGCCTCTGAGGCAGGTCGCCGACCCCTCGCCCGGATCTCCCGCCTCGGCCGCCCGTTAGGCTCGGTCACCGTGACTTCCCCGAGCCCCCGCCCGACCCCTGGCCCCCTCTCCGTCCGCACGATCACCCCTGAGGAGCACCTGGCCTTCATCAGGCAGCAGCGGTCGGCGAGCTTCCTGCAGACGCCTGCGTGGGCACGGGTCAAGAACGAGTGGGGGGCGGAGTCGCTCGGCTGGTACGACGGCGGCGACGCTCTCGTGGGGGCGGCACTGGTCCTCTACCGGCAGCTGCCCAGGCTCAAGCGCTACCTCGCCTACCTCCCCGAGGGTCCACTCGTCGACTGGGAGTCCGACGAGCTCGGCGACTGGCTCGCCCCGATGACCCGTCACCTCGCGGAGGCGGGTGCGTTCGGCGTCCGGATGGGCCCACCGGTGGTGACCCGCCGCTGGAGTGCGGCCGACGTGAAGAAGGGCGTGGCCGACGAGGGGATCCGCCGGCTCACCGAGATCGCACCCACCGAGCGCTCGCAGACCGGCGCCCGGGTGGTGTCGCAGCTGCGCGACCTCGGGTGGGTCCCACAGACCGCGGAGGGTGGCTTCGCGGCGGGACAGCCGCAGTACAACTTCCAGGTCCCGCTCTCCGGCCGCACCGAGGACGACGTCCTCAAGGGCATGAACCAGCAGTGGCGGCGCAACATCAAGAAGGCCGCCAAGGAGGGCGTCGAGGTCACCCGGGTTGCCGCCGACGACCTGGGTCCGGCCCTGGAGGAGTTCCACGCGCTGTACGCGCACACCGCCGAGCGTGACCACTTCACGCCGCGGCCGCTGGGCTACTTCCGCACGATGTTCGACGCCCTGGGCGCGGAGGAGCCCGACCGGATCCGGCTGTACCTCGCCCGGCACGAGGGCGACCTCGTGGCCGCGACGGTCTGGGTCCGCGTCGGCGGCCACACCTGGTACTCCTACGGCGCGTCGTCGACCGAGAAGCGCGACGTCCGCGGCTCCAACGCCGCACAGTGGGCGATGATCCAGGACTCTCTCGCCGCCGGCGCCGACACCTACGACCTGCGCGGCATCACCGACACCCTCGACGCCGACGACCCGCACGTCGGCCTCATCCAGTTCAAGGTGGGGACCGGAGGCGAGGCGGTCGAGTACGCCGGCGAGTGGGACCTCCCGCTGCGGCCACTGCTCTACAAGGCGTTCGACCTGTACATGAAGCGTCGGGGCTGAGGAGGAACGATGTCGTTGAGCCTGTACGTCGACGGCGACCGCTGGCGCAGCCACCTGCGGTCGGTCATGGCGACGCACCCCACGCTCGTCCCGGTGGTCAAGGGCAACGGGTACGGCTTCGGGAACGGTCGCCTCGCACGCAAAGCCGCCTGGCTCGGCGTCGACACCGTCGCGGTCGGCACCTACGCCGAAATCGACGACGTCCGGACCCGCTTCGACGGGAGGATCCTCGTCCTCACACCGTGGCGGCCCTTCGAGCAGCGTGTGGTGTACGACGACCGCATCGTCCACACGGTCAGCCGGACGGCGGACCTCGCGGAGCTGCTGGCCCGCGGGGACCGGCCGCGGGTCGTCCTGGAGCGGATGACCTCGATGCGCCGCCACGGCCTCTCCGCGCGGGAGCTGCGCGAGGCGGCCGGCATGCTGACCCACGCGGTGACGCTCGAGGGGGTTGCCCTGCACCTGCCGATGGCCCACGGCTCGCACCTCGCGGAGACGGAGCGGCTGATGACCGACGTGGTCGCCGCCGGCCTCCCCACCCGGACCGTCTACGTCTCCCACCTCACCGACGGCGAGCTGGCCGCACTGTCCTCGGCCTACCCCGAGTACTCCCTGCGCCCCCGGGTCGGGACCGACCTGTGGCTCGGGGACCGCGGCGCGCTGTCCGTGCGGGCGACCGTCCTCGACGCGCATCCCGTGGAACGCGGGGACGTCTTCGGCTACCGCGGCCGGAGCGCGCCCAAGTCGGGAACCATCCTGGTCGTCTCGGGCGGCACGGCAAACGGCGTGGGTCTCGAGGCCCCGTCGGCCGCGGACACCCTGCGGCAGCGGGCGGTCAGCCTGGCCAAGGGTGGGCTCGACGCGGCAGGCTTCGTCCGGTCGCCGTTCACGATCGGCGGCAAGCAGCGGCTGTTCGCCGAGCCCCCGCACATGCAGGCTTCCATGCTGTTCGTGCCGTCGGGGGCTCCGGTCCCCGCGGTCGGCGACGAGGTCGACGTACGCGTCCGGTTCACGACCACGGCGTTCGACCGCACGGTGGTCAGCTGACCGCTGCCGGATCCTTGCGGTGCGCGGACAGGTCGTCCCGGGGGACGGGATCGTGCCAGGGCCGGAGCACGTCGCGCACGACCACGGCCATCAGGTAGAGCTGGGCCGCGACGCGGACGGCGATCGCCAGCCAGTAGAGACCGTCGGGCGCTCCCTCAGCGGCCGGCGCGGTGACGTTGCCGAGGTAGAGCCAGACGGCTGCGAAGTAGAACAGCTCCCCGGCCTGCCAGATCAGCAGGTCCCGCCAGCGGGGCCGGGCCAGCACGGCCAGCGGCAGCAGCCACAGGACGTACTGCGGCGAGTAGACCTTGTTCACGAGCAGGAAGGCAGCGACCACGAGGAAGGCCAGCTGCGCCATCCGCGGGGTCCCCGGCGCCAGCAGGCCGAGCACGAGGACGCCGAGGCAGGCGAGCGCGAACAGCACCCAGGACCCCAGGTTGATCGCCTCTGGTGAGACGACGTGGCCGGCCTGCTGCCAGACGAGCCAGAGCGAGCCGAGGTCGGCGCCGCGGTCGGAGTTGAAGCTCCAGAACACCTTCCACTGCTCGAAGGCGAGGAGCATCACCGGCGCGTTGGCGAGCAGCCAGGCGGCCGCCGCGGCGGCCGTGGCCGCCCAGAACGCACGCAGGCGCCGGTCACGCAGGGTGACCACGAGGATCGCGCCGAGCAGGAAGAGCGGGTAGAGCTTCGTGGCGGTGCCGAGGCCGATCAGCACCCCTGTCAGCACCGGGCGGCCACGGGCCCAGGCCCACATCGCGCCGGCGACCATGGCGACCGAGAGGACGTCCCAGTTGATCAGCCCGGTCAGGGCCAGCGCCGGCGCGGCGGCGAACAGCATCGCGTCCCACGGACGGCCCCGCTGCGCGCCGGCCATGAACCACGCAGCCACGAGGAGCACGGGAGCGAGCAGCATCGCGGTCACGACGAAGTACAGCCCCGCCTCGTCGGCCACCCCCGGTGCGGCGTGCACCTGGTCGGCGGGCAGGGCACGCCGCTCCTCGAGGTCCGCACCCCCCGACAGGGTCTGGGTGAGCACGGCCGCGCCGTAGGCGAAGTAACCGATGACGACGGGGTACTCCAGGACCTGGTACCGGTCACCGGTGTCACTGAACGGCACCGAGCGCTCGGCGAGGCCACGCCCGGTGTAGAGGTAGGGCACGTCCGAGTAGCACATCGCGGTGTAGCGCAGCTCGCCGTCGGCCCAGTTCGTCGACACACAAGGCGTCTTCTGGACCATGCCGACGGCGAACGCCAGCGTCGCGACCGCGAGCACGACCCGCACCGGCGTCCACCACGGATGCGGTGCCGCGTGCTCCCCCACCGGGCCCCCGACGACCTCGCTCGCAGCGGTCACGACCGGGTCGTCGAGCGAGGGCCGGGCAGGCTCGCGCACGGGCTAGTTGCCGTTGCCGGGGCCGTCGCTCGGCGTCGGCTCCGGGATGATCGTCGGATCCGGCTCCTGCCCGGGAGGCGTCGGCTTGGGCGACTGGCCCGGGGGCGTCGGCTTCGGCGTCGGGGTCGGCGTCGGGGTCGGGGTCGGCGTCGGGGTCGGCGTCGGGGTCGGGGTCGGCGTCGGGGTCGGCGTCGGCGTCGGCTCCTCGGTCTCCGGCGGCGGGGTGTACGTCGGCGTCGGCGAGCCGTTGACGTAGTCGACCTCCGGGAACTCCACGCACTCCTGGCCCTCGAGCGCCTTCGACATGAAGGCGGTCCAGGTGCGAGCCGGGTAGGCACCGCCGAAGAAGTCGGGCAGGCCGCCCACACCGTCGAGGTTCCCGGTCCCGGACTTGCCCCGGACGTACATCGCGGTCGCGGCGAGGCGGGGGGTGTAGCCGGCGAACCAGGCCGAGGTCACCCCGGGCGTGTCCGGCCGCAGGTTGGCGGTGCCGGTCTTGCCCGCGACGGGGCAGCCGAGCTCCTGCGCCGCCGTGCCCGTGCCGGTCTTCACGACCTGCTGCTGGGCGTACACGACGTTGGACGTCACATCGGCGGGGAACGCGCGCCGCTCCCTGCTCTTGTGCTGGTAGAGCTCGCGGCCGGTGGCGTCGGTCACCTTCTCGATGACGAACCAGTCGTTGCGCCGGCCCTGGTTGGCGAGCGTGGCGTAGGCCGCGGCGAGGTCGACCGGCTTGATGTCGGCCGTGCCCAGGGTGATCGTCGGGTCCGGGGTCAGCCCCGGTGCCTTGCGCGGGATGCCCGCGGCGACAGCGGCGTCGATGACCTCCTGCGGACCGCCCTCCATCGCCATGGTCATGTCGACGTAGGCGGTGTTGATCGACTGCTCGGTGGCCTTGATCATGTTGACCGGGCCGTACTGGGTGCCACCCTCGTTGTTGATCTCCGTGCCGTCGGGAAGCTCGAGGGTGTTGCCGTCGAAGGTGTCGAAGAGGCTGATGTCGTTGAGCAGCCCCGCGGCGAGGGCGAACGGCTTGAAGGTCGAGCCCGGCTGGCGCCCGGTGAGGGCCCAGTTGCGCTGGTCCTCGACGTAGTCCCGGCCGCCGTACATCGCCTTGAGGGCTCCGGAACCGGGCTGGACCGCGGCGAGGCCGATCTTCACGCCCTTGGCGGCCTCCTTCGGCCGTTCCTCGCGGACCGCCGCCGCTGCGGCGCGCTGCATCTTGCGGGAGAAGGTGGTGGTCACGCGCAGGCCGCCGCCGTCGATGTCGGCGTCGCTGAAGCCTGCCTCGCGCAGCTCGCTCCTGACGAGAGCGAGCACATGGCCCTTGGGTCCGCCGAGGCTGTCCTCCACCTCGACCTGCTCGAACCGCGGGAGGCGGGCTGCGGCCTTCTCGCCGCTCTCAGCGTCCAGCACACCCATGTCGACCATGCCACCGACGACGTACTCGTAGCGATCCTTCAGGTCCTCCTTGGCCTCCTTGCCCTGCGCGGGGTCCATCCCGTTGGGCCGGTTCAGGATCGCCGCCAGTGCTGCTCCCTCGCGCACGTCGAGATCAGCGGCGTCCTTGCCGAAGTAGGCCTGCGCCGCGGCCTGGATGCCGTAGGCGCCGCGGCCGAAGTAGATGGTGTTCAGGTAGCCCTGGAGGATCTCCTCCTTGGACTGCTGATTGTGGATCTTGAGGCTGAGGAAGGCCTCCTTGACCTTCCGCTCGAGCGTGCGCTCCTGCGAGAGGTAGAGGATCTTGACGTACTGCTGGGTGATCGTCGACGCACCTTGGGTCGACTCGCTCGTCGCGTTGCTGAAGGCGGCGCGCAGGATGCCCTTGGGGTCCAGGCCTCGGTCCTCCCAGAAGGTGCGGTTCTCCGCGGCGATCACCGCGTCCTGCACGTGCTGGGGCATCTCCGAGAGCGGGATGCTGGACCGGTTCTGCGAGGCGAAGCGGCCGAGCTCGGCCTTGCCGTTGTCGTAGTAGACGAAGGTGGTCTGCGCCTGGAAGTCCTCGTTGGGGTTCGGAATGTCGGTCGAGGCGTAGACGTAGGCGAAGCCGAGTGCGCCGACGACGACGGCGGCCAGCCCGGCCACGAATCCCCACGTCAGGATCCTGCGGCCGAGGCTCTTCTTCTGGACCGTGGACCCCTTCTTGGCGCCGCCGTTGCGGGGCGCGCTGCGGTGGCCGCCCGAGGGCGTGCGCTTGCGCTGAGCACTCAAGAGTTTCTCTCCGGGACAGGGGAAGACGTACGAACTGCCATAGAGAGGGTACGGGGGACCCGGCGCGAGCGGGGAACCGTGCGACCGGGCTCACCCGGACGGGCGGTGTACCAACCCCTCGATATATCGGTACGATAGGTCCTTCCGCTATCCCAGCGCGTGAGGAAGAAGGTCGGTCGGTGGCACGTCGTGGCGACACGCTCGAGCTCGCAGTCCTCGGACTGCTGCACGAGTCGCCGATGCACGGCTACGAGCTGCGCAAGCAGCTCAACGTGGTGCTCGGCTGGAGCCGCGTGCTGTCCTACGGATCCCTCTACCCCGCGCTGAAGAGGATGCTGAAGTCCGGGTGGATCCAGGAGCAGTCGCCCGCGACCGACTCCTCGGGTACGACGGGCAGCGGAGCTGTCGGGGTGAGCCGCAGGCAGCGGATCGTCTACGAGCTCACTGCCGCCGGTGACGCCCGGTTCACCGAGCTGATGGCCCAGGCGGGCCCGTCGGCGTGGGAGGACGACAACTTCGACGTGCGGTTCGCGTTCTTCAGCCGCACCGACATGGAGATCCGGCTGCGGATCCTCGAGGGCCGGCGCACCCGGCTCGAGGAGCGGCTCGAGCGGGTCCAGGGCCAGCTCAAGCGGACGCAGAAGGAGATGGACCGCTACGCGACCGAGCTCCAGCGCCACGGGGTCGAGTCCGTCGAGCGGGAGGTCCGGTGGCTGTCGGACCTCATCGCCGCCGAGCGGACGGCGCAGCGAAAGAACAACCTGGACGACCGCAGTACCGAGACAGAAAACGCATAGGCAGTGAAGGAGAGCCCGATGGGTTCGGTTCGTGTAGCAGTCGTGGGGGTCGGCAACTGCGCCACCTCCCTGATCCAAGGCGTCGAGTACTACAAGGACGCCGACCCCGCAGGAGCCGTCCCCGGCCTCATGCACGTGAAGTTCGGCGACTACCACGTCAACGACGTGGAGTTCGTGGCCGCCTTCGACGTCGACGCCAAGAAGGTCGGCTTCGACCTCTCGGACGCGATCACCGCCTCCGAGAACAACACCATCAAGATCACCGACGTGCCCCCGACCGGTGTGACCGT
Source organism: Nocardioidaceae bacterium UBA4001 (assembly GCA_002384855.1). GTDB lineage: Bacteria > Actinomycetota > Actinomycetes > Propionibacteriales > Nocardioidaceae > Nocardioides_C. Next base: position 48,776 of record DGBP01000029.1, on the reverse strand, counting down.
CCAGCGGGGCCACACCCTTGACGGCCTCGGCAAGTACTACCGCGAGACGATCGAGGAGTCCGACGCCGACCCGGTCGACGTCGTGGCGACCCTCAAGGAGACCGGGGCCGACGTCCTGGTCTGCTACCTCCCCGTGGGCTCCGAGGAGGCCGCGAAGTTCTACGCGCAGTGCGCCCTCGACGCCGGGGTGGCCTTCGTCAACGCACTCCCGGTCTTCATCGCCTCCGACCCCGAGTGGGCCAAGAAGTTCGAGGACGCCGGCCTGCCGATCATCGGCGACGACATCAAGTCGCAGGTCGGTGCCACCATCACCCACCGCGTGATGGCCAAGCTGTTCGAGGACCGCGGCGTGGTGCTCGACCGCACCTACCAGCTCAACGTAGGCGGCAACATGGACTTCAAGAACATGCTCGAGCGCGAGCGGCTGGAGTCCAAGAAGGTCTCCAAGACCCAGGCCGTGACGTCGAACATCGAGCACGACCTCGGTGCCCGCAACGTGCACATCGGCCCCTCGGACTACGTCCAGTGGCTCGACGACCGCAAGTGGGCCTACGTCCGCCTCGAGGGCCGGGCCTTCGGCGACGTGCCGCTGAACATGGAGTACAAGCTCGAGGTGTGGGACTCCCCGAACAGCGCCGGCATCATCATCGACGCGATCCGGGCCGCGAAGATCGCCAAGGACCGCGGCATCGGCGGCCCGATCCTCTCCGCGTCGTCGTACCTCATGAAGTCCCCGCCTGTGCAGCGTCCCGACGACGAGGGTCGCGCCTCGGTCGAGGCGTTCATCCGCGGCGAGGTCGAGCGCTGACCCCGAGCTTTCCCACGTGAACCTGAGAAACCGTCACTCCCCGCGAGATATTTGTCGCGGGGAGTGACGCTTTCCCAGGTGAACGTGGGACAACGACAGACAGGAGCGACGGAGTGACGGCGTGGCGGCACCTCGTGCACCTGCTCCGCGGGAGGTGGTTCCGCCGCCTCTTCGCGGTCCGGGTCACCAGCCAGTTCGCCGACGGAGTCTTCCAGGTGGCGCTGGCGTCGTACGTCATCTTCTCCCCGGAGCAGGCCCCCTCACCCGCGGCGATCGCCGGCGCGCTCGCGGTCGTCCTGCTGCCCTTCAGCATCCTCGGCCCGTTCGTCGGCGTCTTCCTCGACCGGTGGTCGCGGCGTCAGGTGCTGCTGGTGTCGAACCTGGTCCGGGTCGTGCTCGTCGGCGCGATCGCCGCCGGTGTGGCGACGGGTCTCCACGTCGGCACCCTGCTCGTGGTGATCTTGGCCGCGCTGTCGGTGAACCGTTTCCTGCTCGCGGGCCTCTCCGCGTCGCTGCCGCACGTCGTGGACCCCCCTGACCTGATCATGGCCAACGCCGTGACCCCCACCAGCGGCACCCTCGCGTCGTTGGCCGGCGTCGGCGTCGGCACGGCCGTGCGTGTGGCGACGGCACCCGTCACCGCCGTCGACGCGAACGTGGCGGTCCTGCTCCTCGCCGCGGTCGTGTACGGCGCCGCCGCACTGCTCGCGCTCCGGATCCCCCGTCCGCTCCTCGGACCCGACTACGACCCGGCTCGGCCGGCCGTCCGCGAGGCCGCTCGTCACGTGGCCCGCGGGCTGGTCGACGGGATCGTCCACCTCGGGCAGCGTCGCACCGCTGCGCACGGACTCGCTGCGATCGGCGCGCACCGGTTCTTCTTCGGGGTCTCGACGGTGATGCTGATCCTGCTGCACCGCAACTACTTCAACACCCCGGACGCGACCGACGCGGCGTTCAACGGTCTGGCGCTCGCGATCCTGGTCAGCGGGGCGGGGTTCATCACTGCAGCCTTCCTCACCCCCGCCGTCACCGAGCACATCACGCTGCGGGCCTGGATCCTGACCCTGCTCGGCGCGGCGGCGGTCACCCAGCTCGTGCCGGGGGCGCTGTTCACCGAGGCCGCCCTCCTGGTGTCGGCCTACTTCCTCGGCATCGCCTCCCAAGGCATCAAGATCTGTGTCGACACCCTCGTCCAGGCCGGGGTGGACGACGCGTTCCGGGGCCGCGTCTTCGCGCTGTACGACGTGATCTTCAACGTCGCGTTCGTGGCGGCGGCAGCGGTCGCGGCCGTCGTGCTCCCCTTCTCCGGGCGCTCCCACGCCGTGCTGGTCGCGATCGCCCTGGGCTACGTCGCCACGGCGTTCCTCTACGCGCGCGCCTCGCGGCGACACTCCCGAGCGGTCAGCAGCCACTGAGCCGGGCCCTGCCCCCCGGCTGCGCGGTCAGGACGACCGGTTCGACCACCATGAGAGGAGCGCCTCGGACGCCTCCTCCTGCGACATCGGCCCGCGGTCGAGCCGGAGCTCCATGAGGAACTTGTAGGCGTGGCCGACCTCCCTGCCCGGTCCGATCCCGAGCAGCTCCATGATCTGGTTGCCGTCGAGGTCGGGGCGGACCGCGTCGAGCTCCTCCTGCTCCGCGAGCCGCGCGATCCGCTCCTCGAGGTGGTCGTAGGCGCGGCGCAGGCGGTCGGCCTTGCGACGGTTGCGGGTCGTCGAGTCGGCCCGGGTGAGGATGTGCAGCCGCTCGAGCTGGTCGCCGGCGTCGCGGACGTAGCGGCGGACGGCGGAGTCTGTCCACTCACCGGTGCCGTACCCGTGGAAACGCAGGTGCAGGTCGACGAGCTTGGTCACGGCGTCGATGTCGTCGTTGGAGAAGCGCAGCGCGCGCATCCGCCTGCGGGTGATCTTCGCGCCCACGACGTCGTGGTGGTGGAAGGTGACCGTGCCGTCGCCGAGGAACTTGCGGGTTCGCGGCTTGCCGACGTCGTGCATCAACGCGGCGAAGCGGACGACGAGGTCGGGAGCCGGAGGGTCCTCGGAGCTCAACCGGTGCTCGAGGTCGATGGCCTGCTCGAGGACGGTGAGCGTGTGCTCGTAGACGTCCTTGTGGCTGTGGTGCTCGTCGCGCTCGAGCGCCAGCGCCGGCAGCTCGGGCAGCACGTGGTCGGCCAGGCCGGTGTGCACGAGCAGCTCGAGGCCCCGACGGGGGTACGGCGCGCACACGAGCTTCACCAGCTCGTCGCGGACCCGCTCGGCCGAGACGATCTCGATCCGCCCGGCCATCGCGGTCATCGCCTCGACCACCTCCGGGGCGACCGTGAAGCCGAGCTGGGCGGCGAAACGGGCCGCCCGCATCATCCGCAGCGGGTCGTCGGTGAAGGAGTCCTCAGGCCGCCCCGGCGTGCGGAGCACCTGGTGGGCCAGGTCGACGAGCCCACCGTAGGGGTCCTGGAAGTCCCGGCCGGGCAGCGAGATCGCCATCGCGTTGACCGTGAAGTCGCGTCGCCCCAGGTCGCCCTCGAGCGAGTCGCCGTAGTCGACCGTGGGCTTGCGGGAGTCCGCGTCGTACTTCTCGGACCGGTAGGTCGTGATCTCCACCTGCCAGGGACCCCGGCGGCAGCCGATCGTGCCGAACGCGCGACCCACGTCCCAGACCGCCTCGGCCCAGCCCTTGACCAGCCGCTCGGTCACCTCGGGCCTCGCGGAGGTGGTGAAGTCCAGGTCGTTCTGGAGCCGCCCCAGGAGCGCGTCGCGGACCGGCCCCCCGACGAGCGCGATCTCCTCGCCCGCCGCGGCGAACCGGGCCCCGAGCTCGTCGATGACGGGCGCGATCCGCATCATCTCGCGGAGCGCGGTCTCCTGGACGTCGCTCATGCGCACAGGGGTCTCGGACACGACAGACCACTGTAGTTGCACCCTGCGGCCGCCGACCCGGCGACCGTTAGCATCGTCCGCGTGACCCGCCCCGTACCTGCCCGTGCGCTCGTGCGCGCCCTGGCAGGGGGGACCCGTCTTGCGGCCGCGCTGACCGCCGCCGCCCTCCTCGCCGGGGGGCTCGCGGTCCCGGCCCGGGCCCACGACCCCCGTCAGGCCGAGGTCGAGGTCGAGGAGAGCCCGCTGGCTGTGTCGATCGAGACGCTGACTCCCTCGACTGTCCCGCGTCGGGGCCGGATCACGTTGACCGGGCAGATCCACAACCGCTCCGAGAGCACCTGGACCGACCTCAACGTCTACCTGTTCACCTCGGCGAGCCCTCTCACGGGCTCGGCGGAGCTCGCCGAGGCCAACGCGACCAGCGAGACGACCGAGGTGGGTGGCCGCGTCACGACGCCCGGACGCTACGACGAGGTGCCCGACCTCGAGCCGGGCGCGCAAACGTCGTACCGCCTCGACGTCCCGGTGTCGGAGCTGCCGTTCGGTGAGGCGGGGGTCTACTGGCTCGGGGTGCACGTCCTCGGCTCCAGCGAGGAGGGCCGTGACGTCGCCGCCGACGGCCGCGCGCGCACCTTCGTGCCGCTGATGACCGAGAACACCCCCAGGACGACCCTGACGCTGCTGATGCCGGTGCGCCAGCCCGTCCGCCGGACCACCGAGGGCCGGCTGGGCGGGGTCGACGCCTGGGTGCGGCGCCTCGAAGCCGGTGGCCGGCTCGACACGCTCGTGGACCTCGCCGACAGCGCGGACGTGCCGGTGACCTGGTTGGTCGACCCCGCCGTGCTCGACGCGGTGAAGTCGCTCGCGGACGGCAACCCGTCGTTCGACCTGACGCCGACGCCCGGCGCCGGGAACGGCGACTCGACCGGCTCGGAGGCGCCGGTCACCGAGAGCCCCGCCCCCGAGCCGGACCTCGCCGACGAGCTCGAGGAGCTCACCGAGGAGGCCGGGACCGCCGAGCGATGGCTCGGGTCGTTCACCGAGACCGCCGCCGGGGACGACGTCCGCACGGTTCCCTACGGCGACGTGGACGTCGCCAAGCTGCTCCGCAGCGACTTCGGGGACACCCTGCGGACCGCCCAGCGGTTCGCCGACCGCGCGACGTCCGACCTCGGCATCGACGCCTCGGGCGTCGTGGCGCCTCTCGACGGGGTGCTTCCCCGCTCGGCGATCCGCCGCCTCGGCACGGACACCCCGCTCCTGCTCTCCGAACGGGCGGTCGACGCACCCCCCGGGAGGGTGCGGCTGAGCAACGGGGTCGAGGCGGTCGTCTACAGCGAGGTGGCCCGCACCGGCGGCCCGCTGCCCACCGCGCCACAGGACGCGCTCGCCCTCCGCCAACGGATCCTCGCCGAGGCGGCGGTGCACGGGCTCGAGCAGGGTCCGGGCAGGCCCCTCGTCGTGCCGCTCCCCGACCGGTGGGACCCCGGTACGACGTGGCGCTCGGCGGACTTCCTCGGCGGCCTCGACGTCCCGTGGCTGCGTACCGTCGACCTCGGTCTCGCAACCGCGGTCAGCACGGCCGAGGAGTACGACGCCGCCCCGGCGTACACGCGCAAGGACCGCAGCGCCGAGCTGCCGTTCGGCAACCTGCTCGCCACCCAGGACCTCCACCGTGCCGGCCGGACCCTCGACGACCTGCTGAGCCGCAACGAGACGGTCGCGGAGGAGATCGGCCGGGCCGCCATGCTCGGTTCCTCCGTCCATGCGCGGAGCCGGCCGCAGCGTGCGGAGGGCCACACCCGCCGGATCGCCGCCCAGGTGCACGACCGGCTGAAGAGCGTCTACATCGAGAGCTCTCCGCTGATCACGATGTCCAGCGAGAGCGGGAACGTCCTGGTCACCCTCGTCAACGACCTCGACGAGCCCGTCACCGTCGGCATCGACGTGGAGACCGGCAGCGAGGACCTGACCTTCCGCGAGCACGACCCGGTCTCCCTCGGCCCGGGCCAGCGTGCCTCGGTGCGGCTCGCCGTGACGTCGACCGGCACCGGGGTCTACTCGGTCCGGTTCGTCCCCACCACCGAGGACGGTCGGCCCCTGGGTCGCACCACCGACATCCGGGTGCGCAGCAGCCAGGTGGGCCTGGTGATCTGGGCGATCATGGGCACCGGCGCGCTCGTCTTCGTCACCGCCCTCACCCTGCGCATCGTGCGGCGGGTGCGGCAGCGCAGGCGCACCCACGGCCCCCGGCTGGAGGACCCCGCCCCGTGACCGAGCCCTCCGAACCCTCCCGTCCCGACCCCGAGAGCCGCAGCCTCCTCTCCTCGAGCGCGGTGATGGCCGCCGGCACGGTGGTCTCCCGGGTCAGCGGCTTCGTGCGGGGCGCGCTGCTGGCCGCGGCCTTGGGCACCTACCTGCACGCGGACCTGTTCAACATCGCGAACACGATCCCGAACATGCTCTACATCCTCCTTGCAGGAGGGGTGTTCAACGCCGTCCTGGTGCCGCAGATCGTCCGTGCCATGAAGAACGACCCGGACGGCGGCGAGGCGTACACCAACCGGATCATCACGCTGGGCGCGCTCTTCCTGGGCGTGGTCTCGGTCCTGATGGTTGTCGCGGCACCCTGGATCATGGAGCTGTTCCTCTCCGAGAGGTACTCCCGTCCCGAGCTCGCCGAGCAGCGGCAGTCCGCGATCGACTTCGCCCGGTTCACCCTGCCGCAGGTCTTCTTCTACGGAATGTTCGTCCTGCTCGGCCAGGTGCTGAACGCCCGCGGACGCTTCGGTCCGATGATGTGGGCCCCCATCGCCAACAACGTCATCTCGATCCTGGTGCTCGTGACCTACCTGCTCGTCTTCGGCACCGCGGGCAAGCAGGACACCAGTGCCTACACCGCCGAGCAGGAGGTCCTCCTCGGGCTCGGTGCGACGCTCGGCATCGCCGTCCAGATGCTCGTCCTGGTGCCGTACCTGCGCAGTGCCGGCTTCACCTACCGGCCGAGGTTCGACTTCCGCGGCTCCGGGCTCGGTCACACGATGCGCCTCGGCGTGTGGACGGTGCTGTTCGTGATCGTCAACCAGATCGCGTACGCCGTCGTGGTGAACCTCGCCTCCGCAGGAGCCGCGAGCGGGCTCGCCGGCGGGGAGCAGGGCACCGGCTACACCATCTACTCCCAGTCGTTCCTTCTCGTGATGGTGCCGCACGCGGTCATCACGGTGTCGCTGGCCACGGCGGTGCTCCCCCGGCTCTCGGCGCGGGCGGCGGAGGGCGACCTGGCCGGGGTCGGCTCCGGAGTGGCGTCGACGCTGCGCATGGCGCTGACCCTGATCGTGCCGTTCGCGCTGCTGCTGCCACTGGTCGCGCGCGACGTCGCGAACGTCGTGTACGGATGGGGGGCCGCCTCGGAGGCCTACCCCGACTTCGCCCGGCCGATGTCGCTGTTCGGCGTCGCCCTGGTGTTCTTCACCGTCCACTTCCTGATGCTGCGCGGGTACTACGCCCTCGAACGCACCCGCACCGTGTTCTGGGTCCAGGTGGTGATCGCGGCCGCCAACATCGGGTTGGCGGTGCTGCTCACCCGCGACGTCCCCGGCAACGACGTCGCGTCGGCCCTGGTGCTGGCCTACGTCGGGGCGTACGTCGCCGGGGCCACCGTGTCCTACACCGTGCTCCGCAGGCTGCTCGGGGGTTTGGAGACGTCACGGCTGCTCGGCTTCCTGGCCCGGATCCTCGCGGCGACTGCCGTCGCGGTTGTCCTCGCCTGGTCGGCCCGGATCGGCCTCGACGCCCTGTGGGACGACGGCGACGGCAAGGTCCGGGCGCTGGTCTCGATCGGCGTCGTGGGGATCGTCGGGGGGGCGGTGCTGCTCCTCATGGCGCGCCTCCTCCGCATCCGCGAGGTCACCGGTGTCCTGGAGATGGTCACGGCCCGGCTCGGTCGGGGGCGCTCCGCCTAGCATGTAGTTTTCGTCAGAGGAGATGCAGCCGACGATCAGCGAGGAGGGACGTGACCGAGAGGCCGATCGGGCGGGGCACGGTCCTCGCGCGCCGCTTCAGGCTCGAGGACCTCGTCCAGGACACGGACGGCGCGAGGTTCTGGCGGGCGATCGACCAGACCCTGGCGCGCAGCGTCGCGGTCAACGTCATCGACACCTCCGACCCGCGCGCCGAGGCGCTCCTGGTCGCCGCGAGGACGTCCGCGACGATCACCGAGGGCCACTTCCTCCGCGTGCTCGACGCCGCCGAGGAGGACGGCATCGTCTACGTCGTCCACGAGTGGGGCACCGGGATGTCCCTGGACAAGATGCTCACCGAGGGGCCTCTCCCGCCGCGCCGCGCCGCCTGGCTCGTCAAGGAGGTCGCCGACGCGATCACCTTCGCCCACGGCCACGGCATCGCCCACGGGAGGCTGGTGCCCGAGAACGTCATGGTGACCGAGGCGGGGTCGGTGAAGCTGATCGGCTTCGTCATCGACGCCGTGCTGCACGGTCGGCGACAGCCCGCCACACCCGACGGTCGGGTGCTCAGCGACCACGAGTCCGACGTGCACAACCTCGCCGCCCTCCTCTACGCCACCCTGGTCGGCAGGTGGCCGGGAAGCCAGGAGTGTTCACTTCCCGACGCCCCGCGCGACCACGACCGGACCCTGCGCCCTCGCCAGGTGCGCGCCGGGGTGCCGCGTGAGCTCGACGCGATCTGCGACCAGGTGCTCAACCCCGCCCACGCCCACGGCACGTTGGAGACCGCGCGTGAGATCAGCGCGGCGCTGAGCAACTTCATCGGCGAGGTCGGCCCAGCCCCGGCGGGCGCCGAGCCGACCGTCGCGATCGAGCGTGACGAGCTCGCCCGGTTCCGTCCCGCCGAGCCGCCTCGCGCCGCCGGGACGCCCGGCCCCTCCGCCGCCGGAGCCGGAGCCGGTCTCGCCGGAGCGGCGGCAGGAGCCGCGGGGTCGGCGTCCTCCACCGGTCCGGCTGCCGAGAACGAGCTCGAGGCCACCCAGGCCGCTGCGCCCGTCTTCGACGACGCGGAGGTCCCCCGGCGCCGACCCGCACCTCCCCCGCCACCGCCGCTCCCCGAGCCCGAGGCCAGGCCGCTGTTCGCCCCGGGTCCGCCTCGCGCGTCCACCCAGCGGACCGACCTCGGCGCGGACGAGCCGTCCGGGCCGGTGCGCGGCATGCACTCGGCCCACGGCACGGGCTCCCTCCCGCCGGTCTGGGGCCCCGACTCCACGCCGGGGGTCCACGACGAGCCCGACTGGGGCCGACAGGACCACAGCCGTGACTGGCTGAAGCTCGCCGCTGCCCTGGCGCTGATCGGCCTGCTCGCGCTCGCCATCGTCTTCGCCTTCAACTGGGGTCGCGACTCCGGCCGCCCGTCGGACGAGCCCAGCCCGTCCGGCTCCCCCTCCGCGCAGGCGGTCGGGCCCCTCCAGGTCGCCGCGGTCACCGACCTCGATCCGCCGCCGAACGGCAACGGCGAGGAGAACCCCGACCTCACCGACCTCGCGGTCGACGGCGACCCGAGCACCGCCTGGCAGACGATGGAGTACTACAACGACCCCGCCTTCGGCCGCCTCAAGGAGGGTGTCGGCCTCGTGGTCGACCTCGGCGAGCAGCAGGAGGTCGCCTCGGTCCAGGTCACGGTGCAGGGCAGCCCCACCAGCTTCGACGTGCTCGCCGCGCCGGAGGGCAGCAGCCGGCCGACCGAGGTCGGGAACCTGCGCGAGGTGGCGTCCGTCGACGGCGGTGGCGGGCGCAACAACCTCGAGCTCGAGGAGCCGGTGACCACGCAGTACGTCGTGGTCTGGCTCACCTCCCTGCCTCCCTCCGACGGCGCCTTCCGCGGCCGCGTCGCCGAGATCGTCGTACGAGGCTGACACCTTGCCCGAGGGGGAGCTCGACGACCGCGCGCTCCTCGCCGCGCACGTGGCGGGGGATCCGGAGGCCTTCGGCGTGCTCTTCGGGCGGCACCGCGACCGGCTGTGGGCGGTGGCGCTGCGGACGCTCGGCGACCCCGAGGAGGCCGCCGACGCCCTCCAGGACGCGATGATCTCGGCCTTCCGCCGTGCCGACTCCTACCGGGGCGACGCGGCGGTGACCACGTGGCTGCACCGGGTGGTGGTCAACGCCTGCCTGGACCGGGTGCGCCGCCGCAGGGCCCGGGCCGCCGAACCTCTCCCCGACGACCTGGAGGAGCACGCCCGGCGAGGAGCACTCGCCACCGCGGACACCTCCCGCGCCGGGGGCACCGACCCGGTCGCGGCGGTGCTCGACGAGGAGCAGCGGGCCGCGGTCCTGCGTGCCCTCGGCACGTTGGGCCCCGACCAGCGGGCCGCGCTCGTGCTCGTCGACATGCAGGGGTACTCCGTCGCGGAGGCCGCCGAGATCCTCGGCTGCGCACCCGGGACGGTGAAGAGCCGCTGTGCCCGGGGGCGGTCCCGACTGGCTCCCCTGCTGGCCGGGCTGCGGCTCCCCGGGGAACCTCCACCGCCACCCGTGCGTCCCACTACCGGCAGCCCACGAGGAGGTGACCACGCGTGACCGAGCAGGACCCCGACGCCCAGCCCGACCCGACGACCGCCGCCACCACCGACGCCGGGGTGCCCGCCCAGGAGCGCGTCGCGCGACTGCTCGCCGCGGCTGCCTCGGACGCACCCCCGCTGCCCGACGCCGTCGCGCGTCGGCTGGACGAGGCGCTGTCCGCCCTGGTGGCCGAGCGTGACGGGTCACCCGTCGCCGGCCCCGAGGTCGCACCCGTGGCCGGCGCCGGTGAGCGGCACGAGGAGGGGCGCGTCGTGGACCTGCGCGAGCGTCGTCGACGGCGTTGGCCAGGTGTCCTCGTCGCCGCGGCCACCGTCTCGGTCGTCGGGCTCGGGGTGGGCACCATGCTGGGGAGCGGCTCCGGCGGCGACAGTGCGTCCACGGACGCCGTCTCCACGCTGGACGAGGGTGCCGCCGGTGGTGCGGCCGAGCCGGAGGCCGCCGCCCCCGACCCGTCGGTCGCCGCCGAGCGCGACGCCGAGCTCGACGGCTCCGAGACCGAGACCCGCACCCAGGGCGGACAGCCGCCCTCCCCCGAGGCACTCGCCGCGGACAGCGACGCCTCTCCCCCACGGCTGTCGGCCGCCTCCTTGGTGCCCGACGCGCAGCGGATCGAGGACTTCGGGCTCGCCGCGCCCGCCCCCACCCCCAGGCTCGAGCGGCGGTGCGTGGACACCGGGACGTCCGCGGGCGACACCTGGCTCCGGATCCGTCTGGACGGAGAGCCGGCCGTGCTCGTGCTCCGGGCGCCGAACGGCGGGCGTCGTACCGCGGAGGTCTTCACCTGCGACGACCCGGCCACGTCGGCGGCCACCGCGCGGATCGACGAGCGCTGAGGGGCGCGGACGGGCGCAGAGCACACCCCGGTGGTGCTGATACCCCTCGGGGTGTCGGGAATGCCGCGACCGTACGATCGGTTGTGTCCCCCGTAGGCACGATCTGCAGGCACGCACACCGACAACGACGTAGGAGCACGAGTCACATGGCGGACCAGGACGTACGCAACGTCATCATCATCGGATCCGGACCGGCCGGCTACACCGCCGCCGTCTACGCCGCGCGCGCGAACCTGAGGCCGCTGGTGTTCGAGGGCTCCGTCACCGCCGGTGGTGCGCTGATGAACACCACCGAGGTCGAGAACTTCCCCGGCTTCCGCGACGGGATCATGGGCCCCGAGCTCATGGACAGCATGCGTGCGCAGGCCGAGCGTTTCGGCGCCGAGCTGGTCACCGACGACGTCACCGCCGTGGACCTCACCGGCGCGGTCAAGGTCGTCACGGACGGTTCCGGGAACGAGCACCGGGCCCACGCCGTCGTCCTCGCCACCGGCTCGGGCTACCGCAAGCTCGGCCTCGAGCACGAGGAGCGGCTGTCGGGCCACGGCGTCTCCTGGTGCGCCACGTGCGACGGCTTCTTCTTCCGCGACCAGCACATCGCCGTGGTCGGCGGTGGCGACTCCGCGATCGAGGAGGCCACCTTCCTCACCCGCTTCGCCGGCAAGGTCACGCTGATCCACCGTCGCGACGAGCTGCGCGCCTCGAAGATCATGCAGGACCGCGCGTTCGCCGACCCCAAGCTGGAGTTCGCCTGGAACTCCGCGGTCAAGGAGATCCACGGCCAGGACAAGCTCACCGGGGTCACCCTGGTGGACACGGTCACCGGCGAGGAGCGCGAGCTCGAGGTCACCGGCCTGTTCATCGCTATCGGCCACGACCCGCGCTCGGAGCTGCTCAAGGACCAGGTTCGCCTCGACGAGGAGGGCTACGTGCTCGTCGACCACCCCTCGACGAAGACGAACGTGCCGGGCGTCTTCGCGTGCGGTGACCTCGTGGACCACAGCTACCGCCAGGCGATCACCGCTGCCGGCACCGGCTGCTCTGCGGCCCTCGACGCCGAGCGATACCTCTCCGACCTCGAGCACGCGGCGAAGACCGACACACCCGCGGTGTCCACCGAGATGGCCGCCGAGCGCGTCCGGGCCGGCGCCTGACCGTCCCCGTGGCAGCACGCCCGCGTTGTCGGTGCGACGCTGTCTACTGCAGACTGACGTAACCGAACTGATCGAGAAGGAGCCCCTGTGGGTGACATCCAGGCCGTGACCGACGCCGACTTCGAGGCCGAGGTCCTCAAGTCCGACAAGCCCGTCCTCGTCGACTTCTGGGCCGAGTGGTGCGGGCCGTGCCGCCAGGTCTCCCCGATCCTCGAGGAGATCAACAAGCAGCACGGCGACAAGCTCGTCGTCCGCAAGCTGAACGTCGACGAGAACCCCGTCACCCCGGCGACGTACCGCGTCACCGGGATCCCGACGCTCAACGTCTACCAGAACGGCGAGGTCGTGAAGCAGATCGTGGGTGCCAAGCCGAAGGCCGCGCTGCTCAACGACCTGCGCGACTTCATCGGCTGATCGTCGGCGACGCGAAACACGAGGGCCGCTCCCCACCGGGGGCGGCCTTCTCGCTTCTCGACGACCGCTATCCGGGGAAGATCGTCGGCGCCCGGTGCGGGGGATCCTCCCCGAACAGGTGCGTGCCCGACCCCACCCGGTCGGCGGGCGCTGGTGCCGGGGCCGGTCGGGGGCGCACGGCCCAGATGAGCTTCTCGAGGGCCTGCTCGACCTCCTCGCGCCAGGTCAGCACCGACCGCAGGTCCATCCGGAACCTCGGGTAGCGGACGTGGGGTCGATGGGTCTTGAAGCCGACCCGCAGCAGGAAGTCCGCCGGGATCACGCAGCCCGCCCGGCCGTCCCGGGGCGGGCGGCGGTCCCCGAACGCCTCGATCGCCCGGATCCCGCCCCGGCCGAGCACGTCCTTGACCACCGCCTGCACCAGCACCCGTCCGAGCCCGCCTCCGGAGTACTCCGGCCGGACCATCAGCGCGGCCAGCAGCACGGCGTCGTCGCCGGCCGGGGAGGTCGGGAACCCTCCGGCCCCCGGGACGTACCTCGGCGGTGCGTAGAGGGCGTACCCGGCCGGCTCGCCGTCGACGTACAGCAGACGGCCGCAGGAGCCCCACTCCAGGAGGACCCGGGATACCCAGGCCTCCTTCTCCTCGGTGGTCGTGCCGTTCAGCTCGGCCCGCGCCCGGGCGACCGGGTCGAGCTCCCAGAAGGCGCAGGCGCGACAGGACGGGGGCAGGTCGTGGACGTTGTCGAGCGTCAGCCTCGCGATGCTGCGTGAGCTCGATCCCATGTCGTGACCCCCATGATGAGGAGACTGCCGGGATGATCCATCCTAGAGGCTCACCCGACGGGAGACAGGATGTCTGAGACCGGTCCAGGACAGGTACGCCGCAGCTCTACGAGGCTGGACAGCTACGTGGACCGCTACGCCGCGCGGACCCAGGGCATGACCGCCTCGGAGATCCGGGCGCTGTTCTCGGTCGCCAGCCGCCCCGAGGTCGTCTCCCTGGCCGGAGGCATGCCGAACATCTCGGGCCTCCCGCTCGACGTGGTCGGCAAGGCCGTGTCCACGTTGGTGCGCGACCACGGGGCGGTCGCCATGCAGTACGGCTCGGGGCAGGGGGACCCGCGGCTGCGCGAGCAGATCTGCGACGTCATGCGCCTCGAGGGCGTGGAGGCGCACCCGGACGACGTCGTGGTGACGGTCGGGTCGCAGCAGGCGGTCGACCTGGTCACCCGGATCTTCTGCGACCCCGGTGACGTCGTGATCTGCGAGGCCCCGTCGTACGTCGGCGCGCTCGGCGTCTTCCGGGCCTACGAGGTGGACGTCGTCCACGCCGAGATGGACCGGCACGGCCTGGTGCCCGACGCGCTGCGCCAGGCGATCGCCGCGACCCGGGCTGCGGGCAAGCGGATCAAGTTCCTCTACACGATCCCGAACTACCACAACCCGGCCGGCGTCTCGCTGTCCCCGGAGCGGCGGGCCGAGGTGCTCGAGATCTGCCGTGAGGCCGACATCTTGATCCTCGAGGACAACCCCTACGGTCTGCTCGGCTTCGGCGACGAGCCGCACCGCGCGCTGCGGGCCGACGAGGCCGAGGGGGTGATCTACCTCGGCTCCTTCAGCAAGACCTTCGCCCCCGGCTTCCGGGTCGGCTGGGCCCTCGCACCGCACGCTGTGCGCGAGAAGCTGGTCCTGGCCCAGGAGTCGGCGACGCTGTGCCCGCCGTCGTTCTCGCAGATGGTGGTCTCGGCCTACCTGGAGAGCCACGACTGGCAGGGGCAGGTCAAGGAGTTCCGGGAGATGTACCGCGAGCGCCGCGACGCCCTGCTCGAGGCGCTCGAGGACATGATGCCGCCCACGGCCTCCTGGACCGTCCCCGACGGCGGCTTCTACGTGTGGCTGACGCTGCCCGAGGGTCTCGACGCCAAGGCGATGCTGCCGCGGGCGGTGACGGCCCGGGTCGCCTATGTCCCCGGAACGGCCTTCTACGCCGACGGCTTCGGTGCCCGGAGCATGCGCCTGTCCTACTGCTACCCCACGCCCGAGCGGATCCGGGAGGGCGTGCGACGGCTCGTCGGCGTCATCGAGGAGGAGCTCGAGCTGCACCAGACCTTCGGCACGGCCGGCCGGCCCGGCGTGGGTCGAGGGTACGAGTCCCCCAACACCGACCTCACCTGATCAGGAGCCACCCGCATGGAAGCTGCCCGCCCGGACGCCGCCCGGACCGTCGTGCCCGAGGGCCGCGTCGTCGTGCTCGCCGGTGGCCTCTCGCACGAGCGGGACGTCTCGCTGCGGTCCGGCCGCCGGGTCGCCGAGGCGCTGCGTGACACCGGGGTGGAGGTCGTGGAGCGCGACGTCGACGCGAAGCTCGTGCCGTCGCTGCGTGAGGACCCCCCGCTGTGCGTCGTACCCCTCCTGCACGGGGAGACCGGCGAGGACGGCGCCCTGCGCGAGGTTCTCGAGCTGGTCGGGGTCCCCTACGTCGGATCCGCGCCGATGTCGTCGCGGGCGGCCTTCGACAAGCCGATCGCGAAGGCGATCGTCGCGCGAGCCGGGCTGCTGACCCCGCAGAGCGTGGCCCTGCCCCACGAGACGTTCCGCGAGCTCGGGGCGGCGGCAGTGATGGAGGCGATCATCGACCACCTCGGGCTCCCGCTGATCGTCAAGCCGACCAGGGGCGGCTCAGCGCTCGGCTGCTCCGTCGTGCGGGAGGGCAGCGAGCTCCCCGGGGCGATGGTGAGCGCCTTCGCGTACGGCGACACCGCCCTCGTGGAGCGGCTGGTCGAGGGCCAGGAGGTCGCGGTCGCGGTCATCGACACGGGCGACGGGCCACGGGCGCTGCCTGCCGTGTCGATCCACCCCGACGGGGGCGTCTACGACTACACCGCCAGGTACACCGCCGGCAGCACGGAGTTCGTGGTCCCGGCCCGGCTGAGCGACGAGCTTGCCGCCGAGTGCGTTCGGGTCGCCCTCACCGCCCACGAGGCGCTCGGCCTGCGCGACCTGTCCCGGTCCGACCTCATGGTGGACGCCGAGGGGCGGGTGTGGTTCCTCGAGGTGAACGTCGCGCCCGGTCTCACCGAGACCTCGACCGTCCCCCTCTCGGTCCAGGCCGCCGGACTGGAGCTCGGCGCGCTCATGGCGTCCCTCGTCGGCGCCGCCGTGGCCCGATCGACCCGTTGACGGAAAGGCCCACCATGCGTGACCTCACGTACCCGCCGGTCGTCTGGACCGCGAAGACCGCCTTCAAGGTCCTCGGCCTGAAGTTCCAGATGAGCGGCACCGAGCACGTCCCGCACACCGGCCCGGCGCTGCTGGCGGTCAACCACGTGTCCTACCTCGACTTCGTCTTCGGTGGATTCGCTGCCCAGCCCGCCGGCCGCTTGGTGCGGTTCATGGCGAAGAAGGAGATCTTCGACCATCCCGTCGGCGGGCCGGTGATGCGCTCCCTGCACCACATCGAGGTGGACCGTGGCGAGGGGCTGGGCTCCTACCGGGAGGGGCTGCGCTACCTGCGCATGGGCGAGGTGGTCGGGATCTTCCCCGAGGCCACGATCTCCCGCAGCTTCGAGATCAAGGACCTCAAGACCGGGGCCGCCCGGATGGCAGCGGAGGCGGGGGTGCCGTTGGTCCCGGTCGTCCTCTGGGGGACCCAGCGGATGTTCACCAAGGACCACCCCCGGGACCTCTCCCGCGGCAAGACCATCGCGATCTCGGTCGGCCGACCCCTCGAGCCGAGCGGTGCCGACCCCGTCGCCGACACGGCAGAGCTGCGGGCGACGATGGCCGACCTCCTCGACCGGACGATCCGTGCCTACCCGGCCGAGGAGCAGCCCGCCGGGTCGTGGTGGCTCCCGGCGTCGTACGGCGGCTCCGCCCCCACTCCCGAGCGAGCCGCGGAGCTCGACGTCGCGGAGAAGCGTCGTCGCGCCGAGCGCAGGGCCCGCCGGGCGAAAGGCTAGAACAGATCGATAAGTCTCTTTGTCGACAAAGTGACTTATCCATGAGGGGACAGGTCGTCAGATCGGCCTGTCGTTTCTCGGGTCGAGCACGTCGACGATCCGCTCGAGGTCCGGGATCGACGCGAACTCGACGGTGATCCTGCCCTTGGTCTTGCCGAGTGCCACCTTGACCCTGGTCTCCAGCCGGTCCGAGAGCCGCGCAGCCAGGTCGTCGAGCGCCGGAGCGTGCGGCTTGCGTCGCAGCGGACGCCGCTTCTGGTCGCTGCCGAGATCACCCACGGCGACGATCTCCTCGAGGCCACGGACGGAGATCCCCTCCGAGACCACCCGGCCGGCGAGGCGGTCCTGGGTCTCGGGGTTGTCCACGCCCAGGAGCGCACGGGCATGGCCGGCTGAGAGCACACCCGCAGCGACCCGCCGCTGGACGGCCGGGGACAGCCGCAGCAGACGGAGCGTGTTGCTGATCTGCGGCCGGCTGCGCCCGATGCGGGAGGCGAGCTCCTCGTGCGTGCAGCCGAAGTCGTCGAGCAGCTGCTGGTAGGCCGCCGCCTCCTCGAGCGGGTTCAGCTGCGAGCGGTGGAGGTTCTCGAGCAGCGCGTCCCGCAGCATGGCGTCGTCGCCGGTCTCCCGGACGATCGCCGGGATGGTTGCGAGCCCGGCCTCCTGGGTTGCCCGCCACCGGCGCTCACCCATGATCAGCTCGTAGCGGTCCTCACCGGCCCGGCGGACGACCACCGGCTGGAGGAGGCCGACCTCCTTGACGGAGTGCACGAGCTCGGCGAGCGCCTCCTCCTCGAAGACCTGGCGCGGCTGCCGGGGGTTCGGAGACACCTTGGTGACGTCGAGCTCGGCGAAGTAGGCACCGTCGACCGGGGCCAGCCCCTCGGGGCCCGTGGCCCCGGCACCTGCCGCCTGGCTCCCAGGGGTGGGATCCGACAGAGGATGTCCGTTCGAGGAGGTCGCAGCGGCGGCACCCGGCTGCGACGACCCGGGCTCGGAGCGGTCGAGTCCCTCGCCGGGCTCCTGCGCTCCGGGGGTCGAGGCAGGGGCCGAGACGGGAACCGGCGGTGCCGTCGGGATCAGTGATCCGAGGCCACGGCCGAGGCCGCGCCGCTGTCCGGGGCGGTGCTGAGTCATCCCTGTGCTCCTTTGAGTGCCATTTCTCTCGCTGCTTCGAGGTAGCTCAACGCCCCCGCCGAGCCGGGATCGTAGGTCATCACGGTCTGCCCGTAGCTCGGAGCCTCCGAGATCCTCACCGACCGGGGGATGGCTGTCCGGAGCACCTGCTCCCCGAAGTGCGTGCGCACCTCCTCCGCGACGCCGGCCGACAGGCGGGTCCGTGCGTCGTACATGGTGAGCAGGATCGTGGACACGTCGAGCGTGGGGTTGAGGTGGGCCTTGACCATCTCCACCGTCTCGATCAGCTGCCCGAGACCCTCGAGCGCGTAGTACTCCGCCTGGATCGGGATCAGCATCTCCTCGCCTGCCACGAGCGCGTTCAGCGTCAGCAGGCCGAGTGACGGCGGGCAGTCGATGAGGACGTAGTCGATCCGGTCCTCGCCCTCCGCGGTGACCGGCGGGTAGGCCTGGATGGCTTTCCGGAGCCGGCTTTCCCGCGCGACCATCGAGACGAGATCGATCTCCGCGCCGGCGAGGTCGATCGTCGCCGGCACCACGAAGAGCCCCTCCACCTCGGGGCTGGCCTGGACGACCTCGCTCAGCGGGACGCCCTCGACGAGCGCGTCGTAGGTCGAGGGAGTTCCCCTGTGGTGGTCGATCGCCAACGCGGTCGAGGCGTTCCCCTGGGGGTCGAGGTCGATGACGAGGACCCGGAGACCGTGTTGAGCGAGCGCGGCGGCCATGTTGACCGTGGACGTGGTCTTCCCGACGCCGCCCTTCTGGTTCGCCACGACCATCACGCGTGCCCGGTCGGGCCGGGGCAGCGGCTCGTGCAGGCGCAACCCCTCCTTGACCAGGAGCTGGTGTGCCACCGACCGAGCCATCGGCGTCGAGTCGTCCGCGATGACCAGTGGTCCGTCGGCGAGCTCGGCCGCCGTGCGGGCCGCCGGAGTCCCGGGTGCGGGGAACGGTCCGAACTTCGACGTGTCCATCGGCGGGTCGATCATGGCGTTCTCCTCTGCGGCCGCGTCCACGGCACTCCTGTGCGTTTCACGTGAAACCGGCTCGCGCCGGGACTCGCCGGCCGGGGTTTCACGTGAAACAGCGGCGTCGTTCGTGGGCGTTCCCCCCTGTGGACGACCCTGTGGATGACGTGAGGAATCGTGGAATCCAGGCGGGACGTCATCCACAGCCGGGCGGGAGGGGACGTCCGGCCAGCCGATCCCAGGAGCCGGCTCGGCGGTCCGGACGGCGGCTCCCAGGGCCTCGCGGTCGGGCCAGCCCAGCCCACCGACCCGCGCAGGGCCCTGACGGTCCTGTGAGGTCCGGGTCCGCCCGTCGAGAGCGTCCTTCGTCGTCACCGTGGCTTCCTCCTGCGTGACCTCGTGGCGCGGGTGCGACTCCGATCATCCCTGGTCGTACCGGCCAAACCTAGCTGCGACGGGCGAGTCGCCCGTACCCGGACCACAATCGTGGGGGAGTCGACCACACCGGCGCCGTACTCCTCCACCCGCACTGACCCACCCCCGTGCCTGCGGAGGGCCTTCTCCGCCGCGGCAATCTCCTCATGCGCCGAGGAACCCTTCATCGCCACCAGCTCACCGCCCTGGCGGACCAGTGGCATCGACCAGCCCAGCAGGCGGTCGAGCGGAGCGACGGCACGGGAGGTGACTATCGAGAACTCCCGCCGGCCGTGGAGCCCCTCGGCACGGGCGCGGACGACCTCCACGTTCTCGAGGCCGAGCGCTGCCACGGCGTCCTCCAGGAAGGTGGACCGCCGGAGCAGGGGCTCCACCAGGGTGACCGACAGGTCCTCGCGCGCGAGCGCCAGCACCAGGCCGGGGAGGCCCGCGCCGGACCCGATGTCACACACGTCGGCCCCCTGCGGGATGGCACCAGCCAGCAGCGCGCAGTTGAGCAGGTGCCGCTCCCACAGTCGCGGGACCTCTCGAGGCCCGATCAGCCCTCGGACCACGCCGTCCGAGGCCAGCAGGTCCGCAAAGCGGGTCGCGACAGGAAGGGCATGCGAAAACACCCCCGTCGCCGCGTCGGGCGCCGGGGGTGTTTCACGTGAAACGGCGTCGTCACTCACCGGCCGCCCACTCCGGTCGGCTCGAGCTCTGTCACGAGGGCAGGACCACGACGTAGCGGTTCGGCTCGACACCCTCGGACTCGGACCGCAGACCGGCGGCAGCGACCGCGTCGTGCACGACCTTGCGCTCGAAGGGGGTCATCGGGTCGAGCTCGATCGCGTCACCGGTCTCCTTCACCTCGGCAACCGTCTCGGCCGCGAGCTTCTCGAGCTCGGCGCGCACCTTCGCCCGGTAGCCGCTGATGTCGAGCATCAGTCGAGACCGCTCGCCGGTCTCACGGAAGACCGCGAGCCTTGTCAGCTCTTGGAGTGCCTCCAGGACGGCGCCGTCACGACCGACGAGCTGGGCCAGGTCGGCCCCCACGATGGAGACGGAAGCGCGGTCGCCCTCCACGTCCATGTCGATGTCGCCGTCCAGGTCCGCGATGTCCAAGAGCTCCTCGAGGTAGTCCGCCGCGACCTCGCCCTCCTGCTCGAGGATCTCGAGGCGTCGCTCCCGCCCCCCGCCGCGGCTCGCCGGGGTAGCGGCGGCCTCGGTCGCCTCGGTGGGCTGGCCGCCCTGCTGGTCGTCGCTCACGACATACTCCTTGCTCTGTGGGGTCGAGATGGGGGGATCAGGCCTTGCCGGACTCGTCGTTCGACGAGCCGTCTCGTCCGGACCGGGTCGAACCGCCCGACCCCTGGCCCTTCGACTTGCCCGTGCCTTTGCTCTGGGAACCACCCTGGGAACCCGGCTTCTTCGTCTGCGGTGCGGGGCCCCCGGCCTTCTTGCGCTTGCTCCGCGGCTGCTTCTTCGGCTGCTGGCGCGGTGCCGGCTTGGCAGGCTGTGGCTGGGCCTCGGGCTCCTGCGCCGACTGGTCGCCGGCCGCGGCCAGCGCGTGCCCCTTCCGGGCCGCCTTACGGGCGTCGCGCTCCAGCTTCGCGTCGGCCGCCGGGGTGCCCGGCGCCGGGTTGTTGCGGATCACGTAGAACTGCTGGCCCATCGTCCACAGGTTCGAGGTGGTCCAGTAGACGAGGACACCGATCGGGAACGCGATGCCACCCACGGCGAAGACAAGCGGGAGCACGTAGAGAAGCATCTTCTGCTGCTGCGCGTACGGCCCGGTCATCGCGTCGGCCGGCATGTTCTTGCTCATCAGCTGGCGCTGGGTCAGGAAGGTCGTGGCCGTCATCGCGAGGACCAGGAGCAGCGCGAGGATCCGCACGGTCAGCAGGTCGCCCTCGGGCTTCAGGAAGGTGCTCGAGATCTGCGCCCCGAAGATCTCGGAGCTGCCGAACGAGGCCGCCTGCGCCTCGGTGAGCACACCGCGCGGATCGTTGTGCGCGGCGCGGTCCAGGAGGCGGAAGAGCGCCAGGAAGATGGGCATCTGCAGCAGGATCGGCAGGCACGAGGCGAACGGGTTGGTGCCCGTCTCCTTGTACAGCGCCATCGTCTCCTGCGCGAGACGCTCGCGGTCGTGGCCGTACTTCTTCTGCAGCTCCTTGACCTTCGGCTGGAGCAGCTGCATGTTCCGGCTGGACTTGATCTGCTTCACGAACAGCGGGATCAGGGCCGCGCGGATCACCAACGTGAGGCCCACGATGGCAAAGATCCACGACCAGCCGGAGTCGTCGCCGAAGACGCCGCCGAAGAGCGTGTGGAATCCGGTCAGGATCACCGAGGTGATCCAGTACAGCGGCGCCATGATGAAACCGCCGACAGCGCCGAAGAAGTCGAACACTCAGGCTCCTAGAGTCTGGTCGTGGGAGGTGTCCGCAGCTTCCCTGCGGGTTCCTGGGACGGGGTCGTAGCCGCCCGCGGACCACGGGTGGCAGCTGGCCACCCGGCGGACCGCCAGCCAGCTGCCCTTGAGACTGCCATGCACAGTGACCGCCTCGAGCGCGTAGGCCGAGCAGGTCGGGTGGTAGCGGCAGGTCTGGCCGTAGAGCGGGCTGATGAAGAATCGGTAGAGCTTGAGCAGGCCGATGAGGACGTACTTCACGCGGGGGCCCTCTTTCCGCGCACACGCTCCAGGGCGTGGTCGAGGTCGGTGCCCAGCGCGTCGTACGACGCGGTCGCCGCCGGCGGCAGGGCCCGGACCACGAGCACAGCAGAGCCCGGGAGCGAAGGCAGCCGCTCCCGGGTCAGGTCGCGAAGGCGTCGCTTCACGAGGTTGCGAGTGACAGCGGGGCCGACGGCCTTGCTGACCACGAAGCCCACGTGTGGCCCGTCCACACCGGCGTCGTCGAGGTGGACGACGACGGTGCGCGTGCCGGCGCGACGTCCGCGCCTGATGGCGCGCGCGAACTCACGGCTCGAGGTGAGTCGGTGACGGCGGGTCAGCACGGGAGGCCCCGGCGACGGGGCTGGCGGGTCAACGCACGCGACGTGCGCTCAGACGGCCAGGCGGTTGCGGCCCTTGCGACGGCGCGACGCCAGGATGGCGCGGCCGGCGCGGGTCCGCATCCGCAGACGGAAGCCGTGCGTCTTGTGACGGCGGCGGTTGTTCGGCTGGAACGTACGCTTGCTCACGAGGGTGCTCTCCGGTGTCGGGAAGTGGGACGAGACATCGATCTCGAACCGGGTCTGACGGTCGGTGGTGCTCACGCCTGGTCGGCTGGCACCGCCCGCCCACGGCCTTCTCACAGCGCCCGTCTGAGCGACGATCGCGGGGAGTCGTCCGCGGACATGCGGCACCGGTCGACACCGGTTCGACCGCCCAACGGTACGCGGTCGTGGTGAACAGGGTCAAACCGAGTCCGGCGGGCACGAGACCAGTCTCCTGCCCGGTCCGGCCGGAACCGACAAAGCGGTCACCCCGCGGCGGGCCGGCGCCTACCATCCCCCTGTGGACAACCGGTTGATCCACAGGGGATCAAGTTGTTAGCGTCAACGACGTTCGCGACTCCCCGGGAACGACCTCGCCGGACCTGACACCGAGCTTTGCACCTCCGGGTGAGAGGCCCACAACACGCCTCTGACCTGCGGAAACAGGACGGAGCGGACGTCTGTCCGGCCCGTCGACCCACACCGGTTGTGTGTTGTGCGGGACATGCACAACCTGTGGACAAAGGTGTGGACCCGGAAGGTCGGCGGCCACCCTGTCCGGATTTGTCCGCGAGCAGCAGCACAAGCCCCGGTCGGCGCCTCCGTCGTCCGGAGGATTTTCCAGATTGGGAAGTGGGAGACCGGTGGACGACGACAACACCCTCGAGGCCGCTGGCGTGACTGTCCCCAAGAAGCAGTCGGGCGGCGACCTCGGTGCCGTCTGGGCACAGCTCGTCGAGAACCTGCCTCCCAACCAGCGGGCCTGGCTCGCGGCGAGTCGGCCGGTCACCCTGCACGAGAACACCGTGATCGTGGCGGTCGCCGACGAGTTCACGCGCAACCAGCTCGAGGGCCGCCTCCGCACCCGCCTCGAGGACGCGCTCACCGACTCGCTCGGGCTGCAGGTGCGCATCGCGGTCACCGTGGACCCCGATCTCCAGACCCAGTCGACCACCGGCTACGCGCGATCAGACGACGAGCGCCCCGCGGCTGCCCGGGAGCCGGACTACCCCACCTCGTACGACGGCGGCCACGACGGCGCACGCCGATCGGATCACGCAGAGACGATCCATCCACATATGGCTTTGTCGACAAATCCACTGGATGTGCCCACGCCGCTCCCGCGCGGTTCGCGCACCGGTGCACCCGCCGGCAACGTGCTCGAGACCCGGCTCAACCCCAAGTACATCTTCGAGAGCTTCGTCATCGGGTCCTCGAACCGCTTCGCCCACGCCGCCGCCGTCGCGGTCGCCGAGGCCCCGGGCAAGGCCTACAACCCGCTCCTGATCTACGGCGACTCGGGCCTCGGCAAGACCCACCTGCTCCATGCCATCGGCCACTACGTCCGCAGCCTCTTCAACGGGGCTCGGGTGCGCTACGTGTCCACCGAGGAGTTCACCAACGAGTTCATCAACGCGATCCGCGACGACAAGGCAGCCACCTTCCAGCGCCGCTACCGCGACGTCGACGTCCTCCTCATCGACGACATCCAGTTCCTCGAGGGCAAGATCCAGACGCAGGAGGAGTTCTTCCACACGTTCAACACCCTCCACAACGCCAACAAGCAGATCGTGATCACCTCCGACCGCGCACCGAAGCGCCTCGTCGCGCTGGAGGACCGGCTGCGCAACCGCTTCGAGTGGGGCCTGATCACCGACGTGCAGCCTCCCGACCTCGAGACCCGGATCGCGATCCTGCGCAAGAAGGCGGCGCTCGAGCGGATGACCGCGCCGCCGGACGTGCTCGAGTTCATCGCCAGCAAGATCCAGACCAACATCCGCGAGCTCGAGGGCGCGTTGATCCGCGTCACCGCCTTCGCCAGCCTTAACCGCCAGCCGGTCGACCTGACGCTCGCCGAGATCGTGCTCAAGGACCTGATCCCCGAGGGCGGCGAGCCGGAGATCACCGCGGCCCTGATCATCGCCCAGACCGCGGCCTACTTCGGCCTCTCCATCGACGATCTCTGCGGATCGAGCCGGAGCCGGGTGCTCGTCACGGCCCGCCAGATCGCGATGTACCTGTGCCGCGAGCTCACCGACCTCTCCCTGCCCAAGATCGGCCAGCAGTTCGGCGGTCGCGACCACACCACCGTCATGCACGCCGACAAGAAGATCCGTCAGCTCCTCGCCGAGCGACGCAGCGTCTACAACCAGGTCACCGAGCTCACCAACCGGATCAAGCAACAGGCACGGCAGGCCTGACCGCCGTCCGCCCGAAGGGTAGGACCTTCGGCGACCCGAGCCAGCGGCGGTCAGCCAGCCGTCCCCACCTGGGGAGATAGATGTGGAGCAACCGGGCCGTGCCCGGGACGCCGTGTGGAGAACATGTGACTTCCCGGGAACGACAAGAGTCCGTGCACGGGAGTCGTGTAGTTTTCCGCCCGGTCTCCACAGGGGCTGCGGACAAGGAATCCTGCTCTGACCTGGGAAAACACCAGTTGTCCACACTGTCCACGGTTGCTACGAAGACGACGAGACCAATGACAACTCCTCGCTCCGGGAAACTCACCCGGCCCTCGAGCTGGGGACAACGCGCGGCCACGACCTGGCCGACCGAGCGAACGGACGCCGTCGTGTTCTGTCACTCCCCCTGCCGACTCCGTGTCCGGCATGGCAGGATTCACCCGCACCCGCTCGGTACCTCGTCCGAGACCACCGGCACCCATGGAGGCGAACACCCGTGAAGTTCCGCGTCGAGCGCGACGTCCTGGCCGACGCCGTCGCCTGGGCAGCCCGCAGCCTGCCGGTCCGGCCCAGCGTCCCCGTCCTCGCCGGCCTCCTGATCGAGACCGCCCCCGACGGAGACGGGCTGGTCCTCTCGACGTTCGACTACGAGACCTCGGCAAGGGCGACCGTCCCCGCGAACGTGGCCGACGAGGGGCGCGCGCTGGTCTCCGGCCGTCTGCTGGCCGACATCTGCCGCAGTCTGCCCAACAAGCCGGTCGAGATGAGCATCGACGGGTCCAAGGTCTCGCTGACCTGCGGCTCGGCGCGGTTCAGCCTGCAGACCATGCCGGTCGACGAGTACCCCACGCTCCCCGAGATGCCGGCCGCTGCCGGCACCGTCTCCAGCGACGTGTTCGCCGCTGCCGTGGGCCAGGCGGTCGTGGCCGCCGGGCGCGACGACATGCTTCCGGTGCTGACCGGCGTCCGGATCGAGATCGAGGGCAGCTCGATCTCGCTGCTGGCGACCGACCGCTTCCGCCTCTCCCACCGCGAGCTCACCTGGGACCCGGCCTCGACCGACGCCTCGGCCGCCGCGCTGGTGCCCGCCAAGGTGCTCGCGGACACGGCGAAGTCGCTCACCGCGGGGGCCCAGGTGACCATCGCCCTCGCCAGCGGCGGCGCCGGCGAGGGCATCATCGGCTTCGAGGGATCGGCCGGCGGCGGTGTCCGCCGGACCACGACGAGGCTGCTCGACGGCGAGTTCCCCAAGGTCCGCACGCTGTTCCCGAGCGAGCACGCCACGCTCGCCCGGGTGGACAAGGCCTCCCTGATCGAGTCGGTCAAGCGCGTTTCTCTGGTCGCCGAGCGCAACACGGCCGTCCAGCTCGCCTTCAGCGACGGGGTGCTCACCCTCGACGCCGGCAGCGGGGACGAGGCCCAGGCATCGGAGTCGATCGAGGCGTCGGTGGACGGCGACGACATCACCACGGGCTTCAACCCCCAGTTCCTCCTCGACGGGCTCACCGCCATCGAGGCGCCGGTGGTGGAGCTGGCCTTCACCCAGGCGTCCAAGCCGGCGGTGATGGCAGGGGTCTCCTCGCTCGACGGCGAGGCCGACCTCGACTTCCGCTATCTGCTCATGCCCCGCCGCCTGCTGTCCTGACCTGATCCGGTCGTCGGGCGGGGCCTGGGGCATGCTGGGTAGCCTGACCGGGTCGGTCACCACACATGTTCGGGAGGACGCAAGGCATGGAGCTCGGACTCGTCGGTCTCGGCAAGATGGGCGGCAACATGCGGGAGCGTCTGCGGCGTGCCGGGCACACCGTGGTCGGTTTCGACCACAACCCGGGCGTGCGTGACGTCGACAGTCTCGAGGCGCTGGTCGCCGCGCTCCCCTCACCCCGGGTGGTCTGGGTCATGGTCCCCCACGGAGAGCCGACCCGCGAGACCGTCCGTGCGCTCGGCGACCTCCTGGACGAGGGCGACCTGGTCGTCGACGGAGGCAACTCCCGCTGGACCGAGGACCTCGAGCATGCCCAGCTCCTGGCGGCCCAGGGTGTCGGCTTCGTCGACTGCGGCGTGTCCGGGGGCGTCTGGGGCCTGGAGAACGGCTACGCCCTCATGGCGGGCGGCGCCGCGGAGGACATCGCCAAGGTGCAGCCGGCGTTCGACGCGCTCAAGCCGGAGGGGGAGCACGGCTGGGTGCACGCGGGGAAAGTCGGCGCCGGTCACTTCTCGAAGATGGTCCACAACGGCATCGAGTACGCCCTCATGCAGTCCTACGCCGAGGGCTGGGAGCTGCTCAGCAAGGTCGACATGGTCGACAACGTCACCGAGGTGTTCCGATCCTGGCGCGAGGGCACGGTCATCCGGTCCTGGCTGCTCGACCTGCTGGTCGCTGCGCTGGACGACGACACCGACCTCGGGGGGATCCGCGGCTACGCCGAGGACTCCGGGGAGGGCCGATGGACCGTCGAGGCCGCGATCGAGCACGCCGTACCCATGCCCGCGATCGCCTCGGCGCTCTTCGCCCGCTTCTCCTCCCGCCAGGACGACAGCCCCGCGATGAAGGCGGTGGCGGCAATGCGCAACCAGTTCGGCGGGCACGCCATGCACACCGACGCCCCGGCCACCGCGAAGGACGCCGCCGTCGGCCCGCCCACCACCTCCGACACCGGCGACGGTCACCCGGACCAGTCGACCGCGGCCGAGTCGGCCGGCTCCGGCGACGCCCGGTCACCCGGGGAGAGCTAGCGCTCACGTGCACGTCGCCCACCTGTCCCTGCACGACTTTCGCTCCTATGCCGAGGTCGACGTCGCACTCGGCCCCGGAGTCACCGCGTTCATCGGACGCAACGGTCAGGGCAAGACCAACCTCGTCGAGGCGATCGACTACCTCGCCCGGCTGACCTCCCACCGGGTGGCCGGCGACGGCCCCCTGGTCCGCCACGGCAGCGACCATGCCGTCGTCCGCGCCCTGGTCGTACGTGACGAGCGCCAGGCGCTGCTCGAGGTCGAGATCAACCCCGGCCGCTCCAACCGTGCGCGCATCAACAAGTCACCGCTGCCCCGGTCGCGGGAGCTGGTCGGCATGGTGCGCACCGTGCTCTTCTCCCCCGAGGACCTGGCGCTGGTCAAGGGCGACCCGTCGGACCGCCGCCGGTTCCTCGACGACCTCCTGGTGCTGCGGGCGCCGCGGTACGCCGGCGTTCGCTCCGACTACGACCGCGTGCTCCGCCAGCGCAACTCGCTGCTCAAGACCGCGGGTGCGGCACGGCGCAGCGGTGCCGGGGGCAGCAGGGTGGAGTCCGCTCTCTCGACCCTCGCGGTCTGGGACTCCCACCTCGCGGGCACCGGCGCAGAGCTCCTCGCGGCGCGGCTTGCGCTGGTCGAGGACCTCAAGCCGCTGGTGGCCAAGGCGTACGAAGCCGTGGCGCGCGGGGCCACCCGCGACGACGCGACGATCGCCTACCGCTCCTCGTTCGAGCTGCCACCGCTGGAGGAGTACGACGGCCGCCTCCCCGACCGTGCCGTCCTGGCGGAGGCGATCCTGGCCGAGGTCGAGCGCCGACGGGCCGACGAGCTCGAGCGCGGCGTCTCCCTCGTGGGGCCGCACCGCGACGAGCTCGTCCTCACCCTGGGCCCCTTGCCCGTCAAGGGCTACGCGAGCCACGGGGAGTCCTGGTCGTTCGCGCTGGCGCTCCGGCTCGCGTCCTACGACCTGCTGCGAGCCGGGGGCGACGACCCGATCCTGATCCTCGACGACGTCTTCGCCGAGCTCGACACCACGCGGCGCCGCCGGCTCGCCGAGATGGTCGCGGACGCCGAGCAGGTGCTCGTCACCGCGGCGGTGCCCGCCGACGTGCCCGAGGCGCTCGCCGGCACCCGGATCACCGTCGTCGACGGCATGGTCACCCCTGAGAGCCAGGACGCGTCGTGAGCGGGTCCGACGCCGGGGGCCGTGTCGACCCGGAGCTCCCCGACGAGTCGGCGGACCGGGCCGGACCGGCGGACCCGGCCGAGGTTTCCCGTGAAACCGAGGTGGACCACGACGAGACCGGCCTCGACCTGGCCCGCAGCATCGCCCGGTCCCTCGCCGGCTCGAAGCGCCGTCCCGCGCGCCGTACCGTCCGCCCCGGCAGCCGGCCCCGGCGCTCGGACCCGAAGGCGTCGGGGGCGTACCCCGACGACCGGGACCCCCAGCTGCTCGACAACACGATCGGGCGCCTGGTGGCGGAGCAGGGCTGGGGCACCGACGTTCGCGTGCACGGGGTGTTCTCCCGCTGGGACCGGCTCGTCGGCCGCGAGGTCGCCCAGCACTGCCACCCCGAGTCCTTCGGCGACGGCAAGCTGGTCGTGCGTACCGACTCGACGGCCTGGGCGACCCAGATGCGGCTGCTCGCCCCCACCGTCGTCCGCCGGCTCAACGAGGAGCTCGGCGACGGTACGGTCCTCGTGATCGACGTCCTCGGACCGCACGGGCCGACGTGGCGGAAGGGGCCGCGTTCGGTGCGCGACGGCCGGGGTCCGCGCGACACCTACGGCTGACCGGACCCCCGCCCGCGAGCCTGCGGACCCGATCCCGGGGAGCGCCCTGGAGAGGCCCTGACGCGCCGGGGGGCCTTATGGGACCCTGCGCGAGGGCTACGAGAGGCTCCCAGGGCCGGTCCCGGGCCGCGAACGGGCACTCCTCCCTGCGCATCCCCCCGTGTCCTGTGGATGCGGACCTCGAAATCGGCGTGTCGCGGGGTAGACTGACCGATGGGTCGTCACCCCTCCGGGGCCGGCCTTCTCCATGTCATCCGCCGTCCCCGACGAGCCCGGCACCTGTGTCGTGCCGGTCGTCCCGAGCCGGCGCCTACGGATCGAAGAGGTCGAAACTTCGTGGCTTCCGACGAGAGCACCATGCCCTCTGCTGGGTCCTCCACCGGCCCGTCCCCGGACGAGGTGGCCGAGGCCGCCGCAGGGCTCGCGCCCCAGGGGCAGGGGCACGCCGTCGAGGAGGGCAAGTACGACGCCTCCGCGATCCAGGTCCTCGAGGGCCTCGAGGCGGTGCGCAAGCGCCCCGGCATGTACATCGGCTCCACCGGCGAGCGCGGGCTGCACCACCTCGTGTGGGAGATCGTGGACAACGCCGTCGACGAGTCGCTGGCCGGCTACTGCGACCGGATCGTCCTCACCCTGCAGGCCGACGGCGGGGTCCGGGTCGAGGACAACGGCCGTGGCATCCCGACCGACACTGCGCCCGGGCAGGACATGCCGGCGGTGACGATGGCGCTCACCATGCTCCACGCGGGCGGCAAGTTCGGTGGCGGCGGCTACAAGGTCTCCGGCGGCCTGCACGGCGTGGGCGTCTCGGTCGTCAACGCGCTCTCGAGCACCCTCCGGGTCGACGTCCGCAACCGTGGCTACCACTGGCGGCAGACGTTCAGCCTCGGCGTCCCGGACGGGCCGCTCGAGCAGCTCGAGGCGACCGACGAGACCGGTACGACGGTCACGTTCTGGCCCAGTGAGGACATCTTCGAGACCACGACGTACTCCCTGGAGACCATCACCACCCGGATCCGGGAGATGGCCTTCCTCAACAAGGGCCTCGAGATCGTGGTGCGCGACGAGCGTCCGCAGTCCGGCGCCATCGCCGAGGCGGTGGCCGACGGCACCGTGCCGGCCGAGGTCGACCAGGTGGGCAGTGACGCGATCCGCGCGGTCGAGGGCAACGTGCTCGAGCAGCGGTTCAAGTACGACCGCGGGCTCGTCGACTACGTCGAGCACC
This sequence comes from Nocardioidaceae bacterium UBA4001, assembly GCA_002384855.1. Lineage (GTDB taxonomy): Bacteria > Actinomycetota > Actinomycetes > Propionibacteriales > Nocardioidaceae > Nocardioides_C. The sequence continues at coordinate 18,507 of DGBP01000029.1, read as the reverse complement.
TCAACCGCACCAAGGACAAGGCCCACCTGAGCGTCATCGACTTCGAGGCCGAGACCAACCAGAACGGCATGAGCGTCGAGATCGCCATGCAGTGGAACACCACCTTCACCGAGTCGGTGCACACCTTCGCCAACACCATCAACACCCACGAGGGCGGCACCCACGAGGAGGGTTTCCGCTCAGCGCTCACGTCGCTGGTGAACCGTGCGGGCGAGGACTGGGGCTTGATCAAGAAGCCGGGGGACCGGGTCTCCGGCGACGACGTCCGCGAAGGTCTCACCGCGATCATCTCCATCAAGCTCGGCGAGCCGCAGTTCGAGGGCCAGACCAAGACCAAGCTCGGCAACACCGAGGCCAAGGGCTTCGTGCAGAGGGTCGTCAACGAGCAGTTCGGCGAGTGGCTGGAGAAGAACCCCGCCGAGGGCAAGGACATCGTCCGCAAGGCCCAGGCCGCCGCGTCGGCCCGCATCGCCGCGCGGAAGGCCCGCGACCTCGCGAGGAACCGCAAGGGCCTGCTCGGTGGCGGTGGCCTGCCCGGCAAGCTCGCCGACTGCCAGTCCAACAACCCCGCCGAGTGTGAGGTGTTCATCGTCGAGGGTGACTCCGCAGGTGGCTCGGCCAAGGGCGGGCGCGACCCGCGCACCCAGGCGATCCTGCCCATCCGCGGGAAGATCCTGAACGTCGAGAAGGCGCGCCTGGACAAGGTGCTGGCCAACAACGAGGTCCAGGCGATCATCTCCGCGCTGGGCACCGGCATCCACGAAGAGTTCGACATCGACAAGGTGCGGTACCACAAGATCGTGATGATGGCCGACGCCGACGTCGACGGTCACCACATCCGCACCCTGCTGCTGACGCTGCTCTTCCGCTTCATGAAGCCGCTGATCGAGCACGGCTACGTCTACCTCGCACAGCCCCCGCTGTACCGGATCAAGTGGAACAAGCCCCACGAGCACGAGTTCGTCTACTCCGACGCCGAGCGGGACGCGCTGATCCTCGCCGGCCAGGCCGAGGGCAAGAAGCTCCCCAAGGACAACGCGATCCAGCGCTACAAGGGCCTGGGCGAGATGAACCCCGACGAGCTCTGGGACACCACCCTCGACCCGGACAACCGGCTGCTGCTGCAGGTGACCCTCGAGGACGCCGCCCAGGCGGACGAGATGTTCTCGGTCCTGATGGGCGAGGACGTCGAGCAGCGACGCAGCTTCATCCAGCGCAATGCCAAGGACGTCCGGTTCCTTGACATCTGACCGAGCGGCATCCGCCCGTCCGTCGTACGACCCAGAGAGATGACCAGTGACTGACAACACCATCGAGACGCCCGGCCCCGGCGGTCGGATCGAGCCGGTCGAGCTGCAGGTCGAGATGCAGCGCTCGTACATCGACTACGCGATGACGGTCATCGTGGGTCGCGCGCTGCCCGACGTCCGTGACGGTCTCAAGCCGGTGCATCGGCGTGTGCTCTACGCGATGTACGACGGCGGCTACCGTCCCGACCGCGGGTTCTCCAAGTGCGCGCGCGTCGTCGGAGAGGTCATGGGCCAGTACCACCCCCACGGCGACACCGCCATCTACGACACCCTCGTGCGCCTCGCGCAGCCGTGGGTGATGCGGGCGCCGCTGGTCGACAGCCAGGGCAACTTCGGTTCGCCCGGCAACGACCCCGCCGCCGCCATGCGCTACACCGAGTGCAAGATGGCGCCGCTGGCCATGGAGATGGTGCGCGACATCGACCAGGAGACCGTCGACTTCACGCCCAACTACGACGGCCGTTCCGAGGAGCCGGTGATCCTGCCGTCGCGGTTCCCGAACCTGTTGGTCAACGGGTCGGCCGGGATCGCGGTCGGCATGGCCACCAACATCCCGCCGCACAACCTGCGAGAGATCAACGACGGCGTCCAGTGGGCGCTGCAGCACCCCGACGCGACCCGCGAGGAGCTCCTCGAGGCGCTGATCGAGCGGGTCCACGGCCCCGACTTCCCGATGGGCGCCCTGATCGTCGGCAAGCAGGGCATCGAGCAGATGTACCGCACCGGGCGTGGCTCGGTCACGATGCGCGCGATCGTCGACATCGACGAGGACAACCGCGGGCGCACGACGCTCTCCATCACCGAGCTCCCCTACCAGGTCAACCCGGACAACCTCGCGCTGAAGATCGCCGAGCTCGCCGACTCCGGCAAGATCCAGGGCATCGCCGACGTCCGCGACGACTCCTCGGGGCGCACCGGCCAGCGGCTGGTCGTGGTGCTCAAGCGCGACGCGGTCGCCCGGGTCGTGCTCAACAACCTCTTCAAGCACACCGAGCTGCAGAGCAACTTCTCGGCGAACATGCTCGCCCTCGTCGACGGTGTCCCCCGCACGCTGAGCCTCGACCAGTTCGTCTCGCACTGGATCACCCACCAGATCGAGGTCATCCGACGCCGGACGCAGTACCGCCTGCGCAAGGCCGAGGAGGAGGCGCACATCTTCCGCGGCCTCGCGAAGGCGCTCGACGCCCTCGACGAGGTGATCGCCCTGATCCGCGCCTCGGCCACTGTGGAGGACGCCCGCAACGGGTTGATGCAGCTCCTCGACATCGACGAGATCCAGTCCCGCGCGATCCTCGACATGCAGCTGCGCAAGCTGGCCGCCCTGGAGCGCCAGGCGATCGTGGACCGCCTCACCGAGCTCGAGCGGATCATCGCCGACCTGCAGGACATCCTCGCCAGCGAGTCTCGCCAGCGACAGATCGTCTCCGACGAGCTCACGGCGATCGTGGAGAGGTTCGGCAACGAGCGCCGCAGCCAGATCATCCCCGCCGACGGCGACCTGTCCATGGAGGACCTGATCCCCGACGAGGACCTCGTCGTGACGATCACCCGTGGCGGCTACGCCAAGCGGACCCGGGCCGACCTGTACCGCACCCAGAAGCGCGGCGGGAAGGGCGTGCGCGGCGCCAGCCTCAAGGGCGACGACGTCGTCGAGCACTTCATGGCGACCAGCAACCACAACTGGCTGCTGTTCTTCACGACCGCCGGCCGGGTCTACCGCACCAAGGCATACAACCTCCCGGAGGCGTCCCGCGACGCCAAGGGCGGCCATGTCGCCGGGCTCCTGTCGTTCCAGCCGGACGAGAACATCGCCCAGGTTCTCGCGGTCCGCGACTACGACCAGGCGCCGTACCTCGTCCTGGCCACGCGAAACGGCCTGGTGAAGAAGACGCCGCTGTCGGACTACAACAGCCCACGCCAGGCCGGCGTCATCGCGATCAACTTCCGCGAGGACGGCGACGAGCTGATCGGTGCCGAGCTGGTCGGTCCCGACGACGACATCCTCCTGGTCTCCCGCAAAGGGCAGGCGATCCGGTTCCGTGCGGACGACACCCAGCTCCGCCCGATGGGACGGGCCACCTCCGGCGTGACCGGCATGAAGTTCCGCGCCGGCGACGAGCTGCTGTCCATGTCGGTGATCCGGGCCGAGCAGGTCGCCGCCGAGGAGGCCGCCGAGGTGGAGGCCGGAAGCGCCGAGGCATCGGCAGAGGTCAACGAGCAGTACGTCTTCACGATGACCGACGGCGGCTTCGCCAAGCGCACCCGCATCTCGGAGTACCGCCTGCAGTCCCGGGGCGGACTCGGCATCAAGGCGATGCAGCAGAACGACGACCGCGGCAGCATCGTGGGCGCCTTCATCGTCGAGGAGGGCGACGAGGTCCTCTCGGTCACCTCCTCCGGCCAGGTCGTGCGCAGCCCGATCAACCAGGAGCTGCGTCCCAAGGGCCGCTCGACGATGGGCGTGACGTTTGTGAAGCTGCGGGCGGGAGACACTGTCTCCGTCGTCGCCCGGAGCGTCGAGCGCGCCAGCGAGATCGACGAGGCTGCCGCGGAGGCCGAGGCGGAGGTCGCGGCCGAGGCGCAGGAGGAGGCCGCCGAGCAGGCTCATGAGCAGACGGCCGCCCAGGGGGATGCCACAATCGACGAAAGCGGTGCCGCGGTGCCGCTTGATGACGAGAACGACCGAGACCCTGAAGCCGGGTCGCCGACCGAGGAGTCCTGATGGCCGACCGTCGCACCGACGACACCCCCCTGGCGCCTCGTCGCAGCCTCGGCGGGGGTGGTGAGGGCCGCTCCGACGAGAGCGGTCGCCGCCCCGTGACCGAGCGGATCTCCGGGACCATGGCCTCGGCGACGGAGACCCTCCGGAGTGCTGCGGAGGCACGGCGGTCCGACCGACAGTCCGGCTCGCCGTCGCAGCGTACGTCGGTGACGACCCGCCCGACCGGGAGCGGCCGGGTCCGAAAGGCCCGCCTGCGGATGACTCACGTCGACCCCTGGTCGGTCATGAAGGTCTCTTTCCTCCTCTCCGTTGCCATCGGCATCGTGACGGTGATCGCCGTAGCGGTGGTCTGGTCGGTCCTCGGCGCCGCGGGCGTCTGGGACTCGATCAACCAGACGGTGCAGGAGGTCATCGGCGGGGACGGCGGGTCGGCCTTCGACGTCGAGGACTACGTCGGGACGAGCCGCGTGATGGGCTTCACCATGATTGTCGCGGTGGTCGACGTCATCCTGATCACCGCCATCGCGACCCTGGGGGCTTTCCTCTACAACCTCGCAGCAGCCCTGCTCGGCGGCCTCGAGGTGACCCTGGCCGAGGACGAGCACTGAGCCCCGGCCTCGGTTTGGGGGGCGACCTGCCGATGGGGTAATCTTCCTCGGCGGTGCCACTCGCAGGGCGCCGGTGACGGGCCTATAGCTCAGACGGTTAGAGCGCTTCCCTGATAAGGAAGAGGTCACTGGTTCAAGTCCAGTTAGGCCCACCATTGATCTCCGCTGATCCTCCCGCGAACGACACGAAGGGAACATCGTGAAGAAGTTCGTCCTCGTTGCACTGGCCGCCGTCGCCGCCGTGTTCGCGAGCAAGAAGGCCAAGGCCGCCCAGGAGGAGCAGGCGCTCTGGGCAGAGGCCACCGACAGCGTGAAGAGGGCCTGACCCTCCTCCCGTCCAGGGGCCATGGCGCAATTGGTAGCGCACCTGCTTTGCAAGCAGGGGGTTAGGGGTTCGAGTCCCCTTGGCTCCACCATGAGAAACCGCAGGCCATCCCGCAATTCCTGCGTCTTCATTGGCCACTGCGTAGCCACCATCGATCGGGCCGTGGGGGACAAGTGGGGGAAAGAAGCCTGGGCCATTCGCGGTCCGAGCTAGCTTCCCGGATCAGCGGTCTTAGTCGGACTCCACCACTACTCTGACGAAAGTCAAGCGGTCGAGGGAGTCAGTCGGTGGAGGTGGGCACGGTCGACAAGGTGTTCGTCGAGCGCGACTCGGTGGACGACATCTTCTACCCGCCGGCGCCCGATGCCGTACGCATGTGCTCGGGACCCTGCGGAGACGTCAAGCCGAGCACGTCCTTCCCAACGGTCGCTGGCAGGCCAGGCGCGCGCCGAGGCGAGTGTCGAACCTGCCGTGATCAACGCCTTGTGTGTGAGCCGTTCCAGTCCGCAATGGGAGATTCGTCAGCGACCAAGTACTACCCACCCGGAGGGCGCAGGGACCCGGCCAGGAGCAGGCGGCAGGCAGTCGCTGCTGCGGTTGCCAAGGTCCTGGTAGGTCACCCGGGTGTTGCTGTCGGAATCAGCCAGGTCTGCGAAGAGGTCCTCGACTGCGTGGACTTCGTGCCCGCAGAGGCTGACGTTCGCAGCAGCCTGCGCGAGCTGGCGAAGTCCGACGAGCACTTCGTGAGGGTTGGCCGGCAAGCTTACGCGTGGGCCCCAGACGGCAAGATCCCTCCGCTTCCACCGCCCACGCATGTCGTCGACATGATCGAGCGCCGCTGGCGTGGTGAAACGCTGGACGAGATCGGAACAGCCTTCGGCGTCACACGTGAGCGCGTACGCCAACTGATGAAGAAGTACGGCGGCCCCAGCTCGAGCGAGATCAGGGACGTTCAACTCGCTCGGACGGCGTCAGAGGAGGAGGCCCGCAGAAACGCGATCGGTCGGGAGATCCGCGGGGCGCTCTCAAAAGGGGGCCCGGCCACAGCAGAGGACGTCGCGAGCGAGACCGGAATCGCGGCCACGGACGTGTGGAAGTTCTGGCCTGCCGATCTGCTGCATCTCCGACTATGGGGCTTCGGCAGCCACGAGAGCAGGTGGTCGGATGAGGAGATCCTGGATGCCATCCGCCAGGCTGCCGTCTATGAGTTTCCGCTGACAGCCAACGCCTACAGCGACCTGTTGTCCGTCGGCCAGGTGGAGGGTCCGTCGCTGCCGCGGATAGGCCAGAGGTTTGGATCGTGGTCGGCGGCCTGCGAGGCGGCAGGCGTTGTTCCGGGCCAGACCATGAGGACCCACTACGAGTCGCAGTGGAGCGACAGCGACATCCTGACCATCGTTCGGCGGTACCTGGAGGATCCGGCTGTGCCCAACTCAATCCAGGGATACGACGCGTGGAGGCGAACGAACGCACCGGACGGTCCGTCTGGACAGACCATCAGGAACAGGTTCCGGACGTGGACCGAAGTCAAGAGGATCGCGCTTTCATACCAAGAGGGCACGCAGGAGGCTGTTCGCCATGAGTGAGATCGAACGCCTCGACAAGGTGCTCGCCTCGACCATCGATGATGAGACACGCGCGGGAATCTGGGAGTCCGCCGAGGCGATCCTCGGTCAAGGCCCGAAGGAGGGGGCAGGAACCCAGGCGACCGTTCTGGCGCTGGGATACGTGCAATCAGGGAAGACCACATCGATCACCGCACTCGCTGCGGCCGCAGCCGACGCCGGGTATCAGGTGATCGTGGCGCTGTTGGGATCGACCAATCTGCTACTCGCCCAGAACAGCGAGCGGCTCGAAGCCGCTCTCGGAATCACAGCGCGCTCCGACTACGTGTGGATCAGCGAGACGAACCCGGCCACCGAGGCGGCGGGGAAGAAGCTGCGTAAGTTCGTGGACATGGGCCGCGTCTGCTTGGTGCCGGTCCTTAAGCACGCTGGTCGCATCCGCGCGGTGGCCAAGCAGCTCGAGAAGATCCCAGACGACATCAGAGTCCTGATCATTGACGATGAGGCAGACCAAGCCTCACTCAACACGAGCAAGGAGACGGAGAGCCGCACTTACGCGGCCATCCGAGACCTGCGATCGACGGTGCCAAACCACCTCTATGTCCAGTACACGGCGACCCCCTACGCACCCCTGCTTCTCGATGCCGCAGACATCCTTAGTCCGCAACACGTGGAGTTCCTGACCCCCGGGAAGGGATACACCGGCGGCAAACAGTTCTTCATCGACAACGCTGACCGTGTCGTGAGGAACGTTCCGCTGCTCGACGAGCAGGCATCGAAGACGCCGCCACTCCAACTCCAGAAGAGCCTCTACCAGGCCGTCTCTGCCTTTCTGGCTGGATCTGCCCTGCTGCTGTTGCATGACGCAGCCAGCCCCCCCATCAGCATGCTCGTTCACTCGACCGCTCGGAATGACGTTCAGGCCCGGTACGAGTTTCTGATCCGCCGGCAGTTGGAGCAGTGGAGGGCGTCGATCGTAGCTGGCGACATCAGCAGCGTGCCGGAGTCGATCCTCAAGGAGCGCACAGGCCTTGTGGCCAACGGCGCCGGAGACGTCGATGATCAGACGTTCGTCGACAAACTCAAGTTCGTCATCGCCGAGGCGATGACCTGGCTCGTCAACAGCGCTGCCGATGTCAACAAGGTCGACTGGCACGTCTCTCCGATCCACATCCTGGTTGGCGGGAACAAGCTCGACCGTGGGTTCACCGTCGAAGGTTTGACTGTGACCTACATGAACCGACCCGCTAGCCCCCAGGTGGACACCCTTGAGCAGCGCGCGCGAGCCTTCGGCTACCGAGGTGACCTGCTTCCCTACTGCCAGTTCTTCGCAAGCAAGAAGACGATCCGGTCCCTGACCGAGATCGTCCACACCGAAGAGGATCTCCGCGCTCGACTACGTGACCACGTCGAGAACGGTGGCTCAGTGCACACGTGGGCGCGCGAGATCGGTCTCCTGCTCCCCGATGGAATGACACCCACCCGCGCAAGTGTCGTCACAGCACTGGCCAAGATGGGACTGGGCTGGCACCAGATGCGCACGCCCTCACGCCAGGCCAGTGACACAGCGAGCAACTACGACCTTCTTGCCAAGATCGGACTGCTGGAAGCGCCTCGTGTTCCTCAGGGTCGCCTCGCATTCCGCACGCTCATGGTTGATTCGCTTGAGCCCCTCGACGCCCTCCTCACGGGTTGGGCACGGCCGGCCTACAGTCCTGGCTGGCTGCATGAGGAGTTCGTTGACGCCGTGGAGCGGGGCTTCGCACATCTCAAGAAGGCCACGATCATGCTGATGGAGGACGGCGACGCGCCACGCACCCGCAAGTGGTCCGGGGACCTTGGCTTCGTCAATCTGTTTCAGGGCCGCGACCTGAAGCCGCAACCGAACGGAGACTTCTACCCGGGCGACCGCTTCGTCCAGAACTTGGAGAACGAGCCAAACCAGATCGTTGTGCAGGTCCACCGGACGCAAGTACGGCAACATGAAGGCGACGGCGATGTCCTCGCGCTCGCCGTCTATCTAGGTTCTGGGCTCGTAGTGCGAAAGGATGCGAATGTCTGAGCCAATCCCGGTCAGCGCCGGACGTGCAGGGATGGTTGCTCTGTCGGACCTTCGGCTCGACCCGGAGAACCCGCGGATTCCAGAGACACACCGAACGAAGGACACGGCTGAGCTCGCGACGCTGCTGGAGATGGGCTTCGAGGCGTACCCGGTAGCCCAGTCGATCGCGGAACTGGGATTCTTCAACGCGGAGCCGCTCATCGTCATCCCGAACCCCGATGAGGCCGGGACATGGATCGTGGTCGAGGGCAATCGTCGACTGACGGCGCTCGTCGGCCTGGCGTATCCGAAGATTCGCGCCGGCTTCGCGACGCCAGATCGGTGGGAGGACCTGGCGAGCAAGCGATCGATCAGTCCCGACATGGCGGTGCCCGTCGTCATCCACGACTCGCGCGAGACCACCCACGCTGAGATCGCACGGGTGCACGTGGTGGGCAAGCTCGCGTGGCGACCATTCATGCAGGCTCGGTACATCGCCGCTCGTGTGGCTGAGGGCCGCACACTCCAAGAGGTTGCCGACCTCATCGGTATTCCGAAGAGCAAGGCAGCCGACCTGTACCGGGACCAGGCCGTGCTCACCCAGGCCGCGAGCCTGGGACTGGAGACCTCGCAGGTGGAGAGTGCGTTCTCGTTGCTCACCGTGGCCATGGGGAGCACGAAGATCCGGAACCACGTGGGCGCCCCCTTGGGATCCCAGACAGTCGTGGGCGAAGATCCGGTGCCTGCCGGCAAGGCTGAGGATCTCAAGGAAGTCATCCAGTGGGTGTTCGGCGACGAAGAGCACGAGTCGCTCATCTCCGACTCGCGCCAGATCTCGCAACTCGGAAACGTGGTCGCGTCCGAGGTCGGCTTGGAGGCACTGCGTGAGGGGAAGACCCTTGAGGAGGCAAAGCAGCGCATTCACGAGAAGGGACTCGACCCGCTCAAGGCGCTGACTCTCAAGCTCAACGCAGCGAAGAACTCGCTGGCTGCCGCGAGCAGCGACCTGGCTGAGTTCGCCGTGGACGCTGACGTGCAGAGTCTCGTCGACGACATCGAGTCGCTTGTGGAGAGCATCCGGTCGACCTTGGACGACGTCGCGGCTGACCTCGCCCAGTAGTTCGATGACTGACCTAGAGATCTCAACCACCGAGGCTATCGCGGACTGGATCGAGACGAGCGTCTTGGTCAGCAGGTCCGGCCACTTCGGGCGAGACAAGCTCGATGACCTCGCCAGCGCCGAGATCAACGCGCCGCCGATGAGGGTCGCGATGGCGCTCGACGTGATGTCCAAACGGGCGAGCACGCTGGGAGACTGCTACCCCTTCGTGGTCAGCGACATCGCAGTCCTCCGGCGGGAGAGCAATCTCGGGGCGCACTACGCGTCCCTTCTCCACTTGACTCCCAACTCGGTCGCCCGACAGACGGTCCGGGCCTCGGAGACCGCCGAGATGGGCGAACTCCTTGAGGAGATAGCCGAGGCTGCACTTGCGAACTTCTGGGGTGCCGGCGGGAATGCGCTCTCCTTCGGCTACCCGTCCAGGCACGGCCGTCCCGAGGCGTTCGATCAGGCAGTGATCTGGTTGGCGAGGAAGATCGGGTTGGAACCCGGCCGTGGGTATCGTCCGCCGCGCCGGAAAGATGGCGGTGTCGACGTGGTCGCGTGGCGCCAGTTCGCAGACCATCGGCCGGGCTTCCCTGTGGCGCTCGCACAGTGCACCATCCAGGCGGAGACCTTCACCAAGACGACCGACATCGACCTCCGTCTCTGGGCCAGTTGGCTCGCGATGGACAGCGATCCACTCAGCATGCTTGTGATTCCAGGAACCATCCGCGCCGCTGGACCCGATTGGAAACAGTTGACGACTGTTGTGATGGTGGTCGATCGGATTCGGCTCATGGACCTCCTCAGCCGAGTCCCCAACGCGAATTGGGACAAGGCTTGGGCCCAAGAGACCACATCAGCACTGCGAACGCTGATGAGAGCGGCGGAGTTGTGACCACCAAAGCGGACATCGTGTGGAACATAGCCATCAAGCTGGGTGTCGAGGCGCCGAAGATGTCGACGGGATCAACCGAGCCCCGCGAGATCTTCGACCTAGTCAACAACACTCTTGGGCTGGGCATCGACCGCAGACTGACGAAGCCCGACATGGCTCGCCAGATCGTGGAAGCGGCCGGCCTCCCTTGGAACGCGCACTACGAGTCCAGCGGGGGCACCGTCACCAAGGTTGGACTCGAGGCAGTGCTCGAAGCCGTCGAGCACTTCGTAGCCTGAGGGCTACCCGGCGGCTCGGCCCGTGGTCACCTTCGACCTCCGACGCCGCACGATGACTTCTCGGCGCTTGTCCCAGTAGCGCTCAACGGCGACGTCCGGACTGATGTCAGATTGCTCGACGGCCGCGGCGAGGCCGGGAGCTCGATGTCGGACAGTGTCCAACGTCTTGATGACGTGCTCGCGGAAGACGTGGTACGCAGCACCAACGTTCACACCGTTGCCCATCTGCTTGTACGTGGCGGCGTCCGGTTGGTCGCCGAAGTCGAACCACTCCGGAAGCCCCTGTAGTCGGGCAGCCTCACGTGGAGAGATCCTGCGGAGACGGTCCCCGAGGATGCTTGTCTGGGTGATGGCCACCAACGCGGGAACGTACGTCGCCTGCTTCGCGCGGAGTCCGGACGGGCGCAGGTGCATGACGGTGTCGTACAAGGATTCGGCATCCTGCGCCTGCCATTCGAACTTGCGTCGAGACGCCGGGAAGTCGCGCAGGTAGTCCCACCGGGAAAGCCAGGCTTCGAGCAGCTCCTGATGCTCGGTGTAGAACGCGGCGTTCTTGCGAAGGAACCCAGCCTTCCAGCCCGCGGTTCCCGGTGGCACAACGAGATCGCCCTCGTGGACGAATGCGTCCACCCACACTGGGAACCCGGGCAACTTCCCGACACCGGCCGATCGAAGCGTGATCACGAAGTCGTTCCAAGCCTCGACCCACGTCGTCTCAGCCGGTCCAAGATTCAGCCGCAGCCGATTGTCGAGCTCAGGATCCGGCTGCACGGGCAGATGGTCTTCCAAGTCCCACTCGGAGGGTGACCAGCCGTCGACCGGGAGATGGGTGACTGACGGCTCCACGTCGATGTGGGACCTACGAGTTCCGACGTAAGTCGCCATGATGAAGACGCGCTCACGCACCTGAGGACGCCCGCCGCGTTCCGGCGGAAGAAGATGCGGCGAGAAGACAATCGGCCGGGACGAGACCTGGTAACCGAGCTCGCGGAGGGACCGGACGATTACTTCCCACTCGTGCTTGTGGCGCGGCCCGTAGATGTTGCGGACGTTCTCTAAGAGGACGACAGTCGGTCTCCGAGCTTCGAGGATCCGCAGGATGTTCCAGAACAGTGTTCCCCTCGCCTCGTCCATGCCTCGCTGGAAGCCGGACTTCGAGAACGGCTGGCAGGGAAAGCCTGCGGCCAAGACATCGTGCCTGGGCACCCGCATCTGCGTCTCGGTGTCGTCGACGATGTCACCGTGGGCCTCGATGTCCCAGTTCCGCTGATAGACGGACGCGGCCTCCGCATCCTTCTCGACGGCGTAGACGCACTCTCCGCCAAGAGCGCCGAGTGCCGCGTGGAACCCACCGACGCCTGCGAACAAGTCGACGAACGTGAACGGCGCGGACTTCATGTCAGCTAGCTTAGCTGAGCTTTCAGCTTTCCGCTCGTGTTCGAGCAAGGCGTTTCCTCCGGCTCTGACCCGATCCAGGCTCTAGTGCGAACGCAGAACGCTATGCGGCGCCACCGACAAGTCGTGGATCCCCGCGACCGTCCTGTGGACGACGGTCTGGTCGTCTGGCCTGATGGCGTCGCCGTGGAACGAATGGCAGGTTCGCCTGCCCGGCGTCGGTTGGTGCGACAAGATGCAGGAGTGGCCACTGGACCGTGGAGCGACGACGAGATCAACACGACCGTCGACATCTACTTCCAGATGCTGACTCTGGAGCTGGCCGAGGAGTCGTACGTCAAGGCTGAGTACCAGCGGGAGATCGCACGCACCGTCGATCGTTCGGTCGGCTCCATCGGCAAGAAGCTCAGCAACATCTCCGCGGTCCTGGATGAGATCAACGCTGTGTGGATTCCCGGGTACAAGCCCCTGAGCAACCTTCAGGGTCGGCTTCGTGAGGTGGTGGTCGACCGTTTCACCGGGGATGCCGAGTTGCGCGCCTTCATGCTGAGGTCTGTTGAGGATCCGAAGATCGAGCCGAGCCCACTTGGTGTTGAGGTTGATCCGCCGACCGTCGACTGGCCCGACCGCTCGCGGGGTCGTACGGGGGTCCATGGGATCGACTTCGCTGCGATCGAATCGCTCAATCGCGCCTTGGGAAGGGCCGGCGAAATCGCAGTGGTCGAAGGCGAGCGGGTTCGGCTGAGTGCCGGTGGCCGCGACGATCTCGCCGCCGAGGTGCGACACGTTTCCGTACTTGACGGCGACGGGCTCGGGTACGACGTCCAGTCGTTCCAGGACCTGACCGACGAACCCGTGTTCATCGAGGTGAAGACGACGCGCTACGCCAAGGAGCTGCCGTTCTACATCTCGGGCAACGAGGTCGAGGCATCGAACGACCTCGGCGCGGCGTACCGGCTTCGCCGCCTGTACCGGTACGGCAAGCGCGATGCTGGCTTCTACACACTGCTCGGGCCGCTGGCCCGCAACGCACAGCTCAAGCCGGACGTCTATCGGGGACTGCCTGCCGTCGACTCAGCTGGGTAGGCCGCGAACGGTGCTCGCGACCTCTCGTGCGACCTCAACCGGGCTCTCGTGCTCCCAGAACCGGAGCACGGTCCAACCGGCTGCCTCGAGTCGCGCCGTGGTGTCGGCATCGCGAGCAACGTTGCGCTTGAGCTTGGCCGACCAGTACTCGGCGTTCGTGCGCGCGCTCGTTCCGTGTTCCGGGCAGGCGTGCCAGTAGCAGCCGTCGACGAAGATCGCGACGCGCTGCCTAGTGAAGACGATGTCCGCGGTCCTGCGCAGTGACGGCTCGGGGCGGTAGTCGACGCGGTAGCGAAGCCCAGCGGCGTGCAGGAGCCGGCGGACGGCGAGCTCGGGCGAGGTATCTCGGGACCTGTTGCCCTGCATGACCTTCCGTGAGGCCGGGCTGCTCGCCCAGCTCTGGTACGCAGGCACCTCTCCATGATCGCCTGGAACCAGCAGGGAGCACAGCCGGGCGATCGGCATCGGGGCTCACATGCTGAGATGGCTATCGAGGAGATTCCAGTACTCATTGGTGCTGGTTGTTGCTGAACGTCTCGGACTGTCTCTCAACGTCTCGGGATGTCTTGTCGCCCGGCAGATGTGGCCCTTGACGTGCAGGAATGTCCCACTCACGCTGGATGGTTCCTGCTCGTTTTGGGTGGCAGGGATGTCCCTCGGGAGCACGCCGTGTCCGTTGCTGATCGTCTTGGCCTCCAGGATCTGGAGGGTGCGCTCATGGGTGAGGCGCGAGCGGCCTGGCGGCGCTGGGTGACCCAGCGCCTCGTTGACGGCGTTGTCGACGACCTCGTCGAACTGCCCGCTTGGGCCCTGGCGTCACCGGACGAGGCGAAGGCGGTTCTCGGCGCACTCGCTTCGATGACCGAGAGCGAGCCGGACGCGATCACCGCGCTGGTGTGGGCGCTGCTCCCCGGTGCGGAGAAGGTCGCGTGGCGGCTTCGAGGCATGTCGGATGACATCGACGGACTGGTGGCCAGCCAACTCTGGATCGAGGCTTCTGCGGCGTACCGCCTGACCACGCCGAACATCGCGGGCGCGATCGTCGGCCAGACACAGCGCGAGGTGCTCGCGGATCTGGGTGTAGGCGACCTCGCCGTGCGACGGGACCGGGCGATGGCTACTGCCTTTGTCGATCCCGACCCGCTCGACGAGGTGGCGTGCATCGAACCGGAGATCGACCCCGGTCCGGTCCTCGCTGAGCTGTTCCATGTCGGCCAGGAGGAGGCCGCGATCAACGGTCTGGACTACTGGCTGCTGTGGGCGCTCGCTGCGGAAGCGGACCGGCAGAACGTGCCCGCGCACCGCGGGCGGATCGGCCTGACGGCGCCCGCTGTCGTTGAGGCTGTGGCTGCCGAGGCGAACTTGGCGCCGAGGTCGCTGAGGAAGCGAGCGGCCAGGGCTCTGGACCGTCTCATCGAGTATGTCGAGGCTCGGGACGACCCGCAGAGGTACGCGGAGTGGAAGGCGCAGCACCGCCAGCGCGAGCTGACGATCTGGGACGAGATGGAGCTCACGCTCGTCGAGGCGGAGCAAGAGCGGTTTCGCCTGGACCATCCGGGCATGACCCGCAAGCAACTGCGCGTCGCGTTCAACGTCGTGCTTGGGACGAGGCGCCGGAGCTACATGCCGCAGGAGTGGAGGGAACTCCTAGAGTCCGAGGCTGGGTGAGCGCCGGCTCGGTTGATGCGTCTGCGGCTGGAGAGCGGCGTCGTTGGCGGCGATGCGCTCGATCCGGTAGGCGAGGGCTTCGACCTTGCACTCGTCGGGAAGGGGGCGCCGGAGCGTGGCCGCGCGACGGAGGATCTGGGTGGCGTTGAGACCGCTGGCCTGAATGCGGTCGAGCTCGCGAGCCAGGTCGAGGGTCCGGTCCTCGTGGTGGTCGATGTCGCCGATCGCACGGGCGATCTGTGCTTCCCAGCGGCGCACCGACTCCGGATAAAGGGCGTCGACCTGCCGCTGGAGGTGGCGGGCGTAGCGGTCGGCGGCAAAGTCGCTGGTTCGGGGGCCGAGGAGGCCGCGGTTGTCGTCGGGCACACCGTTGGCGGCCCGCCAGACGACTACTGCTTCGCGAAGCTGGTCAGTGAGCACGTCATCGAAGCGCCGCAGGCTCGGCGGAAGCTGTGCGTCGCGACGGACGGTGTCGGCAAGGGCCCGGATGCGTTCGGCGCGAGCGTCGAGGTAGTTCGACCAGTCGGGGTGGCTGCCCAGGGCGGCGGGGATGCCGGGCAGCCACGGGAGCGGGCCGGAGCCAGCGGCTTCGAGCGCGTTATCGGTGTCTGCGCCAACGAGCCGCTGGGTGGCGGCGGTGACGGCGTCGGCGTACCTGCCCGCGGCCTCGTGCAGCAGCGTTGCGGGGCTGGTGGCGTGGGCGAGCTCGGTGGTCGCCGACACCGCGGCGCCGTCGCGGGCGATGAGCCGGTCGAGTGCCTCGACGGCCGTGATCTGCTCGTCGATCCCCGGCAGGAACTGCTCGTCCGGCGCGGTCGGCTCGCTGATCAGGTGGAGGTGGTTCTCGGAGCGGCCGCGGGTGAGCATTGTGTAGAGCAGTTGCCGGTCCTCGTGCCCGGTGAGGATGCCGTGCATGACGTCGGCGGTGCTGCCCTGGGCGGCGTGGACGGTGGTGGCGTAGCCGAGCTCGACGTGGTTGGTGACGTACTCCGGTGGCAGCGTGACGTGGAGTTCGGACCGCAGGTGTCGGGCACGCAGGCCGCCGTTGGCGGTGAGCGCGGTGACGGTCCAGCGGTCGCCGTTCTTGACCCAGTCGGTGCCGCTGACGCCGAGGCGGCGGTCGTTGCGGCGGGTCAGGATCGTGTCGCCGACCGAGGCTTGGTTGCTGTCGGCGAGTGTGACTTCGTCGCCGGCGACGGTGTCATCGAGCCGGGTCTTGCGGGCCGCGCGGTTGAGCCTCGCGACGAGATCCCGGGTGGGTGCGAGCATCAGGCACTCGCTGCCGGCAGCGGTCTCCTCCTGCCACGCGACCAGCACCTCGGTGAGGTTCGTGAGCTCGTCGCCGGTGTGGATGCGGTCGTGGTCGAGGTAGTACCCGAGCGCCGTACGGGCGCCGTCGCGCAGCGCGAGCGACGCCGACGCCTCGACGGGATCATCGAACCGGACCACCTCATCGAGGCGAACGGCGCCGTGGGTGGTGGCGATGTCGCGGAGTACGCCGCCCGCGCCGACCGCAGCGAGCTGCTGGTCGTCGCCGATGAGCCGGACCCGCGCGCCTTGGCCGGTGCACGCGGTGATGATCCGATCGAGGGTGAGAGTGTCGGCCATCCCGGTCTCGTCGATGACGACGATTGTGTGCGGGCCGAGGCCGGGATCCAGGCCGGCGGCGAGGGTGTGGTCGAGCATGGCGAGGGTCTCGGACGGGATGCCGGTCGCCTCGGTGAGTACCGCGGCTGCGGCCGCGGAGGGTGCGAGCCCGACGACGTCGTAGCCGAGATCGTGGGCGACCTGGGCGAGGGCGCTCATCGCGGTGGTCTTGCCGGAGCCGGCCGGCGCGAGTGCGAGTGCGACTCGGCGTGGGTCGGCGACGAGGCTGCGCACGAGCTCGCGCTGACGGTAGTTGAGCTCCGGCCCTGCGAGGGCGGCTGCCATCAGCGCCAGGTCGACATCGACCGGATCCGGGCTTCTGGTTGTAGCCGTGCCGGCGGCGTCGACGATCCGCGCCTCGGCCTCCAGGATCCGGGGGCTGGTGAAGTGGTCGGCGCCTGAGTGGCGATACACGCTGACGCCATCGGACCGCTTGAGCGCGTTCGGCTCGGTGATCGGGTCGAGATCGGGGGTCAGGTTGATCAGCTGGTTCGTGACGGCATCGACGAGGTGCTCGATGACTTGGGGAATCTGCTCGGGGGCGATGGTGAGGCCGCGGACCTGGCGCTGCGCCTCGGCGTTCGTGTGCCAGCTCTGCCAGCTCGCGCGGTGGGCTTCGAGCTCGCGGACCACCCGGTCGGCGGCCTCGCTGAGCCAGGCCGTGGAGAGTTGCTGGGTGGGAGCTGGGTCGGGGTGGAGCGCCGTGTCGACCATGATCCGGAGGCCCCGCTCGCCGAGCAGATCCGCTGCCTCGCCATGCCAGGTCGTGCGCTGCTCCGCCTCAGAGCGTGGCTCGTGCTTGGCCTCCCGGGTCTCCAGGTTCGCGCGCTGCGCGAGGGCGATCCGCTCCTTGTCGTTCGGGCGGCGGCCGTGGTTGTCCGCGAACTCTTCAGCGAGTTCCTCGACTCGCTCCTCGATGTCGGACCGGCGGCGGGACCAACGTGCGGAGAGCGTCGGGTCGACGCCGGCGATCTCGCGCACCGGCCGCTTGCCGCCGGGTCGTGGGACGTCGATGAATCGAACTCCGAGCTGTTCGCGGAGGTGGGCTTCGAGCGCTGTGTTGTAGGCCTCGGAGGCGGCGACGACGTGCTCGTGCAGGACCGTGCCGTAGATCGAGAGCCACTTGCCCTGCTTGGTCTGGACCTTGTTCGAGACCGCGACGTGGGTGTGCAGATCCGGGTCGCCCGCACGGGAGTCACGATGCAGGAATGCAGCAGCGATCAGCCCGCGGGTCTCGACCTGTCGAGCACCACCGGCGCCCTCGCGGCTGAAGATCGCGTGCGTTTCGAGAAAGGCCAGCGCATCGAGCACCGCGGCGTTGTGCGCCAGCTTGATCTGCCGCGCGACCTCGGGCGGGGCGACCGCCCAAAGCGTCGAGACCGACTTCGCCGGGCTGAACGTCAGGTCGAACCCGGCGACCGAGCCTTGCTTGAACGGCCGGCCGAGGGCCGTCCCGCCGACTGGGTGACAGCCGTCGCCGAAGAGGTTCTTCATCTGCTCGGCGGTGACGACGTCGCCGTACTCGAGACCCTCGAGTCCGGCGAGACCGGAGCCGATCCAGCGGCCGGGGGCCTCGCCCTTGTCGGCGTAATAGTCAGCCAGCGGAGTGTTGCCGAGCTCGGTGGAGTCCGCGGCCGCGACCTGGCGAGTCAGGTACTAGTAGCCCGACCCGGCGGCGAGCTTCTTCAGCGTCATCGTCACATCCCTTAAGGCCGGATCCGCGGCACGAGTGGCCACCCCGGTTGGTCCGTGAAAGAGGTGTGTCTGGGAGAGGGAGGGGCGGAGGAGGGCAAAGGAGAGGGGCGGGTGGAAGGAGGCGATGGGCACGGGGAGGGGGAATGGCCCTGACCCCGGACGGTGGA
>DGBP01000083.1 GCA_002384855.1 Nocardioidaceae bacterium UBA4001 | reverse complement strand
TCCACGACGAGACGCTCCCTGCCGAGGCCAGCAAGACCGCGCACTTCTGCTCGATGTGCGGCCCGAAGTTCTGCTCGATGCGCGTCAGCCAGGACGTCCGCGACTACGTCGCGGCGGGCATGGCCGAGAAGTCGGCGCAGTTCGTGGAGCTGGGCTCGTCGGTCTACGTCGAGGACGACACCTACACTGCGGCACCGTGACCTGGCGACGACCGGTGCCGCTCATCGGCGACCAGACCTCGGCGGCCGAGCGTGCCGCCGAGGTGGGCGCCTGGCCCTTCCCCGACCACGTGCGGGAGGGCTTCTAGACGTCCTCGGCGCCCGCCGGGACATCCGCAGGTACCGGCCGGATCCGGTGCGGCCCGAGATCCTCGACCGGGTGCTGGCCGCGGCCCACATGGCGCCGTCGGTCGGACACAGCCAGCCATGGCGGTTCATCGTGGTCTCCGAGCCCGCGACCCGGGAGCGAGCGGCGCGGATGGCCGACGAGCAGCGGCTCCGCCAGGCGCGGCAGATGGAACCCGACGCGGCCCGGCGGCTCCTGGACCTCCGGCTCGAAGGCATCCGCGAGGCCCCGTTGGGACTGGTGGTGGCCTGCGACCGACGTGCGCCGGCAGGCGGGGTGCTCGGTCGCGCGACCTTCCCGGACACCGGCCTGTGGTCGTTTGCATGCGCCATCGAGAACCTGTTGCTCGCAGCTCGGGTCGAAGGCCTGGGGGTTGGCTGGGTCACCGCGCGGCCCAGGCGGCGGGCCTGTGGGCGACGTGCTTCGACCAGCGGGCTCGTGAGGCGCTTGAGACCGCCCCCACCGAGGTGGCGTCACTCGTAGAAGATTCCCCTCCCCTTCGCCGCCGGGCCAGTATCCGGCGCTGCCGAACGTCGCCACTGCGCCGTCGACACCACGCCGGTCGGCGCGACACCGGCCGCCGCCTTGGCTCACACCCCCCATCCACCGACAGAGGGAACATCACCACGTAGTTCAAGGTTAAACTACATGGTGTAGGAAGACGAGCGCGGAGGTGGTCATGGAGGAGAGCGGAACGGCACCCACCCTGGACCTGCGCGACCGCGACGCCGACGTCTTCGAAGTCCTGGAAAGTCTGGTGATCGGAGCCGGTCAGGCGGGCCTGGCCGCGTCCTTCTTCCTTCAGCAGCGCGGCGTCGACCACGTGGTGCTGGATGCCGACCCGGCATCCGGTGGCGCCTGGCGGCACCGGTGGGACTCGCTCACCATGGACGACGTCCACGGGGTCGCCGACCTCCCCGGTGTGCCGGCGCCGCCAGGATCGGACCGTCCGGCCAACCAGGCGGTCCCTGACTACTTCGCCGAGTACGAGCGGCGGCACCTGCTCCCGGTGGTACGCCCCGTCCAGGTCACCCAGGTCGAGAGTGACGGCGACCTGCTCGTCGTGCACGCGGGCGACCGCCGGTGGCGCACGCGGACCCTGGTCAACGCCACGGGCACCTGGACCCGCCCGTTCGTGCCGTACTACCCGGGGATCGCCTCCTTCGCCGGCGAGCAGCTCCACACCGTGGGCTTCCCCGGTGCCGCCCACTTCCGGGGCAAGCGGGTCATCGTCGTCGGTGGTGGCGCGTCCGCGGTGCAGCTCCTCGGCGAGCTCCCCCCGGTCACCGACACCCTGTGGGTCACCCGACGGCCGCCGGTGTGGCGCGCGGACGACTTCGATGCCGAGGCGGGTCTGGCCGCGGTGACCCGGGTCGAGGAGCGCGTTCGCCGCGGCCTGCCACCGGCCAGTGTGGTGAGCGTGACCGGGCTGGCCCTTCGTGCCCAGGAGCGTCGCGCAGCCGAGCTCGGCGCCTACGTACGACGACCGATGTTCGCGTTGATCGAACCGGGCGGGGTGCGCTGGGGTGACGACTCCTTCGAGCCCGTGGACGTGATCTTGTGGGCCACCGGCTTTCGTCCGGCTGTCGACCACCTGGCCCCGCTCGGTCTGCGTTCACCCCACGGCGGGATCGCACTCGCGCCCGTCCCCGGCAACGTTCAGGGCGCCACCACTGCCGTGCGAGACCCCCGCGTGCAGCTCGTCGGCTACGGGCCGTCGGCCAGCACGCTTGGTGCGAGCCGCGCTGGACGTGCCGCAACGGCCGCCGTGGTGAGACACCTGGCGTCGACTACCGGGTCTGCTCCGGGACGGTAGCCGTCTCGGGCAGGTCACAGACGCCGTCCTGGCAGACCGGGCCGTCGGCCCCGCCGACCAGCTGCAGCTTGGGGGACTCCGTCATGTTCCTACCTCGATCGCAGCCGCGGCTTGGCGGAGGGCGTCTGCGAAGACGTCTGGGTCCTGGGCGCCGGACACGCCGTACTTGCCGTCGATGACGAAGAAGGCACGCCGCGGATCCCGTAGGCGCGGGCCTGGGTGATGTCTGCGGCCACGTCGGCGCGGTAGGTGCCCTCGTGGAGTGCGCCGAGCACGGCCTCCCGGTCGAGGCCCACCTCGGCTGCGAGGTCGGCGAGCTCGTCGTCGTACCCGATGTGGCGGCCTTCGGTGAAGTAGGCGCGGAGGAGCCTCTCCTTCAGCTCCGCTTGGAGCCCGGCGGCCTTGGCGGCGTGCAGTGCCTCGTGCGCCTTGAGCGTGTTGGTGTGCTTGAGAGAGTCGTAGTCGAAGTCGAGCCCCTCGTCGCGAGCGACCTCGGTCATCTGTCCCAGCATCTGGTGGACCTGGGCGAGCGGGAGCCCCTTGTGGTCGGCGAGGAAGTCGGCCTCACTGCCCTGGAAGTCGACCGGAGTATCGGGGGCCAGCTCGAAGGAGTGGTACTCCACGTCGACGCGGCCACCGCCGGCCGCCTGGAAGCGGCGCACCCCTTCGGCGAAACGGCGCTTGCCCACGTAGCACCAGGGGCAGGCGATGTCGGACCAGATATCGACCTTCAACGCAGAGCTCACGAACGCGTCAACCGAGGTGGGCGGTCCGGTATTCCGAAGGGTCATCGCTGTGAACCCGAGTCGTGATGGTCGGCCTGGTCCGCTGGGGCGGCGGCGCGGTCGTGGCGGCGGTACATCGGCGACACGGTCCCGCCCGGGTCCAGCCGCTCGAGGAGGCCTCGGTGATGTCGGCCGAACTGGATGACTTGTTCGGTGGTGACCGCGTCGATGACCGCCGGTCAGCCGACAGATGGCCGAGGGGGTGAAGGATCGCAGAAAGGTGCACCTCATCTGCGACAACCTCGCCACCCACAAGACCGAGACCATCCGCCGCTGCCTGGTCCGACATCCCCGGTTCCACCTGCACTTCACCCCGACCGGCTCCTCCTGGCTGAAGCTGGTCGAGCGCTGGTTCGCCGAGATCACCATGAAGCTGATCCGCCGTGGCGTGCACCGCTCGGTCAAGCACCTCAAGACCGACATCGAGAACTGGCCCCGGCAGTGGAACGAGAACCCACGCCCCTACGTTTGGACCAAGACCGCCGACGAGATCCTCGAATCCCTCGTCGCACATCGTCAGCGAATCTCTGACTCACGACACTAGCCTCGGGATTTCACGTCGCCTTGGGTGAGTACGGCGCGTAACGCACGGAAGTGCCTGTCCTGCACGGGATTCTTGTGATTGCGAAGTCTCAAGACGCCGAGCGGAAAGGCACTCCGTAGGTGAAGGGTAACCGTGTCCCGAATCTGGTTCTCGATTCCGTCCGTGAGTCGTTGATCTCGTCCTCGGGGGCGCTGCTTGTCAACGAAGCGGTTCGGGTCGCGGGCCTGGACCGCAGACTCTCGCGGGCCTTGTCGCCGTGGCGGTCGACGCGTGCTCAGCACGACCCTGGCAAGGTGCTGCTCGATCTCGCGACCGCCGTCGCGCTCGGCGGGGACTGTCTGGCCGACATCGCCGCGGTCCGTGCCCAGCCGACGATCTTCGGATCCGTTGCCTCCGGTCCGACGGTGTCGCGACTGCTCACGGCCTTGGCGGGTGAGGTCGATGCCGCGGTGGCCGCGATCCGTCACGCGCGCGCCGATGCTCGGGCCGCAGTGTGGGCGCGGCGCCGACCACTGGCCGGCAGGCCCGGGTCCCGGACGGGTGGTCAGGTGATCGTCGATATCGACGCCACGCTGGTCGGCGCGCACTCGGACAAGGAAGGCGCCGAGCCGACCTACAAACGCGGCTACGGGTTTCACCCGATGTGCTCGACGATCGACCACGGTGCCCACGGGACCGGCGACACCGGGGTGATCAACCTGCGTCCGGGCCGAGCCTCGGCGTGGGACAGCGCAGATCACATCACCTGCCTGGACGACACCTTGGCTCAGCTGCCCGAGCACGAACGTGGACAGGTCCTGGTCCGCACCGACACCGGCGGCTGCTCCAAGGCGTTCCTGCGCCACATCACCGATCTGGGACTGGAGTACTCGATCGGGTTCGGTGGCAGCGATGCAGTGAAGGCCGCCGTCGAGGCGATCCCTGACCAAGCCTGGCGTGCCGCACTCGATAGCAACGGCGAGCCCCGTGACGGCGCGCAGGTCGCTGAACTGACGGCCTGGATGCCGCCCACCACTCGGACCGGGACGAGCGACGACTGGCCACCCAGAATGCGGGTGATCGCACGTCGGGAACGACCCCACCCCGGCGCGCAATTGCGGTTGACCGACCATAACGGCTGGCGGATCACCTGCTTCGCGACCAACACCAAGGGACCCGGCTGGACCCTGGCAGCGCTTGAGGTCAGGCACCGTCAGCGCGCCCGCTGCGAGGACCGGATCCGTGGCCTGAAGGACACCGGCCTGCGGAACCTGCCCTTCGCCGGCTACGCCCAGAACCGGATCTGGATGGAGGTCGTCGCCCTCGCCGCCGACCTGCTCGCCTGGACCCAGACCCTCGCGTTCGACGAGACCGAGCCCGCCCGCAGGTGGGAGCCCAAACGGCTCCGATTCCGGATCCTCGCCGTCGCCGGACGGATCATCCACACCGGTCGTCGAAGACGACTACGCCTCCCACGTGACTGGCCCTGGAACCACCTCATCGACATCGGCTGGGCCACGCTCCGCACCGCCTGACGGCAAGACGCCAACCCCAACCCCACCACCAGAACCGGAGAACCGGCGGCGACAGCGCCGGGGAACACCCACGTCCTCGCCCAGCCGCAATCAGCCCACCCGTCGTGACGACCGATCAGCGCGGTTCACGAAACATCGAGGCTAGGGGGTGGCGGCCGGTAGCCGCACCGTGAACGTCGCGCCTCGGTGGGAGCCCGCACTGGCGACGCTGATGCCGCCGCCGTGTGCCTCGACGAGGGTTCTGGCGATGCTGAGCCCGATTCCGCTGCCGCCGTGGACCCGGTCACGGGCGGTGTCCACCCGGTAGAACCGGTCGAAGACGTGACCCAGGTGCTCGTCGGGGATGCCTTCGCCGGTGTCGGCGACGGTGAACTGGACCCATCGTTCGACCTGGTCGCAGGTCAAGGTAACCGCGCCACCTGAAGGTGTGTGCCGCAACGCGTTGTCGAGGAGGTTGGTCAGCACCTGCCCGATCCGGTCGGGGTCGGCGAGGACGCGCACGCGGGTGCGTAGTCGGGTCTCCAGGAGTACGCCCTTGGCCGTGTACCGGTCACTGGCTGCGTCCACAGCCGCGTCAGCCAGGGCGGCCGGGTCGACGGGTCCGGGGTGGATGTCGAGGCCTCCCTCTTCGGCACGGGAGACCGCGCCGATGTCCTCGGCGAGCCGGCGCAGCCGATGAGTGCTGTCTCGCAGAACCCCGAGGGTCTCGTGGTCGAGGTCGCGGACGCCGTCCTCGACCGCCTCGAGGTGGGCGTCGATGGTGGCCAGAGGGGTGCGCAGTTCGTGTGCGAGGTCGGCGAGCATCCGGCGGCGGGTGGTCTCCACGGCGCCGAGGCGTTCGGCCAGCGCGTTGAAGGTATCGGCGAGCGTCGCGAACTCACCACCAAGACCCGGGTCAGGCACCCGTGCGTCGTACCGGCCCGCGGCGACCTGGGAAGCGGCGGTGGTGACCGGGGAGATGGAACGCTGTACTCGACGGCCGAAGTACCACGACACCGCGAGCGCGGCGACGACCGCCGCGAGCAACGCCACCGACAACGAGACCAGCAGGGCCGAGGCGAATGCCTCCTCAACGTGCTGGGTCTCCGAGGCGGTGTGGCCTATCCCGGCCCTGTCGAGATGGTCGTGGAAGATGCCGGGACCAACCGCGGTGGCCACCAGCCACGTGGTCAAGGCGCCGGCGACCAGCACCAGCGCCTGCGCGAGCAGCAGCCGACCTGCGAACCCGGACCTGGTCCGGCCAGTGCGCGAGCCGGCCTCGTCGGGCCGAGAGCCGGTGGTGGTGGTCATCGGCCGGTTCCCATCCGGTAGCCGACGCCTCGGACGGTGCGGACGAACCGTCCCTCGGCGGCGTCGTCGCCGAGCTTGCGGCGCAGGTGTCCGATGTGAACGTCGACCAGGTGTTCGTCGCCGACCCACGTCTCGCCCCAGACGTGGTCGATGAGCTGGCGGCGGCTGAAAGCCATCCGGGGCTGATCGGCCAGTGCGGCGAGTAGGTCGAACTCGGTGCGGGTCAACGCCACCGCCTCGCCCGCCAGCCACACGTCGCGGCCGACGGGATCGACCGTCAGGTCCCCGAAGGTCCGCATGTGCTCAGCCGTGTCGGCCTCGCGGAGTGGTCGAGGCCGTCGCAGCATGGCCTGCACCCGTGCCATGAGCTCACGCGGGCTGAACGGCTTGGTCATGTAGTCGTCGGCGCCCACTGACAACCCGATCAGGGTGTCGACCTCGTCGCTGCGGGCGGTGAGGATGACCACGTAGGCGTCGGAGAAGGTGCGCACCTGTCGGCACACCTCCACACCGTCCATGCCTGGCAGGCCGAGGTCGAGCACGATGACATCGGGGTCGACCTCGCGCGCCGCGGTGACCGCTCGTGCGCCGTCATGGCTCACGGTGACCTCGAACCCGTCGCGTTCGAGATAGCTCCCGACGAGAGCGGCGAGCTCGGTCTCGTCCTCGATCACCATCGCCCGCAGACCCGACCTGGGCTTCGCCCCGGTAGCCGACGAGGTCCGGGTGGGCGAAGCACCAACGGCGTACTTCTCGCTCATGGGGCCCATGGTGTCAGCCGTCGTCCGCTCGGTCTCGCGCCCGCCCATTGCCGCAGGGCCTTCTTCAGCGAACCTTCATGCGACCACGACGAGATTCCCGGGGTACGCGCCCCACGGTGAAGACAACAGCCATGAAGGGAGCTGGGAACGATGATGGGTTGGTACCAAGACGGAGTGGGCTGGGGCGGCTGGATCGTGATGAGCCTGGTGATGGTGGCGTTCTGGGCCTTGGTGGTGTTCGCGGTGGTCGCGATCTTCCGCGGCACCAGCAGCAGCACCCGGCCGGCCGAGCGGTCCACGACCCGGGACCCGATGCAGATCCTCGAGGAGCGGTTCGCCCGCGGCGAGATCGACGCCGAGGAGTACCACGCTCGCGCCGACGTCCTGCGCACCGGTGGCCGCCCGGTCACGCGCTGACAGTGCGACGCCCTACCACCAGGCACAGCATCGACTTCAGCCTCGAGGAGCCTTCCTTGTCGCACCTGACCCGCCGCAGTCTGATCCGTGGGGCCGCCGGCCTGACCGGCGTTCTCTCGCTCGGAAGCCTGGCCGCGTGCAGCACCGACCGCGCGGTCGGCCCGGCCGCCAAGGCGGTGGCCGAGGGGGAGGAGGCACGTCGACGCAACGGTGCTTCGGTCGTGCGGGCACGGCTCACGCCCCGGCCGGTGACGCTCAACCTCGGGGGGCGGGTGGTCAGCACCTGGGCGTACGGCGACTCCGTCCCCGGCCCAGTTCTCCGGGTCACCGCCGGTGACGTGCTGCGGGTCGAGGTCGACAACCAGCTTCCGGCCGAGACCAGCGTGCACTGGCACGGGATCGCGCTTCGCAACGACATGGACGGTGTCCCCGGCCTGACCCAGGACCCGATTCCCGCCGACGGGTCCTTCCGCTACGAGTTCACCGTCCCCGATCCGGGCACGTACTTCTACCACCCGCACTCCGGAGTCCAGCTCGACCGCGGTCTGTACGGCGTCCTGGTCGTGGACGACCCCGACGAGCCCGGTGACTACGACGACGAGTGGATCGTCGTCCTGGATGACTGGGTCGACGGGACCGGCCGCACCCCCGACGACATCCTGACCGAGCTGCGCTCGGGCAGCGGCTCGGGTGGCATGGGCGGGATGGACGACGGGTCGATGTCGGGCATGGATCACGGCTCCATGGGCTCCATGGGCGGCATGATGGGGGAGGGGATGCAGTCCCGTCTCCTCGGTGGCGCCGGCGACGTCGACTATCCGCACTACCTGGTCAACGGCCGGACCGCGGACGCGCCGGTGACGTTGACCGGCAAGCCCGGGCAACGGGTCCGGATCCGGTTCGTCAACGCCGGCTCCGACACCGCGTTCCGGGTCGCGCTCGGTGGGCACCGCATGACCCTCACCCACAGTGACGGCTTCCCCGTCGTGCCGGTGCCCGCCGACGCCCTCCTGATCGGGATGGGGGAGCGGTTCGACGTCACCGTGACCCTGGCCGAGGGGGTCTTCCCGCTCATCGCGTCCGCCGAGGGGAAGAACGGCCAGGGTGTCGCTGTCGTGCGCACCGGCGCCGGACGGACACCCTCAGCCGAAGCCCGCTCGGGCGAGCTGAGTCGTCGGGTCCTGCTCGGCACCGACCTCAGGCCTGCCGCTGATGTCCGGTTGGCCGACCGGTCCACCGACCGCGACCACGACCTGGTCCTCGGTGGGTCGATGGCGCCGTACCGGTGGACGATCAACGGCGAGACGTTCCCCGACGCAGACCCACTCGCCGTGAGTGAGGGGGAGCGGGTGCGGCTACGGATCGCGAACCACTCCATGATGTTCCACCCGATGCACGTGCACGGGCACACCTTCGCTGTGGCTGGGAGCGGTGTTCGCAAGGACACCGTGATCGTACGGCCGATGCAGACCCTCGAGGTCGACTTCGACGCCGACAACCCCGGCCAGTGGGCCGCGCACTGCCACAACATCTACCACGCTGAGGCGGGCATGATGACGGCCCTTTCGTACAGGGCCTAGGAGCGCTCATGGCACACGACCACCACCGCGCCGCAGCGACACCCGCCACTCACGGTGACCTGGAGGGAACCCCGGCCTCGCGGTCGCGGTCTTCGCCGTCATGTTCTCGATCTCCGCGTTCGTGATCGGACCGGCGATCAGCAGCCCCGACCCCGTCGATGCGCCAACTCCGGTAGGCACCGCGACCCCCGCCGAACACAGCGCCCACCACAACGACTGACCACGGCGGAACGAACACCATGACCACGGTGACCTGGGACGAGGCCCCCTCGGGCTGGTGGAGGTCTCCCTCGAGGCCGGTCACGAGGTGCCCTCGCCCACCGGGAGGGAGTCGGAGGCGCCTCCGACGAGCACGCATGCGCCCGGACAGATAGGCCGAGGCGCTCGGTCCGTGCTCCGCGACGGTGGCGAGGATCGCCCGACGGCTGGGATCGGCCGACGCCGCGAGATCGGCGGCCGAGACCTCGGCGTCAGACGGCATCGAGGTATTCCATGAGCTCGTCGAGCTCCGAGCGCCGGCCTTCGACGTTGCCCTGGCTGCCCTCGAGCCACTTGTCGGGGAGCTGGGCGAAGCCACCGTCGGTGACGAGCCTGGTGCCGGACGCAGCCGGCTCGAGGGCGAACTCGACGTCGGTCTGCCGAGGGTCACCGGCGGGGACGGGCATCAGGGATCTCCCAGCAGAAGGCGAACATTGACATGGGGTCGACCACCTTGATCGAGAGGGTTCCGGTCGCGTCGTGCTGCTCCCAGCGCATGCGCACGTCGTTGCCCGCGGCGATGGCCCCTTGGCGTGGTCGCCGAACCAGCCCGTGATGCCGTCGAAGGTGGAGGCGCAGCCCTCACCTCGTCTTGTGGGTGCTCGAGTCCAAGCGTGCGGATGATGCTAGGAATCGGCATTGCCCACTCCTGTCGCAATAGTTCGTTTGCGACAGCAGTTCTCGCAACTCTTCGGGTGAAGCCACGCGGCGACTACGGGTGTGCCTCTGAGGAGTCGGTTCTTGAGGTGGTGAGGGCCGCCCGCGCCAAGGCGGCCGCCGCCGGGCTCACCCAGTCGCGGCCGCCACGGGGAGCGGGCCCGTCGGTGACGTTCACGAGGGTGGTGAAGACGTCGAGGCGGTAGATCTCGTAGCCCTCCAAGGGGCGCCCGTCGCGGTGGCGCCAGCCGAGCTCGGAGAGCGCCGCGGCCACCTCCTCGCGCGGGATCGGTCGCCCAGGTGACGTCGCGGCGTACGCCAGCAGAAGGAGGGATCCCACCGTCTCGAAGTCGCCGGCCTTGGCGGGGATCAGTCGATCGGCCAGGTGCGCCCAGAGCTTCGCGGGGCTGCGCTGCGCGGCGGCTCCGGCTCGAGTCAGCAACAGGGTGCCCTTGCGCTTGCGCAGCAGGCCCATGGCCTGGAGTGACTCGCGGAAGTCCAGCAACGGGCTGGCGTGGATCTCCCGGTTGTGCTTGCCGATCCAGTCGCTCATCGCGGGCACGACTGCGGACGCGGCCTCGACGTCGGCGGGCTTGAGGTACCCGGCCGAGGTGAGCTCGATCCCGCCGCCCCTGGCCCGGTCGAGGAACCAGCGGTAGGCGGCCGTGGCCGCGGCCATCTCGTCCGGGTCAGGGGCGGTCCGGTCCATGGCGATCGTGACCACCCGCTGGGAGAGGTCCTGGCCAGTGGGTGTGTAGCGCAGCCGGTTCAGCAGATCGACCAGCCGATGGTCGACGCCGTACTCACGCAGCACGAAGTACGGCGCTCGAAGCGCCTGGTTGAGCTCGTCGAGCTCGAAGTGGCTCGGGTCGTCGACCACCAACGCGATGCTGGCCAGGTCGGTCCCGCCTCCGGAGTCCTCGGGAGGCGCCGCTCGACGACCAGCGACCGCAATCGCGGAGGGTGAGTCCGGTGTGGCAGGACGGATCTCCTCCAGCCGCAGGGTGAGCTCCCAGCTGTCGCCGTAGTCGTACACGTAGTGCAGGACGTCGCCTGGGTCCTGCAGGGTCTCATCGAGCCGCACCTGGTTGGCAGGGTACCCGTCCTCGTCGCCGTAGTCGCCTTCCTCGGCGTCGTAGGGGCAGAGGAAGAGCTGGCTGGTCCGATCGAACGGATGCCCGCCGAGCGAGAAGCGGTGCAGGTGGGAGTCGGTCCAGTCGAACGCGACCTGCAGCACCTGATGGACGACGTCGAGCGGGAGGTCCGAGCGCAGGTCGAGCCGACGCCAGATCGGTGGCGCTGCGTGGTCGAGGTCGACCCGGATCCGGAAGATCGCAGGCTTGTCGAGGGGAGATCGGCGCAGCTCCGGTCGTACAGCACTCGACGCTGTCTGCCCTGCGACCGCCGTCAGGTCTCCCGCGAGCTGCCGGAGGTCGGCCAGCTCCATTCCGGAGATCGCCGCCTGAAACTTGCGGAGCAGCTCGGCCTGCCCGTCGTCCCTGTCCGTCACGGCCCCTACCGTATGCGCCTCATCCCCTCACGTCTCGGACCGGGCACGTCTCGGAGCACCGCTTGCCCCGGGGATCCTGGTCAACGCCGGACGAGCCGTGGGCCGACCGGTGACCCGGCCAGCGCGATGACCGCCAGCAGGACCCAGAACGTCGTCACCGCACCCGAGAGGTCAGGAGACGGGTACAGCGCGGGTAGGGCGAGCATCGGGCCCATCGCAAGCGGAGCCAGGCCGACGAAGACCACCAGTCCCGCAACCGTCGCACCGGGACGAGGGACCTGCCGTGCGGAGGCCACTCCGGCGATCGACGAACCCGCGGCCCCGATACCAGCGACGACCAGGGCCCAGCTCGAGGCGTCCACCTCGCCCGGTGCCAGCAGCAGGAGCACCAGGCCGGCCACGAGCGGCACCAGGCCCGCGACGAACCGGCTCGCCGGCGCCCACCGCGCCCCCCGAGGCGTCACGTCGGCGACGGCGAGCGCCGGCTCGTCGTACCCGAAGGCTGCGCCGGCTGCTGCGAGGAGCGCGATCACGGGGAGCGCCGCGCCGGCCGCGCTCTCCCAGCGGTGGACGGCGAGCACCAGCAGCGCCCCCACGACAAGCCCGCCCAGCATGGACGGCCAGGGCACGGCACGTCGCAGGTACCACGCGGGCGTCGTCATCATCGGCTCAGTCGGTGCTCGGGAAGGTGCTGGAGACCAGGGGCTCGGTCATGCCCGTCAGGGCGGTGACCACGACGAGCCCGACGGCGGCGACGATGAGGGCGTAGGTCACCAGTCGCAGCCGTGTGCTCCGGGCGGTCCGGTCGTGCCAGACCGCCCCGGTGACGGCGAGCGCGCAGAGCACCAGGACGTAGAGGAGGTAGGTCACCGGGTTTCCGGGATGCAGGACCTGCGTGTACGCCGGCACGTAGTCGTAGGGCTCCGCGGTGTTGCCGCCGCTGTGCCACATGGCCCACGGAAGCCAGAGCCTCCAGCGTGCCGTGTCGGCCTCGCCCATCACGGGGGCCTGGCCCAGGATGTCGAGAGCGACCAGCGCCACCACCACGAGCACCGAGGCACCTCGGAACCTCATCCACCGGCCGACCAGGACGCCGAGCAGCCCGCCACCGAGGCAAGCGACCGGCCCGAGCGCGAGCAGGATGCTCCACACGTACGCGTCGTTCACGGTCGGGAACCACAGCTCAGAGGGGTGCGGCTCCCAGACCGCGGCGATCAGGAACAGCTCGGCAAGCCACAGGAACCCGGCAGCGAGCGGGACGATGCAGGCGCCCGCCACCGCGAGGGTGCGGCGCGTCTCGGTGCCCGGGGCGGCTCCCATCACCTCGCCGGCCGCGTCGGTGGAGCGCACCAGGCGCGCCGCCACGATGAGGCTGGGCAGTCCGATGAAGAAGGCGGGGATGATGGGGCCGCTGAGCAGCCCCTCCGGGTGGCTCACCCCGTCGACGGTGACGGTGTCGCCGCTCAGGTAGGCCCACAGCGTGACCGCGAGGGCAGTCAGGGTGCCGATGAGGAACGCCGGGTGGCGTGCGAAGCGGCGCGCCTCGATGCCGGTCATGGAAGCCAGGCTGGCAGAACGTGTGGTGGGCAGGGTCGAGTACACGAAGTCACCTCCGGTGGATGAGACGGTGCTGAGTGGTCGGGGCGGATGGATGAGGTCAGGCGGGAAGCGGAGTCCTCGCCTCGGGCCCGAGCATGAGCAGGTAGGCGTCCTCGAGGGTCGGCTCGGCGGCTTCGGCGGCCGGTGGGCGGCCACCGCCGACGACCCGGTAGCGGCCGGTGCCGGTGCGCCACGACACCGGGGCGCCGGGCACGTCGGCGTCGGCCAGCCAGACCTGTCCTGCGGCGGTGGCGACCAGGTCGAGCACGGAGCCGTCGAAGCGGATCCGCCCGCCGGCAAGCACCACCACGCGCTCGCAGAGCGCGGCGACGTCCTCGGTCTGATGCGTGGAGAGCAGGACGGTCGACTCATGTGCCGCCACGTCGAGGGTGCGGCGCAGGGCGGCTCGCTGAGCCGGGTCCAGTCCGGTCGTGGGCTCGTCGAGCACCAGCAGGGCCGCGTCGCCGATCATGGCCTGTGCCAGGCCGACCCGGCGCCGCTGACCCCCGCTGAGCCGGGAGACGCGCTTGGTCGAGAGGTCGGACAGGTCGACCAGGTCGAGTACGCGGCGTACCTCTCGGTGCCGGGCCCGTCGCTCGTCCCACTCCTTCAGCACCGCGACGTACTCCACGAACCCGAACGTGGTCATGTCACCGGGGTAGCCGAGCTCCTGGGGCAGGTAGCCGAGCCCGCGCCGGATGTCGGTCAGCTCGCCGTGGCCGGCGCTGGGGTCCTGTCCCAGGAGCCGCACCCGTCCCCGGTCCGCCGCGATCGACGTGGCCACGATCCGCAGCAGCGTCGTCTTGCCGGCGCCGTTGGGACCGAGCAGCCCGGTGACACCGGTGTCGAGGGTCAGGTCGACGTCCTCGAGGGCGCGGGTGGCGCCATAGTCCTTGCCGATGCCGGCGAGCGTGACGTTCACAGCGCGACTCCGATCCTGTGAGTTCGGCGGGACCGGACGACGAGTACGGCGACCGCGGCGGCGGCCAGGGCGAGGTAGACGGTCTGCTGGGTGGCTTCTACGGGCCAGGTCGGGGTCAGCCGACGGATCGAGAGCACGACGATCCCGCACCAGAGCAGGGCGAGCGTCGCTCCCGCAGGCCAAGGACCGATGTAGGCCGCCAGCGCCAGCAGGACCAGCACCATCGCCAGGGAGGGCCCGAGCCAGGCGGCCGCCACCCACCCGGGGCCCGGCACGAACAGCCCGAGCAACGCAGCCGGCGGCAAGGTGCCGATCACGACGCCGAGGGTGCGCACGAGCACCAGCCTGGCCCGGCCGTACGGCGTGGTGGCGGCCAGCGCCTCGAACGGCTCCTCCGAGCCGCCGTACGCCGCCGCCACCCCGAGCACAGGCACCAGCGGTGCGACCAGGAGGAAGGGCCAGAGGGCGTCGCCGGCGGCGAGGAGCGTCGCCACGAGGGCGAACCCGAGCGCCACGACCGACCCGGTCAGCCAGGCCAGGCGAAGCGAGGTCGCGGCGGAGAGCAGGACGCCGGTGGAGTCGGCGAGGCCGAGGCGCTGGGCGAGGCGGACCGGCCGCGTGGGCTCGGGGCTCTCCAGCCGGGAGCGGACCTCGGACCAGGCGTCGTCGAGCAGCCGGAGGTCGGAGAGTGGCCGGATCGCGGCACGACACTCCGCGCAGGACTCGACATGCCGCTCGAGGGACGCGCCGAGCACGGCGTCGAGCCGGCCCTCGGCGTAGGCCTCCAGCAGGTCGTGCGGAGCGTGCCAGGACGTGGTGCTCATCGCCATCCCTCCAGCTGGGTGTCGGCCAGGGTGCCGCGCAGCTGGGCCTTCGCGCGGTGCAGGCGGGTCTTGACGGTGTTCTCGCGGACGCCGAGCAGCCGCCCGGCCTCGCGGGTGGTCAGGCCGTCGAGCACGCAGGCCTGGACGACGGCGCGGAACTCGGGGGAGAGCCGACGCAGGGCGTCCCCCAGGTCGCCGTACTCGACACCGAGCAGCACCTGGTCCTCCACGCCGGGCAGCACGCCGCGCGCCCCTGCATCCCAGTCGGGCATCAGCACGACCTCCTTGCGCTGCCGGAGCCGGGAGACCAGGCGGCGGAACGCGATACCCCACAGCCAGGCGGCGACGTCCCCCTCGCCCCGCCACCTGCAGGCGTCCTGCCACATCGCCACGAACGTGTCCTGGACGACGTCGAGCACGACCTCACGGTCGTTGCAGCGACGGTGCAGCCGGACCGACAGCCACGGTGCGTGGCGGTCGTACAGCTCACGGACCGCACCGAGGTCACCCTCGGCCGCCGCGCGCACCAGGGTCGCGTCATCGCGTCCCGCCTCCGTGGTCCCCATGACCTCACTGTCGCAGCGGGAGACCCGAAAGGTTCCCGAATCCGAGCAGGTGCTGCCACCGCCTCGAACCTGGCATGGGCGGATCGCCCGGACCCGGGGCGAGTGGCAAGGGGCGCAGGTGGCCCTGACGTCAGCCCGCGCGGATGTCCGACGGGTGCGTCGCCAGCGGCGTGACCGCGATGTCCATGTAGGGGAACAGCGGCAGCCCCGAGAGCAGGTCGTGCAGCTCGTCGTTCGAGGCGACGTCGAAGATGCTGACGTTGGAGTACTCGCCCACGATGCGCCAGATGTGCGGCCACTTCCCGGAGCGCTGCAGCTCCTGGGAGTAGGCCCTCTCGCGTGCGACGACGTCCGCGCGGACGTCCGCGTCCAGGTCGAGCGGGATGTGGACGTCCATCCTCACGTGGAACAGCATGGGCGATTACTCCTCTCGGTAGGTCAGCCGTGGGTGGGGTCGAGCACGAAGCTGTACTCCACGGTGTTCCCGCTGCCGTCGGCGGCGGGCTTGGGGTCGAGCATCAGCTCGGGCTTGACCGCCGAAGCGATGTCGTCCGCGTTGTGCTCGTCGCCGGGGAAGTACAGCTGCGCGGTGAGCAGCTCGTGCTCCGGCGCCGACGCCTTGACGTGGATGTGCGCGGGACGCCAGGCGTGCCAGCCGGCCGCGGCGATCAGCTTGCCGCAGGCGCCGTCGGTCGGGATCTGGTACGGCGCCGGCTGGACCGTCCGGACCTCGAACTCGCCGTTCTCGTCGACGGTGAACGTCCCTCGGAGGTTCCACTCGGGCAGGCCGGGGGCGAACTGGGAGTAGAAGCCGTCGGCGTCGGCGTGCCACACCTCGACCGTCGCCCCCGCCAGGGGACGGCCGTCGGTGGAGGTGACCCGGCCGGTCCACGTGAGCGGTGTGCCGCCCTCGTCATCGCGCATCGGGACGGCCCCGCGGGGGCCGCACTCGGGGGCGCCCGGGGCGTAGTAGGGGCCCTCGATGCTGCCCTTGTTTCCCTCGCGGTGGTCGGTGGCGACCTCCTCGACGACGTGCTCGACCCACACGTCGAGGAACAGCGGCCACTCGCCGTCGTGGCCGACCTGGATCAGCCACGCCTTGAGCGCGTTGTACTCGTCGTAGGTGACCTTGTGCTTGCGGATGGTGTCGTGGACAGCGGCCAGCACCTCCCGCGCCAGGGTGTCCACGCGCTCCTTCGGCGTGTCCTTGACGGCGTCGTACGGTGACTTGTCGGTCTGGAAGCGCTCGGTCGCGGAGGCGCCGGACGCCGCGGCGGACGCGGTGGCCTGGGTTTCGGCGGTCTGGGACATGGTGGTTCTCCCTCGGTGTGGTGTGGCTTCTCGGTGGGCTGTCAGAGGTCTTGGCGGTAGCGCGCGAGCTTGTCGGGGTCGACGTCGACCCCGAGCCCGGCACCGGGACGGATGGTGAGCTCGCCGTCGCGGATCTCCAGCGGCTCGGTGAGCAGGTCGTCGCTCATGTCGAGGAAGTTCGACAGCTCCCCGGCCCGCTGCGCCGTGAGCCGGTAGGCGGAGCCGAAGACGACTGTGCACATGGACCCGAGCTGGCCGTCGATCTGGTTGCCCATGACGACCTCGATGCCGAGTCCCTCGGCGAGGTGGTGCACCCGCTGCGACCCGGTGAACCCGGTGCGGGCGGTCTTGATGCTGACGGCGGTGGCGGACCCGCCCAGGATCTCCCTGGTCACGTCGGCGGGTGTCACCGCGGACTCGTCGGCGATGAAGGGTACGTCGCACTGCTGCACCAGCCAGCGCCGCCCGAGGACGTCGTCTGCGGGACACAGCTCCTCGGCGAAGAGGAGGTCGAGGTCCGACATCTGCTTCATGGCCCGGGCCGACTCCGACGCCGTCCAGCCACGGTTGCCGTCGACGTACAGCTCGACCTGGTCGCCGAGCCCTTCACGCAGCGCCCGGACCACCGCGGTGTCGAGGCCGAACGGGCGGCGGCCGACCTTGACCTTGAAGGTCGTGATGCCGTAGGTGTCGCGCATCCTCTCGGCCTCGGCGACCATCGTGGCCGGCTCGTCGAAGCCGAGCATGTGCGAGACGCGCATCCGGTCGGTGTAGCCGCCGAGCAGCTCGGTGACCGGGAGGTCCAGGGTGCGGCCGAGGGCGTCCCAGACGGCCATGTCGACCGCGGCCTTCGCGGTGGGGTTGCCGACCGTGCGTGCGAGGCGGGCGGCGACCACCTCGCGCTCGAGCAGGGTGAGGCCCACGACCTGGGGCTCGAAGATCTGGTCGATCACGGCCATGATGCTCGCCTGGGTCTCGCCGTACGTGAACGGCCGCGGGGGTGCCTCGGCGATGCCGACGACACCGTCGTCGGTGTGCACGCGGACGAGGACGTGCTCGGCGACGCGAACCTCGCCGCTCGCGAAGCGCAGGGGCTTGGTGTACGGGATGGCGAACGGGATCGCCTCGACCTTGGTGATCTTCATCGGCTGACCTCGGCCGACTCGGCGGCGAACAGGCCGGCGTCGACGAGCGTCTCGACGACCGACACGGTGACGGGGGAGGCCTCGCCCCGGCGCCAGGCCAGCGCGAGCGAGATCGAGCCGGCATCGGTGACCTCGCGGAACACCACGCCGGCCAGCGGCACCGCGCGGACCGAGCCCGGCACCAGGGCGACGCCGAGGCCTGCCGCGACCAAGGCCAGGAGCACAGCGGTGCCCGGCGCCTCGTGCTCGCGGCGCGGAGCGAAACCGGCGCGCTCGCAACTGCGCAGCGCGGCGTCGTTGACGGCCGAGTCGCGGTTGCCGTAGAGCACGAACCCCTCGCTCCGCAGGTCCGACATGCTCACCAACGGCTCGGACGCCAGCCGGTGGTCCGCGGAGACGGCGAGCAGCAGAGGCTCGACCTCGATCTCGCGGGACTGCAGGCCCTCGCCGGTCAGCGGCGGGCGGAGCACGCCGAGGTCGAGCGTGCCCTCACGGAGCCCGTCGCACTGGGCCGGGGTGAGCAGGTCGGCCCGGATCTCCAGTGCCACCTCCGGCAGCTCGCGCTTGACGATCCGGGCGATCCGCGGGAGCTGGCCGAAGG
The DNA here is from genome assembly GCA_002384855.1 of Nocardioidaceae bacterium UBA4001. Taxonomy (GTDB): domain Bacteria; phylum Actinomycetota; class Actinomycetes; order Propionibacteriales; family Nocardioidaceae; genus Nocardioides_C. The sequence goes on along the minus strand of DGBP01000083.1, from coordinate 831 downwards.
CGGCGGTCCCGGTGAGGCCCAGCCGCACCACGCCTTTGCGGCCCTCGGCGATCCGGCGCACGCTGCGCACGCTGTCGTCGAGCGAGGCGAGGACCCGCAGTGCCTCCTTGTGCAGAAACTCCCCGGCGGGGGTGAGCCGGACCTGGCGGGTGGTGCGCACCAGCAGGGGGGTGCCGAGCTCACCCTCGAGCTGGCGGATCGCCTGGGAGAGGGCCGGCTGGGCCATGTGCAGCCGTTCGGCCGCCCTGCCGAAGTGGCAGGTCTCGGCGACGGCGGCGAAGTAACGCAGGTGGCGCAGCTCCATGGCCGGCTCCTCTCGTTCACTCTGTGACGGGCGACCGTCGGTTCGTGGCGGTGGTCACATCCGGCGGGATCGGTTCACGGTACGTACGAATATTAAGTCAGCACAAGGTCGCGTTTTGGTGTGATTGATAAGTGCGGATGATGAATAGGCCAACCGTGGCCTACGGCGCGTACCCGGAGCGTTTGCAGCCCTGAACTTGCTGACCCGGCGTCTGTGCAGGCTCCCGGGGAGGTGGCGCCGGCCTCTGCGCGACGCGCGCGAGGCCGTGGCGGTGGCTGGGCAGGGGGCGTGGCCAGTTTGTGTCCACAGTCGCGTGGGCGGGCGGTTGTCCACGGGGTTCGAACTGGTGTTCGAACCCAGGGGTGGGTGTTCGTAGCGTGGGGTCATGACCACCTGTGCGGGATCCGAGGCGACGGCAGGGACTGCCGGCGGGCCCGGGGCTGCGCGCGGAGCCGCGACGCCTGGTGGCGTCGGCGGCAACGGTGGTGCCGGTGGCGGGCCGCCGCGACATCGGGTGCTGGCGTTCG
>DGBP01000014.1 GCA_002384855.1 Nocardioidaceae bacterium UBA4001 | reverse complement strand
CACCACCCGGCGGGACTCTCCCCTGCTCATCGTTGGATTTGCATCACGACGGCCTTGGGTTCGGTGAAGAACTCCCGGCTGAAGTTGCCACCTTCACGGCCGACTCCCGAGTCGCCCACGCCACCGAAGGGCGTGCGCAGATCGCGGATGAAGAAACAGTTCACCCAGACGGTCCCCGCTCGGAGCCGGGAGGCCACCCGGTGTGCGCGCGATAGGTTCTCGGTGAAGAGCATGGCGTTGAGGCCGTAGCGGGTGTTGTTGGCGAGGCCGATGACCTCGTCCTCGGTCTCGAAGCGGTTGACCACGCAGACGGGCCCGAAGATCTCCTCGCAGTACGCCGGGGCCGTGAGCGGCAGATCGGTGATGATCGTGGGTCGGACCAGCCAGCGGCCGTCCTCGTCGATCCCCCCGGTCAGGATCTTTCCCCCGTCGGGGCCGACCCCGTCGACGTAGGCCGACACTTTGTCGTAGTGCTTCTTGCTGGCAAGGCTGGAGAACCGCGTCCCCGCGTCGAACGGGTCACCGATCGTCAACGCCTCGGCGGCGGCGACGAACCGTGCCATGAACTCGTCGTAGATGCCGGAGGCCACGTAGAGTCGGGAGCCCGCCAGGCAGACCTGGCCGGAATTGCGGAAGATCGACTCCACCGCCCAATGGACGGCGTTGTCCAGGTCGGCGTCATCGAAGACGATGTTCGCACCTTTGCCTCCCAGCTCGAGGGAGACCGGGGCCAGGTGGGAGGCTGCAGATGCCATCACCCGCTTCCCGGTTGCCGACGACCCGGTGAAAGTGACACGGTCGACACGGTCGTCGGCGACCAGGGCCGATCCCGCCGGGTCGCCACGCCCGTTGAGCACGTTGAGGACGCCAGGTGGCAGTCCCGCCTCCGCTGCGAGCCGGCCGAGCATCGTGACCGAGGCAGGGGTGTCCTCGGAGGGCTTGATGATGCAGGTGTTGCCCCACGCGATCGCGGGCGCCACCTTCCAGGTCGCCATCATGAGCGGGAAGTTCCAGGGACTGATCGCGGCGACAACGCCGGCGGGACCGTACTCGCTGTAGGAGTGGTGCCCGGAGTCCATCGGGTAGACCTCGCCGCAGTGGTCACGTTGGTGGTCGGCGAAGAAGCGGAAGTTCCACACTGATCGGGCCACGTCGTGCTGAGCCTGCGCGAACGGCTTGGCCATGTTCCGCGTGTCCAAGGTGGCCAGGTCGTCGGCTCGCTCCTCCATGAGATCGGCGAGCCGATGGATGGCGGCCGCCCGCTCGACCCGGCCCATCCGAGGCCAGGGACCTTCGTCGAAGGCCCGCCTTGAGCTCGTGACGGCCTTGGCCACGTCGTCGGGTCCGCCCTCCGCGGCCCGGGCCCAGACACTCTGCGTCCAGGGGTTCCACACCTCGAGCGTGTCGCCGTCGACCGAGGGGATCTCCTCCCCGTCGATGACGTGCCCGAAGAACTCCAGGTCGCTCATGGCGCTTCCCTTCCGTGCGTGGCCCTCTCGGCGATCGTGACGTCGCCCGCCGCCCAGTGCGTAGCAGGGACTTCTCGTACCACGACCCGTACGTTCTCCGCCGGCGCGCCGACCGCCTCCGCGGTCGCTCGGGTGAGGCCGCTGATGAGGGCGCGCAGTTGCTCCGGGGTGCGGCCCTCCACCATGGTCACTTCGATCAAGGGCATGGCGTCGGAGCCTCCCCGCCGTTGAGGAACACCGAGCCGAGATGGGTGAAGTGCATCGCGATCGATGCACCGGGTGGCGCGAAGACCGCATCTGTCATCCCGCCTGTGAGGACGATCCAGCCGGGCTCGATGGCGTGTCCGCGCCGGGCGAGGTCGTTCGCCGCCAGGGCCAGCGCCTCCCCCGGATGACCCTGGACCGCCGCGCCGGTCGCCGAGTCGACGACCACGCCGTCGACCTCGACCAGCACGGCTTCGAGGGCCAGGTCGAGCTCGGTGGGCGGCAGCCCGACCGGGCCGGTGACGAAGGCGGCTGACGACGCGTTGTCGGCTGCGACGTCACCGGCGGTGAAACGGAAGTCGCGATAGCGACTGTCGATGATCTCGACACCTCCCCACATGGACTCGACGGCCGACATCGCCTGGGCGCAGCTGATGCCGGGACCCTCCAGCCGGTCGCCCATCACGAAGACGAGCTCAGGTTCGGCACGGGGATGGATCAGCCGCGCCTGGGGCACCGGGTCTCCGACCGGCAGGATCATCGCGTCCGTCAACCAGGCGACGAACGGGAAGTGGACTCCCATGCGCTGTTGCTTCGCCCGACTCGTCAGCCCGAGCTTGACGCCGACCAGCCGCTCGCCGCGCTCCAGTCGCTTGCGCAGGTTGAGGTCCTGGATCTCGTACCCGGTGTCGAGGTCGAGGCCGGGCCACTCATCGGTGAAGGGCGGCCGCTCGATCCGCTCGTCCTCGCACCTCAGCAGCTCGGCGGCGACGGACCCGACGTCCCAGCCGCCGACGGGCGCCCCCCCTGATGCTCCGGTCGCCGTGGTCATCAGCGGACCCCCACTGCGGCGAGGTCGCCGAGGGACTGCTCCTCGGCGAGCTGCAGTGCGATGTCGATGATCATGTCCTCCTGCCCTCCCACGTAGCCGTGCTCGCCGACGCGCTGCAGGATCGCGTGCGCCGGTACGGCGTACCGCTCTGCTGCTCGCTCGGCGTGCAGCAGGAACGAGGAGTAGACCCCCGCGTAGCCCTGGGTGATCGAGGACCGGTCCATCCACGGGAGTCGCGGGATGAAAGGCCGAACGACCTCCTCGGCGGCCGAGAGCACCTCCCCCAGGTCGACGCCGGTCCGGATCCCCATGCGCTCGAAGGTCGCGGCGAGCACCTCGGTGGGAGAGTTGCCCGCGCCGGCGCCGAGAGCGCACAGCGCCCCGTCGATCTGCTTCGCCCCCGCCTGGTAGGCAAGGACCGAGTTGGCGACGCCCATGCTCAGGTTCTGGTGTCCGTGGAAGCCCACCTGGGCACCGTCGCGACCTATCTCGTCCACGACAGCGCGGACCCGCTCCTGCGCACCGGCGAGCACGAGGGCCCCCGCTGAGTCGACGACGTAGACGCACTGGGCCCCCGCGTCCACCATGGTGCGGGCATTGGCAGCCAGCACCTCCGGGGATGCCCGGTGCGCCAGCATCAGGAAGCCTACGGTCTCCATCCCGAGAGCCCGAGCCTCGCCGAAGTGCTGGACGGAGACGTCGGCCTCGGTGCAGTGGGTGGCGATCCTGGCCACCGAGGCCCCTACGGCGTGCGCCCGTTTGAGGTGCTTGACGGTGGCGAGGCCGGGCAGCATCAAGATGGCGATCCTCGCCTGCGTCGCCTCCTCCACGGCGGCGCCGATGAGGTCGAACTCGTCGACCAGGCTGAACCCGTAGTTGAAGCTCGAGCCGCCGAGCCCGTCACCGTGACTCACCTCGATGACCTGCACGCCGGCTCGGTCCAATGCGGAGACCACCCCACGCACCTGTGCCTCGGTGAACTGGTGGCTCATCGCGTGGGAGCCGTCCCGAAGCGTGGAGTCGGTGATCCGCAGGTCCGTCGGACCTCCGGCGGAGCTCGCGTGATCGCGCACCTCGGTCTCGGTGACCTCACGGCCGACGACGGGGACATCCTCCGGTCGGATCGTCATGTCGCCCACGGTCAGACACCTGCCTTCTCGGGTCGGTTGTCCCCGGTCGCGGACGCGTCCAGGTCGGCCGCAGACTTCCAGGACGTCTCGGTGCCCAGCCGGTGGGCGACGAGCAGGTCCCCGACGCGGGCTGCTGCCGCGGTGATGATGTCGAGGTTCCCGGCGTAGTCGGGCAGGTAGTCGCCGCCGCCCTTGACCTCGATGGGTATGAATACTCGTGCCTGGCCGCCCCAGCCCGAGCGGGCCGGGTCGAACTGGGGGTCCGAGCGCAGCCGGTACCCGGCGACGTACTCCTGGACTGTCTCGACCATCGCGTGGATCGACTCGAGGATCTGGTCCTGAAGGGCACCGGGCTCCCCCGCCTCTGCCGGGACGGCACAGAAGACGGAGTTGCGCATCATCAGGGGCGGCTCGACCGGATTGAGGATGATGATCGCCTTGCCTCGCCGCGCACCGCCGATCTCCTCAACGGCAGCGGCCGTGGTCTCGGTGAACTCGTCGATGTTGGCGCGGGTGCCCGGCCCGGCCGAGCGGCTGGAGACGGAGGCCACGATCTCGGCGTATGGCACCGGGACGACTGCGGACACGGCGTGCACCATCGGCACGGTGGCCTGGCCGCCGCAGGTGATCATGTTGACGTTGGCCGCGTCGAGGTTGAAGGACAGGTTCACCGGCGGGCAGAGGTAGGGACCGATGGCTGCCGGTGTGAGGTCGACCGCGAGGATGCCGGCCTCGGCGTAGCGAGGTGCGTTTGCCTGGTGGGCCTTCGCCGAGGTGGCCTCGAAGACGATGTCGGGCAGCTCGTCTCGGGCCAGGAGCCAGTCGACCCCGTCCGCGCTGGTCTCCAGCCCGAGGCGCTTGGCCCGCGCCAGTCCGTCCGAGGTCGGGTCGACCCCCACCATGTAGCGGGGCTCGATGATCTCGCTGCGGCGGATGAGCTTGAACATCAGGTCGGTGCCGATGTTGCCCGGGCCGACGATCGCCGCCGAGGCCTTCGTCCTGGTCATCTGAGTCCTTTCAGTTCCTCGCGAAGCGGGCGGTGACGCTGCCCAGTCCGCTGAAGCGTGCGGTGACGGTGTCGCCTGGGGCGACGGTGACCATGGCGCACAGCGATCCGGGCAGCACCACATGCCCCTTCTCGAGCGTCACTCCTCGTGCACCGACCGTGTTGGCGAGCCAGACCAGCGAGGTGATGGGTGACCCCAGCACGGCTCCCCCGGCTCCGGTGCCGACCACGGTCCCGTTGCGGGTCATGACGGCACCAGCAAGGCGGAGGTCGATGTCATGGAGCGGCGTGGGGGTGGATCCGAGGACGACCGCACCGGAGCTGGCGTTGTCGGCGATCGTGTCCAAGAGGCCGATCTTCCAGTCTGCGATCCGGCTGTCCACGATCTCGAGCGCCGGCAGCGCGAAATCGACGGCGGCTATGGCTTCGTGGACGGTCACTCCTGGGCCGCGCAGCGGTGCCTTCAGGACGAACGCGACCTCCGGCTCGATCCGCGGTTGAAGGAAGCGATCCATGGGGATCGGCTCGTGCTCGAGGTAGAAGAAGTCGTCGAGCAGGTGGCCGAAGTCCGGTTCGTCCACGCCGAGCAGCCGTTGCATCGCCGCGCTGGTCAGTCCCACCTTGTGGCCCTTCACAGTGCGTCCGCCCGCGAGTAGTTCTTCGATCTGCAGCAGCTGGATGGCGTAGGCGTCCTCGAGGCTCAGGCCGTGATGAGTCGAGGTGAGCGGCGCGATCGGTTGACCGGTCTTGTAGGCGTCAAGCAGCTGTCGCGCGGCCTCGGTTCGGGTCCCGGCATCCATGCGCGTGTCCGTCACAGGTCCAGCTCCAACCGGTCGGAGGAGGGTTTCGAGCAGCAGATCATCATCTTGTTCATCGCCGCCTGTTCCTTACGGGTCAGCACGAGGTCTCGATGGTCGACTGTTCCGGACAGCACGGCGGTGACACAGGAGCCGCAGATCCCGTCCCGGCAGTCGTTCTCGACCTCGATCCCCAGTGCGAGCACGGTCTCGAGAATGTTGGCGTCGGGCTTCATCCGCAGAGTGTGGCCGGTCTTCGCCAGCACCAGCTCGTAGCTGTCGCCGTCTAGCGGAACGAACTCTGTCGGCTCCACGCCTGCCCTGCTGAACAGTTCGAACCGGACGAGGTCCTGGTCGGGCCCGTGCGCGGCCTCGGCCGCCGACTGCACGGCACGCAGCAGCGCGAGCGGACCGCACACGTAGATCAATCCACCCTCGGGCAGTTGCTTCACCACGTTGTCGAGATCCGGCCGGCCGTCGCGGTCCTCGGCGAGGAACGTGACCCGATCGCCGAGCACGCGCAGCCGCTCCCGGAACGCCATCGTGCTCTCGGTACGGCCGCCGTAGATGAGCCGGAACGGGCGCCCCTCGCGGTCGAGGTGCTCGGCGAAGGCCATGATCGGCGTGATCCCCACGCCACCGGCGACCAGCGCGTGGAAGGTCGCGTCCTCGAGGGCAAAGCTTTGCTTCGGCCGGGTCACAAGCAGCCGGTCTCCGACCCGCAACTGGTCGTGGATGAACGCGGAACCCCCACGGCCCTGGGGCTCCCGCAGCACAGCGATCTGCCAGGACGCGAGGTCACGCGGATCGCCGCACAGAGAGTACTGCCGGGTCGTGCCGTCGGGCACGTACACGTCGATGTGGGCGCCGGGTTCCCACGCGGGCAGGGGCTTGTTGCCCTCGATCCGCGACAGGCGCAGGGAGAGCACCCCTTCAGCCTCCAGCGTCATCTGTGTGACTCGGAGCTCGCGCTGCTCAACCACTGGACACACCTGGGGACAGGCCGAGTAGCTTGCGCACCTCGGCGAACGAGGTGTCCGGATCGGCGACGTCAAACCACACTGACGAGATGCCCAGAGACTCGGCGCCGCGGATGTTGGACGCCTGGTCGTCCAGGAACACCATGTCGGCGTAGGAGACGCCCAGACGCTCGGAGAGCAGCTCGTAGAGCCGTGGGGCCGGCTTGAGGTGCCCCTCGACGGACCCGTCGACGACCACGTCCACGTCCCCCACGATCTCGATCCGCTCGATCCAGTGCTCGGAGTGGAAGGCTCGAAGGTCGTTGGTGAGGATTCCAACGCGATGCCCGGCGTCGTGGGCGTCGCGGACCAGGGCGCGGGCTTGATCGCGCACCAGCGCGGGCCGCGGCGGCTCGTAGAGGTGCGCGATCATGGACCGGATGTCCGGCTCGTGTCCCCCCGACTGGTGCCACTGCTCCGCCCGGGCGGCCCAGTAGGCACGTTCGGTTATGCGCCCTGCCTGCAGGTCTTCCCACACCGGGTCGGGGTGCTCCCGGGGGGCAAGCGGGCCCCGCTGGTGGAGCAGCTCGTATGCCGGTGTGCCCGGCTCGCCCGCGACGAGCTCGAAGGGAGTCAGCAGCACCGGACCACCGAAGTCCAGCACCAGGGCGGGCTGAGTCATCTCAGTGCTCCGGTTCCTCGATCGTCGCCCGGGAGAACAGGACCACGTTGCCGGTCCAGCGACATTCGGCGCACCAGGTCAGGAAGACGCGGTCGTCGCCGCTCCACCACTCCGAGATCAGGCCCCGGTCGAGGGAGGCGGAACACTGCGGGCAGAACTTCGGCTTGTCGAGGAGGTGATGGGCCGCGTCGGACGCGAACCAGTCGCCCGGCGGTGGGAGGCGGTGCGGATCGGGAGGGAGCGCGGGCATGGGCCCGTGGTGGGCCGCGCGTCGTGCTTCCTCGTGGATGTCACGCACCGGACCCGGCCTTCTCGCGCGCCATGGCCGCGTCACGGTGGAGCGCCAGCAGCTGGTCGCGGATGGGGCTGTACTTCATCGAGCCGCCGTTGATCCACTGATCGGTGAAAGCGGTGCCCGCACCGAACTTGTCCTTCTCACAGGGCAGCTCGATCACCTCGTGCTTCTCGCGCACCACCCCCGGCGGGTCCTCCCCGTCCTCGACGGCCGCCATGGCCTCCTTGAACATCTTCCGCAGCATGGCGATGCCCTGGTCCGAGCGGCCGAGGTGCTCCTGGGTGCGATCGGTGATCGCCCCCTGAGACACCCACGCCATCACGTCCTGCCCTTCGACGTAGTCGGTGATGAACTCGCCGTTCTCGTCGATCCACTCGTAGTCGTAGACCACGGGGCGGTCCTGCTTCTCCCACGTGCCCCCCTCCGGGTGGTGCAACGAGTAGAAGAGCTTCCACGTGGTGGTGTCATCGATCGGGACTCGGATCTGCATCTGGTCGATCCACTGACCTCCCACCCGCATGCCGTAGGGGAACATGAGCGGGTGGCCGACCGCCCAGTCGTCGTCGGCCTCGGAGTGCCCCTCGAGCACGCGGCGCTTGATGATGCCGTACGGGAACTCGTCGAAGGAGACCTTGATGTGCTTCTTCTGGAACGACTTGGGCGCCTCGAACCCCTGGGTCTGCCCGAGGAACTCGAAGTAGGCGCCGTGCAACCACTCGACGTGGTGAGGGTCGACCGAGTTCTCCATGATCTGGAACCAGTTGCATGGCAGCGTCGCCACGCCGATGTCGCGGATTCCGTCCAGGACGTAGACGTCGAAACGAGGAAGCTCGGGGACCGGGGCGGGCCCGACGTAGACCCAGACCATTCCACCAAGGGTCTGGGCGGAGCCGGCCTTGGCCTTGATCTTGTCGCGGAAGGTCGTGTTGTCGTTCTCGGCCGGCTGTTCGACGCACTGTCCGTCGAAGTCGTACTTCCATCCGTGGTAGCCGCACCGGATTCCGTCCTCGTGCACGACGCCGTAGGTGAGCGAGGCTCGTCGGTGCGGGCACGACTCACCGATGATCCCGTACCTCCCGGACGGGGTCTTGTAGAGCGTCCAGTTCTCACCCAGCAGTCGGACGGTCTTGCTGGGCTTCGTGTCGAAGTCCTGCTCGAATGCGATGGGGTACCAGTAGCGGCGCAGCAGTTCGCCCATGCGGGTGCCGGGGCCGACACTTGTCAGTTCTTCGTTCTGCTCGACGGTGAGCATGAGGTGTCTCCTTCTCCAGGGATCGGGGGTGTGGGGGGCAGGTCAGCCGTCGAGGACCGTGACCTTGCCAGTATTGCCGTCGACCCTGAGGATCTGGCCGGTCTTGATCGTCTTGGTTCCGTACGCAGTGCCGGTGACGGCAGGGAGGCCGTACTCGCGACAGACGATGGCCGCGTGGCTCATCATGCCGCCGACGTCGGTGACGGTTGCCTTGATCTTCCCGAAGATCGGCGCCCACGACGGCGCTGTCAGGGGGGCCACCAAGATCTCGCCGTCCTCGATCTCGCCGATCTGGTCAGCAGAGAAGATCACCCTGGCAGGTCCCTCGACCAGGCCCGGTGACGCGGCGAACCCGCTGAGCCCACCGTCGTCGTCGCCCTCGCCCGAGCTCAGCCAGGCCGCCACCGAGTCCGACGTGATCCCCCACAGCATGACCGTGAACGGCTCGGTCACGACCTCCGGCGGGACCCCGAGGGCCGGCGGGGCCGGCCACTCCTTGAGCGCCCGGTGAATGGTGCGCCGGCGCTGGATCTCTGAGGGCCAGTAACCGGGTCCGCGCGACGGCGCGCCCACCGCCCAGCCCGCGTAGAGGTCCCATAGCACGTCGGCCAGCTCGGAGCGCTTGAACATGAACACGTCGTCGCTGTCCGCGATGAAACCGGCCGCCTCGAGGACCTTGCCCAGGTCGCGCATCTTGCGCCAGAGCACCGAGTGCGCCCAGTGTTCGACGTAGAAGTTGTGGTTCTCCACGTACGGGAACACCGTGCGCGAGAGGCCGAGCTTGGCGTCGAACGCCCCCCGGTCCTCGTCGGAGTCCAGGAGCTCGCGGTACTCGCCGACGACCCGATCGCGCTCGGCGTGCAGGGCAGCGACCGGGCGGTTCAGGTCCGCGCCCTCCTTGACCTTGGCGATGTAGTCGGTGATGTAGCCGACCGGGACCTCGATGTTCTCGATCCAGATCCTGTCAGTGTGGTAGAACCCCGATCCGGTCGAGAAGTTGAACCACGGCTCCGCGGCCTTCTCCCACTCGGCGATCCAGGCACGCCCCGGCTCGTCCGACTCCAGCTTTTCCCAGATGGTCGCCACGTCACCCGCGTCGAAGCGGTTGTCGATCCCGGAGGAGACGGCGAGCCGGGCGAGCTTCTTGAGCTCGTCGTCCGGCCGGAACAGGTCGACGTCGACTCCGGCGACCATCTTGGCGATGGCCAGATCCGGGATGGAGGGGAAGGCGCTCTTGCAGAACCCGAAGAAGTCGAGGTAGGCGGCGTAGCCGAGGTTGAGGAACTCGAAGTGGTACTGCCAGAGCGTCAGTGCCAGGTCGAGGAGTCGATGGTAGGACGCGAGCAGCTCGTTGCCGGAGCCCTTGCCCGCCCCGGAGGTGATGACCTCCATGTCCTCCATGTCGGGAAGCGGCGCGAACGACAGCTCGGTCATCTCCTTGACCAGGTCACGGATCTTGACCAGCCAGTCGTCGTAGAGCCGGTCCCAGTTGCCGAAGTAGAACCCAGCGCGCTCCATGAACAACGGCACCCGGGCTTCGATCTCCTCGGCCGGGGCGGGGACCGGGCTCAGGTAGACGTACCCGTTGAGGATGCGGAAGTCGACGCCGTAGGCCGGCGGGATGAGGTAGTGCCGGGTGTTGTACTGCGACAGGGAGGCCAGTGCGAACTCCAGGAACGTGGTGTCCCACGGCGTCAGCGCCTCCGGCCAGTGGACGCCGTCGTGGAACCAGAAGGCGGCGTCCTCGTAGTCGCGGCGTTCCTCGCAGAACAGCGACGAGTAGGTGTACAGGTCCTGCCAGCCATCCGCCCCCTCGGGAGTCGGGATGTCGAAGGGACTGGAGAAGCGATCGGCCATGGTGACCTCCTCAGGTCAGGTGGAGCGGTGGTGGAGGGTGGTGGAGCGGTGGTGTCTCCGCCCTGCGTCTGGGCGTGCCCGGACCCCGAGTCAGGCCGGCTGGGTCCCCCTCTTCGCGTAGAGCGGGTTGACCAACGTGTCGACGATGGAGGCCATCACATCGGTCTTGGCGCCGACGACGTGGTGCCGTTTGCTCCAGACCGTCTCGGGGCGCGCCTGCAGCAGCACGGCGTCCTCACCGGCCGGGAGGTCGTCGTCCACGGCCCACTCGATGTCCTGGGGACACCCGTAGTGCTTCTCCGCCGTCCGCGCGAGCCGGGCGATCGCCAGAATCTCTTCGTCGGTGAGGGAGGGCTGGTTGACCTGGTCCTCCGGCACCGGCACCCGGAGGACCATGGGGTGCTCGCAGCTCGGAACCTCGGTCAGCATGTGCGCATGGGTCTTCGGGCTGATGATGCGCCGGTTGATCGACCACATCACCTTGTCGACCAGGAAGTTGTCCGGGGTGACGTCCCCGGACACGACGCTCTCACCGAAGCCCCAGGCGGCGTCGATGCAGATGCCGGACCGGTCCCCGTTCGTCGGATCGAGGGTGAAGGCGACCCCGGCGGCGCGGGGACGCACCATCTTCTGCACGGCGACGGCCATGTCAACCTGGGTGTGGTCGTAGCCCATCTCGTGGCGATACATGATGGCGCGCCCGGTGTAGAGGCTCGCCCAGCAGCGCCGGATCTTCTCCAACACCTCGTCGATGCCGCAGACCCACAGGTAGGTGTCGTGCTCACCCGCGAACGACGCGTCCGGCGAGTCCTCCGACGTGGACGAGGACCGGACCGCCACGGGCACGTCGTCGATGCCTGACAGCGCGCAGAGCTCGGCGTACATCTGACGGATGGCAGTCGCGTGCTCTTCGGGGATCTCCCAGGTCATCACTACCTCGCGAGCGTGCGCCGCGACGTCCTCCAGCGCGTCCTGGGTGATCACCGAGAGGCGTCCGAGGGCACCGTCGACTATCTCGGTGATCCGATCTTTCGATCCGGAGGCGGTCTTGGCATCGACGAAGACCTGCGTGGTCACCGCGAACCCGGGTGGCACGGGCAGACCGGCCTGGCTCATCGTGCCGAGCGAGGCGCACTTCCCGCCGACGTGGGGATGGTGTTCCTCCGCAAGGGCACCGAACGGGATGGCACTGGGGCATTCGGACATCTCATTCACTCCTGAAAGCGTGGGTCGGAGTTCGGGGGCAGCGCGTCGAGGTCGGGGATGACGACCTCCTGGACCCGGTTGCGATAGAGGACCAGAGCGGTGGTGCCGCCGGCCACGAGCCGGACGCGAACGAACTCGGTGTTGAACGGCTCCCCGGGGTCGTAGCCCATGGCCAGCGTGGCGAAGGCGCGGATCGGGCCCGAATGCGTGGCCACCACGATGGCCTGCGCTCCCGTGCGCGTTCTGGCGTCGAGGATGCCACGCCAGAAGCGGCGCACGCACGAGACCGGGGGCTCGAAATACATCATCGGCATCGTCAACCAGTGGGTGATCGGGTCTCCGCCGCCCTGCTGGATCCCCCAGAACCGGTCGACGTCGACGAGCCATCCGGGGCGCTCACCGAGCCCGACCCGCTCGTACTTCTCCATCTCCCGGTGATAGACGCGGAAGGCGCTCGTCACGTCACGCGGGCCGTCGGGTGTCGCGACCTCGAAGTTCCTGAAGTTCTGGTCGTCGCGGAGCTCTCCGATGAGAGGCTCGCCGCGCCCGTACAGCTCGATGTTGTCGAGCAGGCCCCGCCGCAGGTGCTCACCGGTCTGCCGCGCGCGGTTCGTCGGGGCGCACAGCACCTCAACCTTCATCCCGTCCGACACCCGCCGGGCGAGCTCCTGCCCGCGTCGGTGAGCCTGCCACGAACCCAACGGGGTGAGGCCGGACTCCGAGGAGTACCCCTGAGTCTCACCGTGGCGGACCAGGTAGACGTCGCAGGCGATGTCAGCCAGCTGGTCGCGCCGCTCCGGCACGATCTCCTTGGTCCGAGTCACCTCGGCCCATGCGCGCGAGGGACCCACGACGCTGCCGTCGTGAAGGACCGGCTCGCTGCGGTGACTCCGATCCCGGAACTGGCGCAGGTAGAGCGGCACCGATGGGTCCTGCTCCTCCGGGGTCGACCTGGGCGCGGTCCGTCGTGCCTGATGACGGGTCAGGTACGCCGGCGCGTCGGGACGCTCGGTGCGCGGCAGGGCCGACGGGCTGGTCTGGTTCTCGATGGTCATCGCGGCCTCAGCTGTGAACCGTGAGGAACTGCTGGTTGACGACGCCGTCGTAGTAGAACATCGCACGGCCCATCTCGCCCTCGGTCCAGGTGATGGGCTCGGCGCCGGGATCAACCCAGTAGCCCCCGGTGAACATCTCGTTGCGGTTGCCCACCGGGTCGAAGAAGTAGAGGCACTGGCCGCGCGTTGCACCATGCCGGGACGGGTTGGTCTCGACGTTGACACCGTGGAAGACGCAGGCGTCCGCAGCGTTACGCAGGTCGTTCCACCCGTCCACCCAGTAAGCGAAGTGGTGCAGTCCGCCGTTTGGCCCGGTGATGAACGCGATGTCGTGCGAGCGGTGGGAGACCTCGAGCCAGCTTGCGATCTGGTAGCCGTCGTCCCCCAATATCTGCTCGGTGAGGCGGAAGTCGAGGTGCTCGATGAGGAAGCGGGTGTTGGTGTCGACCTCCTCGGCCGTCAGAAACACGTGGTCGACCCGCGGAGGAGCGATGCCGACCAGCCCCATCGGCCGCGGCGGCGGATTGGTCTGCGGGAGCAGGTTCCCGACCTGCTGCATCCCGTAGACCAGCTCCATCTCGTGGCCACTGGGCAGCCGGAACCGGATAGACATCCCGTGGCCGGGCGCCCACTCGTCGGCCGCGTAGCGGCGCACGGCCACCCCTCCCGCCTCCAGGCGCTCCTGGTAGTGGTCGAGATCCTCGGCGTCGGTGACCTTGAACCCGAAGTGGTTCAGGCCGTGGGTGGGCTCCATGGTCAGCACGACGCTGTGGTGCTGGTGCTCGTCCCAGCACTTGAGGAACACCCGGGAGGAGTCTCGCCCGGTCTCGATCATGCCGATGACCTCGGAGTAGTAGGCGGTGGCCAGCTCGAGATCCGGGACGCGGATCTCGACGTGGGAAAGGCGCAGGATCGTCATCAGGTGTGCACTCTCATGAAGCGGTCGTTGATCTCGCCCTCGTAGTAGAAGACGGCGCGACCGATGTTGTCCTCGGTCCAGGTCAGGGTTGGGAAGTCGGGGTCGGGGCGGTAGCCGCCGGTGAAGACCTCGTTGCGTGTCCCCAACGGGTCGAAGAAGTAGATGGTCGAGCCGCGGGTGATGCCGTGTCGCGTGGGGCCCACGTCGAGCTGGATGCCGTTGTAGGCCAGCACGTCGGCTGCGTCCCGGACGTCGTCCCAATCGTCGAGCCAGTAGGCGAAGTGGTGGAGGCCACCGTTGGGGCCGTGCACGATCGCGAGGTCGTGGGGAGAGTGCGACCGCTCCAGCCAGGTGCCGAGCTGGTGCCCGTTGCCGTCCAGCAGCTGCTCGGTCATGCGGAAGCCCAGAACGTCCATGAAGAACCGTGTCGACTCGCCGACCTCCTCGGCGTTGATGAGCATGTGATCCATTCGCGGAGGACAGATCATGTCGCGGGGAAACGGTTGGTCGTCGGTGCCCGGTTCGGGGAGGTGGCGCGGTCGCGAGGTGCCCACCTTCTCGACGTCGGCGACCAGCTCCATCACGTGACCGCTTGGTGTCGAGAAGCGGATGGACTCCCCCTGACCCAGGTTCTCGCCCTTGCTGATCCGCTCGACGGGGAACCCGTAGCGCGAGATCTTGTGCTCCAGGTCGGCAAGGTCGTCCTCGTGGTGGACCTTGAACGACATCAGATCCATGCCCACCCGCGGCGCGTACCGCAGCCGGAGCGAGTGGTGGTCCTCCTCGTCCCAGCACTTGAGGTAGACCGAGTCCTCCCTGAGCGCGCTGATCTCCATCCCCATGACCCCGGTGTAGTACGCCGTGGCCAGGTCCAGGTCGGTGACGGTCACGTCGACGTGGCCGAGGCGTAGGATCCCGCGGGGCGGTCCCGGCACAGTGCTGCGGGGAGCCTGCCTGGTGTCGGACGGGTCGACCCTGGCTCCGTCGCGCGGCGCGCCGGGCGCGATCACCCGGGTGGTGCCCTCGGGCGTGCCTTCCACGAGGTCCCGATGAGCCGTGACGCCGTTCACATCTGCCATGAAGGAACCATGACAGCGAGGACGCGCACCCCGAGACCATCGTTCCGCCATGCGGGACGGGAGATGTTCTGCGGGCCGTGGAGGAGTCACCCTGTGGGGGTGTCCGATTCCTCGCCTACTCGTCCGGAGGCGATGCGCGAGCTGGTACGGGAGTACGTCGCCACCGTGCACGCGACGTACCTGGACCACGTCCAGGACCTGCCGCCAGCCGAGCGCGGTGCTCTGCCGCTGGTTGCCGCCCATGGGGTCACCGTCATCGCCGCCGCCGCGCAGCGCCTGCACCTGCTGGCCACCACGGACTCCCTGCCCAACCCGCACGGGCCCGAGGTCGAGTTCACGGACTCCTACCGGGGCGTCACCTGGACCGTGCGGTTCTACGACCCCTCGATCACCCCGAACCTGGGGCTCCTGGTCGAGGACTCCCCCGCCGAGGTACGCCGGGTGCTCGGCATCGCCGACACCGTCTACCACCTGGCGGTCGCGGTCGGGGGTGGGCTGAGCGCGCACCACGCCCAGCATTCCGGTGTCGCCCTTGCCAACCAGCACGCCAGGACGGCGCGTGATCTCGACAGCCTCCGGCACAAGCTGCCGCAGCAGGTCCCGATCGTCGACGAGCTCGGCGCCTGCGTGAGGAACGGGCTCGACCGGGCCTCCGCGCTGCTCGCTGCTGACCTCACGGCCGGGCGGGTGGCACCGGCTTTGGGCACACCGGCCGCCTCGTGCCTCGAGGCTCTCCTGGCGGACCTGACCCGTCGGCCCGGTCGATGACGAACGAGAACGAGCGCCTCTCGAGCGTCGCCACGGCCGCTCGAATCCTGCGTGAGTTCGGGAAGCACAGCACCCAGCTGGGCGTCAGCCAGCTCGCCCGCCGGGTCGGAGTCGCCAAGAGCACCGCTCACCGGGTCATCTGGACCCTCGTGGAGGAGGGGTTGCTGGAGAAGGTCGAGGACACAGGACTCTTCCGGCTCACGACCACGATGCGGTCGCTCGGCGCCAGCGCCGAGACCGCCCAGCGCCTGCACGAAGCCGCGACCATCCCCTTGGACCAGCTGCGCAGAAAGACGGGAGGGACCCTCCACGTCGCCATCCTCGACGGGACCGAGGTGCTGTACATCGAGCGACGGGAAGGAGCAGGGGCCATCTCTGTCTTCCGAGCCGTCGGCAGCCGCAACGCGGCCCACGTGACCTCGAGCGGAAAGGCCCTCCTGGCGTTCCTCCCCACCGACCACCAAGAGCGTCTCGTCCGGGAGATGCGGCTGACACCCAAGACGTCGCGAACCATCACGTCGAGAGCCGACTTCCTCGCCGAGCTGGCGCGGGTCCGCCGCCAGGGCTTCGCGGAGAACCGCGGCGAGTCGCAGCCGGGGATGTGCTCGATCGCCGCACCCGTCCGTGATCCCCTCGGCCAGGTGGTCGCCTCCGTCTCGGTCGTCGAGCATGTCGAGGACGTGGATGCCGGCCTCCGGCACATGGTGGGCCCCATCGTGGAGGCTGCCACGAGGATCTCCTCGGGCCTGGGGTGGTCCGAGTGACGTCGGGGGCTTGGGAACGGATATGCCGGGTCGACGAGGTATCGCCCAGTCGGCCGGTCGGAAAGGTCGTCGGCAACTCAGGGCAGGACCGGGACCGGGTCTGCGTTGCGCAGCTCGACGACGGACAGTACGTCGCGCTGCTCGACCGATGCCCACACCGTGACATCGCGCTCTCACGCGGGATCGTGAGGGGCCACACGCTGGTCTGCCCGGGCCACTTCTGGCGTTTCGACCTTCCCAGCGGCGAGCGCACCGACCTCCCAGACTGCCGGGCCACGGTCTACCCGACCCGGCTGGTCAACGGGTGGGTGGAGGCGCTCCTGCCCCGGCTGCAGCCGCGCCAGTCGATGCGGGAATGGCTGCTCTCCCAGGCCCGAGAGAGGAAACCCACCATGCAGGAAACGGCTGCCACCAGCCCGGAGATCGGCGACACGGTCGTCGTGAACGGGATTCGCACCAACTATCACGACATGGGCTCCGGTGACCCAGTCGTCTTCATTCACGGGTCGGGGCCTGGGGTCAGCGCCTGGGCCAACTGGCGCCTCACGTTGCCCGCTCTCTCCGAGCGGTTCCGCGTGCTGGCACCCGATGTCCTGGGCTTCGGCTACACCGAGCGACCGCCTGAGACGCGCTACGACCTCGACACATGGACCGGTCATCTGGTCGGTTTCCTTGACTCCCTGGGCCTGGAACGTGTGTCCGTGGTGGGCAACAGCTTCGGCGGCGCACTCGCGCTCCACCTGGCCACGAGGCACCCACGACGCGTCGACCGCCTGGTGCTCATGGGAAGCGTCGGGGTCTCGTTTCCGCTCACGGCCGGGCTGGACGCGGTCTGGGGATTCGAGCCGTCACTCTCCAACATGCGCGCTCTTCTCGATGTCTTCGCGTATGACCGCTCCTTGGTCAACGACGACCTGGCGCGGATGCGACTCGAGGCAGCGACCCGCCCCGGTGTGCACGAAGCGTTCAGCTCGATGTTTCCGGCGCCACGGCAGGACAGTGTCGACGCCCTGACCATCGACGAGGACCTCATCCGTGCGATCGAGCAGCCCACGCTCGTGGTGCACGGACGCGACGACCAAGTCATTCCCGTCAGCAACTCGCTCCGACTGCACGAGCTGATCGTCGACTCCCAGCTGCACGTCTTCGGCCCCTGCGGCCACTGGGTCCAGATCGAGCATGCAGACGCGTTCAACCGGCTTGTCTCCGATTTCCTGAGCTAGCTCCAGGACTGGGCCCTCTGCCGGATCAAGGTGCGGATTGAAAGGCGGCTGACTGCCAATCCCCACCCGGGATCGCTGCTCCTTTGGCTGCCGATCGAGGCCACGTCCCGACTTGCCGGGTTTGGACGTCTCTGGCGGCCTTATGACCGAATACTTCGGGAATACTTGGGGCATGGCGCTACGTGCCATCCGAGAAATGGAGCCCGAGCGTTCCGTGATGGGGGCGCCGCTTTGATCCCCTCCAACCCGTTACGCGGTGCCGAAGGGGTTGTCGATCACGAATCGCCAGTTGTGGTCGTTGCCCCGTCGGGCGACGTCGGCGGTGGTGCCGGTCAGGTCGACTTCGTTTCCGTCGGCGGCGGTTCCCTTGATGGTCCAGTCGTAGACGAGCAGGGCGATGTCGTCGCTGACGAGGCTGTGGCGCAGGGTCAGGTTGATGGGGAGTTCCATGGCCAGGAAGCCGTCGAGGGCGGCGCGATACTCCGCGCCGGTGACGACGACGCCGGGCTGCGGCGCGAAGGCCGAGTCCGGTTCGGCCAGGGCGAGCATGCCGTCGACGTCGGCGGCGTTGAAGCGGTCGGCCCAGGCGGGGTGCAGGTCGGTGGGGTTCTCGATGGTGGGCATGGCAGTGCCTTCTTTCGGATGGACGTGATGACTGGTGGAAAGGGACAGAGCGGTGGTTCGGCGATCGTCAGATCGCGGGCTTCATCTGGTCGCGCAGGCGGCTGCGCGCGGTGCGGAGCCGCCACCGGACGAGGTCCTCAGAGATTCCCAGGTCTTGGGCGACCTGGGCGGTGGTGCGTTCCTCGAGCACTCGGGCGACGAAGACCGCCCGCTGTTCGTCGGGCAGAGCGTCGAGCAGCACCTCGAGGGACGTCCGGCACATGACGAGGTCCGCGTCGTCGCGCGCCGAGAGTTGTGATGCGAGGGTCTCCTCGTGGTCAGGCAGGCTGTCGGTGTGCGGGTGACGCGCGAGGCTACGCCTGACGTTGAGCAGCAGGTTCGCTGCGATGCGGTCAACCCAGCCGCACATGAGGGCTTCCTCGGCCGGGCCGCGGATGTCCTCCAGTGCCCGTAAGGCTCGCACCAGAGTCTCTTGGGCCAGGTCTTCGGACTCTGCGGTCGTGTGGCCGGCCGCGCGCATCTTGCGGGCCAGCCGTTCGGGCTGTTGCGTGATCATCTGCTCGAGCAGCTCGCGGCGTCGCTCTGCGGTTGTTACGGCGTCCATACGGCACCTCCTGGCAGACGACGTGGCCGCACTCCGGCGGCCTCGAGCGCAGCCACAGCCTGTTCTCCGGTCGTTCCGAGCAGGGTCGCGTACTCGGCGGTCGTCCCGACGTCCAGGAACGTCACGGCCTCCTCCATCGTCGCCGACGGCCGCCGCTGTACACCAGCGGCATCACCGATGACCTGCGCCAGTCGTTCGGGTCGCTGCACACCTCGCAGGGTGCGCCGGTCCCCTCCAGCCTCGACAATCAAGGTCGGGAAGGCAGTCGCCCCCAGCGCGCGCGCTGTCTGGAGGTCGGCCGCGAACAGGCCTTCCGCGCGGCCGTCGTCCAGTCGCTCCTGGATCGCGCGCGAATCGATGCCTGCCCTCTCGGCGGCGTCGCGCCACACTTCCGGGCGTGAGATGTTGCGTCCGCCCACGAAGAGCTCCTCACGCAGCCGGCGCAGCATCAGCCAGTCCTTCTCGGGTGCGATGTCCCGGGCAGCGGTCAGGACCATCGAGGCTGGGAACGAGGAGGCGATCGGATCGCCGTCCCAGACCGACACGTTCATCGCCTGGCCCGTGTGCTCTGCCATCTCGCGCCAATGGTGGGCGACGTCGGAGTGTCCGTGGATGCCGTTCCACCCGTCCGCGAAGCCGTCCCAGCTGGGCAGCAGCCCGCCGTAGACGTGCCGGACCTCGAGCAGGTCCCCGAAGGCGTACCCCACTGCACGCCAGGCCGGCTCCATCGCCCAGCACGCCGAGCAGATCGGGTCGGTCACGTACGTCACCGTGACGCGCTGGGCGGCCTCGACGTGGACTCCGCACAAGCCTGTGGTCAGGTCGCATGACAACACGTCGGCCGCGCCGACGCCTCCTGCAAGTTCGTTCATGCCCTTAGAGACACCGCGTCGCGCATCCGCACGAGTCGCGAGGCACATGACCTGCGCCACACTCAGCTCGAGTCCGAGAGTTGTCGTGACCGGTCACAGGTTGCTGTCGGTCACCGGGAATCCGTCCGGAAGCCTGGCCGCAGGACCCGCGCCCGCCGTCGGCGTGGTGTCGCAAACCATGCCGAGGGTGTAGGCCGCCATGGAGATCGAGCCCGCTGCGTGGCCGTCCACGAGGAGGTTCAAGGGCTCGTCGCCCGCAAGGCCGGCGATGTAGAGCAAAGGCAGGTAGTGGTCCGGGGTGGGCACCGCCTTCCCGAAGTCGGGGTGCCCGTCCAGCGACGCCACCTCGGTGGGCGTGGTCTCGAGGTTCTCGCGGGCGAACTCGTCAAAGCGGGTGGCCCAGTCGTAACCGGTATCGGGCCGGCGGTGGTCGACGGCCCGCAGGTTGTGAACCACGTTGCCGCTGCCGATGATCAGGACGCCGTGGTCGCGCAGAACGCCGAGCCTGCGGCCGAGCTCGAGGTGGTGGTCGAAGTCCTTGAACGCGTTGAGCGAGAGCTGGACGACGGGGATCGAGGCGTCGGGGAACGCGTGCATGAGGACTGACCAGGTGCCGTGGTCGATGCCCCAGCTGTCGATGTCTTGGCCCACCCAGGTCGGCCTCACCACGTCGGCCACCTGCTCGGCGAGGTCCGTCGACCCGGGGGCGGGGTACTGCACGTCGAACAGTTCTTGGGGGAACCCGTAGAAGTCGTGGATCGTGCGGGGTCGTGGCATGGCCGTGACCGCGGTGGCGTTTGTGTACCAGTGCGCCGAGACGACGAGGATGGCCCGTGGCCGGGGTACCGACGCCCCGAAGATGCGCCAGGCCTCGGTGTACTTGTTGTGCTCGAGAGCGTTCATCGGGTTGCCGTGGCCGAGAAACGCCGCCGGCATCCGTGAGTGCGTCACGGTTCCTCCCTGACTGCATCGACGCGTGGGACTCGCACACTACGCGTCGAAAAGCCGCTAGCGGCCGAGGTCGCGCTCAGCCGACCCGGTCGCAGTCGGAGTCGTGCGGGGCGGTCATCCGTCCCTCAGGGTCGAGCCGGGTCAGCAGCGCATCACTGATGTCTCGCAGCTGCGCCACCTGGTGGCGCGTGAGGGTCCAGCACGGCCTGACGCACAGCCGTGACGTGGCCCGGAGCAGCGGCGACCACGGCATCCCAACCCCCGTCCCTGAGTCGCGCGTTGGTGGCGCGCCCGTCCTCGGGGCAGGGGAACCGGTCGACCAGCCCACGATCCTCGAGCCGCCTGACGACGTGGGAGAGCCGCGGCAGCGTGGCGTTGGTTCGGCGCGCCAGGGAGGTCATCCGCAAGGTCCGCTCCGGCGCTTCTGACAACATCGCAAGGACGAAGTACTCGAAGTGGGTGAGCCTGGCCGAGGCGCGCAGCTGCGCGTCCAGGACGCCGGGCAGCAGCTCGACCACGGCGACCAGCCGCAGCCACGCCCCACGTTCGGTCTCGTCGAGCCACTCGGTCTTCATGCCCCTAGGCTAGCCGATTACTTGACGGAACAACTAAATGCGCTAGGGTGTTACTTGAAGCAACAATCATACATCCGAGTCTCACTTCCAAGGAGCAGCTCATGGCGAACCTCTCGATCCTCGGCACCGGCAACATGGGCCAGGCCATCGCCGCCATCGCAGCCAAGGGCGGCCACTCCGTCCAGCAGCTCGGCGAGAACGACCTCGACACCCCGGCCACCGGCGACATCGTCGTCCTGGCCGTCCCCTACCCGGCCGTCGCCGACGTTATCGCCCAGCGTGGCGAGCAGCTCGCCGGGAGGATCGTCGTCGACATCACCAACCCGCTGAACTTCGAGACCTTCGACTCCCTCGTCGTGCCGGCCGACAGCTCGGCGGCCGCCGAGGTCGCGGCTGCGCTGCCCGACTCGCGCGTGCTGAAGGCGTTCAACACCACCTTCGCCGGCACGCTCGCCGCGGGCACCGTCGGCCCCCTGACGACCACAGTCCTGATCGCCGGCGACGACACCGACGCCAAGTCCACCCTGGCCGGCGTGGTGACCTCCGGCGGACTCAACGCCATCGACGCCGGATCCCTCAAGCGGGCACGCGAGCTCGAGGCTGTCGGTTTCCTGCAGCTCACCCTCGCCGCCCGCGAGAAGGTCTCCTGGACCGGCGGCTTCGGCGTCGTCGCCTGAACCACTCACCCCCGTCGACCTCGAAGGAAACCCCCATGACCGTCCATTCCACCTTCTCGGCCCCCGTGGTCGCGACCTACGGCAGCACCGACCCGGCAGCCCCGCTCGTCGTCCTGCTGCACGGGCGCGGCTCCCACGAGCGCGAGATCCTCGGGTTGGCCGCACACCTGCCGACCGGGCCGGCGTACGCCGCGGTCCGGGCGCCGATCGTCGAGGGCGGCGGCTACGCCTGGTTCGCCAACCGCGGCATCGGTCGTCCGGTCGCCGACTCGCTGCGCGGCACGATGGACTGGTTCATCGGCTGGCTCGACGAGGTCGCCCCGGCCGGAAGGCCGGTGCTGCTGGTCGGGTTCAGCGGGGGCGCCGCCTTCGCCGGGGGACTTGTGCTCGACGACCCCTCCCGGTACTCCGGTGCGGCCGTCCTCTACGGCACGCTCCCCTTCGAGGCCGGTCTCGAGGCCACCCCTGGGCGGCTGGTCAACCTGCCCGTGTTCGTGGCCCAGGGCGATGGCGACCATGTCATCCCCCGCGAGCTGCTGGACCGGACCTGGAGCTACCTGCTCTCCGAGTCCGGCGCCCCCACGGTCGCCCAGAGACAACCCGGAGGGCACCAGCTCACCGCCCGGACCGTCCACGAGCTCGGCGGCTGGATCGCTCACCGACTCGCTTTCGTCGAACGCCACGGCCTCAGCCCCGCCGGGCCGCGCCCACCGGCGACTTGGGCGACCCTGCCCTCCGGGGAGCTGCCGCCCCGACCCGGTCCGCGGCCCGAGGTGAGCTGGACCATCCCGCAGCAACAGGAGACCGACAGCGCCCCCGCTGCCCTCCAGGAGCGACTCTTCGAGGAGGTCCGCACGCTGTCCGGTGTGGACGTCGGACCGTCGCGGATCTCGGTGCCCGGTGCGCGTGGCTTCACGCTGCGGGAGGGGTCCCAGGATGAGCAGGCCTACCTGGTGCCCCAGGTCGGCGAGTTCGCGCATCTGCATCCGTCGTACGACGGGTCGCTGCACCTCGTCCTGCCGGTTGACCTGGCCTCCGACGTCTCGACCAAGGGCTGGGGCCGCCCCCACATGTGGGCAGGCACCCGGCTCTCCCCCGGCTTCATGATGGTCTACGGCCCCCGGGACGACGACGAGTTCGCCACCGTGCTCGGTATCGTCCGCGCCAGCCATGCCTACGCGAGCGGGGTGCCCGCCGCGCCCTGATCCAACCCCGCACCTCGGAGGTGAGGAACGTCGGGCCGCCACCATTCCGAAAGGACACCTTGTGAGCGAAGTCCACGACAAACCCGAGCTGAGCCGTTACGAGATCCGCGACGGCGACGAGGTCGCAGGGTTCTCGGAGTACAGGCTGGCCTCGGGCACGATCGCGTTCACCCATACCGAGGTCGACCCCGCCTTCAATGGTCGCGGGCTCGCGAAAGCCTTGGTCGCCGAAGCACTTGAGGACGCCCGACGCCGAGGCCTCGCGGTGCTGCCGTTCTGCCCCTACGTCCGGAAGGTGATCGCCGCGGAGCCGACGCGCTACCTCGACCTCGTTCCTCTCAGGGACAGGGACAGGTTCAAGCTGCCCGCAGCGCGGACGCCGTGGGCTCCAACCTGGCGGGCTGACGTCTCTTGACCGGGGCTCCAGGGCCGGCCGCACTCCCCCGAGCCGCGACGATGCTGCGGGCAGTGCCTCGCCTGGGGGTACCGTCCTGACATGACCGATACCCCCCGACGGGTCTACGCCGACAAGCAGCTACCCCAGGTCCACGGCGCCATGGCGGCGGTGTCGAACGAGATCAAGGCGCGCGCGGACGACCTGGGCATCGACCGGGCCATCCTCGAGCTGGTCAACCTGCGTTGCTCGCAGATCAACGGCTGCGCCTTCTGCCTGCACCTGCACACCCATCTCGCCCTACGCGCTGGGGAGTCTCCACAGCGGATCGCCGTCCTTTCTGCCTGGCGCGAATCGGGCTTGTTCTCCAGAGTCGAGCAGGCCGCCCTCACCATCGCCGAGTCCGTCACCAAAGTCTCCGAGCGGCACCTGGCCGACAACGAGTACGACCGGCTGCGTGAAGACCTCACCGACGACCAGCTCGCCCTGCTCGTCTACGCCGCCTCGATGATCAACGCGTTCAACCGCGTCTCGATCCTCAGCCACCACCCGGTCTCCCATCGGGAGCACTTCGGTGCACCAGTGAAGAGGAGCAATCATGCCTCGTGAGCACTACACGGGTCCGCTCGTCGACGTCACCGACGACGGGACTGTCCGAACAACGGTGTAAGTGGCTCGACACGCCGGCCTGAGGGTTGGCGGGGAAGGGTCACTGACGACCGAAACACTGGCGGGCGTGAG
>DGBP01000044.1 GCA_002384855.1 Nocardioidaceae bacterium UBA4001 | reverse complement strand
CGAGCCCGCTGGACCTGCTGGCACCTGCTCCGCGCGGTCCCGGACAGGTCCGCGCAGGCGGCGTACACGTCGGTGGAGTCCCAGGCGTCGGAGTGGGCCCAGTACCAGTTCGGGTGGTGCGGCGAGGCCACCCACCCGGACAGCTCGTAGGCCTCGGTCACGATGGCCTGGTGGGACGACTCCGTCGTACTGCTGTACGCACCCATGGCCGGAGCCACCGCCCCCAGCGTCACGAGCACCGAGACGGTCAGGGCGATGGCGCTGCTCGCCCACCGTCGCGTCGGCCCGAATGCCTCCGCCGGCACTCGACGTCGCACCACGCCCACCCCCTTCTCTCGGTCGGTCCCGTGGGTCAGTAGGCGCCCCGGGAGCTGATCACCGCACGGAACGTCCGGCCGGCGATCACGACGTCGTCACTGAGCCGCCAGTTGTCGACGTAGCGCAGGTCCAACGCGAGGGACTCCTCCCACGACAGGTCCGAGCGGCCGCTGACCTGCCACAGTCCCGTGAGTCCGGGCTTCACGACGAGGCGCCGTCGGGCGTCCTGGTCGTACCTCGCGACCTCCTCGGGAAGAGCAGGTCGCGGCCCGATCAGGGACATGTCGCCGCGCACGATGTTCAGCAGCTGAGGCAGCTCGTCGATCGACAGCCTCCGGAGCAACCCTCCCACCCGGGTGATCCGGGGGTCACGCTCCAGCTTGAACAGCATCTTCTCCGCACACTCGTGCGTGAGCGTGCTGCGCAGACGCTCGGCGTCGGAGCACATCGTCCTCAGCTTGAACATCGTGAACTCTCGGCCGTGGATCCCCACCCGGGCCTGCTTGAAGAAGGCGGGTCCGGCGCTGTCCAGGCGGATGGCGATGGTGGCCACGGTCAGGATCGGGGCCGCGAGGATCAGGAGCATCGCTGCCCCCAGTCGGTCGAGGGCCTCCTTCACGACGTGCAGCACGCGGTTGCGGCGGGACGGGCGCACCTCGACGAGCGGGTGGCTGCCCAGCCTGGCGGGCCGCAGCCGGTGCGGCGCCCAGGTCTCGGGGAGTCCCATGACGCACAGGCGGGTCGGGAGGTCGTCCAGCATCCACCCGAGCCGGCGCAGCTGCCGGGTCGTGACGGACCGGCCAGGGGCCACCGCGACGATCTCGGCACCCAGGCGGCGCGCCAGGTCGGGCACGGCGTCGATCGAGTGGATCACCGGTACCCCGGAGAGGCCCTGCATCCGTGGGCGGTCGGGTACGCCGGTCGGCAGGCAGGTCGCCACCACGTCCACCCGTTGCGAGGGTCCCCACATCGCCTGCAGCTCGGCGACGGAGGAGGCGTCCCCGACCGCGATCACCTTCACCGCACCCCGTCGGGAGAGCCGCACCGCTCCGACGGCCAGCGCAGTGAGTGCCCCGCCCGAGATCGCCGCCGCCGTGGCCCAGAGTGTTGCTTCGGGGACCCGGTCCACGGCGACGGCGAAGGAGGTGAGGGCCAGCACGGTCGCGCCGTGGCGCGCGAGGTGCCGGACCGGAAGACGGGTCGCACCCGGCACGCCGGACTCCGAGCCGTGGACGAGGAGGAACCACAGGCCGAAGCAGCCGAGCATGAAAGGTGTCAGCCCGACGATCGAGGCGGCCGTGGCCAGGCCCACCAGGCCGACGAGGGACGCCTCGACGAGGCTGGCCCAGGCCGGCTTCCGGATCCGCCGGAGACCGCGCACAGCCTCGATCCTCCGCTCGGGCGACCCTCCCCGACGCTGCTGCGGGACCGGGTGACGCGACGGCCCGACGAAGTCACCTCCTGCGAGCAGCGACGCTGCGTCCAACGACAAAGCGATCATCCCCCCGGACGATGCCGACCTCCGCGGGGGACGTCGGCGTAGCGAGTGAAACCTGACCCCCACAGGTCATCCTGGAGTCGCTGTCTCCCGATGTGTACCGCCCGAGGCAATGATCATCCGTTTGCGGTATCGCCTGTGTAGGGGGCGTTTCCGGCGCAGATCGGTCGGAAATTCATGCTTTGGAAAGGCGCGTTGCGGGGGGCTCCGTGGCCGGGGCGACGACCCGCGGCCGCGGAGTGGTTTGGGCCGGAAGGGCCCACGGTGAGGGTGATCCGACGCTTGGTGCTTCGTGACCGCTTCGGGTCGGCCGGCGGTTCGTGCACGTCGTAGGTCCCTGGTGCTCCGTGGCGGGGAGGACCACGGTGGTGGGAACGAAAGAAGGTGTCCCCCATGAGGCCCGAACCCCGACTCGTCGCAGCGGCAGTCCTGCTCGCCCTGCTCCCGACCCAGCCGGCCGTCGCCGCCGTGCTTGCCCTGGCCGCAGCCCTGCTGCTCGTCGTGCTCCCGAGGTGGGCCCCGGTGAGGGCCGAACGTCCCTGAAGGTTCCGCACCGACCGGCGAATCGTGGAGGGCGACCCGAATGAAGGGTCGATCCTGGTGTTGTTCGCCGTCGAGCTCATGGACCACGCAGGCGTACTCCACCACGCGGAGATCTGACCACTGGCCCACGTGCGGGCAGGAGCGGGAGGGGTTTCAGCCCCTCCCGCTCTCGTCGTGGAGGTCGGCGCCCCCTCCGGTTGCCTCGCTGAGCGGAAGTGCAGCGCGGTCGCTGCTCCGATGTGTCCTCGGATGTGCCGATCGGGACCTCGGGCCAGACGTTCCCTAGTCCGGATCGCCACGGACGTGGACCTTCTGGCCCCTCGAGGTCGGGCCAGAAGTGCTCTAGGCGCTCCGGTCCTGGACGGCGCAGGTTGGGGGAAACCAGTTCTTCAACCACCACTCCACCTCAGGGGGAAGCCATGACTCTCACTCGACGGCAGATACTCCAGGCGTCCGCAGCGACCGGCGCCGCGCTGCTCGTGGGCGCTCGACCCATCGCAGCGGCTGCTGCTCCTCCGTTCCGGCTCAAGAAGTGGGTCGACCCGGTCGCGATCCCACCCGTCGTCACGGGCGGGATCGACAACACCATCGAGATCTCGATGGTGAACACCACCCACAGGTTCCACAGCGGGCTCGCGGAGTCGGCGACGCTGGCCTACCAGTGCGTGTCGGGCGACATCGCCTTCCCCGGCACCCTGAACGCGGCCGGCTACCTCGGCCCCACGATCGTCGCCACGACCGACCAGCCGCTCACCGTGAAGATGGTGAACTCGATCATCGACCACCCGCTCCCCGTCGACACGAGCATCCACGGCGCCGTGGCTGCCGACAACGACCGTCCGCGGACGGCCACGCATCTGCACGGCGGCAACACCCGCCCCGCGCACGACGGCGGTCCCGAGGACTTCTTTGTCGACGACCACACGTACCTCTTCAACAACACCCAGGACGCGGCCGGGCTCTGGTACCACGACCACGCGCTGGGCATCACCAGGGTCAACGTGTATGCCGGTCTCGCCGGTGGCTACCTGATCCGGGACAAGGCGGAGACCGGGATCGACACCGGCCTCCCGAGCAGCCCGCTGCCGACCGGGAAGTACGAGGTGCCGCTGATCATCCAGGACAAGTTCCTCGCGGCCGACGGCCAGCAGGTGTACGACGGAGGTACGTGGATCCCTGAGTTCTTCGGGGACGTCCCGATCGTCAACGGCATCGCCTTCCCCTACCTGTCCGTGGACAAGGGCGTCTACCGGTTCCGGGCCTACAACGGATCACAGGCGCGGTTCTACCGGATGGGGCTGAAGGTCAAGTCCACCGGCGCCGCGCTGTCCTTCTTCCAGATCGGCAGCGACGGCGGACTGCTGAACACTCCCGTGCCTCTCACGCAGCTGGTACTCGGGCCCGGCGAGCGGGCAGACCTCCTCGTGGACTTCGGGGGACTGAGCACCGGCGAGCTCGTGGAGATGGGCAACAACGCACCGACGCCGTTCCCCGACGGGCCCAGGAACCTGCACCAGGGCGGGGCGCCGCTCCCGCAGGTGATGCAGTTCCGCGTGACCGGGGACCCGGGATGGGTGCCGCCGGCCCCCGTCGCAGGGATGGACCTGCGGCCGGTGACCCCGGTCGTCCGGCTGAACGAGGGCGACGCGGTCCGGACGCGCACCCACAGCCTGGTGGAGATCATGGGACCGGGCGGACCGGTCATGGCACTGCTGAACAACCGCATGTTCCACGACACCGACTACCGGGACATCGCCGAGCCGGTCGCAATGAACACCCTCGAGGTGTGGGAGTTCGTGAACACCACGGTCGATGCACACCCCATCCACCTGCACCTCGTGCAGTTCCAGGTGCTCGACCGGCGACCGGTCGACACCGTCGCCTACCTCGCCGCCTCCGGCTACGACGAGGACGGCGACGGGATGCTCATGGAGCACGAGGTCGGGACGGGGGCCTACCCGGCACCGGGCGTGACGCCGTACTTCCTGGGCCCGGCGCAGCCTCCGCCGGCGAACGAGCTGGGCTGGAAGGACACGGTGGTCGCGCCCCCGGGCATGGTCACCAGGATCCTGGTTCCCTTCGGGGACGAGGCGGTCTCCACCCCCATCGCCGCCAGGGCGGTCTACGTCCCTGACTACGACGAGGGCGAGAACGACTACGTCTGGCACTGCCACATCCTCGAGCACGAGGAGAAGGACATGATGCAGTACTACCGGATCGGGTCGTCGGCCCCGGAGGTGAAGGCGAGCACGACCGGGGGCAGCTGACCGCTCTGGTAGGTCACCCTCCCGGTCTCGTCCGGGCCGTAGA
>DGBP01000006.1 GCA_002384855.1 Nocardioidaceae bacterium UBA4001 | reverse complement strand
GGGCGATACTGGGTTCGAACCAGTGACCTCTTCGGTGTGAACGAAGCGCGCTACCACTGCGCCAATCGCCCTTGCGGTGCGCCGAAAAGACTAACGCATGGGGACGGCGAGTTCACATCCCGGGTAGGTCGGGCACCCAGCCTGCGAGTCCCTGGACCCAGTTCCAGCCGTAGACGGCGAACCTCGGCCAGTCGTAGACCAGGACGTACCCCAGGATCGCACCCGTCAGGGCCAGGAAGACCAGGCCCGTGAGCAGCAGCCGACGACGGCGCTCGCGCGGGTCCATCGCCTGGGCCCGGAGTCGCGCCTCGTGCGCCTTCCGCCGCGCCTGCACCAGCCACCGGTCTGCCCACTCGTACTCCGTCGACAGGATCGCCAGACCCACGATGATGCCGACGATGCCCGGGCCCGGGGTCACCATCATCACCAGGCCCGCCACGACCACCAGCGACCCGACGGTGGTGATGGCGAGCTTCGTGGTCAGCGACAGCGCCGGGTTCGCGTGGAGCCGGTTGTGCACACGGCTCCACCAATGGTCGTGGGACCGGCCGGCCCGGTGGTCACCCGGGTCCGCGGGATGCTCCGCCTTCTCCGGCTCGCGACGGCCGCGCACGTCGGGGGGGCGCTCTTCCGTCGGCATCGGGTTCACGGCACCTTCAGGGCTCGAGGGGTGGCGGCACGGGTGGCCTATGGACCAGTGGACTGAGCCTAGCCGTGTGATTCAAGCAACTTCTCGACCCACTTTCCGGGTCAAAACCGGACACATGCCCGAGCCCCTGTGGCGCGACGGGAAAAAGTTTGGCAGAACAGGGTTGGTTTGGCGTCACGAGGAGAGCCTGTTGACGTCTCAAGGGCGAACCATCTGGGAGGAAGGCGTTCACATGGACCACTCGATGAACACGGCACCGCTTGCCGTGTCGCAGCCGCTCACGCTGGAGCTGATCGACGCGACGGGCACTGCCACCCCTATCGACGCAGAGCTGCAGTACGACCCGCACGACCCCTACGCGGTGACCACGGTCTTCATCACCGGCCGCAGCCACGTCCGGTGGACGTTCGGCCGTGAGCTCCTCGCCGCCGGGCTTCACGAGCCGTCCGGGGACGGTGACGTGCACGTGTGGCCCTGCCTCGACGCGGAGGGGCGCGCCGTGGTGATCATCGAGCTGTCCTCGCCCGACGGTGAGGCTCTCGTCCAGGCCAGGACCGGCGACCTCGCGGCGTTCGTGCAGCGGATGAACCGCGCCGTCGCGCCCGGCAGCGAGTCCGAGCACCTCGACCTCGACGCCACGATCACAGCCATCCTCGACGCCGCCTGATCGTCGGCCGGTTCGTGGGGGACCGGCCACCCGGCCCTTCGCCCGGGCCCTTGGGACACACGAGGCCGGTGCGTGACAACGCACCGGCCTCGACCATGTCCCGAGCCTGTGCCGTTCAGGGGTCGCTGTGCTCCCGCTCGCGCTCGGCCCAGACCGCCGCGACCTCGCTCGTCACGGCCCCCGGCGCCTCGAGCTCGCGCCCGTCGCAGCGGCGCACCGGCTGCACGTCCCTGGTGGTCGACACCAGGAAGAGCTCCTCGGCCCGCTCGAGCACGTCGACCGGCTCGTCGATCTCGCGGGCGCCGTACCACTCGAGCACCAGCTCGCGGCTGATCCCCGCCAGGCATCCCGACCCGAGGGTCGGGGTCCGCAGCTCCCCGTCGACGACGTAGAACACGTTCGACCCGGTGCCCTCGCAGAGGTTTCCGGCCGTGTTCCCGAAGATCGCCTCGGTGGCTCCCCGCTCGGCGGCGCGCGCGAGGGCGATGACATTCTCGGCGTACGACGTCGTCTTCAGCCCGGCCAGCGCGCCCTTCTCGTTGCGGGGCCACGGCACGGTGACCACCTCGGTGGGTCCCGCCCACGGCCGCATCGTGTCGGCCACGACGACCAGCGTCGCGGGCTCGCTGCCACGGCCCGACCCGAGGGGGGCCGGTCCTCCGGTGTAGGTGATCCGGATCCTGCCCAAAGCGAGCTCCTGCCCCGTCAGGACCGCGACCACACCGCGCCGCACCTCCTCGAGGTCCAGCTCCGGCAGGCCCAGGCCGTGCGCCGAGCGCTCCAGCCGGCGCAGGTGTCGCGTGAGCGCGAACGGCTCGCCGTCGACCACCTTCACCGCCTCGAACACCCCGTCACCTACGGTGAAACCGTGATCGGTGACCGCCACCGCCGGGCCGGTCGGATCGTCGAGCAGCTGGCCGTTCACCCACGCGCGCATGGCCGAAGCCTAGGTCCGAGAAAGGTGCTGACACGCCACCCGCCCCCCGAATTTGTCATTGGCCCCAGGTCATATACAGTTCTTCTCGCACGACGGCACGGGCCGAAAAACACCCGGGCCGGAACGCTGCAAGCGGACGTAGCTCAGTTGGTAGAGCGCAACCTTGCCAAGGTTGAGGTCGCGAGTTCGAGCCTCGTCGTCCGCTCGGAGAAGGGTCGCAGGTCCCCTCCTTGGTGGAGTGGCCGAGAGGCGAGGCAACGGACTGCAAATCCGTCTACACGGGTTCAAATCCCGTCTCCACCTCGATTGCTCGAAGCTCCACGCTGTGGGACTTTGGGACATCACGGGCGATTGGCGCAGTGGTAGCGCGCTTCCTTGACACGGAAGAGGTCACTGGTTCAAACCCAGTATCGCCCACCGAATAACCGCAGGTCAGGAGGCTGTCGCACGAATGTGTGGCAGCCTCTCGGCGTTTGCGGGCTCGGCCCGCTGGGGCCGTGTCCGAGAGCCGGGCCCCGGCTCACGCCATCCGGTAGAGCTTGAGCAGGTTGTGGGTGGAGCAGATGAGCTTCCACTCGCTGTCTGCTGCGGTGAGGCCTCGGCGGGAGATGGTGCGGATCTTGCGGTTGTGTTTGATCTGGGCGAAGACGGGTTCGATGGTGCCGGCTCTTCGGGCGTAGGTCCTTCGTCCCCTTGGGCTGTCGATCTTCTCGATGGCTGCTTGGGTGAGGCTGTCGGGGTCGCCGGCTTGTCGTCGCCGCAGGATCTGGTTCACCCGTGCTACCGAGACGCCGAGTTTCTCGGCGGCTTCGGGTTTGCTGAGCTCACCGGCCTGGACCTGGTCGATGACCTTGGTGCGTGTCTGCTCTGACTCCGCGATCTGGCGCAGCTTGCGGGCCCGGCCGGGAGCGATGAACGACTCCACGCCGGCGAGGTTGAGGTTGTGCTCGCTCCAGTAACCCGCGTCGGCGAGGACGCGTCGGATCCGGCGCCGTTCGCCGGCCTGTTTGAGGTTGGTCTTCGCGGCGCCGATCACGCTCTCGTAGAGCGGGGCGTCGAAGGCTTGGTTGGAGACCTCTGCGGCGATGACGAGCTGGTCCACGGTGGCCACTGCCTGGGCGTTGAAGCCCTGCACGAACCCGTCCTTGGTGTTCATCAGCCGCGATTCGGGGTCGGTGATGTTGCCGTGCTGGCGGCCGCGATTCTTCTGCCGGTCCGGCGACGGCTTCTTCCCGCGAAGCTTCTTGCCGGTCTCGGCTTCCTGGGCCACCCGCCGCGCCATGACAGCCTCGTAGGAGTGCTCGTCGGCCTCAGCCTTGAGCTCGTCCAGGACACGGCGCAGCCGCTCCCGGCGCCCCGACCGGGGCCCGAGACCATCATCGGAACCGCTGCCTGCCGGCCCCGACTCATCGTCTTGGGCGTCTTCGCTGGCATCAGTTGCCGCGGCTTCGGCGAGGATCTGCTCAGCGACCTGCTCCGCGGTCCGGTTCGCTTCCCGGGAGGCGTTGGCGACCATCCGGGTGCCGTCGATGGCGACCAACCCCGGCCGCAGCAGCCCTTGCCGTGAGCAAAGCGCGAGGACCTGGCCGAACAGCGCTGCAATCGCGGCCTCGTGGGTCGCGCGGAACCGGGCGATGGTGGCGTGGTCGGGCTGCTGGTTGGCCGCGATCACCCGGAACGCGACATCCTCGACCAGTCGCCGTTCGATCCGACGGCTGGACCGCTCACCGGTGCAGTAGGCGTAGATCAGCAGTGCCAGCATCATCGCCGGGTCGTAGGCCGAACCACCACGACCGTCGGCGCGATACCCGGACACGAAGTCCGTGAGGTCGAGCTCGGCGACGACGTCCAGCACGAACCACGCCAGATGATCCTCAGGAAGCCATTCCGCCACCGAGGGCGGCATCAGCATCAACTGATCACGCTCGACCGCCACGAAGTTGTAGCCCATGGCCCAATTCTCGTGCCCGGACGCCGAAGGCTGCCGTACGAAACGCGCTCAATGCGTCGATTCGTGCGACAGCCTCTCAGAGGCCCTTTCGAGGGCCTCGACTTGTTTTCGAGGAACATACGAGGAACAGCCAGCGGGCCCTTCTGGGCACGTTTGGACACTCACCCAGCCCGGCGCCACCCGCCGACCGGTCGGGCGTCGATGAACCTCTCGATCGAGTCCAGCTTGATCCGCAACGTCTTGCGCCCGAGCCGTACGGCCTCGAGGTGCCCGTCGGCGATGTAGCGGCGCACGGTCTTCGTCGAGACCGCGAGGATGTCGGCCGCGTCGGTCAGAGACACGAGCTTGCGGGTGATGGTGGCAGCCATGGTCTTCTCCTGGGTCGGTGGCGGCCCGTCTGGCCGCCCTCATCCCCAAGGCCGCCGAGGGGCCGCGAGTGGCCACGGCTGGCGCGATGTTCCGACCGCTCCTTGGCCCCGTCCAGAGCCACGTCCAAAGGCCCAACCGCCTGGGCCGCGTCCGTCACCGTTGGGGATCCGGTTGCGGTCAACCGGTGCGCCAATTGCGGATGATCCCGTGCACCCGACTAAACCGGATCGCTCCTGCCAGGCGTATCTAGAACATGGAGCCGACCGTCGTCGAGCGTGGCAGGGTGAGCCGCGTGCAGCCCTCGGAGTTCACCGCCTGGGTCGAGCCACACCTGCCCGCGATGAGCCGGTACGCCGCGCGCCTGGTGCCCGCAGCCGACCGGGACGACGTGTTGCAGGAGGCGCTGGTCCGCGCCTGGCGCCGGCACTCGACGTACGACGCTCGGGTCGGCGCCCCGTTGCCGTGGCTGCTCGCGATCGTCGCCGACCGCGCCCGACGGCACCGCACCCGCACCCGCCCGACTGTCGAGCTCGCGGACGCCTCGGTCGAGACCGTCGAGACCGACGTCGACCTCGAGCGCGCCGTGCTGCAGCTGTCGGGTCGGCAGCGCCAGGCGGTCGACCTCCACTACTTCGTCGGCCTCGACGTCGCCACCTGCGCCCAGGTAATGGGCTGCGCGGAGGGCACCGTCAAGGCCACGCTCCACCAGGCCCGCGGCCGCCTGCGCGCGCTGCTGGGTGACGACTTCGGAGGTGCGTCATGAACGACGACCAGCTCGACAGGCTGCTCCACAAGACCGGAGCGCGGTGGCGGGACGCCCAGCCGCCGGCACCCGGCGTCGACGCGACTTCCCTGATGGGGCCCAAGCGGCCCCGCTGGGTGGCGCCCGTCGCGGCGGCGGCTGCAGTGGCGACGGTGGTGAGCGGAGGAGCGCTGCTGGCCCTGGGCGGAGGAGATCGGAACACCGATCCAGCACCGGCCGACTCGCCGGTGCCCGACGACTACGTGGTGCCGTGGAAGCAGCTCGACCCCACCCACCCCAAATGGCCTGCGCCCGCGGCCCGGTACACGCCCGACCCCGCGCTGGCCGAGGGGAAGCCCTGGTGCACCACCGAGGACCTCACCTTCGAGCGGTCCCTCGAGGGCGCCGGCGGAACGATGTACGAGTTCGTGACGATCCAGCCGGCCGGCACGATCTCCTGCCGACTCCCGGCCCAGCCTTCGGTCGAGGTGACCGGCCCCGACGGCCAGGCGCTGCCTGTGCCTGTCGAGGTGGAGCGGCTGGACGTCTCGGGTCCCGACGGCAGGACCTGGCCGTTCGACGTGCTCGTCGACGCCACCCACACCGCTTCGCTTGTCTTCTCGCTGCCGTCCATGGCGTGCGACGTGGCCACGCCCGACGCCCACTTCCGTGTGACGTGGGGGACCCGGGACAGCCTCGCCGGAGGCATCACCGTGCCCGGGTTCGGGAAACGGCCCTCGTGCCAGGGGCAGGGGGACGAGCTGCCGGGCGAGCCGGTCCGGGTCTACCGCCTGGCACCCACGGACTTCGAGGTCCGCGAGGAACGCCATCCGGTAGCCGACCTCAGCGTCCGGCAGGTCTCCTTCTCCCAGGAGTCGGAGTACGGCCCCGGGACGGCGATCGTCGCGCTCACGGCGAAGGTCGACACCCCGCTGACGCCCTGCCCAGACGCGCAGTTGTCGATGCGCCACTCCTTCGACGACGTCACCCAGATCCCCTACGCGCTCAACTGCGCTGCGGTACCGTCCCGCCTCGCCGACGGCACGCCGTACATCCCGGCCGGCACGGCGCTCCGGTTCGAGGTCGCGGTCCCCCAGTGGGGCGAGGTGCGGCCGACGTACAGCTGGACACTGTCCGGGCCGGTGCCGGTCACTATCGACCTCGAGCCGGACCTCGTCGAGCCGCGGGTGGTGGACGACGCGAAGGACGCGAGCTTCGTGGTCGAGGTTTCCAACCAGTCCTTCGACGAGCCGGTGATGCCGATCAAGGTGTACGTCGACGACGAGCTGCTCGTCGACAACGCCTTCCACGTCGAGGGCCAGCACACCTGGGTCAGCTACCCGATGCTGCTCTCGCCCGGCTACCACCTGGTCCGGGTCGAGTCAGCCGACGGCGCTGAGTACCAGGACAAGCTCGTGCTGGAGGAGGGGAAGGTTCAGTACGCCTTGTTGGAGTACTGGAACGAAGGCGCCCGAGGCCCCGAGCTGACGTGGCGGACGCAGGACCAGCCGTTCCTGCACGATTAGCTGACCATCACGGTGACGGTGCCCAATGTGATCGGCTTGCCGTTGACGGTGATGCTGATCGCCAGGGTGCTCGTGCCTCGCTCGACTGCCTTCCAGGACCGACCGTAGTTCGGCCCTTCCTCCCAGTCGTCGAGGGTCAGCGCGGACCCGGTGACCTCGCCTGCGAGTGTGCCGATCCGCTTGCCCTGGCCATATATCCAGATCGTCGCCCCGAGGTCGATGCGGATCTTTGCTCCGGCACGGATCTGCTCGTCACTCAAGCCCCGATAGTCCATGCTGTCGCCCGGACCGACCGAGTTGACCTCCACGTGTACTTCGTCGGCCGGACCCCGAGGCTCCGCGATCTCGGTCATCCTGACGACGTCGCCCGGGTCGACCATGGTGCCTGGCTCGGGGCTGACTCCGAGTACGTATCCGGGCTTGAAGCCTGGGCGAGGCTCTGTGATGACCTCCGCCTGGAGTCCGGCGGCCTCGAGCTCAGCGCGGTAGTGCTGACCTGCGTCGTCGTCTTGGTGGTCCACGTTGGCGGGCCCGAAGCCGGGCACCGCCACCAGGTCGGGAACGATTCGGATCCACGAGAGGATCTCCTCGACGCGTTGCTTCGTCGCCGCTTGGGCCCGGTAGGAGGCGTTCGCTGAGGGCACGAAGACGGTTCCGCTACACTGCCTGACTCGATGGCCGTATGCAGTACAGGATGTTTCGTCACGCTGTGCAGCGACGCCGCCGATCTCGAAGTCCTCTGCCGGGCTGAACATGTTCCGGTTCACGCCCTGCTCGACCCAGACGTTGTCGAATACCTCTGGGCTGAGCCATAGACAGGTCTCGATGACCGTGACATCGACGACCACCGTCGGTTCAGTCGCCGTACCGCAGCGCAGCGCGTTGGTCGCCCAATCCTCCGGTACCGCGATGGCCGAGTGGCCGATCCCGACCCGCCTTGTCCCGGCTGGGATCGGCTCGGCTCGCTGCGTGTCGGCGGGCCCGTCGATGCTGCCGAGCGATGGGTTCGTGTCCTCTGCAGCCACGAGAGCGGTGCCGCCGATGACCGCGACAACGGCGGCGGCGGCCACCGCTGCGCGCGTCGTGCTCCGTCGTCGGCGGAGACGGTCCGCTCCGACCAACATCTCCGACACGGGCGGAGTTGCGATCGGGATGCGCTCTGCGGAACGCTCCAGCAGGCTGGCAAGGTCGTGGTCCGTCATAGTGCGCCTCGAAGGTCGGAGAGATTGGGTCGTCGGCGAGGATCTTCAGCGCCCGGGACAGTCGGGACTTCACCGTGCCGGGCGCGACTCCGAGCACGGTCGCCATCTGCTGTTCACTCAGGTGGGCGTAGTACCGCAGCACGACCGCGGCCCGTTGTTTCGGCGTCAGTCGCTGGAGCGAGCGAGAGATGGCGTCGGGGTCGTCGTACGTCGTGGTGCCGTCATCGTGATGCTCCGGGTCGCCGACGACGGCAGGACGGCGGACGCGGGACTCCAGGGCGGCAGGGTCGCCGTGGGCGTCCCGGGCCACGGTTTGGT
This sequence comes from Nocardioidaceae bacterium UBA4001, assembly GCA_002384855.1. Classification (GTDB taxonomy): domain Bacteria; phylum Actinomycetota; class Actinomycetes; order Propionibacteriales; family Nocardioidaceae; genus Nocardioides_C. The sequence continues at coordinate 87,395 of DGBP01000006.1, read as the reverse complement.
GGGCATGCGGGAGCGGGCCGCCGCCTTCGGCGGGCGCCTCCAGGCGGGGCCGTGGCCGGGTGGAGGGTTCGTCGTGCAGGCGTGGCTGCCGATCTCAGGACCGGCCGGTGGGTGACCGAGAGCGGCTGCGACTCCTCCTGGTCGACGACCAGGACCTGGTTCGCAGCGGCCTGCGGATGATCCTCGAGTCGCAGCCCGACATCGAGGTGGTTGAGGCGGCCGACGGTTCGTCAGGCCTTGTTGCGGCCGCCGAGATGCGACCCGATGTGGTGCTGATGGACCTGCGCATGCCCGGCATGGACGGCATGGACGGCATCGAGGCGACCCGCCGGCTGACCTCGATGGCTGATCCGCCGATGGTGGTCGTGCTCACGACCTTCGACTTTCCACCAGCACGTCTACGACGCGATCAGGGCCGGCGCCACCGGCTTCTTGACCAAGAGCGTCGCCCGGGCCGACCTGGTCGCCGCGGTGTGCGCGCTGCCGCCAGGGGGGATGCGCTGCTGGCACCCAGCACGACCCGGAGGTTGTTGGAGCACTTCGTTCAGCAGCCGCGTCCCGGCACGGGGTTGCCTTCGGCGTTGGCCGAGCTGACCGAACGCGAGGTCGGCGTGCTGCGTCTGGTGGCCACCGGCCGGTCGAACGCCGACATCGCGGCCGAGCTGTTCCTCGGCGAGGCCACGGTGAAGACCCACTCAACCGGCTGCTGAACAAACTCGGGCTCAAGAATCGCACCCAGGCCGTGGTGCTCGCCTACGAAGTAGGTCTTGTCCGCCCGGGTACACAGGCAGGGGTCGACCTAAAGCCCACAGACTGACCTCTGCCGCCGTGCCACCGGAGCCCTAGACCCTCCGCCAAGGATCCGGGAGCAGGCGGCTTGTGGACCGCCCGGAACTGCCGAAAGCTCCGTCAGGACGCACGGCCCATGCGATTGATAGGGCGGCATCCCGTTCGCCGACTACTACGAGGCACTCGGTGTCGAGCACCACCGGCAGACGCCTTCACAGCAGGCGCCCAGCATCGGGATGTGAGTGCACCGTCGGCGGTGTGAGCCCGATGAGCGCTGATCGGTGGCGCCGTTGCGGTCCTGAGGTCGCTCGGTTGCTCCAGATCGGAGGACGGCTTGACTACCTGCGCCTGAACGCCCGCGCAGCAGCAGGGTTGCAAGTCAGGAACGGCGTGGTCCCGCGTGGCCCGCAAGGCACATCCAGACGTCGACCTGGCGGACCCAGACCTGCGTCATCGGCATCCGGAAGGTCTCGAGTTCATCGCCCTCTCCCACCACCTCATCGGTCACCTCGGCGTGGAGGACGGCGGTGTCGTTGACAACGACGACTTCGACGCCACTCAGCCGCTGCGAACGCCAGACCTTGTGCCCCTTGGTGTTCCGACGGACGTACTCGGACCGGCTGTAGGACTCCCCCGTATGTGACGTCCACCTGAAGCCCTCATGCAGGAGCCCCGCGAGTCGCTCGGCATCGCCCGCCGCGAGGGCCGAAGCCCGATCCTCGGCAGCCGCAATCACCTGCTGCTCTGCGTTCATACGCGCCAGCCTGACACGTCATTTTCGACCCTGTCTCGGCGCCGGCCCGTCCGCGGCAGGTCCGGCACCACAAGGGCGCCGGTTACGCACCACGTCGTAGCTCTTCGTCCGACCGTCGACGCGCATGGAGAATCGGGTGTACCGGTAGGTGCCAGAGAGCGTGGCGCTCCACGCACGCCAGCCGGGCTGGTCCCCGTGCCGGCCGGTGTAGCCGTTGAGGAACTTCCCGACGAAGCCGCTGTTGTAGCCCGCGCGGGTCAACCAGGTCCCGATGTGCTCCCGCCGGTTCTTCCTGCTGAACGCGGCGTACCCGCCCCAGCGGCCCGTGTTGTGCCGCACGCCGTTGTTGTGGGCGAGCTGACCGGTGAGGATCTCGGCCCGCGCCGGGCAGCACAGTGGGTGCGGCGAGATCGCGTTGCCGAACGTTACGTCCTGCCGGCCGAACAGGCTGCGGGTCCGCGGCATCCAGGCCATCTCGTCGAGGCGCTGGTCGTCGGTGGTGACCAGCACTATGTTGGGTCGCCGACCGCCGACCGCCGACCGCCGACGGCCGCGGAGGCCAGTGCGTCCGCGACGCCACCCGTCGACGCAGCGGTACTCGGTCGCACCATCGAGCTCGCCGGTGACGCGCCGACCGCTGACAGGCATCCGGCACCCATGGCGACGGCTGTCAGCACCGCGACGAGCCGGCCTCTCCCCTCGTCCTGGACCTGCTGGTGACTCCGTCGGTCATGACGACCCTCCCCGTTGCAACCCGAGACCTGCCCCGGGTCCCGGCGGCAGGCCGTGACGAGAGTAGGCATCTGTGGCTGGTGTTGTCCGGAGAAAGCAGGCCGCCCGATCCCTCCCAGGCCCACCGGGTCGCTCGCCGGGACCGCAGGCTGCCCGTGACCGCTGTCAGGGACGCACGCGGAAGCGCGTTACCGCACTGAGGCTGGAGCTGCCGACAGCGTTGAACGAGCCGACGCGGGCGTTGTGCCGACCGCGCGCGAGACGCACGACGAGACGGCGGGTGTCGGGCGCGGTGGTCCGCACCCTCCCGTCGACCACCACGCGGTAGCCGAGGATGGGACTGCCACCGGTGCGTGGCGGGCGGCTCCAGGTGAGGATGGCCCGCTTGCCCTTGACCCTCACGCCTGGACGCGTCATTGTCCGCGGCGTGGTCGCGGGAGCGATCGCCGGGCTCTCGAGGCTCGCCGGGCTGGCACCGACCACGTTGGAGGCGACCACTGTGAAGGTGTACCTGCGACCGTTGACCAGCCCGCCGACCAGCGCGGTGGTCGCCGCGCCGTCAACGGTGACGCTCACCCCGTCGGGCATGGCAGTCACGGTCTGGCTGCTGACGGCGGCCGACTCGTCGGCGGTCGGGGTCCACGAGACCGCCACCTGCTTGTCGCCACGCTCGACAGCAAGCTCGACCGGAGCGGTCGGAACCTCCGTCGGCACGGTCTCCTCCTGCAACGGTGCCAGCCCGTAGCCGGCGAGCACAGGTCGGTGGTCGGAGGCATACCCACGCAGGATCGCCTGGCTCTTGACGGTGACGGCGTCGTTGGCGGTGTTGAAGACGTAGTCGATCACTCGCTTGTCGAAACCGTTCGTGAGCACGTGGGTGCCGGTCGCCGGCTCACCGAGCGTGAACCAGGTCGGCCGCGTCGCGAGACTGCCCAACCGGGCGTAGGGGAACATCGCGGCTCGGACGACGCGGTCCGTGCGGTAGTTGACGTTGAAGTCCCCGGTGACGAAGACCGACGCGCCGGTGCTGCTGAAGTCACGGACCAGCGTCTGCAGCCCCGTCATGTGCTGGCGGTACAGGGCCAGACGCTCGGGGAGCTTGAAGTTCGGGCCGCCGTCCGATGTCTGGACGCTCGGCACCGCGTGGTTGTTGAGGACGAAGACCGTCCGACCGGACTGCAGGTCGAGAAGCTTGACCCAGTTGACGAACTTCGCCTTCAACGTCGACGGTCCCGCTCCCTCCGGGCCGACGTACGTCGCCTCCGACACCTTGAGGCTGCCGCTCTCCTGCAGCTCGAAACGGTCGGAACGGTAGAGGATCGGGGTGGACGCCTCCGGGCCGACAAGGGGCATGTAGGCGTCGAGCTCACAGGTCTCGCAGTCCACGAGCTGGGCGCGCAGGGTGTCGCGGCGCGTGCGCGATCCCATCTCCTGGAGGCTGACGACGTCCGCGCCGGTGGCAGCGAGCGCGGCGACGTCGGCGACTGCCCGGGACACGCTCAGCTCGCTGTGGACGTTGTAGGTGGCGATCTTCAGGTCCACCGGCTCGTCGGCCGCGGCTGCGCTCATGGACATCGCGGGTGCGGCGGCGAGGCCACTGCCGACCAGGAGCAGCCCTACCCCTTGCGCGATACGAGACTGTCGTCGTGAGCTCATGTCCTTCTCTGCCCTTCGCGTCGGCGACTCCGGCGTGTCGCGCGCCCCACCACCACCTCGTCTGTGGCAGTGTTCGTGTTGACTCTAGCCTCATTGACCCCAGTCGTCACAGGCTTGGACCAATTCCCCGTTAGTCCGTTTCGACGTGTAACCTGCCCGCGGACGCGCGACCCGCAGCCGGGGACCAGATGAACCGGAGCGTTGGAAAGCCGTACGACGACCGACGCCGCGAGGTACGCTCGCCCCACTTTCACCGGGGGAAGACCATGAGAAGACGCATCCTGACACTGCTCACGAGCACCGTCCTGGCCACTGTCGGCCTCGCCGCCCCGGCGGCCGCCTGGGAGCCCACCGGAGGCGCCCACTTCAACAACCCGTACGGCAGCTACGACGCGCGGTGGCGGATCGTGCAGCAGGTCGACATGGCCGTGCAGAAGGCCCGCCCCAAGTCGCGGGTCATGATCTCGACCTTCCTCATGGACAGCAAGGCGTCGGCGGATGCGCTTCTCGCCGCTCACGGTCGCGGCGTCGAGGTCCAGATCGTGATGGACGGCGACGACGCATACACCTACCAGGCCCGCCGGCTCGCGAACCGCTTCAACAAGGACAACATCGACCCCGACACCGGGGAGCCGTACCTCGACGAGGCCGGCAATCCCCTGAAGTGGGGCAAGGACAACAGCTTCGTCGTCTTCTGCGAGGGCAGCTGTCGTGGCGGCATGCACAACAACCACGCCAAGTTCTACGTGTTCACCCACACCGGAAGTGCCACCGACGTGGTCATGGTCAGCTCGTCGAACCTGAACAAGGGTGGCGCGGTCAAGGGCTGGAACGACCTCTACATCGCGAAGTTCAAGCCTCAGATGCTTCAGCAGTACGCCGGCATCCACGCCGAGATGGCCCAGGACTCCCCCGCGGACGGTGACCGCTACCGCGAGTTGGTCAGCGGGCCCTTCACGTCCCGCTTCTACCCGAAGCCCACAGGCTCCGACCCTGTGCTCGACGACCTCGCCAAGGTCCGCTGCAAGGGCACCGACGGCGGCGCCGGCCGCAACGGCCGCACCGCCATCAACGTCTCGATGTTCGCCTGGAACCACGACCGCGGCATGGCCATCGCCAAGCGGCTCGTCCAGCTTGACAGCTACGGCTGCGACGTCTCCGTGATCTACGGAGCGCCCAGCGCGAAGGTCCGCGACGTGCTTCGCGCATCGGCCCGGCGCGGAGGGGTGAAGCTGTGGGACAGTCGGTACGACCGGGACGGCGACCGTATCTTCGACGTCCGAGTCCACCACAAGTACCTGCTCATCAACGGCCGCTACGGCGCCGACCGATCGTCGTGGCGAGTCCACACGGGCAGCCAGAACTGGGGCCAGGGCACCCTGCGCGGCGGTGACGAGAACACCTTCAACATCGTCAGCCGGGGTGTCCACCGCCAGTACATGGACAACTGGAACTACGTCGCAAGGTACGGCGCCCGCCGCATCGGGCGCTGAGTCTGCCCCTGCGCCGGGGGCCACCGCCGACGGGAGGTCAGCACGACAGTCCGGACACCAGGTCGTGCACGATGCAGTCACCGTGTACGGTCGTGACTCGTTTGTCGCACCACACCTCGGGGGTTACGCCTTGTTCCGTCCGCTCGCCGCGGTCGTCGCCACGTTCGCGATGACGCTGGCCGCCACTCCTCCCGCCGCCGCCTGGGAGCCCACCGGGGGACCCATGTTCAACAACCCGTGGGGCGCTACCGGCGCCCGCTGGAAGATCGTCAACCACGTCAACAAGGCGATCAACACCGCACGGCCCGGGTCGCGCGTGCTGGTGTCGACGTTCCTCTTCGACAGCCAGGCCTCGGCGGACGCGCTCATCAAGGCCCGCAACCGGGGTGTGCAGGTGCAGGTCGTCTTCGACGGGGACGACGCCGACACGCGCCAGGCCCACCGGGTGGCCAACGTCCTCAACCGCGACAACGTCGCCGCGGCCCCGCCGCCGGCGAGGTGGGGCAAGGACAACAGTTTCGCCGTCTTCTGCAAGGGCAGCTGCCGCGCCGGACGGGCGAACAACCACGCGAAGTTCTACGTCTTCACCCGGACCGGCACCGCCTCCGACGTGGTCATGGTCAGCTCCTCGAACCTCAACAAGGGTGGCGCGGTCAAGGGCTGGAACGACATGTACGTCGCCAAGTCCAAGCCGCAGATGGTCAAGCAGTACTCCGACATCCACGCCGAGATGGCCAAGGACACCCCCTCCGACGGCGACGGCTTCCGCGAGCTGGTCAGCGGCCAGTTCATCTCGCGGTTCTACCCGAAGCTCAGGGGGGAGGACCCGGTCATGCAGGACCTCGCGAAGGTGTCCTGCCGGGGCGCCGACGGCGGCGCCGGGCGCAACGGCCGCACCGCGATCAACGTATCGATGTTCGCCTGGAACGGCGCCCGCGGCGAGCGGATCGCGAGGCGTCTGGTGCGCCTCGACAACCTCGGCTGCGACGTGTCGGTGATCTACGGCGCGCCCAGCAAGATCGTGCGCAACATCCTGCGCACGTCCGCCCGCAAGGGCCAGGTCAAGCTGTGGGACAGCCGGTACGACCGCAACGGCGACGGGATCTTCGACGTGCGGGTCCACCACAAGTACATGCTCATCAACGGCCGTTACGGCGACGACCGTTCGGCATGGCGGGTCCACACCGGAAGCCAGAACTGGGGCCAGGGCACCCTGCGCGGCGGCGACGAGAACACCCTCACGATCGTGAACCGGGGCGTCTACGCGAAGTACATGCAGAACTGGAACTACGTCCGGGCCAACGGCGCTCGGCGGATCGGTCGCTAGACCCTCGACGGCCGCGCGAGCACCGTCACCGGCTCATCCGCCCATGCAGAGAGCGGGCAGGTCGAACCAGCGCAGATGCTCGAAGTCCTCGGAGACGTCGGCCGGGTGCGTCGAGAGGTCCGGCGGTGCCGCGGCCGCGAGCAGCGCCGCGCCCTCGTCGAGGTAGCGCTTGAGCTCCGACTCGGGCGCGGTGTCGTCGTGGCGCGGGTAGCGCATCTCGCCGTCCGGCCCGTAGCTGATCTGCCGCAGCCTCAGCGGGGGCTCCACGGGGCCGCTGCGGTGCACCCAGATGCCGCGGGCGACGTCGAAGCGGTAGTCCCCCAGCAGCCGCCACCCTTCCCGGGCGACGAGCCGGACGGCCTCGACGACGTAGTCGAAGACGGTGCGGGAGATGAAGTAGTTGAAGTTGATCCGCACCCAGCCGGGCTTGATCCCCTCGCACCCGTGGGTGATCTCCCGCTCGAACTCGTGCGAGGTCTCGATGTCGATGCCCAGCAACCGGTGGCCGTAGGGGCCTGCGCACGAGCAGCCGCCCCTGGACTGGATCCCGAACAGGTCGTTGAGGAGCGCGACCACGTAGTTGTGGTGGAGGTACTTCCCGCTCGGTGAGCGGAGGACGAACGAGACGATCGAGAGCCGCTCGGCGTCGACGTTCCCGAGCACCTCGAGCGCCGGCTCGTGCTGCCACCGGCTCAGCGCCTCCCGCAGGTAGTGCTCCTCGTGCTCGCGGATCACCTCGATCCCCACCGCCTCCTTGAGCTGGAAGACGAGACCGGCCCGGATCGACTCGACGATCGCCGGGGTGCCCCCCTCCTCGCGCTGGGCGGGGTCGTCGAGGTAGCGGTGGTCGTCGGCGTTGACGTAGGCGACCGTCCCGCCGCCCGGCACGTCGGGCACCCGGTTGGTGAGCAGCCGGCGGCGTACGACGAGCACTCCGGGCGTGCTGGGTCCGCCGATGAACTTGTGGGGGCTGAGGAACACCGCGTCCTTGTACGCCAGCGGATCGCGCTGCGGACCGCCGTGCATCTCGATGTCGACGTAGGGTGCGGCGGCCGCGAAGTCCCAGAACGACAGCGCACCATGGCGGTGCAGCAGCGCGGAGATGCCATGCGTGTCGCTCAGGATCCCGGTGACGTTGCTGGCCGCGGAGAACGTGCCGATCTTCAGCGGGCGACCGGCATACCGGACCAGCTCTGCCTCGAGACGGCCGAGGTCGATGTGGCCGTCGCCGTCGGCGGGGATGGGTACGACGTCGGCGATCGACTCGCGCCAGGGCAGCTCGTTGGAGTGGTGCTCGTACGGGCCGATGAAGACCACCGGCCGCCGCTCGGCCGGGATCGCGTCGCCGAGGTGGTACTCGTCCTCGAGGGCGCACGGGATCCGCATGCCGAGGACCCCGATCAGCTTGTCGATCGCACCGGTGCAGCCCGAGCCGGCGAAGATCACGACCGTCTCGTCGTCGCCGCCGACCGCCTCGTGGATGATCGACCGGGCGTCCTCGCGCAGCCGGGTCGTCTGCAGGCCGGTGCCGCTGGACTCGGTGTGGGTGTTCGCGTAGCGCGGCAGCACCTCGCACCGGATGAAGTCCTCGAGGAACGAGAGTGCTCGACCCGACGCCGTGTAGTCGGCGTAGGTCACCCGACGCGGGCCGAACGGGCCGACCATCACCTGGTCGTCGCCGATGACGGCATCTCGGATGCGGCGTAGCAGCGGCGTCTCGACGGGTCCGGCGAGGGTCATGGTGGGAGCATAGTCTCGGCGCGCGGCGGCGGGCACAGGGACGAAGGACCCTTCCCGGACGGCAGCCGCGACGACCACGCTGGGACCGACGAGGCCGACGAGGAGCGCCATGGACGACGCAGGTACGACCACTCCGAGCCCGCGCCTCCCCGACTGGAACAGGGTCCTCGTCGTGGTGGCCCACCCCGACGACGAGTCGTTCGGCCTCGGTGCCGTCGTGGACGTCCTGACCTCCGGTGGGTCCCAGGTACACGTGCTCTGCCTGACCGAGGGCGAGTCCTCCACGCTGGGCGCCGGCATCAACCTCGGCCGCATGCGGCGCGACGAGCTCACGCAGGCCTCCCGCGAGCTCGGGGTGGCCCAGGCCGTCCTCCACCACCATCCCGACGGCTCCTTGTCCACGGTGTGCCGGCACGTGCTGGCGGGCGAGGTCATCGACGAGCTCGGAGCGGTCCGCGCCGAGGGGATCCTGGTCTTCGACGACACCGGGGTCACGGGTCACCCGGACCATGCCGCCGCCACCGCGGCTGCCCTGCTCGCCGCAGACGTGCTCGACCTGCCCGTGCTGGCCTGGACGCTCCCCGCACCGGTGGCCGAGCAGATGAACTCCGAGCTCGGCGTGAAGGCCTTCAGCGGCGTCGCCCCCGAGGACATCGACTACTCCATCGAGGTGGACCGCACGCACCAGGTCAACGCGAGCCGGGCCCACCACACCCAGGCCGTGCCCGACAGCCCCCTGTGGCGCCGGCTCGAGCTGCTAGGGGACCGCGAGCATCTGCGCTGGCTGCGCAGGCCGGGGACGATGACCTCCGCCTAGGCCTCGTCGGTCGTGAAGTCCTCGTCGTGGGTGCCCGGCCGCGGCGCCCACGGCAGCTCCTCGGACGGGCGGACCACGATCAGCTTGTCGCCTCGGGCGAGCTGGGTCACGACCGGGTCGAAGTAGCGATGCACCTGGCCGTCACGGACCACGGCGATGACCTGGTCCGGCAGCTGCTGGGGCTGCTTGCCGACCTCCGGCACGAGCAGGTCGCGCTCAGCGACCTCGAGGCCCTGGCCGTAGGTGAGCAGGTCCTCCATGACCGACCCCAGGCTCGGGCTCAGCGTGGACAGACCGAGCAGCCGGCCCACGGCGTCCGAGGACGTGATCACCGAGTCGGCACCGGACTGGCGCACCAGCGGCACGTTGTTCTGCTCCCGGACCGCAGCGACGACGTAGGTGTCGGGGTTGAGCTGGCGCACGTTGAGCGCGCAGAGCACCGTCGAGTCGTCGCGGTCGGTCGTGATGATCACCTGGCGCGCGCGCTGGACCCCCGCCCGGCGCAGGACCTCGCGGCGAGTGGCGTCGCCGGTGACGACCGCGATCCCGTCGGAGTGGGCGTCTCCGAGCGCGGTCTGGCTCGGGTCGACGATGATGATGGACTCCTTGTCGACACCGTTGTTCACCAGCGTCTCCACGGCTGAGCGTCCCTTGGTGCCGTAGCCGATCACGACCACGTGGTTGTTCATCTTCTTCCTCCACCGGGCTTCCCGGAACATCTCACGGCCCTGGCTCGCCAGCACCTCGATCGTGGTGCCGATCAGCAGCACCAGGAACGCCACCCGGAGCGGCGTGATCACGAGCGCGTTGATCAGGCGCGCCTGGTCCGTGACGGGCGAGATGTCGCCGTACCCGGTCGTGCTCAGCGTGACGGTCGTGTAGTAGACGGCGTCGATGAGGCTGACCTCGCCGTCGGCGGAGTCGTTGTACCCCTCCCGGTCGAGATAGACGATGAGGACGGTCATGGCGAGCACGCCGAACGCCATGAGCATGCGCCTCGTGAGCTCCCACCACGGTGACCGGCTGATCTGCGGAAGTCGCAGCCGCGCCATCGCGCGGTCGTAGGCGTTCTCGTCGGGCACGGTGCGAAATCTACGGGACCACGGGGTCGGTGCGGCGCACCTAGCGCACCACGTCGCCGTAGATCATCGTGAACGGCCCGTCCTCGCGGTCCTCACCCGCCGGCGGCTGGTCGACCACCAAGGACACGAACCGGAACTCGTCGCCCTTCTCGGGCAGCTGTCCGCTGCGCTCGGTGCGCCGCCACGTGCCGCACAGCAGGCCGTCCTCGGTCACTCCTTCGTGCTGGCTCAGCGAGCCCGTGAGGCAGAGACGACCGTCACGCTCGTCGTAGCTCTCGACGGTCGCGGTGGTGCGGCCCGGTGTGTCCGGTCCCGCGACGACACCGAGCAGGTAGCCGCCGAGGATGCAGATCGCTCCTCCGGCCAGGGCGACCGGAGTCGGCAGGGTGACGTTTCCCATCGGGTCCCTTCGGTGCTCGTGGGCGTCTTGCTCCGGGAGGCAAGCATTCCACGACGCGGCCCCCGCCGATGCAGGAGGGCCGACGGTCAGTCCCGGGGCCCACGCTGTCGTGCTCCCAGAACGGGTCCGGGTGGACGAGCGCGCCGGTCATCGAGGAGAGGTACGGCGTCACCGGCTCGTCCCCGAAGGCGGCCGCGACGACCTCTCCGACCCGGTCGACGTCGCCCGGCTCCTCGGCCGGACCAGGGTCGTCGTCACGACCACTGTGCCTCTCCTGGGTGCCGGCCGGAGCCTCCGCCGTACTTCACCGGACGGGGTCGGGCCTCACGGCGCCGGGCCGCCCGCTCGGCCTCGGACCGGAGCTCGTCCCAGCTCTCGTAGCGGCGCACGGGCAGCAGCCCTGCCGCCAGCGCGGCTCGCACAGCACACCCCGGCTCGGACCGGTGGCTGCAGTTGCGATACCGACACTGCTCCAGCAGGCGCGTGATGTCGGAGAACGCCCGGGCCAGGCCGTCGATCGACCCGGGCAGGCCGACGCCTCGGAGGCCAGGGGTGTCGATGACCGCGCCGCCTCCGGGCAGCGGCACCAGCTCCCGGCGGACCGTCGTGTGCCGGCCCCGCCCGTCGGCCCGGATCGTGCGGGTCCCGAGGACCTCGGCGCCGGCCAGTGCGTTGACCAGCGAGGACTTCCCGTGCCCCGAGGCGCCGACCAGGGCCGTCGTACGCCCGAACGGGGTGAGCGCACGCAGCCGGTCCAGACCTTCGCCGGTCGCCGTGCTGGTGGACACGACCTCGACCTCGGGCGCGGCGGCCGCGACGTCCTCGGCGACGAACACGGCGTCGGCGACCAGGTCGGTCTTGGTGAGGACGACGACGGGGGTGGCTCCGCTGTCCCAGGCAAGGGACAGGAGCCGCTCGACGCGCGAGACCGGAGGGTCCGGGTGGAGCGCGACGACGACCGCGACCAGGTCGGCGTTGGCACAGAGCACCTGGCCGTGGGACTGACGGCCCGCCGTGGCCCGCACGACTGCACTGTTGCGGGGCAGGACCTGCTCGACGGTCTGCCGGTGGTCGGGCCACTCCCGGACCACGACCCAGTCCCCCGTCGTCGGCGCACCGACCGGGTCGAGGGCGACCTCGGCGAGCAGGTCGCCGGAGTACCCCGCGCGGAGCGGCCCGTGCTCGGTCAACACCTCCGCGAGGCCGCGGTCGACGCGCACGACACGGCCGACCTCGGCGTCCGCCGCAGCGGCCCACCGGGCCATCTCCGGGGAGTAGCCGATCTTCTCGAGCACGCCCGCAATGTATGACCGCGCGCTCCTCCCCCGCACCCGAATATCGCCGACCCGGCGCCTGTGCAGATCAGAACCCGCCGACCCGGCGCGTGTGCAGATCCCGGTCAGGCCCGCCGGCCGCGCCGTGGAGGACGAGGGGGCGCCACCGCACCGGCCTCCGCCTCGGCCTCCTGCTCCTCCTCGAGCTCCTCGATGGCTCGTACCTGCTCGTCGTGGTCGACCGACTCGTCGTACTCGTCCGGGTCGAACGCCGATCCGCCGCGACCCCACCGCTGCCGTTCCTCCTGGACCCGGCGCAGCCTCGGCAGCACAGCGGTCAGCCGGAGCCGGTGCACCAGCTCCATCCTCGCCCGGGCGGTCACCGACTCCGGCCAGACCCGGTCGAAGGCGGCGTTGACGGCCGCACCGATGAGCACCGCGATGGACAGGAGGTAGAGCCACAGCAGCACCGCGATGGGCGCTGCCAGCGGGCCATAGATCGAGGTCGACTCCCCCGCCGTCGTGGTGAGGGCCCAGCGCAGGACGTAGGACCCCAGCACCCACAGCACCAACGTCAGGGTCGCCCCGGGCAGGTTGTAGCGCCACGAGGTCCGCACCGGCACCGACACGTGGTAGAGGGTCGCGAGGAAGGTGATCGACAGCACCGCGACGGCGGGCCAGTACAGCGAGTTCACGAAGTCGAACTGCTCGGGCACCAGCCGCCGTACCAGCCGGGGGCCGGCCAGCACGAGAGGCGCGGTCACGATTCCGGTCACCAGGCCGAGCACGTACAGCACGAACGACAGCATCCGAGTCCTGACGAGACCGCGCTGCCCGCCGAGGCCGTACATGATCGTGATCGTCTCGACGAAGACGTTGAGCGCCCGCGAGCCCGACCAGAGGGCCAGCACGAAGCCGATCGAGATGACGTCGTACCGCCCGCCTCGGAAGACGTCGGTGAGGGTCGGCTCGATGATCTTGGTGACCGTGTCCTCGGTCAGCACGCGAGACGACGCCTCGATGACGGCTGCCCGGATCTCCGCGCTCCGCGCGTCGAAGCTGTCGAACACGTAGCCGATCGACCCCACGAGCGCGAAGATCAGCGGCGGCAGCGACAGCAGCGCGAAGAACGCCGCCTCGGCAGCCAGTCCGGTGACGCGGTTGCGGTAGCAGGTGCCGACCGTCGAGACGACGAGGCGCCAGGTCGTGTCACGGACGAGGCCCCAGCGGGACGGGCGGGAGGCGGTCCGCCTCCTCGGCTCCCCTGACATGGCTCTACCGTAACGACATGAGCGTCGACAACCGGGTAGCCACGAACCAGGCCCCGCCGCTGGTGGGCCACAACGTCGTACTCGCCGACCACGCCCTGGTCGAGGCGGTGGAGCGGCACGCGTCCCGGGAGGTCGTGGACGACCTGGTCGCGCTGGGGGTCGAGGCGGGCTCCGAGGAGGCACGCGAGCACGGCCTGACCGCCAACCGGTTCGAGCCCGAGCTGGTCCCCTTCGACAGGTACGGCAACCGCGTCGACGAGGTGCGGTTCCACCCGTCGTACCACTGGCTCATGGAGCGTGCGGTCGGCCACGGCCTCCAGGCCGCGCCCTGGGTGTCGGACTCCCCGCACGCCCATGTACGACGGGCGGCCGGCTTCGTCGCATGGTCCCAGACCGAGCCGGGCCACGCCTGCCCGATCTCGATGACGTACGCCGCCGTACCCGCGCTTCGGGCCGACGACGCGATCGCCAAGGAGTGGACCCCGCACCTCGCCGCGACGTCGTACGACTTCGGGGTGCGCGCCGTGTCGGGGAAGACCGGAGCGCTGGCCGGCATGGGGATGACCGAGAAGCAGGGCGGCTCCGACGTCCGCACCAACGTGACCGAGGCACGACCGGCGGCCGCCGAGGGCGAGTACACCCTGCACGGCCACAAGTGGTTCACCTCCGCGCCGATGAACGACGTGTTCCTCGTGCTCGCGCAGGCGCCCGGCGGACTGACCTGCTTCCTCGTGCCCCGGGTGCTGCCCGACGGCACACGCAACCGGCTCGACGTCATGCGCCTCAAGGACAAGCTCGGCAACCGGTCCAACGCCTCCTCAGAGCTGGAGTTCCAGGGAACGTGGGCGCAGCGCCTCGGCGACGAGGGCCGCGGCGTCCGGACGATCATCGAGATGGTCGCCGCCACACGGCTCGACACCGTCCTGGGGTCCACCGCCCTGATGCGCCGCGCCGTCGCAGAGGCGTCCTGGCACGTCGCGCACCGCTCCGCATTCGGCGGGGTGCTGGCGGACAAGCCCCTCATGCAGAACGTCGTCGCCGACCTCGCCGTAGAGGCCGAGGCGGCGACCGCCCTGTCGATCCGCCTGGCCGCCGCCGTCGACGCCGCCGACGACCCTCACGAGCAGGCCTTCCGCCGGATCGCCCTTCCACTGTCGAAGTTCTGGGTCTGCAAGCGGACCCCGATGATGGTCGCCGAGGCGCTCGAGTGTCTCGGCGGCAACGGCTATGTCGAGGAGTCGGTGATGCCGCTGCTCTTCCGGGAGTCGCCGCTGAACTCCATCTGGGAGGGCTCGGGCAACGTCAACGCGCTCGACGTCCTGCGGGCCCTGTCACGGGAGCCCGAGGCCCTCGACGCGTGGATCGTCGAGGTCGGTCGAGCGCGAGGTGCAGACCCTCTGCTCGACCGAGCCATCGAGGGGGTGCTCGAGCAGCTCGCCGACACCTCCGACCTCGAGATGCGTGCCCGCCGGCTCGCCGGGCAGATGGCCGCGGTGCTCCAGGGCGCGCTGCTCGTCCGGTACGCCCCCGCGGCAGTCGCCGACGCCTTCTGCGCGACCCGGCTCGGGGCGGAGTACGGCGGCACGATGGGCATGCTCCCCCGCGGCGTCGACCTGCGCGCCATCGTCGAGCGGACCACCCCCACCGTCTGACGGCGGTCCCGTCAGTCGTACGCCGACCTGCACCAGTCCGTCGCGGGCCTCAGCGCCACCTGTAGCGGGTAGCGGAGGAGGACTTGCGCATGTCGGTGTACGTACCTGTGGATGGCGTCCGACGGACAAGGCGGCAGATCGGCAGGCTGGGGGCCGTGACTTTCACGGTCGAACAGATGCTCCGTCGCGCCGGCGGCGCCGCAACGCGAGCTGCGCTGATCAAGCTGACCTCCAGGGCAGAGGTGGACCGCGCCCTCAGACTCGTTCGAGTGACACGGCGGGCGCGAGGCGCTGAAGCGCGACTGCCGCCGCTACAACCTGCTGACCGTGCATGGCTGGCGCATGTCGGTCTACGAGGGCTCAGGTGAGCTCGAGACCGGGGTAGAGCGGGAACTTGTCGAGCATCTCCGCGGACGCCGCCCTGGTGCGGTCGGCGACGCCGTCGGCGAGGGTGTAGTTGGCCTTGGACCGGTTGCCGTCCTTGGTCAGCTTCGGCTCGGTGCTGGAGAGTACGTCGACCACCAGCTCGGCCACCCGGTCGAACTCGTCCGCACCGAAACCCCGCGAGGTCAGGGCGGGCGTGCCGAACCGGATGCCCGAGGTGTACCACGCCCCGTTGGGGTCGGCGGGCACCGAGTTGCGGTTGGTCACGACGCCGGCGTCGAGGAGCGCCGACTCCGCCTGCCGTCCGGTGAGACCGAAGCTCGTCACGTCGAGGAGCACGAGGTGGTTGTCCGTGCCGCCCGTCACGAGGTTCGCACCCCTCGTGAG
The DNA here is from genome assembly GCA_002384855.1 of Nocardioidaceae bacterium UBA4001. Lineage (GTDB taxonomy): Bacteria > Actinomycetota > Actinomycetes > Propionibacteriales > Nocardioidaceae > Nocardioides_C. The sequence goes on along the minus strand of DGBP01000006.1, from coordinate 71,637 downwards.
AAAGCCCTCGGCCAGCGACTGGGCGTTGTCGGCGATGTCCTGGGCGTAGCCCGCGAAGGACGGCCGGCGCGCCTCTGCCAGCGCCACCGCCTTGGCGGCCATCACGTGCGACAGCGGGCCGCCGAGCACCATCGGGCACCCCCGGTCGACGGACGGGGCGTACTCCTCGGTCGCCAGGACGAGACCGCCGCGAGGGCCGCGGAGCGACTTGTGGGTGGTGGTCGTGACCACGTGTGCGTGCGGGACCGGGTCCTCGTCACCGGAGAACACCTTGCCCGCGACGAGACCGGCGAAATGCGCCATGTCGACCATGAGCGTGGCACCCACCTCGTCGGCGATCTCGCGCATCTTCGCGAAGTTCACACGCCGCGGGTAGGCGGAGTAGCCGGCGATGAGCACCAGCGGCCTGAACTCACGGGCCGCCTCGGCCACCCTGTCGTAGTCGAGCAGCCCGGTCTCGGGGTCGGTGCCGTAGCTGCGCTGGTGGAACATCTTGCCGCTGATGTTCGGGCGGAAGCCGTGGGTCAGGTGGCCGCCGGCGTCCAGGGACATGCCGAGCATCCGCTGGTTGCCGAACTCGTGACGCAGGTCCTCCCAGTCGCCCTCGGTGAGGTCGTTGACCGACTTGGCGCCGTACTTCTGGAGACCGGGCGTCTCCACCCGGTGCGCGAGGATCGACCAGAAGGCCACGAGGTTCGCATCGATGCCGGAGTGCGGCTGGACGTAGGCGTACTCCGCCCCGAAGAGCTCTCGGGCATGCTCGGCGGCGATCGACTCGACGGTGTCGACGTTCTGGCAACCGGCGTAGAAGCGATGACCGATCGTGCCCTCGGCGTACTTGTCGCTGAACCAGTTCCCCATCGTGAGGAGCACCGCCGGCGAGGCGTAGTTCTCACTGGCGATCAGCTTCAGCGAGGAGCGCTGGTCGCTCAGCTCGGCGCGGATCGCGTCGGCGATCCGCGGTTCCACCGAGGAGACGACCTCCAAGGCGGAGCTGTAGGCGGTGCTGGCGGTGGCGGCGAGGTCGCCACCGGTCGAGGAAGCGGAGATCCCTGGGGTCGGCTCGGTCATGGGTGTCACCCTAGTGAATTGCAGCGGCGCCGGTGCAGCCGGTGGCTTGTCCGCCACGGCTGCACGCGCATGGTCGTCCACATCGCGGACGTTCGTCTCACGACATGAGACCTCCATTTGTGGGAAAGGCGTCCGGCAGGTGAGACTCCTGTCCATGATCACTGCTGGCACCTCCGAGTACGCCGTGGCCCTCCGTCACGCCGGCCTCGGGCGTACCCGCAGCACGATGTGCATGCCTGTGCGCGCCGTCTGATCCTCAGTCAGCCCCGGCGCGCGGTCGCCGGCATGCAACGTCTCGACAAGGGCGTCGGGTGGTCGACGATTGTGCGTCACTCACGAGATGGAGCCCGCTCATGACCGCACCCGCACTGGTGGCCCTGGCGCAGGGAAGCCGCGACAGCAGTTCCGCGCACACCCTCAAGGCCCTCTGCGCCGAGGTCCGCGACATGCGCCCGGACCTCCGCATCGAGCCGGCGTTCCTGCACCACGCCAAGCCGACGTTCGCGACCGTGGTCGACAGGCTCGTCCGGGCCGGCTACGACGAGATCGTGGTCGTGCCGCTCATGCTGACCGAGGGTGACCAGGCTCGACACGAGATCCCCGAGGCGGTGGCCGCCGCCGAGGCCAAGCACCCCGGCCTCCGGGTCCGTGCCAGCGAGATCCTCGGGCTCGAGGCGGTCTTCCTCGAGGTCCTCGACCGACGTCTGCGCACTGCCCTGAAGGATGCGCGGGTCCGCGAGCTCGACGCGCTCGTGCTCGCCGCGGCCGGCTCGGTCGACCCACTCGCCAACCAGGCGGTCGCGCGGCTGGCCCGCCTCTGGGGCACCAGGCACCGGCTGCCGACCGTCGCGGCGTACGCCGAGGCCGCGCCCCCGGCCACCGGCGAGGCCGTGCGCCAGTTCCGCAAGGAGGGCCGGCGCCACGTCGCGGTCGGTTCGCTGTTCCTGGCGCCCGGCCCGCTTCACGACAGGGCCGCCGAGCTCGCCGTCGAGGCAGGGGCGGTCGCTGTCTCCGCACCACTCGGTGCCGACCCGGAGGTCGCCCGCACTCTGCTGGCGCGGTACGCCGTCGGGGCGGTCGAGCTCGTCCCGGTGTGACCTGCCCGGACCCGCCGCCCGACCTCGGACCGGCCGCCCGACCACCATCGGGAGGCACCCGTATGACGGCGGAGGGGATGGGTAGTCTCTGACCCATGAGCCAGCACTTCGACCTCCTCGTACTCGGCGCAGGCCCCGGTGGCTACGTCGCCGCCATCCGCGCCTCCCAGCTCGGCCTGAAGGTCGGGGTCGTGGAGAGGAAGTACTGGGGAGGTGTCTGCCTCAACGTCGGCTGCATCCCGTCCAAGGCGCTGCTGCGCAACGCCGAGCTGTCTCACATCCTCCAGCACGAGAAGGACGTCTTCGGCATCGAGGGCGACGCCACGATGTCGTTCGCCCCGACGCACAAGCGCAGCCGCGACGTGTCGGACAGCATCGTCAAGGGCGTCCACTTCCTGATGAAGAAGAACAAGATCACCGAGATCCACGGCTGGGGCACGCTCACCGGCGACAAGTCGGTCGACGTCAAGGCCGACAACGGCGACGTCGAGAGCTACACCTGCGACAACCTCATCATCGCGACAGGGGCGACGACCCGGCTGATCCCCGGCACCGAGCTGTCCGAGCGCGTGGTGACCTACGAGGAGCAGATCCTCACCGATCAGCTCCCCGGCAGCATCGTCATCGCAGGTTCGGGCGCGATCGGTGTCGAGTTCGCCTACGTCATGAAGAACTTCGGCGTCGACGTGACCATCGTGGAGTTCCTCGACCGGATGGTGCCGACCGAGGACGCCGAGATCTCCAAGGAGCTCCTCAAGCACTACAAGAAGCTCGGCGTGAACGTCATGCTGTCGACGAAGGTCGAGAGCATCGACGACTCGGGTGACAAGGTGAAGGTCACCGTCTCCAAGAACGGCGAGCAGCAGGTCATCGAGACCGACAAGGTGCTCCAGGCCATCGGCTTCGCCCCCCGCCTCGAGGGCTACGGCCTCGAGAACACCGGCGTGAAGACGACCGAGCGCGGCGCGATCGCCGTCGACGAGCGCGGCCGCACCAACGTCGACGGCGTCTGGGCGATCGGCGACGTCACCGGCAAGCTCATGCTGGCCCACACGGCCGAGGCGATGGGCATCGTGGCCGCCGAGACGATCGCGGGTGCGGAGACGATGGAGGTCGACTTCGACATGATCCCGCGGGCGACGTACTGCCAGCCGCAGGTCGCCTCCTTCGGCTACAGCGAGGAGCAGGCCAAGGAGAAGGGGTACGACGTCAAGGTCGCGAAGTTCCCGTTCTCGGCGAACGGCAAGGCCAAGGGACTCGGCGACACGAGCGGCTTCGTGAAGGTCGTCGCCGACGCGAAGTACAACGAGATCCTCGGCGCCCACATGATCGGGCCCGACGTCACCGAGCTGCTGCCCGCGCTGACCCTGGCGCAGCGCTGGGACCTCACCGCCGACGAGATGGCGCGCAACGTCTTCGCGCACCCGACGCTCTCCGAGGCGGTCAAGGAGGCCGTCGAGGGCATCGCGGGGCACATGATCCACATGTGACGTCGGTACGACGCGCTCTCACCCGCATGCCTGGCCAGCCGCGCGGTGGCCGGCGAGCCGACGCCGGCCCTCGAGGGCCGCTGCCGCCCCGACGACTGACCGCCTCCCACCACCTCACTCCATGCCGAGCAGGTGGGCAACCCCCGCCAGCAGCATCAGCACCGTGATGAACCCACCCGCGACGGCACTGACGACCTGAGGAACCCTGCCGGACCGCCTGCCCGCCCTGGTGGCGCGCCCGCCGAGCACGATCGCGGCGACCGCGAAGGTGTCCACCACAAGCACGAAACCAGCGAGATAAGCCAGAGCTGACAGGAACGGCGCGCCCTCGATGTCGGCCCCCCATGTCTCGGCGACGGAGGGGACCATCGGCATGAGGGCAACCAGGCCGACCGTGAATCCCATGGCGACCCAGGCGAGCAGCAGGTCCCGGTCGGGGCGGCGGGTGCCGGACACCTTCTCGGCGCGGTGAACTGTGGACATGACACACCTCCTGCGTCCAGGTTCGTGGACGCAGAAGGCTCCAACCAGGGCCGAACCTCCCGACCTGTCCGGCGACACGACCCGGCCGAGGGCTCAGCGGACGAGTCGGTCCAGGAGGTGGTCGAGCTGGGCGGCGGGGTCGGTGGTCAGGCCGCCGTGGATCGGCCCGGGTTGTACGACGGTCGACCGGGGCGCGCTGAGGAAGCCGAACCTCGTGCCGAGCGGGGTGCGGCCCGCTGCCCCGGCCGTCCGGTCCCCCCGACAGACCGCCTCGACCGTCGCCAGGGCCGACTCGACGGCGTCCAGGTCGAGGTCGGGCGCGAGCGACCTGAGCCGGTCCCGGTCCACGTGGCAGCGGGCATCGATGAAGTCGGCCTGCTGGCAGTAGAGCACGACCCCGACGTTCACGAACTCCTCGCGGTCCACCCTCGGCACGCACCGGAGGACGACGTACTGGAACCCCATGGCGCTCATGCGGCGCTCTCCTGGGGCAGCCACGACCGCTCCCCGGCGACGCGCGCGAGGAGGAAGCCGACGTAGGCGTCACGCACGTCGTCGGCCCCCGAGGCGCCCGGGGGCACCTCGAGCCAGTCCTCGGGAACCTGTCCGACGACCTCGCGCAGGAGGCCCTCGGTGACCTTGGGGGCGAGCTCGGCGTCCACGGCCGCGACACCGGGCAGGAAGGCGCCCAGGACATGGTCCGAGACGTCGTAGGGCTGGTGGGCGAAGCGCTCGGGACCGGTGAGGCCTCCGGCCCAGCTGTGGTGGAAGTACAGGCAGGCACCGTGGTCGATGGCCCACAGCTCCTTGTGCCACACCAGGAGGTTCGGGTTGCGCCAGCTCCGGTCGACGTTGGCCGTGAGCGCGTCGAGCCACAGGATCCGCGCCGCCGCCTCCGGGTCGGGCGAGCAGCCGGAGTCGAAGCCGAACGAGCCGGGGAGAAAATCCACCCCGAGGTTCAGCCCGACGCTCGCGGTCAGGAGGTCCTGCACCTCCTCGTCGGCCTCGTAGCGACCGATCGCCGCATCCAGGCGCACCGCCACGAGGTCGGGTGTGTGGATGCCCAGGCGACGGCCGAGCTCACCCACGACCACCTCGGCGACGAGGACCTTCAGGCCCTGTCCGGCGCCCCGGAACTTGCAGACGTAGGTGCCGAGGTCGTCTGCCTCGACGATCCCCGGCAACGAGCCGCCCTCGCGCAGCGGCGCGACGTAGCGGGTCGCGGACACGGTCGGCAGCACGACGACAACCTATCCGAGCCCGGCGACGGTCCCGCCCCGGGAGGTCACGCGATGGGGTCCTCGCCGAGCAGCCGGGCCCGCTGCGCCTCCACGTCGAAGTCCGCCTCCGGCCAGCCGAGGTCCAGGCCTCGCAGCGTCTCGAGCAGCAGGGCCGCGATCGCCCAGTTGCGGTACCACTTCCGGTCGCTGGGGACGACGTGCCAGGGAGCGGCGTCGGTGTTGCAGCGCTCGAGGGCGAGCTCGTAGGCCGTCCGGTAGTGGGACCACAAGGAGCGCTCGTCGACGTCGCCGGGGTTGTACTTCCAGTGCTTCGTCGGGTCGTCGAGGCGGGCGAGCAGGCGCTCCTTCTGCTCCTCGGGGGAGATGTGCAGCATGCACTTGACCACGGTGGTCCCCGAGTCGACGAGCTTGGCCTCGAAACGGTTGATGGCGTCGTACCGCCGGGTGATCGTCGCGGGCGTCGTCAGCGACCGCACCCGCGCGATCAGCACATCCTCGTAGTGGGAGCGGTCGAAGACGCCGACCATGCCGGGATCCGGCAGCTCGCGCCTGATGCGCCACAGGAAGTCGTGCCTGCGCTCCTCGGCGGTCGGAGCCTTGAACGCCTTGATGTGGACGCCCTGCGGGTCGAAGAGGTCGACGGTGTGGCGCATGACGCCGCCCTTGCCGGCGGTGTCCATCCCCTGCAGCACCAGGAGCACCCGCCGCTTGCCTTCCGTGCGGCCCTCGGCGAAGAGGCGCTCCTGCAGCTCGGAGAGCTCGGCGTCCATGGCAGCGAGGGACTCCTTGCCCGCGGCCTTGTCCCCGTCGAAGCCCGGGGTGGACCGGGTGTCGATCGCGCTGAGGTTGACCGGGCCGGAGGGCAGGCGGAGCGCGTCGGCGACCGGAGTCGTGGTCGCGCCGGGGACGTCCTGCTCCTGCTTCTTGCTCTTCTTCTTCGACTTCGCCATGCCCCGATGGTGCCCCGATCGGCCTCGCTCCAACCGCCCCGACCACCGGGGACGGGCAGCTACTCCTCGAGGCCGGCGCCCTCCCGGGCCAGCGCGTCGAGACGGCTGATCGCGCGGTAGTACTTCTTGCGGTAGCCACCCTCGAGCAGCTCGGGGGCGAACATCTCGTCCATGCTGGCCCCGCTCGCCACGACCGGCAGGTCACGGTCGTACATCCGGTCGGCCAGGACGACCAGCCGCAGTGCCACCGCCTGGTCGCTGACGGGGTACACCTCCTCGAGGCAGACCAGGCTCACCCCGTCGAGCAGCGCGCCGTACTTCGAGGGGTGCACGCGGGCGAGGTGCTCGGCGAGCGTGGCGAAGTCGTCGAGGCTGGCGCCCTCGGCCTCCGCGCGGCGCCGTACCTCGTCGTCCGGCCACGCATCGGGCGCTGTGGGCAGCCCGCGGTGGCGGTAGTCCTCGCCGTCGATGCGAACCGACTCGAAGGAGTCCGCGAGGCCCTGGATCTCGCGCATGAAGTCGGTGGTGGCGAACCTGCCCTCGCCGAGCTTGCCGGGCAGCGTGTTCGAGGTGGCGGCGAGCCGCACCCCCTCCTCGCGCAGGCTCCGCAGCAGGGTCGACACCAGTACGGTGTCCCCGGGGTCGTCGAGCTCGAACTCGTCGACGCAGACCAGGGTGTACGACGACAGCGCGGCAACCGCGTCGTGGAAGCCCAGGGCTCCGACGAGGTGGGTCAGCTCGACGAACGTGGCGAACAGCTTCGGCCCGGGGGCAGCGTGCCACAGCGAGGCCAGGAGGTGGGTCTTGCCGACGCCGTACCCACCGTCGAGGTAGACCCCCGCCGGGCCTGCCGGCTCCGCGGACCGGCGGAACAGCCCTTTGCGGCGTGCCGGGCGGTGCAACCCGTCGGCGAACTCGCGCAGGCGCTCCACGGCCTCCTTCTGCGACGGCTGGTCCGGGTCGGGCCGGTAGGAGTCGAAGCCGACCTCGGCGAACCTCGGCGGCGGGACAAGCTCGTCGACCAGTCGGTCCTTCGACACGTGGGGGTTGCGGGAGCTCAGACGGATCGGCACGCCGCTCAGCCTACGAGGACGCGACTACGCTGCGGCACATGCTCCTTCCCGTGATGCCGCCCGTGCAGCCGATGCTGGCCAAGTCGGTCAAGGGCGTTCCCGATCCCGCGAAGTACGACGGCGGACTGGTCTTCGAGCCGAAGTGGGACGGCTTCCGCTGCATCGTCTTCCGTGACGGGGACGAGATCGAGCTCGCCAGCCGCAACACCCGGCCGCTGACGCGCTACTTCCCCGAGGTGGTCGCGGCTCTCGAGGAGTCCCTTCCTGAGCGCTGCGTCGTGGACGGCGAGATCTTCGTCGCGATCGGGGAACGCCTCGAGTTCGAGCGCCTCCAGGAGCGGATCCACCCCGCCGAGTCGCGGATCAGGATGCTCGCGGAGTCCACGCCCGCGTCGTACGTCGCCTTCGACCTGCTCGCGGTCGACGACGAGTCCTTGATGAAGGAGCCGTTCTCGGTGCGCCGGTCGCGGCTCGAGGAGGCGCTCTCCCGGGCACGGCCGCCCGTGCACCTCACCGCGGCCACCACGGACGCGGCGGTCGCCGAGGAGTGGTTCGCGCAGTTCGAGGGGGCAGGGCTCGACGGCGTGGTGGCCAAGCCCGCGTCGGCGGCGTACCAGCCGAACGTCCGCACCATGCTGAAGATCAAGCACGAGCGCACGGCCGACGTCGTCGTCGCCGGCTACCGGCTGCACAAGACCTCCACCCCGGACAGGCCCCTGCTGGGCTCGCTCCTGCTCGGGTTGTACGACGACACCGGCACGTTGCAGCACGTCGGGGTGGCGGCCTCCTTCACCGCGAGACGTCGCGCCGAGCTGGTCGAGGAGCTCGCACCTCTCGTCGTCGAGCCCTCGGCACACCCCTGGGGCGGCTGGGCCGAGGCCGCGCACCACAACGTCACGGGCACGAGGCTGCCGGGAGCGCAGAGCCGGTGGAGCGCCGGGAAGGACCTGTCGTTCGTGCCGCTCGACCCGAGGCTGGTGCTCGAGGTCGCCTACGACCACATGGAGGGCACGAGGTTCCGCCACACGGCCCAGTTCCGACGCTGGCGGACCGACCGCGACCCGGAGTCGTGCGGATACGATCAGTTGGAGGAGCCGGTGGGCTATGACTTGGCTAAGGTCTTGACCACCAGATCTGCATGAGTGGAGGCGTTGACCGTGACTGCCGCAGGACCCGAGACGATCTACGACGTGGTGCTCCTCGTCGAGCAGCCGCTCTCCGAGCAGGACGCCCGCCAGGTGCGCGGCCTGCACGAGGACATCGAGGAGCACGTCCGCTACCACCTCCTGCTCCCGGTCGAGGACGCCGCGGCCCGGGTCGAGTCCGCCATGGGGTCGCTGGCTGCCAGCGAGGTGCTCGCCTCCCCCGCCCTCGTCATGAACGAGGAAGATCTCGAGAACATCCAGCACGAGCTGCTCGAGAACGCCCGCCGCGAGCTCAGCTCCAGCATCGCGCGACTCACCGCGACGGGTGCCGATGCGGTCGGCGACATCGTGAGCGTCGACCCCATCGACGCCCTCGCGTCCAAGGTCACCTCGATCGACGGCCGGGAGGCGATCATCCTCACCCGCCCCCACGTGGTGGCGGAGTTCTTCCACATGGACTGGACGTCGCGAGCCCGGCGCAAGATCGGGGTACCCGTGCTGCACCTGCTCGAGCACGAGTCCTTCGACGAGCAGGCAGGCGGTGGGGAAGGGGTCACCGGCTTCTGAGGAGCCCCGCATGCCCTGTGTGTGCGGCACAAAACCATCCAAACCCCTGCATGTTCGTGCAATTGCACGAACATGCAGGGGTTTGTCTGCGCTCAGCGACCGCTCACCGGTCAAGCAGAGGTTCGAAAACCCTTTACACGAGCGGTCCTTCTTGATGAAGTGCCGGGGGCGCGGCAGATGTCGCGTCCGTCCCGCCGTTGAGCACACATCGGCGCGCACCCATCCCTTTTCGCAGGAGGATCTGTGAACCGACGCATTCTCAGCGTCATGGGCGGCCTCGCCTCGGCCGCCCTCATCGCGACGGCGCTGCCGACCACGGCCGTCGCCGCACCCCCGGAGAGCCCTCAGGAGCAGGGCTCCGTCAAGGGCAAGAAGGACGACCGGCCCGACAAGCTCGAGGCCCGTCGCCGTGAGCTCAACCAGCGTGCCCAGGAGATGGTCCTGCGCGGGCAGGCACGAGTCCAGGACCGAGGTGGGTCCGAGGCCGTCAAGGTGGCTCCGGGCCAGTGGGCGCAGTACGGCACCAACGACAGCGACCAGCTCCTGTCCTTCCTCGTCGAGTTCGCAGGCTCCACGAAGGGCGGCAAGGGCAAGCCCAGCGGCGGGACCACGGACCCGACCCAGGGCGAGCAGCTGCACAACGAGATCCCGAAGCCCGCCGCGGACGACAACTCCACCTACTGGGAGGAGAACTTCGACCGTGCGCACTATATGAAGATGTTCTTCTCCGACACCGGCGAGTCGTTCAAGCGCGTCTACGAGGAGATGTCCAGCGGTCGCTACACCGTCGGTGGAGACGTCAGTGAGTGGGTCAAGGTCGACAAGGCCCAGGCCGACTACGGCACGACCGAGTCGCACGCGGACATGACCTACTTCATCGATGACAGCGCCGAGGCGTGGTACGACGCGCAGCTCGCCGCCGGCAAGACCCGCCAGGAGATCGTCGACTACCTCAAGGGGTTCGACAAGTGGGACCGCTTCGACATCGACGGCGACGGGAACTACAACGAGCCCGACGGCTACGTGGACCACTTCCAGGCGATCCACGCCGGCGAGGGTGAGGAGGCCGGTGCGCCCGAGGGAGCCATCTGGTCCCACCGCTGGGCGGTGAACCAGAACGGCTTCCACTCCGACGGCATCGGCCCGGAGGGTTACGGCAAGGCCGGGGGTATCGAGATCGGCGACACCGGCATCTGGATCCGTGACTACACCACCGAGCCGGAGAACGGGGGCCTCGGCGTGTTCGTCCACGAGTACGCCCACGACCTCGGTCTACCGGACCTGTACGACACCCAGGGCGGGGAGAACGGCACGGGCTTCTGGACCTTGATGAGCTCGGGCTCGTGGCTGGGCCACGGTGACGGCGCCATCGGGACCACCCCGAACCACATGGGTCCGTGGGAGAAGTTCCAGCTCGGCTGGCTCGACTACGACGTGGCGCGGACGGGCACCCGCTCCGAGCACGAGCTCGGCCCGTCGTACCACGCGACGAAGAAGGCCCAGGCGCTGATCACGATCCTGCCGCAGAAGCAGAAGTCGGAGAGCATCGGTGCCGGTGACGGCGGGCCCAGCGACGACTACTTCTACTCCGGCGTCGGCAACGACCGGAACGCCACGCTCACCAGCCCGGCGTTCACCGTCCCGTCGAACGGCGGTCAGATCGCTGCGACCGCGAAGTACGAGATCGAGGTCGACTGGGACTACGCCTACGTCGAGGTCTCGACCGACGACGGCACCACCTGGTCGCCGATCGCCACCTCGGCGTCGCGGACGACCAACCCCAACGGCACCAACGACGGTTTCGGTATCACCGGGAGCTCGAACGGCTGGGGACCGCTGAGCGCAGGCCTGAACGACTACGCGGGCCAAGAGGTCAAGGTCCGCTTCCGCATGGAGAACGACGCCGCGGTGACCGAGCTCGGCTTCCTCGTCGACGACATCACCGTGTCCGGCGGGCCCGGCACCGACGCCGACAGCGGCCCCAACGGTTGGACGATGGACAAGTTCAGCCTCGCCGAGGACGGCGTGGTCACCAACGCGTACAGCCACTACTACATCGCCGAGAACCGCGGCTACCGTGGCTACGACAGCACGCTGAAGACCGGGCCGTACAACTTCGGCTTCGGTGCGACCGCGCCCAACAAGGTAGAGCACTTCCCCTACCAGGACGGGCTGCTCGTCTGGTACTGGGACACCTCGTACGGTGACAACAACACCAGCGCACACCCCGGCGGTGGTGAGGCGCTGCCGATCGACGCCCGCGCCGCAGCGCTGAAGTGGAGCAACGGCACGATCGCCCGCAACCGGATCCAGTCCTTCGACGCGACCTTCGGGCTCGCGCCGACCGACCCGATCTCGCTGCACCTGGACACCGCGACCGGACCTGCCACGCTCGACGTCCCGTCGCGCCCCGGGGTCGCCGAGTTCGACGACACCGACCCGATGCACTACTACGACGAGTCGAACCCTCGTCACAGCGCCATCGTGGGTGGCACCGGTACCACGATCCGGGTGGAGGCCACCACCTCCACCGGGATGATGAAGGTCATCGTCGACTGACGACGACCCTCACGTGACCGACCGGCAGGGGCCGGGGAGACTGATCTCCTCGGCCCCTGCTGCGCGTCCGGGCGCGGCGGTCACCGGCCCCGCCGGGGCCACCACACTGCGCTGAGGGCTACCGCTCCAGGAGCTCGGCGAAGGACGAGGCCGCCCAGCCGGTCGCCGAGCCGGCCGGTGCGTCAGGCAGGTTGCGGCCGCCGTACACCACTCCCCCGGCTCCGTCGTCGTAGGTCAGCCAGGTCTCGGCCGGCCCCTGGCCCCGGCCGGGCCGACTCCAGTCGCAGACGCCGTCGGGGAAGGTCTCCTCCAGCCGCGTCCACTGGGCGTCGGTGAACGGGACCAGCATGAAGCCGTAGTCAGACCTGTCGAGAGGACGCAGCTGGCAGGCGACCCGGTCGTTGGCCGTGTCGTCACCTGCGACCTCCCGCGGCGTGCTGAGCCGGGTCTGCAGCGTCGGCTGCTGGCACACGACCTCGCCGCCGGGCAGGACGCTCGCCTCGACGCCGGGCACGTTCTCGCAGCGGTCGGTGACGCCCTCGGGGCGGTCCTCGACGATCTTGCGAGCCAGGGCGACGTCACGGTCGTCGCCCTCGACCGCCTCGAGCCAGGTGTCCATCGCGAGGAACGCCTCGGTGGCCCATCGCAGGTCGCCCACCAGCGGCGCCTCTCCGAACCACATGACGCGGTTGTCGGTGTGCCCCTGGTCGCGCATCAGCCGCTCCTCGGTCCAGAACGCATGCGCGTAGTCGTGAGCGATGCCGGGGTCGGGTCCGCCGTGGTTGATCATCGCGACCTCGTCGAGGTGGTCGGCCTCGTTGACCAGCCCCGTGCGGTAGACGTTGGCGATGGCCTCCGGGTCCCCCGACATCCGCTCGTCCACGAGGTCGGCGTTGATGTCGAGCCCCCCGACCGCCGCGTTCAGGTCGACGAACTGCGCGGGCGTGATCAGGCCGTCGCGCAGGGCGCCGAGGCCGTACTGCACCCCGGCGTTCGCGAACGGCACGCCGGGGAAGCCCTGCCCGGCCTCCTGCTCCTGCGGGCCCCAGACCGGTTCCGGCCGCGTCCCGAGCGGGTTGACCATCATGTCCAGGATCGAGCAGCGGACCCCGGCAGGGTTGGTCTCGGAGTCGAAGCGGGTGCTCGGGTCGCCCGGCACCGTGTCGGCCGTGCCGCTGCAGGGCGACTCAGGGTCGATCGCCTCCTTGAACAGCCCCTCGTCCGCGGTGACGGCGTTGAGGTGGGTCGCGTGCCCCTCGACACGGGCCATCTGGTTGGGCTCCCAGAGGATGCCCGGTCCCCAGCGCGACGGGTCCTCGAAGTAGCGGCGCAGCAGGTGGTAGTCGGCGAACTGCGCGCCGGCGGTCAGGACGTCGGGGTAGGAGCAGGTGGTGACCAGTCCCTGGTAGATACCGGGGTAGGCGTTGGCGATCGTGTGCTGCGCGATCGAGCCCCCGGAGCAGCCGGTGCCGACGGTGTACCGGATCGGGCCGTACTGCTCGACGAGCCGCTCCTTGGCCATCATCATCGACTCGGCCTGGGTGACCAGGTTGCAGTTGTGCCCCGTGTTGTTCAGCGCGGTCGACATCACCGCGAAGCCACGGCCGAGCGCGGTGACGTAGGAGTCCTCGTACCCGGCGGGCAGGTCGGCGAAGGTCCCGGAGTAGTCAGCCAGTCTCGGCGAGCCCGGGGCGTAGGAGGCACCACAGCCGCCCCCGTGGGTGGCGAGCACCTTGCCGTTCCACTGCTCCTGCGGCGCCCATGGCTCCCACTCCTCGCCGGGACGGAAGAGCGTCAGGATGGCGTAGCGGTCCCGCGCCTGGTACCCGTCCTCTCGACGCACGACGAAGGGCACGGTGACCCCCTCGTCGGTCGTCGTCGTGGCGACGTCGTCGGGCGGGTTGTCGGCGTCGTACGGCTGCAGGCCCCGCTTCGTCTGGTCGGTGGACCTGTAGAGCAGGGAGTACGACGCCGGCTCGTTGCACTGGGAGTCCACGGCGGTCGGCTGGCAGCGGTACGGCTCGTGCTGGGGACCGGAGAGGACCGGGCCGCCGTTGGGGTGGTTGGTGAGCACCCGCTCGCCGGCGTACCCCGGAGCGTCGGCCCGGACCGTGCTCTCGCCCACGTCCAGGCCGGTCAGGAGACCTTGGAGCTCGCCGTTGGGCCGCACTGCGAACCGTTCGGTCACGTCCTGGCCGCCGACGCTCACGCGCACCAGGCGCGGGTCGAGCCCGTCAGGCAGGGGCACGGAGACGAGCGCGTCGCCCGCCGTCACGAGGTCGGCCCGCGTGGAGACCACCTCGATCGTGAGCGTCCGGACCGGCTGGGGGGCGCGGGCCGCGGTGGCGCCCGGGACCTGCGAGGCCGCGACGGGGGCGGCGGGCAGGACGAGCACCCCGAGGGCGAGCAGGGTGGCGAGCCGACGAACGTGCACGTGACCTCCTGGGAACCGTTGTGATCCCCAACGACGCGGACGCCGTCCGGCTACGGCCGGGTCACGTCTCGGTCCAGTTGGCCGGGTTCTTCTTGCTGGGCTGGACCCGCGGCGGCTCCCCCGGCATCTTCGGGTAGTCCGGCGGGTAGGGCAGCTCGCCCAGGCCGCGTTCCTCGTCGCGTGCCCACAGGTCGAGCAGAGGCTCGAGGGAGTGGGCCTCGTCGTCGATCCCCTCGTGCACGTCGCCGCGCTCGGCGAAGCGGGCGGGGACGGTGTGCAGGTTCAGCGCGCGGGGGTCGACCTCGGGCAGCTCGTCCCAGGTCACCGGCGTCGAGACAGGTGCACCGGGGATCGGCCGGAGGCTGTAGGCGCTCGCAATCGTGCGGTCCCGGGAGTTCTGGTTGTAGTCGACGAAGACGTTCTCCCCGCGCTCCTCCTTCCACCAGCTCGTGGTGACGCCGGGCGTACGGCGCTCGAGCTCGCGTCCGAAGGCGATGGCGGCATGCCGCACGTCGACGAAGGACCATCTCGGCCGGATCCGGACGTAGACGTGCACGCCCCGGTTCCCGCTCGTCTTCGGGAAACCCCGGATGCCCAGCTCCTCGAGCAGCTCTCGGGCGACCCCGGCGACCCGCGCGGCGTCCCGGAAGTCCGTCCCCGGCTGGGGATCGAGGTCGATCCGCAGCTCGTCGGGGTGGTCGACGTCGTCGTTGCGCACCGGCCACGGGTGGAAGGTCAGGGTCCCCATCTGCGCGGCCCAGGCGACCACCGCGGGCTCGGTCGGGCAGACCTCGTCGGCGGTGCGCCCGGAGGGGAAGGTGATCCGCGCGGTCTCGACGTACTCCGGAGCCCCCTTGGGCACGCGCTTCTGGTAGAACGCGTCTGCGAGGTCGCCGCTGCGGGTGGACAGGCGGATCCCCTCGTGGACGCCCTTGGGCCAGCGCTCGAGCGTCGTCGGCCGGCGGTCCAGCGCGCGCATGATGCCGGGCGCGACCGCGAGGTAGTACTCCACCACCATCAGCTTGGTGACCTCGGCGGTGGTCTCGGTCGCGGGGTAGATCACGCGGTCGGGGTTCGTGACCCGGACGGTGCGCCCGCCGGCGTCCACCTCTGTCGCAGAGCTGGCCATGGCGTCCAATCTAGGGGGACCGCCCTCGGAGGCGGCCGCACCGCGCGGGCTCGTTGGCCGCCTGGGTAGCGTGGAGGTCATGGGTTACCAGGTGGAGAAGTCCGACCAGGAGTGGCGCGAGCAGCTCACGCCGAAGGAGTACGCCGTCCTGCGTCAGGCCGGCACCGAGCCGGCGTACACCGGTGAGTACACCGACATGAAGCAGACCGGCGTCTACCGGTGCCGGGCCTGCAACGCGGAGCTCTTCCGCTCGGACACCAAGTTCGAGTCGCACTGCGGCTGGCCGTCGTTCTACGCGCCGCTCGCCGAGGACCGGGTGGAGTACATCGAGGACACCGCGTTCGGGATGAGGCGGATCGAGGTGCGCTGCGCGAGCTGCGGCTCCCACCTCGGCCACGTGTTCGAGGGCGAGGGGTACCCCACCCCGACCGACCAGCGCTACTGCATCAACTCGGTCAGCCTGACACTCGAGCCGGCCGAGTAGCCGCGCGGCGTTCACGCCGGGTCAGCCGGTTCAGGGGTGCACAGGCGCCGGGTCAGCCGGTTCAGGGGTGCACAGGCGCCCGGTCAGCCGCATCCGGTCTGCACAAGCGCCGGGTCGGGGTCGGGGGTCGGGGTCAGGGGAGGTCGGTGACGAGCTCGGTGGGGGTGCGGCGCCGCCCGGTGTAGAACGGCACCTCCTCGCGCACATGGCGCCGGGTCTCCGAGCCGCGCAGGTGGCGCATCAGGTCCACGATCCGGTGCAGCTCGTCGGCCTCGAACGCCAGCATCCACTCGTAGTCGCCGAGGGCGAACGAGGGCACGGTGTTCGCACGGACGTCGGGGTAGCTGCGGGCCATCATCCCGTGCTCGGCGAGCAGCCGCCTGCGCTCGTCGTCCTCGAGGAGGTACCACTCGTAGGAGCGCACGAACGGGTAGACGCAGACGTACGCACGTGCGTCCTCGTCGGCGAGGAAGGCCGGGATGTGGCTCTTGTTGAACTCCGCCGGGCGGTGCAGCGCCATCTGCGACCAGACCGGGTCGAGCCGCCGGCCGAACGCAGTACGGCGGAACCGGTGGTAGGCCTGCTGCAGGTCGTCGCTGCTCTCGGAGTGCCACCAGACCATCAGCTCGGCGTCGGCGCGCAGGCCGGAGACGTCGTACAGGCCGCGGATCCGGACGTCGGCGCCCTCGAGCTCCTCGAAGAGCTTCTCGACCTCGTTGGCCTCCGCCGCCCGGTCGCCCTCGCCGATGACGTCGCGGAGGTGGAACACCGACCACATCGTGTAACGGATGGTGTCGTTGAGGTCCTTGGCGGCCTTCCCCTGGTTCGGACGCTTGGCGGTGTCGGTCATGTCGTTCATTCTCTCTCGTCGGACAAGGCCTCGAGGACCCGGGTGGCGGCTGCCTCGGCGGAGGCGATGCAGGCGGGGATACCGAGACCGTCGTACGCCGCGCCGCACACCGCGACCGGACCGGCCTTCGCCACCGACAGCCGCACCTGACGCACCCGGTCGAGGTGGCCCACGGCGTACTGCGGCAGCCCGCCACCCCACCGCTGCACGTGCGAGTCGACCGGTCGGACCGACAGCCCGATCGCGTCGCTGAGGTCGTGCAGCGCGAGCTCGACGAGCCGCTCGTCGTCGACCTGGAGCGCCTGCTCCTCGTGGTGACGTCCGATCGAGCAGCGCATGACGAGCAGGTCGTCGCCGTGGTCGGCGCCGCGCCCCGCCTCGGCCACCCACGCCCACTTCGCGAAGGAGTACGTCGCCCCCTTCACGAGTCGGCCGTCGACCGGCGGCACCAGGAAGCCCGACCCGGAGGTCTCGGGGAACTCCCGCCGGCGGAACGCCATCGTGACGATCGCCATGGAGGCGTACTCGATCTGGGCCAGCTCCACCGCGGCGTCGGGGGCCACGTCGGAGAGGAGGCGCGAGGTCGGTGCCGCGGGTGTCGCCAGGACGACCGCATCGGCCTGCACCACCACGGGGTCGTGGGTGGACCCGACCACCAGGTTCCACCCGCCGCCGGAGCGTCGTGCGAGCTCGCGCACCGTGGCGCCGGTCCGGACCTCGATGTCGGGGTCGGCCGCGACGGCGCGCGGCAGCGTGCCTACTCCCCCGTCGATCCCGGCGAAGACGGGCACGTCCGCGCCGGCTCGGCTCGAGGCGGTCGCCGCCGCGGCGGCGCGCAGCATCGACTTGTCCCGGTCGAGGAGTGCGACGACCTGCGGCACCGTGGCGCGGGCGGACAGCCGGCGGGCGTGCCCGGCGTACACCCCGCCGAGCAGCGGCTCGACGAGCCGGTCGACGACCTCCTTGCCGAACCTCTCCTCGATCAGCCAGCCGACGCTGACGTCGCTCTCCCCCAGCCTGGTCGCCGGCATCACCGCGTCGAGGGTGGCTCGCGCGAGGCCGGCGGGAGAGATCACACCGCTGTCGGCGAGCGCCCGCGCGTCGACCGGCACGCCCATCAGGGTGCGGGGCATCGGCGACATGCGCCCGCGCGACCAGAGGTTCGCGCTGGTCGTGGCCGGGTGCACGAGCCGGTCACCCAGGCCGTACTCACGGGCCAGCGCAGTCGCCTCGGGGCGGCGGTTGAGCATCGCCTCGGCACCGACGTCGACGGTGATCCCGGCAACCTCGGCGAGCATGAGCTTCCCGCCGACCTCCGGTGCCGCCTCGAGGACGGTCACCCGCAGGTCGGGCGCCCGCCTCCTCAGCGCCGCCGCGGCGGCGAGACCGCTGATGCCTCCTCCCACCACCACGACGTGCAGGGGCTCGGCGGAGGCGCGCGAAGAGTTCACGACGTCCAGCGTCGCAAACCCCGCGGGGCATCGCCAACTCGACGGGAACCGCGGCGGGGTGGAGCGCGTCACACCCCCGGAGGCGCAGGGGGCGCCGCGACCGAGGAGAAGCCATGAGAGCAGGCGTACGGCGAGGACTGGCCCTGGCCGGGGCGGTCCTGGTGGCGGTCGGCACGGTCGCCGGCTGCAGTGGGGGCAACGACGCGTCGGACGCGGGCTTCGGCGGGGAGTCGTCGGCCGTGGACCCGGAGAGCGGGGTCGACGCGATCGCCCCGGGGGCAGCAGCCCCCGAGGCGGCGCCCGGCCCGGTTCACGACGAGCTCCGGACGGCGAACCGACCGGCGACCCCCGGACGTGCGGTGATCCGCCGAGGGGAGATCGCGATCGTCACCGCCGAGATGAACCGAGCCCGCCTCGACATCGAGGACCTCCTCGATGAGCACGGCGGCTACCTTGCCAGCGAGGACACCGCCAACGACCGACGTGGGCGACCCGAGAGCTCCGTGCTCGTGCTCCGTGTCCCCGAGCCGAGCTTCGACGAGGTGATGCGGGAGCTGGCCGGGATCGGCAGCACGAGGAAGGCCGAGCGCACCTCGGAGGACGTGACCACCGAGCTGGTCGACGTCGAGTCGCGGGTGGCGACCCAGGAGGCGAGCCTGGCCCGGCTGCGTGGCTTCCTCGCTCAGGCGACCGACGTCGACGACATGATCCGGATCGAGTCGGAGATCGCCCAGCGGCAGGCGGACCTCGAGTCGCTGAAGGCGCAGCAGAGGTACCTCCGCGACAACACCGCGATGTCGAGGGTGACCGTCCGCCTGCGTACCCCCGCCGCCCCGCCACCGCCTCCGGTGGAGGAGGAGCAGGGTTTCCTGGCGGGGCTGGACGCGGGGTGGACGGCGTTCACCGCCGTGCTCGTCGGGGCCGCGACCGTGGCCGGGGTGCTGCTCCCGTTCGCCGTGGCGACCGCCCTGGTCGGCATACCCGGGTGGCTGCTGGTGCGGGCGGCCCGCCGACGGCACGCCGCACCGGAGCCGGTCACGCCGGAGGCCGGCTGAACCGACAGGGTCAGCGGGCGGAGTGCTGGTGTACGAAGTCGGTGAGCCGGGCGAGCTGGTCCGGGTCGGTCGAGGGCATCACGCCGTGGCCGAGGTTGAAGATGTGGCCGGGCGCCGCGCGTCCCGCATCGAGGACCTCCGCGGCCCGCGCCAGCATCAGGTCGGTGGGCGCGAAGACCAGCGACGGGTCGAGGTTGCCCTGCACCGCACGGCCACCCACCCGCTCGATGCCCGCCGCGAGGGGGACCCGCCAGTCGATGCCCACCACGTCGGCCCCCGCCTCGCCCATCAGCCCGAGCAGCTCGCCGGTGCCGACCCCGAAGTGGATCCGCGGGACGCCCAGCGTGCCGGCGCGCTCGAGCACCTGCGTCGAGTAGGGCATGACGTAGCGCCGGTAGTCCTGCGGCGACATCGCGCCGGCCCAGGAGTCGAAGAGCTGGACGGCCGAGGCGCCGGCCTCGACCTGCACCTCCAGGTAGGCCGCCGAGATGCCGGCGATCTTGCGCATGAGCGCGTCCCAGACGTCCGGGGCGCCGAACATCATCGCCTTGGTCTTGGCGTGCTCCTTGGAAGGCCCGCCCTCGACGAGGTACGACGCCACGGTGAACGGCGCGCCGGCGAACCCGATCAGGGGGGTGGCGCCGAGCTCCCCGACCAGTGCCTGCACCGACTCGGTGATGAAGCCGACGTGCTCGGGCGTCAGGTCCGCGATCGCCTCGACGTCGGCCAGGGTCGCCACCGGACGCGCCACGACGGGTCCCACTCCGGGGACGATGTCGAGGTCGACGCCCACGGCTTTCAGCGGCAGCACGATGTCGGAGAAGAAGATCGCCGCGTCGACGCCGTACCTGCGCACCGGTTGCAGGGTGATCTCCACGACCATGTCGGGGCGCATGCACGACTCGAGCATGGCGACGCCCTCACGCAGCTTGCGGTACTCCGGCAGCGAGCGGCCCGCCTGACGCATGAACCACACGGGCGTGTGCGGGACCTCCTCGCTGCGGGCGGCGCGGAGGAAGGCGGAGTCGTGGACGTCGGGGTTCGTCGTGGCTGCGGCTGGCACCCGCTCATCTTCGCAGGTCAGGCGGCGCGTCGAAGGCTGGGTGCGCGTGATCCGGCTTACGATGACGCCATGGCCGCACGACAAGAGCCCCGTGTGGAGGCACCGTCGACGCCCGAGGAGTTCCTCGCGGCGGTCGACCGGATGCACACTGCACGGCTGCGACCGGAGATCTTCTGTGAGGAGATGCCGGCCCCGCAGCGCATCGCTCCCTTCGCGTCGGCCCTCTCTGCGGACGTCACCGTCGACGGCGAGGACATCGGCACCGGTCGCATCGTGCTGCTGCACGACCCGGCCGGCAACGACGCATGGCAGGGGACCTTCCGTTGCGTCGCTTACGCCCGCGCGGAGATCGATCCGGAGATGGCCAACGACCCGCTGCTCGGCGAGGTGGGGTGGTCCTGGCTGACCGAGGCGCTCGACGCCCACGGGGCGGAGTACTCCGCCCCCTCGGGCACGGTGACCAAGGTCTCGTCGGAGAGCTTCGGCGGGATGGCCGACGAGGAGGCCACGGCCCAGCTGGAGATCCGGGCGTCCTGGACCCCCGTCGGCGACATCGCCGACCACGTCGAGGCGTGGGGCGAGCTGCTGTGCGCCGCGGCCGGGCTCCCGCCCGTCCCGGAGGGCGTCGCCCCCCTGCCCAGCCGCCGGGGACAGCGCGGCCGCAGCTGATGCCTTCCGCAGTCCCGCCAGCCCCAGGGTCCCCGGAGTCGACCGAGCCCGAGACACCGCCGGCGCCGCTGCTCGAGCTGCGAGGTGGCCTTCCCCCGGTCGTCGACACCGAGAGCGCGCTCGCCGAGGTGGTCGAGGCGATCCGTGCGGGCACCGGCCCGGTGGCCGTCGACGCCGAGCGCGCCTCGGGCTACCGCTACTCCGCACGTGCCTACCTCGTGCAGCTGCGGCGTGAGGGCTCGGGCTCCGCACTGGTCGACCCGATCCCGTTCGAGGACATGGCGGCGCTCAACGACGCGATCGGCGACGCGGAGTGGATCCTGCACGCCGCGACCCAGGACCTCCCCTGCCTTGCCGAGATCGGCCTGCAGCCTGCGTCGCTGTTCGACACCGAGCTCGCCGGCCGCCTGCTCGGCTACCCCCGGGTCGGCCTGGCCACCCTCGTGGAGACGATCGTGGGCCGGCGGCTGCGCAAGGAGCACTCCGCCGTGGACTGGTCGACGCGGCCGCTGCCCGAGCCCTGGCTGGAGTATGCCGCGCTCGACGTCGAGCCGCTGATCGAGCTGCGCGACGCCCTCGAGGCCGAGCTCGAACAGACCGGCAAGGACGAGTGGGCCCGCCAGGAGTTCGAGCACCTGGTCACCGCGATCCCGAAGGGCCCGCGCAAGGACCCGTGGCGCCGCACCTCGGGCATGCACCGGGCTCGCGGACGTCGCGCCCTGGCGGCGGTCCGCGAGCTGTGGGAGGCACGTGACGCGATCGCCGCCCAGCGCGACGTCACACCGGGGCGGATCATCCCCGACTCGGCGATCGTCGAGGCCGCCAACGCACTCCCCCGCGACCGCTCCTCCCTGCTCGGGCTGAGGGGGTTCAAGGGTCGCGGCGCGCAGCGGTACTCCAGTCGCTGGCTCGAGGCCCTCGAGACCGCCCGGGACCTGCCCGAGAACGAGCTGCCCCCCGTGGCCGCGAGGTACGACGGTCCGCCGCCGCCTCGGGCCTGGGCCGACCGCGACCCCGTCGCGGCGGCGCGGCTGTCCTCGGCACGCAGCGACCTCGCCGTTCTCGCGCGGGACCTCAACCTCCCGGTCGAGAACCTGCTCACCCCCGACTTCGTCCGCCGGCTGATGTGGGAGCCGCCGGACGCGGAGTCCCACGAGCTGCCCGACACGCTCGCCGCCGGGTTGCGCGAGCTCGGCGCCCGGCCGTGGCAGGTCGAGCTGACCGTGGAGATCCTGGCCCGGGCCGTGGAGACCGCTCCGGCGAAGGTCGCCGCGGGCGAGGAGCCGCTGACGCCCCCGCCCGGCGAGGACGACTGACCGCGCGGCTCACTCCTCCACGGGAGCGAGCACCTCGGCGGACTTCTCGTCGATGTCGAGGAGCCGGGTGTCCAGGTCGATCACGGGCGAGTGGAACAGCCGCTCGAGGTCGGGTGCGACCTCCTCGGTGAGCTCCTCCCACCGGGGACTGAACGGCATGCTCTGCGTGCGTCGTACTCCCTCGTTGAAGATGAAGGAGTTCGCCGGCTGCTGCGAGGCCTGGGCGAAGACCGCGGAGTTCGCGACCTCGAGGTTCGAGGGGACGGTGTACCCCGCCCGCGCGGTGATGGAAGCGCCCTCGCGGCCGACCGCGAAGGCAAGCAGGTCGCCGGCGGCCTCGACCTCCTCGGTGCCCGCCGAGATGCAGTAGCCCGTCATGTCCGCCACCGTGCGGAAGCGACCCAGGCTGGGCAGCGGCATCACGTCGAAGTCGAGGTCCTCCACCCCCCGGAGCCGAGGCGTGAGCGCCCGGGTTCCCAGGACCATCGCGAGCTGTCCCCGGGCGAAACGAGTGACCGCGTCGCGCTTGTTCAGCTCGACGCTGGTGGGGGTGACCTGGGGGTCCCGGACGAGCCCGAGCACCTGCTCGAGTGCACCCTTCGTGGTCTCGTCGGACAGGGTCAGCGTGGTGGGCGCCTGGGGGTCGTCGACGATGTCGCCGCCGGCGGACCAGACGAACGGCGCCAGCGCGGGCAGCGAGGGCTCGATGTAGACGCCGCTGACGCGCCCCCGGGAGGCCTGGCGGGCGGCTGCCTCGAACTCCTCCCAGTGCCACCCGTCGAGCGCGGTCGGGGCGGGGGCCTCGTCGGTGGCGAGCGCCTCGAGGTCGACGAGGTCCTCGTTGTAGTAGACGACGGCCGGCGAGACGTCGTGGGGCATGCACTGCAGCGAGGCCTCCGCCGCGAACGCCGTGAGCCCGGCCCGCTGGTAGCCGTCGCCGAAGTCGACCTGGCGCGTCTCCAGCAGACCGTCGACCGGCTGCACGAGCGCTCCCTCCAGGAGCCGAGGAAGATGCTCGTGGTCCATCAGGAAGACGTCGGGCGGGTCGGTCGACTCCACGCTCGCGAGAACCTCGTCGGGGTCGTCGTAGCGGGCCACCTCGACCGAGACGTGGGGGTGCTCCGCGGTGAACGCCGCGGCCAGCTCGTCGTACGCGTCCAGGCTGCCCTCGGGTCCGTAGACGCCGAGCGTGATCGCCACGGGCTCGGGCGAAGGGCTGCTCGAGGTGACCGGACTGGGTGACGGCGCGGTGCCGGGCTCGGGATCGGCGGTGGTGCAGCCGGCCACGAACGCGCCCAGGAGCACGCCGCCCACGATGGCCCGGCCCCTGCGTCCCGCTCTCACCCGTGCTGCTCCTCGTCCGTCGGCTGTGACCTCAGCACACCGTACCGGCCGGACGATCTCGGAGACGGGCCGCTCCGCGTGGCGCCGAGCACACCCGGGCGGCGCGGTCCTACCGTGGACAGGCGTGCCTCGCCCCGCGTGCCGCTGCTCGGGAGGACCACCATGTCTCTGCACCGCCCGCTTCGCCTCAAGACCGCCACCGGCGCCTGCGTCGCGCTCTTCCTCGCCACCGGTTGTGACGCCTCGGTCGAGGTGACCTCACCCTCTTCGTCCCCGAGTCCTGGCCAGGTGCCCGTGACCTCGGCGGAGCCGTCACCCACGCCGAGCCGGACGGTGAGCGAGGCCCCCACGCCGCCGGCCTCCCCGGGCACCGCCACCCCCACCGCGACGACGTCCACCCCGACGACCCCTCCTGCGCCGCCGGTCGGCCTCCGGAGCAGGCTGCTCACCGCCGCCCAGGTGCCGGGGTTCAACGATCAGTACGCCTGGCGCACCGTCGCCACGCGCGACGCGGAGGGGACGCAGCCGTTCGGCACCTGCCAGAAGTTCCCGATGACCTCGATCGGCGCATGCGCGTGGTGGTGCGGGAGTACGCCGGGATCGACGACGATCCCACCAGCACCGCAGGGCACCTGGTCGCCGAGTTCGCCGACCGGGCGACCGCGCGTCGTGCCTACGAGGTCGCGCAGGCGTGGCGCGGCACGTGCGAGGACGAGCTCCGGGAGTACGACCGGGTCGACGTCAACCCGTTCGAGCCGGTGCCGCTGACGGGCGCGCAGGGCGGGTGGTACCTCCTCGTCTACGGCCCTGCGGAGGGTGGCTCTCCCGACGAGGGCTTCTTCGACGCGCAGGGACTGGTGCTCTCCGGGAAAAGCGTGGCCTGCTGCAGATGCGGCTTCTCGGCCAGGACTACAACTACCCGGGCGGCCGGGAGCCGATGGTGGCGGCAGTGCGCTCGGCGGCCGCCGAGCTCGGCTGAGGTCTGCCAGGGTAGGCAGGAGAACTGTTCGCTCCCCCGGTGAACCTGCCCGGGGAAGGAACAGTTCGCCGGGGGAAGCCCGGTCAGGAGGCGTCGAGCCGCGCCAGCTCGTCGGTGCTGAGCCGCAGCTGGGTCGCCGCCACCGAGTCGAGCACCGACTCCACCCGGCTCGCGCCCGGGATCGGGATCACGACCGGCGACTTCGCGAGCTCCCATGCCAGGGCGACCCGCTGGGGCGAGACGTCGTGCGCCGCAGCGACCTCGGCGAAGGGCGCGAACCGGTCGCCGAGGTCGGCCGCCGAGCCCATCCCGCCCAGCGGGCTCCAGGGCAGGAACGCGATGCCGAGCTCGTCACAGAGGTCGAGCTCGGCCTGGGAGGTGCGGAACCTCGGGGAGAACTCGTTCTGCACCGCGACCAGACCCTCACCGAGGACCTCGTGGGCGAGCCGGATCTGGTCGGGGTCGGCGTTGGAGATCCCGGCCCGCAGGATCAGACCGTCGTCGAGCAGTGCCTTGAGCCCGCCCAGGGTCTCGGCGTAGTCCACCTCCGGGTCCGGGCGGTGGTGCTGGTAGAGCCCGATCGCCTCCACGCCGAGCCGCTGGAGCGACCCCTCGCAGGCCTGGCGGAGGTACTCCGGCCGGCCGTCGAGGTGCCATTCGGTGCCGCTGCGCGTGTGACCCCCCTTGGTGGCCACCACCACGTCGTCGGCCCCGGCGCCGTACTCCCGCAGCGCCCGCGCGATCAGCTCCTCGTTGTGACCGAACTCCTCCTCGGAGAGGGAGTACGCGTCGGCGGTGTCGATGAGCGTGACGCCCGCGTCGAGCGCCGCGTGGATCGTGCGGACCGCGAGGGCCTCGTCGTTCTCCTCCCGCACCGACATGGGCATGCCGCCGAGGCCGATCGCGCCGACGGTCCGGTCACCGAGTCTTCTCTGCTCCATTCCCCCACCCTAGACAGACCTCCTCGCAGACCGGCCTCTGGCAGAGTCGTCGTCGTGAGCGACCTCCCCGCGGCCGTGGACCGGGCCTGGCACCGCAGCCGGATGTCGGTG
The DNA here is from genome assembly GCA_002384855.1 of Nocardioidaceae bacterium UBA4001. Lineage (GTDB taxonomy): Bacteria > Actinomycetota > Actinomycetes > Propionibacteriales > Nocardioidaceae > Nocardioides_C. Next base: position 46,135 of record DGBP01000006.1, on the reverse strand, counting down.
CGGGCGCGGTTCGCGAGGCTCCGCTCGAAGTCGTGGCACATCGGGCAGGCGGCCGTCGCCGCCGTCGTCGCGTGGCTGGTGGCCAAGGAGGTCCTCGACCACCCGACGCCGTTCTTCGCGCCGATCGCCGCGGTCGTCAGCCTGGGCACCACCTACGGCCAGCGGTTGCGACGGGTCGCCGAGGTGACCGTCGGCGTCGCGGTCGGGGTGTTCATCGCTGACCTGCTGGTGCTCGCCCTCGGCACCGGCTGGTGGCAGCTCGGCCTGGTCGTCGTGCTCGCGATGTCCGCGGCGTTCCTGCTCGACGCGGGCGCGCTGCTGGTCACCCAGGCCGCGGTCCAGTCCATCATCGTCACCACGCTGCTGCCCGACCCCGACCAGGCGCTGCTGCGCTGGACCGATGCGCTGGTCGGCGGGGCCGTCGCGCTGGTCGCGGCCGCGGTGGTGCCGAGCGCACCGCTGCGCAGGCCCCGCGAGCGCGCGGGGGTCGTCGTCCGCAAGATCGCCTCGCTGCTGCGGACCGCCTCCGAGACAGCGGTCGACGGCGACCTCGACCGCGCCCTCGACACCCTCGCGAACGCCCGCTCGACCGAGTCGCTGATCCGTGAGCTACAGGCCGCGGCCGACGAGGGCCTGTCGGTGGTGGCGTCGTCGCCGTTCCGGCGTGGTCAACGGGGTCAGGTACGCCGGATGGTGGAGCTCGTCGAGCCGATGGACCGAGCCATGCGCAACACGAGGGTGCTGGTACGACGCGTCGCGGTCGCCAGCTACCGGGAGGAGCAGCTGCCGCGCGCCTACGTGGTGCTGCTCGCCGACCTCGCCGACCTGACCGACGAGGTGGCGGCGAGCCTCGAGCGCAACGAGATGCCTGCCGCGGTCCGAGCCGGTCTGGTCGACCTCGGCCGACGCAGCTCGTCCGTCGAGCGGTCCGACGACCTCTCTGCCGAGGTGGTGCTCGCGCAGATCCGGTCGATCGTCGTCGACCTCCTCCAGATCACCGGGCTCGACGTGCTCGAGGCGACCGACGCGATCCCGCCGATGCACTGAGCTCCGTCGGACCGGCGAGCGGCCCCGGCGTCGTAGGCTGGTCGGCGATGTCCCAGACACCTCGACGCCACCACCGGCCGGCCATGCCCGGGTCGGCGCACTTCCACGCCATCCCCGCCGGCGACGACCCCGCGGTCCGCACCGAGGCGGCCGACCGCGCCGCGACGTTGCTCGTCCGCGGCGCCCGTGACCACGAGGACGAGCAGGTCGTCAGCCGGGTCGTCGCGCTCGCTGACACGGAGGGGCTCGAGACGCTGGCGGACCTGTGGGCCGGCTCACCCGCCGACTCACTGGCCGGCTGCCTGTGGCGGCTCTACCTCCTGCGGTCCTGGGTGTACGCCGACCCCGCGGCCGCGGCGACCGAGTTCGACACCGGTCGAGGGCACACGCCGGTCCACGAGGTCGTGGCCGGCGTGGTGGATCCGCCCGGACCCGACGAGGTGCGCCGGGTCGTCGACCAGGTGCTGCGCGGAGTGGCCCGGGGTGACTTCGCGGACACCTTGTTCCGCGCGGCCGCCTTCGCCCGCGTGGTCGCGGCGGGTCGGGTCCACCGACCCCACGACACCACGCGTTCGGTGTACGCCCACGACCTCTCGGCGGCCAGGCTCACCACCATGGCCGAGCAGCTCGAGCACGCCGCCCGGCTGGAGGTCCAGGGGCTCCTGTCCTGAGCGTTCTCCCCTGCCCGCCAGGGACCGCTTGTACAATCGGGGGCGTGCCGGGCCGCGGCAGCCCCGGGTCCCAAAACAAGCCGCTACGAGCGGCCACGCGCCGTGAGGCGCTCCCGGTCCGGCACGCACCACCACCAAGGCCCGCCGTCCTCGGACGGCGGGCCTTCGTGCGTCGGGGGCCCCGGTGCCGGGACCCGGACGCGCTGAGCGGGCGTCGTCGTGCTCGCTCAGCGGACGTCGTGGTCGTGCTCGCTCGGCGAGCCGGGCGGCCTGTCGAGCCCGAGCTGGACCAGTTCGGTCGGGTCGGTCGGTGCCGCCTCCGCGGCTGTTCCACGCTCGAGGAGCACGACGGCGAGGTCGTCGTTGAGCCGGCCGCGGGGCAGGTGGCGACGCACCGTGTCGAGCACGCCGTCGAGCGCCTCGTCGACCTGCCCTGCTGCCAGGACGGAGGCCAGCGCGGGGACGGGGAGGAACACACCCTCCCGGTCGCGAGCCTCACTCACGCCGTCGGTGTACATCAGCAGCCGGGACCCGACGACCCACGGCACGGTCCGGGACTCGTAGCTCTCCCCCAGGCCGAGCGGCAGTCCGGCAGGCAGGTCGACGAACGTGGACGAGCCGCCGGGCCGGACCATCAACGGCGGGGGGTGACCGCAGCTGACGAGGGTGAGCTGCCCCTGCTCGGTGGTGTCCACCAGGAGGGCGGTGACGAACTCCTCGTCGTCGAAGAAGCCCTGGAGGTACAGGCTCATCTCCTGGGCAACGCCGGTGAGGGTCCTTTGGGTGGCGGCCGCCTGGCGGAAGGCCCGGATCACGCGCGCCGCCTGCTCGACCGCCGCGATCCCCTTGCCCTTCACGTCACCGACGAGGAACCGCACGTGGCTGTCGGAGTGGTAGCAGTCGTAGAGGTCCCCGCCGACCACGGCGTCCTCGGCGGCCGAGAGGTAGCGGACCCCGACCCCGACATCCCCGATCTGTGCGGGCAGGATCGGGAGGATGGTGCGCTGGGCGATCTCGGCGATGGCGGAGACCCGTTCGTGACGACGTTCGCGACCGACCCGGACGACCGCCACGACCACGGCCACGAAGCTCACCAGCGCCACGTCGAGCACGCGGACCAGCTGCTGCGGCTCGCCCCACATGTTGTCCCACCAGCCCGCGGCGATCGCCAGCAGCACGGCCACCACCGCGAAGGCGGCGGTCGGTCCACCGGGGAGGACCGCGGCGGCGATCAGGGGCGCCAGCGCGAAGAGCGGCGAGAGCACGACCGTGTCCGGGGCGACCAGGTCGACCAGGGTGAAGCAGACGAGCCAAAGACCCGCGAGGACCGCCCCCGCGACCTGTGACCTGTCCCTCGTCATGCCTGAGCCCTCCTCTGCGCGCGCTCCGCCCACATCATGCACCCGGTCCGGCCGGCCCCGCCGAGGTGCTGGCCGTCGTACCGCCGAGCCGGCTCAGACCACATGCGCTGAGATCTCGGCGGCCAGGCGGGCGTTGGCGCGGACCAGCGCGACGTTCGCGCTCAGGCTCGCACCCTCGGTGTGCTCGTGGAACCACGCCAGCAGGAACGGCGTCACGTCCTTGCCGCGGACACCGGCCGTCCCGGCGGCCGCGAGACCCGCCTCGAGCGTCCGGTCGTGCAGGTCCCGGTCCATCTCGTCCTCGGCGTGGATCGGGTTGCCGACCACGACGCCGTGCCTCAGCGCCAGGTCGTCCCGCCTGGCCATCACCGCGGCCACGTCGGCCGGGCCCTCCACCCGCCACGGCACCGGGATCCCGGTGTCACGGACGTAGAAGCCCGGGAAGGTGTCGCTTCGGAAGCCCAGCACCGGCACCGACAGGGACTCCAGCCGCTCCATCGTCGCGGGGACGTCGAGGATCGACTTCACGCCGGCGCACACGACGGTGACCGGGACGCTCGCCAGGGCCTGCAGGTCGGCGGATTCGTCCCAGCTGTCCCGGGCGCCGCGGTGCACACCGCCGAGACCCCCCGTGGCGAACACCTTCACCCCCGCGAGGTGGGCGAGGTAGGTCGTCGAGGCCACGGTCGTGGCGCCCGTTGTACCCCTGGCCAGCACGACCGCGAGGTCGCGCACGCTGGTCTTGACCACGTCGTCGCCCTCCGCGACCCGGACCAGCTGGTCGTCGTCGAGGCCCACACGGACGACCCCGTCGACGACCGCGACGGTCGCCGGGACCGCCCCCGACCCACGGACGTCTGCCTCGATCTCCCTCGCCGTGTGCACGCTGGTCTCCGTCGGGAGGCCGTGGCTGATGAGGGTGGACTCCAATGCCACGACTCCCCGGCCTGATGCAATAGCGTCGGAGACCTCTTCGGACAGCTGGAGGGGAAGGTTCACCCCGGCATTGTGCCGGACGGAAGGGGAGCCCGTGCGCGTCGCGTGCCTCGGCGACATCATGCTCGACGTCATCGTCGACGTGCCGGACGGGCTGGTCCCCGACGACGACACTCCGGCCCGCATCACGTTCGCCGCGGGCGGGCAGGCAGCGAACCTCGCGGGATGGGTGCACGAGTACGGCGGCACCGCGAGGCTGTACGGACCCCGGGCGGACGAGGGGCCCGGACGGTACGTCGACGAGGCGCTCGAGCAGGCCGGGATCGAGGTCCACGGGCCGATCACCGGACGAGCCGGCACGGTGGTGTCGATCGTGTCGAAGGGCGCCCGCTCGCTGGCGTCCGACCCCGGCACGTCCAACTGGCTGGCGCAGGTCGAGGCCGGTCCCTGGCTCGAAGGCGCGGACTGGCTGTACGTCTCCGGCTACGCACTCTTCCGGGCACCCGAGCCGCAGGTGCTCGTGGACGTCGCTCGGGCCGCGCACGAGGCGGGCACGAGGGTGGCCGTCGACCTGTCGTCGGCGTCGCTGATCAACGCCTACGGGCCCGCGAGGTTCCGGCGGTTCTGGCAGTCCCTGCGACCCGACGTCGTGATGGCCAACGAGCCCGAGTGGGCCGCGACCCAGGGGCCGGACGGTTCCGGGACGGAGGAGCTGCGGGGCTTCGGCGCAGGGGGTACGACAGTGCTCGTCCTCAAGCGGGGACCACGCGGCTGCTCGTTCGTGATCGACGGTGTCGAGGACCACCGGGACCCCCTCCCGGGCCCGGTACGCGACGTGACCGGGGCCGGCGACGCGCTGGGAGCGGGGTTCCTGCTCGGAGGTCCGGACCTGGCGATGGACGCCGCGGCCCGGTGCGTCGCCCAGGTCGGTGCGCAGCCGCGGACCCTCCTGCCGGAGTCGCCGTGAGCAGCCAGGGGGTCCGTGCCGGCGGGGTCACCATCCCCGAGCACGAGCTGTCGTGGCGGTTCAGCCGGTCCTCCGGGCCAGGGGGGCAGTCGGTGAACACAGCGGACAGCCGTGTCGAGCTGCTCTTCGACCTCGCCGGGTCGCCGTCGGTGCCCGAGCACCTGCGCTCCCGTGCGCTCGCCCGGCTCGAGGGCCGGCTCGGCGGGCGGGTCGTCGACGGCACCATCAGCGTCGTGGCGTCGGAGTACCGCTCCCAGCTGCGCAACCGCGAGGCCGCGCGGGCCCGGCTCGGCGAGCTGCTCGAACGCGCCTTCGCCCCTCCGCCCCCGCGACGGCGGACGACCCGACCCACCCGGGGCTCCAAGGAGCGACGGCTCGCCGGCAAGAAGCGGCGCAGCGACGTCAAGGCGATGCGGCGTCGCCCCGAGGCCTGACCGCCACGCGGCGCTTGTGCAGGCACCAACCCGCCGAGCCCCTCCGGGCGTCACAGGGTGAGGTCGGCGACGACACCTGCGTGGTCGGAGGGCCACAACCCGCCCGGGGTCCGCTCCTCGTCGTGGTCCCCCACGACCCAGCAGCGATCGACCACCGGGCCGCGGACGAAGACGTAGTCGATCCGGGTCGCCAGGGCGCACTCCCCCGTCAGGTCGGCCACCTGCCCGCACGTCCACCCCGGCCCGCCGGTCCCCGCGACGGCCCATGCGTCGACGTACTCCGCCGGCATCTCGACGTCGGCCGGGGCGGCGTTGAAGTCGCCCACGAGCACCAGGGGCATCTCGGGGCTGCCGAGCTCGTCGAGGAGCTCGTCGCGCTGGGCGTCGCGCACCTGCGCGTCCCACGCCTCGAGGTGGGTGTTCACGAACCGGAGGGGGCGGTCTCCGACCTGGGCGTTGACCCAGCTCCAGCTGCGTGCGATGCCGAGCACGAGCCCGGGCATCGGCGTCACGACCTCGAGGGTGCGGCAGAACGATCCCGCCCGCGACCCCAGGACCCGCAGCCCGACGTCACGGCGGACCAGGATCACGTTGCGGCCGAGCACCGACATGGCGTCGCCACCCGCCACCTGGGCGCCGCCCGCGAAGCTCGTCGTGGCGGCGTGCGCGTCGTAGGCCGCTCCGGCACGGGCCAGCGCGGCCAGCAGCTCGTCGAGGAAGTCCAGCCACGGCTCACCCACCTCGTCGCGCGACCACCGGGCGACCTCCTGGAGGCCCACGACGTCGACCCGTTCGCGCGCCAGGATGCGCGCCACCGCCTCCGCCCGGGCGACGAGGTCCGTCGCGAGGACCTGGTCGTGCACGACACGGGCCCTCCGCGCGAGGTCGGCCTCGTCGGTGGCGTCGAAGACCACGGTCAGGTCGGCGCCGAGATAGAGGTTGTACGTCGCCACGCGCAGTGTGCTCAACGCGTGCCCCTGAGCCTCCGCAGGGTCGCCTCGCCGGCCACCGAGCGGACGTACTCCGGGTCGCCGCACACCACGAGGCAGTCCGTCGCACGGGACATGCCGACGTAGAGCCGCTCGCGCGACCGGTCGCGGAGGTCGGGCTCGTTCAGGGCGAGCACCACGACGCGCCGCTCCAGCCCCTTGAAGCCGAGCACGTGCCCGTAGAACACGTCGTCCTTCTCCCAGAACGTCTGCCAGTACCCCTCCTGGCCGAGGGTCTCCTGCAGGTGAGTCTGGTACGGGTGCCGCGACCCCGTGGTCAGCAGCGCGACGTCCTCGGGCCGCCAGGTGTCGAGCAGCGCCTCGACCTGGTCGTCGGCGACGTCCACCGCCTCCTCTGCCGAGCACTCGACGAAGGTCACCTCCGGCCCGTCGCCACCCACCGCCCGCATCCGGGTGGTGCCCAGCGACTGGAAGGCCGCGGCGATCTGGCGGGTGTTGCGGAGGTTCTGGTCCAGCAGCAGGGTCGGCATCGACACGGGCGCGTCGCCGAACCGCGCGAACACCCGCTGCCCCTCGTCGGAGAAGACGTAGATGTTGCCGGTCTCGGGGTCCTTCAGCGCGGCGAGCAGGGCGTCCCACCACGAGTCGGCGAAGTCCTGCACCTCGTCGACGACGACGGCGTCGAAGCGCTGCCCGACCGGCAGGTCGTCGGCGAGGGACACCATGCGCTCCGGGAGCTCCCGCTCCCAGAAGTCGCTGTCGTCGTCCCCCCGCTCCTCGACGCCCCAACCGAGCCCGAGCCCGTGGAAGGTGCCGATGTAGGCCGGTACCGCCCTGCGGGACAGGCCTTCCGCGCGGCGTCGCAGGAAGGAGGCCAGTCCACGCGAGTAGCACAGCAGGGCCACCCGCTTGCCGTCGCGCGACAGGCGCTGGGCCTGCTCCATCGCCAGCCACGTCTTGCCGCTGCCCGGGCCGCCGCGGATCTCCGCGCGGGGCAGCAGCCGGATCGCGTCGAGCAGGGCTCCCTGGTCCTGGGTCAGCCGGTCCGCGTGTGCCTCCCTGTCGTCGGCGAGGGCCAGCAGGTCTCGCTGCAGGGGCATCCGGCCATAGCGCCACTCCTGGATCGTGTCGAGGTCGTCGAGGTCGGCGGCGCGGTAGGCGTTCTCCTGCTGCGCCAGGACCGCCCGCAGGCGTGGCACCAGGTCGTCCATCTCGCCACGATCGGTGATCCGCCACCGCGGACAGTCCGGGAGGCCGAACTCCTGCTCGACGGTGTCGAAGGGCAGCACGACGGCGTGCCCGAACCGGATCCGCGGCCGCCTCCCCCAGCGCGGGTGGCGGTACAACGAGTCGCGGACGGCGTACATCCCGTCTCGTGCCTGCGCAACCGGGTCGACGTGCACCCGGCGGCCGCCACGCTCGATGGTCCACCGGTCTCCGTCGTACCTGATGCTCCGGCCCTTGACCTCCAGCGCCACCACGCCGAGGCCGGCGAACCCGACGAGGAAGTCGACCTCCCGGTCCTCCCCCTTGTACGTCACCCGCACGTTGGGCAGCACGAGGTCGTCGGCCCCGGCCTGCTCGCACAGGGCCGCCCACACGGTGCGTTCGCTCGCGGTGGTCAGCACCGGCTCGTCGGCGGGGAGGCGTGGCATGCCCGACAGTCTCGCGCACGCAGGTGTGAGCGTGCCGGATATGGCTACAGTCGCCTGCATGAGCCGTCTCGGGAGAGCACTACGCACGATGTTCAGCCACACCCCCGGCACGTCCGGGCCCCCCGGCACCGTGCCCCGACCCGAGCCGTTCGTCCCCCGCAGCGCGAGCGCGACGTCGGTCCCGGCTGACACGCAGACAGGCGTCCACTACGCCCCTGAGCTCGACGGCGAGGCCGACCCCGGTGAGGTCGTGTGGGCCTGGGTCCCCTACGAGGAAGACCCCGCCCAGGGCAAGGACCGGCCGGTGCTGGTCATCGGTCGCGACGGCGCCACCCTGCTGGCCCTGCAGCTGACCAGCCAGGACCACGACCTCGACGCCGAGGACGAGGCCCGCTGGGGCAGGTACTGGATGGACATCGGCTCCGGCGACTGGGACCACGAGCGCCGCCCCAGCGAGGTGCGGCTCGACCGGCTGCTGCGGCTCGACGAGCACGGGGTACGACGCGAGGGGGCCGTCCTTGACAAGGACGTGTTCGACGCCGTGGTCCGCGAGGCCCGCACCCACCACGACCTGTGACGCAGTCTTACGAGACTCGCTGTTCCAAAACCATCCGGGGAGACCCTCCGGCGTGACATGATCGCCTCATGTCCGCCGACCCCGTGCTCCGGGTCTCGCAGGTCGTGCGTCGTTTCGGAGACCTCACCGCCGTGGACGGGGTGTCGTTCTCCATCGAGCCCGGCGAGACCTTCGGCCTCCTCGGACCCAACGGGGCCGGCAAGACCACCACCATCTCGATGGTCGCAGGCCTCATCTCGCCCGACGAGGGCGAGATCACGGTGCTGGGCCGGCCGATCGGCCCCGCCGCGGTCGAGGTCAAGAGCCACATCGGACTCGTGCCGCAGGACCTGGCGGTCTACCCCGAGCTCACCGGCCGCGAGAACCTCACCTTCTTCGGGCGGCTGCAACGGCTCGAGGGCAAGGCACTCGCCGGGCGTGTCGACACCGTGCTGGAGCTCGTCGGGCTCACCGACCGCGCGAAGGACCCCACCAAGGAGTACTCCGGCGGCATGAAGCGCCGGCTCAACATCGGGATCGGCCTCCTGCAGCGGCCCACCCTGCTGATCCTCGACGAGCCGACGGTCGGCGTCGACCCGCAGTCGCGCAACTCGATCCTGGAGTCGGTCGAGTCGCTCTCGGTCGAGGGCATGGCGGTTCTCTACACGACGCACTACATGGAGGAGGCGGAGCGCCTCTGCGACCGGATCGCGATCATGGACTCCGGGAGGATCCAGGCCGAGGGGACCCGCGACGAGCTGATCCGGCTGACCGGCGGGCTCGACGGCGTACGCCTCACCGGGAGCGGCGACACCGCCGCGATCGCTGCGCAGCTCGCTCAGCTGCCGGCGGTGGCGGGGGCGGCACACGCAGCCCACGAGGTGCGGCTGACCGTCCGTGACGCACCCTCGGCGCTCGCCCCGATCGTCACCGCCGCCACCGCGGGCATGACCCTCACCGACGTCGAGGTGACCCGCCCCGACCTCGAGTCGGTGTTCCTGCACCTGACGGGCAAGGCGCTGCGGGACTGACGATGTGGCGCCAGCTGTGGACGATGACCGTGTCCGACCTCCGCCAACGAGTGCGGGACCGGTCGGTGATCATCTTCGGGATCGCGAAACCCTCGCCGGCCAGCCAGTCGGCCTGCGCGCGCAGGTCGCGGCTCATGCCGGTGAAGTCGTGGACGAGCACCACAGCGACATAGGGTCCGGCCGGGCTCGGGCGGTGCTGGTCGACGGTCGTGATCAGGCCGCGTCGAGCGCCTTGCGGATGCGCGTGTCCGACACGGGATGGGCGGTCCCGAGCTGCTGGGCCCACAGGCTGACCCGCAGCTCCTCGAGCATCCACCGCACCTTCCGCAGCCCGGCGCTCGGCGGCCGGCCCTCCGGCAGCGCCTCGACCCGGTGCAGGTATGCCTCCTGCACCGAGGCGATCTGGTCCATCAGCAGCCGGTCGCGGCCGACCTGTCCGGGCAGCTTCTCCCGACGTTGCCGCACGGCGCTGAGGTAGCGGGGCAGCTCCCTCAGCTGAGCCGAGCCCACGTCGGCGACGAAGCCGCGGTACACCAGCCGACCGACCTGGGCCTTCATGTCCGCCAGCGCCGGGAGCATCTGCATGTCGGCCGCGCCGCTCAGCATCCGGTCGGTCTCACGCCAGACGGCGAGCACGCGGGCCACCGTGTGCACGACCCCCCGGGTCCGTGGCTCGAGCTCGGCCCGGACCGCCGCGAGGAGAGCGGCGAACGCGTCCTCGTCCCAGGCCGGGCCCCGCTCGGTCACCACCTCGTCGACCGCGGCGGCCACGCAGTCCTCCAGCAGCGCCTGGGTGGACGGGTACGGCGACCCGGCCAGTCCGAGCTTGTCGGCGTTCGACAGCCCCGAGGCGATCTGCTTCACCGGCGACGGCACGGCGAGCACGAGGAGGCGGCGCAGGCCCAGCCGCATCGAGGCCTCCTGCTCGGCCTCGGAGCCGAACACCTGCAGCCCGACGGTCCGCCTGCCGCCGCTGACGAGCGACTCGTCGACCAGGGCGGGGTAGCCCCGCACCTCGTGGCCGGCACGCTGCTGGGTGAACGTCGGCTCGATCGTGCCGAAGGTCCACGTGGTCTGCCCGGTCACGGTGACCCCGCCGGCCTCGGCTGCCTCGGCCATCGCCCGGGCGAACGTCGGCCGCAGCGGCGCCTTCAGCGCCTCGAGGTCCTTGCCCTCGGCGACGACCTCGCCACTCTCGTCCTCCACGCGGAAGGTGGGGCGCAGGTGGTCGGGCACCTTCGACCAGTCCCAGGCGTCACGGGGTACGACGACGCCGGTGGTCGACCTGAGGAAGCGCTCGAGCGCGTCGAGGAGCGACTCCTCCCCCGGCGACACCGCCGCCAGGAAGGCGCGGGCGTGGTTCGGAGCGGGCACGAAGTTCACCCGCAGCTGCTTCGGGAGCGCGCGGATCAGCGCGGTCACCAGCTCCTCACGCAGGCCCGGCACCTGCCAGGTGAACGGGTCGGCCTCCACCCGGTTGAGCGTGCCGACGGGGAGGTGCACCGTCACCCCGTCGGCGGCCGTGCCGGGCTCGAACTGGTAGGTGAGCGCGAAGGACAGGTCCGCCTCGCGCCACACGTCGGGGTAGTCGCCCTCCACGACCTCGTCGACGGAGGGGTTGACCAGCATCGCCGGGTCGAAGGTGAGCAGGTCGGGTCTGCGCTGCCGGGCCCGCTTCCACCACGAGTCGAAGTGCGCCCCGGAGACGACGTCCGGGCCGACCCGGGCGTCGTAGAAGTCGAACAGCGTGTGCTCGTCGACGAGGATGTCGCGACGACGGGCCCGGTGCTCGAGCTCCTCGACCTCCTCGAGCAGCGCGCGGTTCCGGTGGAAGAAGGTGTGCCGGGTCTCCCACTCGCCGTAGACGAGGGCGTGCCGGATGAACAGCTCGCGGGCCAGCGCCGGGTCGACCTTGCCGTAGGACACGAGGCGGTCGGCGACGAGTGGGACGCCGTACAACGTCACCCGCTCGTGGGCCATCACCGCGGCGCGCTTCTTGGACCAGTGCGGCTCCGAGTAGCTCCGCTTGACCAGGTGCTCGCCGAGACGCTCGGCCCACTCGGGCCGGATGGCGGCGTTGACCCGGGCCCACAGGCGTGTGGTCTCGACGAGCTCGGCGGACATCACCAGCTGCGGCTGCTTCCTGAACAGCCCGGAACCCGGGAAGATCGCGAACTTCGCGTTGCGTGCGCCGAGGTAGTCGCTGCGGCGTTGTCCTGAGCCTGTCGAGGGGTCGGGGTCGCGCAGCCCGATGTGCGAGAGGAGCCCCGACAGCAGTGCCTGGTGGATCGCGTCGGCGTCGGGGACGTCCGCGGGAGGGGGCACCGTCAGCTTCAGCTGCTTGGCCACCTGGCGTAGCTGGGCCTCGAGCTCCTGCCACTCACGGATCCTCAGGTAGTTGAGGTACTCGCTCCGGCACATGCGCCGGAACGCGCTCGAGGAGAGCGCACGCTGCTGCTCCTTGACGTAGCGCCACAGGTTCAGCAGCGTCATGAAGTCCGAGGTCTCGTCGCGGAAGCGCGCGTGGGCCTGGTCCGCCTGGGGTCGCTGCTCCGCCGGCCGCTCGCGGGGGTCCTGGATCGACAGTGCGGCGGTGATCACCAGCACCTCGCGCAGGCACCCGAGCCGGTCTGCCTCGACCACCATCCGCGCCAGGCGCGGGTCGACGGGGAGTACGACGAGCTGGCGACCGAGGCGGGTGAGCCGACGTCGTGGGTCCTTCTCGCGCGGGTCGAGCGCGCCGAGCTCCTCCAGCAGCTGGACGCCGGCCTTGACGTTGCGCTGGTCCGGAGGGTCGACGAACGGGAACCGGCCGACGTCCCCGAGGCCCAGCGCGGTCATCTGGAGGATGACCGAGGCGAGGTTGGTGCGCAGGATCTCGGGGTCGGTGAACTCCTGCCGGGACTCGAAGTCCTCCTCGGAGTACAGCCGGATGCAGATGCCGGCCTCGACCCGGCCGCACCGGCCCTTGCGCTGGTTCGCCGAGGCCTGGCTGATCGGTTCGATCGGCAGCCGCTGCACCTTCGTGCGGAAGGAGAACCGAGAGATGCGGGCGAAGCCGGAGTCGACGACGTACCGGATCCCCGGCACGGTCAGCGAGGTCTCGGCGACGTTCGTGGCGAGCACGACCCGCCGCTTGGTGTGTCGCGCGAAGACCTTGTGCTGCTCGGCGCTCGACAGGCGGGCGTAGAGGGGCACGACATCGAACTCGTCGACCACCCGGCGGGGCCGGGCCTTGCGGAGCACGTCGGCGGTGTCGCGGATCTCCCGCTCACCGGGGAGGAACACCAAGATGTCGCCCGGGCCCTCCGCGAGGAGCTCCTGCACCGCGTCGACGATCGCCTCGGTCTGGTCGCGGACGACCGCTTCGCCCTCGTCGTCGTCGTAGGTCTCCTCCACGAGTGGCCGGTAGCGCACCTCGACGGGGTAGGTCCGCCCCGACACCTCGACGATCGGCGCCGGTGTGCCGTCGGCCTGCGCGAAGTGGCGTGCGAAGCGCTCCGGGTCGATCGTCGCGGAGGTGATGATCACCTTGAGGTCGGGGCGCCTGGGCAGCAGCTGCTGGAGGTAGCCGAGGATGAAGTCGATGTTGAGGCTGCGCTCATGCGCCTCGTCGATGATCAAGGTGTCGTAGGCCGACAGCATCCGGTCGTGCTGGAGCTCGTTGAGCAGGATGCCGTCGGTCATCAGCTTGACCAGGGTGTCCGCGCCCGAGCGGTCGGTGAACCGGACCTGGTAGCCGACCGTGCTGCCCAGCTCGGTGCCGAGCTCCTCGGCGATCCGCTCCGCGACGCTGCGAGCGGCGATACGCCGCGGCTGCGTGTGTCCGATCAACCCGTGCACACCTCGGCCGAGCTCGAGGCAGATCTTGGGCAGCTGGGTGGTCTTGCCCGACCCCGTCTCGCCCGCCACGATCACGACCTGGTGGTCGCGGATCGCCGCGGCGATGTCGTCGCGCCGCTCCGCGACCGGGAGCTCGGGCGGGTAGTGGATCGCCGGCACGAGGGCCCGCCTGGTCTCGACCTGCTCGGGGCTGAGGCCCCGGCGCCTGTGGTCGTGTCGGCGGTCGCGACGGTCGCCCTGACCGTCGGGCCGCCTCCGGCCGCGGGGTCGCCGCGAGCGAGGGCGACGCTCCTGCGAACCGGCCTCAGACATGACCAGGCGAGTCTAGTGGGGTCGACCCAGCCGACCGGACGGTCTCGGGGGCGGGGGCCGCGGTGCGACACGCCCGGGCACCTGCCGCGGGGTTGAGTGTGCGGCCCGAGCCAGGCACGGTGGAGGAGACCGACGCAGTCAAGCGAAAGGCACATCTTCGTGCTCACCCTGACCGAGAACGCCAGCAACGTCGTCAAGACCATCGTCGAGCAGAGCGGCGGCGGGAGCGACTCCGGCCTGCGCATCAGCCAGGACGCCCCGGACAGCCCCGCCCTGCACGTCATCCCCAGCGAGGCGCCGGAGCCGGGCGACCAGGTCCTCCAGGAGGAGACCGGCGCCCGGGTCTTCCTGGAGGAGACCGCCGCGGTGACCCTCGACGACAAGATCCTCGACGCCCAGGTCGACCAGGGCGGCGGGGTGCAGTTCAGCATCACCCCCCAGGCCTGACCCCGGGCCCAGCCCGAGATCAGGCACAGGATCAGCGCAGCGCGGACCGGGTCAGCGGCGGGTAGAGCTCGTCGGCCCCGGCCACGTGGCGGTACACCGCCGCGGGCCGGCCCGGTCCGCGCTGCACGCTCCGCCCCGTCGCCTCGAGCACGCCGGCGCCCGTGACCTTTCGGTGGAAGTTCCGGGCGTCGAGGCCCTCCCCCCACACGACTTCGTACACCGACCGCAGGTCGGCGATGGTGAACTCCTCACCGACGAAGGCGGTGGCCAGCGCGGTGTACTCCAGCTTCGACCTCGCCCGCTCGACGCCCTCGGCCAGGATCACGTCGTGGTCGAAGGCGAGCTGCCCGGTCTCGAGCAGCTCGCTGACGGGTCGCCACTGCGCCCGGGCGGCGTCGGACCCCGCGCTGGGGTCGACCCCCCGCGGCACCACCGCCAGCCACGCGACGCTGACCACACGCCCGCGAGGGTCGCGCCCGGGGTCGCCGTACGACGCCAGCTGCTCGAGCCTGGCGACCTCGGCCCGGAGCGCTGTCTCCTCCTCGAGCTCGCGGCAGGCCGCCGTCTCGAGGGACTCGTCGGGCTCCACGAAACCGCCCGGCAGGGCCCACCGTCCGGCGAACGGCTCGCTCCCCCGCTCCACCACCAGCGCGCAGAGGGCCCCGGCGCGGATCGTGAGCACCACGACGTCGACCGTGACGTAGAAGACCGGGTGCTCACTGGTGTAGGCCACCCCTCGAGCCTAGGGGTTTGAACCCCCAACCATCGGGCACCTTCCCCTCCGACAAAGGAGGGAACATCACATGACATTCATCTTGTGGCTCATAGCGGTTGCGCTCGTGATCTGGGGCATCGTGACCCTGGTCCGCGGCGGTGTCCTGATGGGCATCGTGCTCATCGTCCTCGGTCTGCTGGTCGGCCCCGGTGGCGTGAGCATCTTCGGTTAGGACGCATCCCCTGCGACGATGGCCCGGTCCTACTCGGACCGGGCCATCGTCGTTCTTCACCGGGTGCGACATCTGTGGGCACCGCGGGGCGCGCCTCAGGGGCGGACCACCGCCACGGGACAGTAGGCACGCTCGGCCACGCCGCGGCCGACCGAGCCGAGCAGGGTCGTGGCGAACAGCCGGCGGCGCCGGGTGCCCACGACCACGAGCGCCGCGTCGCGGGAGGCCTCGACGAGCCGGCGGACCGGCTGGCCACGCAGGTAGGTCTCGGTGACCGCCACGTCGGGGTACTTCTCGCACAGGCCCGCCACCGTCTCGGAGACCAGACGCTCCTCGTCCTCGGTGAGGTTGACCTTCTCGGCGTAGGTGCGCAGGTCCAGAACAGGAGTGGCCTGCTCCCGCAGGTCCCAGGTGGCGTGCAGCAGGGTCAGGGGTGCACCCCGCTCCGAGGCCATCCGGAAGGCGAACTCGACGGCTGCGGTGGAGACCGGCGTCCCGTCGACCCCCACCACGACGGGACGCTCGTCGTACTCGTCCGACGGCGCGGCGAAGTCCCGCACGATCACCACCGGGCACATCGACTCCCTGGCCACCGCTGCGCTGACCGACCCCAGCAGCGCGCTGGCCACCGACCCCCGTCCCCGCGCGCCTACCACCACCAGGTCGGCGGACTCGCTCGCCTCGACGAGCACGGTCTCGGGGTGACCCATCGCCAGGAGGCTCTCCACGCCGATCGTGGGGTTGGTCCGACGGGCGGTCTCGACGGCCTCGCGCAGGATCGAGCGCCCCACCGACCGCAGTCCGCGCTCGTTGGCCACCACGTCCTCGAAGTCCTGCATCGCTCCGGGCAGGCCGCAGGCATGGACGACGGTCAGGGTCCGGTTCTCGACCCCGGCGTGGTGGATCGCCCAGTCGAGGGCGGCGGACGCGGGCTGCGATCCGTCCACCCCCACGGCGATGGAGCCGTGCACCACTGACGTGTCCATGGCTCAAGGCTCACGGCCTTCGTGGGGCCCCGACAGGGCATACGGACCACGACGACCGGGACCTTCGGCCCGGCTGGCGTGCAAACCGGTCCCGAGCAGGGTAGAAAAGCGGGTATGGCTGACACCCCCATCCGCGTCTTCCTCCTCGACGACCACGAGGTCGTCCGCCGAGGCCTGCACGACCTCCTCGAGAGCGAGGGCGACATCGAGGTGGTGGGAGAGTCGGGCTCGGTCAAGGAGGCGATCGCCCGCATCCCCGCGCTGCGCCCGGACGTCGCCGTCCTCGACGGACGGCTGCCCGACGGCAGCGGCATCGACGTGTGCCGTGAGGTCCGCTCGATCGACCCGACCATCAAGGCCTTGATCCTCACCAGCTACGACGACGACGAGGCGCTGTTCGCGGCGATCCTCGCGGGCGCGGCCGGCTACGTCCTGAAGCAGATCGCCGGGAACGACCTGATCGAGGGCGTCCGCCGCGTGGCCGCGGGCCAGTCGCTGCTCGACCCGACGCTCACCGCGCGCGTGCTCGAGCGCGTCCGCAAGGGGCCCGAGGTCAACGAGGAGCTCGCCGCCCTCACCGAGCAGGAGCGCAAGATCCTGGCGCTCATCGCGGAGGGCCTGACCAACCGTCAGATCGGGGAGCGGCTCTTCCTTGCGGAGAAGACCGTCAAGAACTACGTCTCGAGCATCCTGGCCAAGCTCGGGCTCGAGCGCCGCACCCAGGCCGCGGTGCTCGCGGCGAAGCTGCTCCGCTGACACCTCGTCGGTCGTGAGGGGCCCCGTCGACGGCCCTGGTCCTCCTCGTCTTCGCTGCTCGCGTTCGCCATCCTGGCCGGCGTCGGCTACCGCCGCTGAAGGGCAGGTCGGCCGGGCTGATGCTCCGTCCCGTCTCGGGACCTAGGACCCGCCAGGTCATGCCCCTCGGCACTCTCAGCCAGGTGCCCTCGCTCGCAATGCTGGGTGTCGACAGGAACGACCAGTTCTGAAATTCCCCGCGAGGAAGGGACCTTGAGATGGCCACCATGCACCACCACCCCGTATCGATCGAAGACGTCGTCTACGAGCCCGAGCTCGTACGCTCCTCGGCAGCCCGCAAGGCCCTCGCCGCGCTGCGCATCGGCTTCGGCCTCACGTTCCTGTGGGCCTTCTTCGACAAGCTGCTCGCCCTCGGCTACCACACCGGCTGGAGCACCAACCCCGAGACCGGCGCGGAGAGTCTGGACCGCTTCGGTGACGCGGCCTGGATCAACGGCGCCAGCCCCACCGAGGGCTTCATGGACTTCGGCGTCGCCGAGACCAACTGGTTCCAGGGCTTCTTCAACGCACTCGGCGGCACGGCGTTCGCCGACTGGCTGTTCATGCTCGGTCTGCTGGGCATCGGCGCCGCCCTCACCTTCGGGTTCGGCATGCGGATCGCCGCCGCCACCGGCGCGCTCCTCTACCTGCTGATGTGGGTCGCGAGCTTCCCGCTGGCGAACAACCCGGTCCTCGACAACCACCTGCTCGGCGCGATCAGCGTCGTCGTCCTCGCCCTCACCCTCTCGGGTGACACCTGGGGCGTCGGCAAGGCCTGGGCGAAGAGTCACCTGGTCCGGCAGTACCCGATCCTCCGGTGACCGACAAGACGGCGAGTCGATGACCATCGACCCCCAGGCCACGACGGCCGGCGAGTGGGAAGGAACCCACAGACCGGTCGTCGTCGCTGTCGACGGCTCGGAGCGCAACCGCAGCGCGGTGCTCTGGGCCGCCCACGAGGCCGCCGTCGAGGGCGCGGGGATGGTCCTCGTGACCGCCCTGCACGAACGGGTCGTGCACCGGCCTCACGCCGACGAGCACGAGCGGGCCGTAGCCGCGCTCACGATGCTCGACCGGGTGCGCTCCGAGGTGCGGCACCTCGTCGACGAGCAGTCGGTGGACACCCGGGCCGTCCCGGGCGCCCCGGTGGAGGTCCTTCTCGACCGGGCGGCGGACGCCCGGCTCGTCGTGGTCGGCAAGCGCGGGCTGAGCGGCTTCGCCCGCGCGCTGGTGGGCTCCACCTCGATCGCGCTGGCCGGCCGTTCCCCCGTGCCGGTGGCGGTCGTCCCGGACGACTGGGACCCCGCTGCTCACGAGGGCCGGCCGGTCGTCCTGGGCGTCGACCCGTTCAAGCACGAGCACCGACCGGCGCACCTGGCGTTCCGGAGGGCCCGGCGGCTCGGCGTCCCCGTCCTGGCCGTCCACGGCTGGGAGGCCCCTGCCGTTCTCTCCTGGGACGCCGACGTGATCACCGGCGCCCTGACCGAGCACGGGCGTGAGGCCGCCGCCCGCTTCGAGGAGATCGTGGCCTCGTGGCGCGATCGCTTCCCCGACGTCGAGCTGCGCCCGACGACCGTGCACAGGCACCCGGCGACCGCCGTGCTCGAGGCGGCCGAGGACGCACAGCTCGTGGTGCTCGGTCGTCACGACCCGGGTCTTCTGGGCGGGTTCACGGTCGGCTCGGTCGCCCGCGCGGTCCTGCACTACAGCGAGACCCCGGTGATCACGGTCCCCGTCGGCGACCCCCCGGCCTAGACCGCCTCAGGACTCCGTCAGCGGGACGGTCCACTCCAGGACGGTGCCGTGCGGCTCCTCGGGGACCAGCCGCAGCACCCCGCCGTGGTCGGCCGCGCGGCGCCTGGCGTTGCGCAGGCCGCTCTCGTGACGGTCGGCCGGGAGGCCCTTGCCGTTGTCGGCGACGCGGAGGACGACCACGTCGGCGCGTGCCTCGACCTCCACGACCGCGGCGTCGGCCTCGGCGTGCCGGGCGACGTTGGACAGCGCCTCCCGGAGCACCGCGAGCAGCTGCTCGGCGAGCTTCTTGGGGACCGCGGTGTCGAGCGGCCCGGAGGTACGCACCATCGGCGTGAAGCCGAGGACGGGCACGTACTCCTTGACCAGTCCCCGCACGTCGGCGCGCAGCGACAGCTCGTGACCGTGCTGGAGCTCGAAGATCGTCGAGCGGATGTCGCGGATCGTGACGTCGAGGTCGGCGACCGCGCTGTCGAGCCGCTCCTTGACCTCGTCGACCATGGCGATGCGGCGCGCCCCCTGCAGCTGGAGGCCCGTGGCGAACAGTCGCTGGATGACCAGGTCGTGGAGGTCCCGGGCGATCCGGTCGCGGTCGGAGACCAGCATCAGCTCCTGGCGGTCGGAGATCGCCTGCGCCCGGTCGAGCGCGAGCGCCGCCTGGTCGGCGAAGGACGCCAGCAGCTCGGCCTCGTCGCTCTCCAGCGAGCCGCGTCCGGCGTCGAGGAGCACGAGCAGCACACCGTCGGGCGCGAGGTGCGCCCGCAGCGGCACGAGTACGACGGTGCGCTCGGCGCCCTGGGGGACGACGACCACGTTGGCCTCCTCCTCGGCGCCGGCGATGTGGCTCTCGAGGGAGGCCACGAGCGGGGCGAGGTCGTCGAGTCGCCGACCGTCCCAGGCGGCGATCTCGTGGCCGGAGTCGTGCGCGCGGCGTACGACCGCCACCGCCGAGGCGGCCGACACCCGCCGCGCGCCGATCGCGATCTGGCGCAGTGCGTCGTCGAGGCGCACCGGCGGCTGCAGCGCGTCGTTGATCTGGGCGGTCGCCTCGAGCCACTGCCGGCGCCGCTCGCTCTGGGAGTAGTCGCGGGCGTTCTCGATCACGAAGCCCGCCGCCGTGGCGAGGGCCATGACCAGCCGCTCGTCCTGCTCGGTGAAGTCCTCTCCCCCCTCCTTCTCGGTGAGGTAGAGGTTGCCGAATACGGTGCCGCGGATCCGGACCGGGACGCCGAGGAAGCGCTCCATCGGCGGATGGTTCGGGGGGAAGCCGTAGGAGTTCGGGTGCTCCCGCAGGTTGTGGAGGCGGATCGGCTCCGGGTGCTCGATGAGCAGGCCCAGGATGCCGTGGCCGCGCGGGAGGCTGCCGATCGCGGCATGTGCCTCGTCGCTGAGGCCGTGGGTGACGAAGTCGACCAGGCCGCCGCCGTGGCCGATGACGCCGAGGGCGCCGTACCTCGCACCGGTGATCTCGCACGCCGCCAGCACGATGCGCTTGAGGACGCTGTGCAGGTCGAGGTCGGAGGAGATCGCCATGACGGCCTCGAGCAGCGCGCGTGCGTTCGCCGGCAGGTCGAGAGCGTCCTCGTCGGAGGGGTACAGCCGGCCGTGCTGGGTCATGGCGCCCAGCCTAGGAGAGGCTCAGAGGGTTCGGCGTACCGGACTCATCGAAGCGCGTGACCAGTCCGCTCCGATCCGCCGGCCGGTGAGGTCGCGCCACACCAGGCGGATGTAGAGGTGACGGCGGCCGCCGGCCCATGGCATGGGGTCTATGCTGCCCCGGATGTCGCGCAGCTCGTCGGGATCCTCGACCAGCGTCGCACGGCCGATGGCGACCACGCTCCACCCCTGGTGCTTGTCGTAGTCGATGTGGTCGATCTCGAAGGCGAGGTCGGTGTTCCAGCCGTACGTGCCGAGCTCGCTGTACGGCGTGGTCCGGAAGACGATCGCGTCCTCGTGCATGGCGTAGTTGATGGGCACGATCCGCGGGCCCATCGGGGTGGTCAGCGCGACGCGGCCGAGCACGCCGGCGTGCAACCGGTCCAGGCACTCCTCGAGTGTCAGCTCCACAGGCTCCTGCATGGGGTCCCTCCTGGCGTCACGGGCCCAGGGCGGGCCTCCTTCCGAGGACCATCATCGGCCGATCCGCCCGGGTGATCACGGGCCGAAGGTCCCGAGGGGTTCGTCCGTCCTGCCCTGCAGTGCCCTCCCCGCCGCTGCCACGCTGAAGCAAGACATCGGGCGACAGGTCTCGGGACCGCGAGGAGACACGGACATGACCAGCAGACGCAGGATCGTCGTCGGTGGGGACACGACGCCGTCCGCCACCGCGGCCCTGCGCTGGGCGGTCCAGGAGGCCGGCCGCAGCGCCGGCTGCTCGGTGTTCGTCGTGCACGCCTTCGACGTCGACGGACGAGCCGACCTCGCCCTCGAGCGCGACCTCGACCGAAGCCGGCGTGACGCCCGCTACCGCACCCAGTCGTGGGTGGTCGAGGTCCTCGGGGACACCGACGTCCCCGTCCCGGTGATGGTGCAGACCCCCGACGGCTCCGTCGAGGACGCCCTGGTGGCAGCCTCGACCGACGCGGTCATGGTGGTCGTGGGCGAGCCGCAGAACGGCCGCCGTCGCGACCTCTCCGCCCGGCTCTCGCAGCGCTGCACGTGCCCCGTGGTCACGGTCGGGGTGGGCACCAGCCCCGCGCTCGCAAGCTGACGACCGTGCCCCTCCAGCGGCAGACGCACCGGACCCACGACGTCGACCTGGCCCGCCTCTTCGGCCAGGGGCCGCAGGGGCTGCGGCACTCATGGGTGCTGGCCACGACCCTGGGCGAGACGGCGGGGTTCCTGGCTCCGGCCCTGGTGGGCGCGTTCGTCCTCGACCTGCACCCGTCGCTCATGCTCCTGGCGATGGTCGGCGCCGGGCTCGTCGAGGGCGCCGTACTCGGTGCCGCGCAGGCAGTCGTCCTGCGCCGGCAGTTCCTCGGCTTCTCGCGGGCCGCGTGGACCGGCGCCACCGCCGCGGGAGCCGGCGCCGCCTGGTTCCTCGGCATGCTGCCCAGCACGGTCTACGACACCTGGCGCACCTGGCCGACCTGGCTGGTCGGGCTGCTCGGCGTGGTGCTCGGACTCGCACTGCTCGGCTGCATCGGACTGGCGCAGTGGACGGTGCTGCGCCATCACGTCGCACGCTCGCGTACCTGGGTGCCTGCCAACGCCGTGGCCTGGGCGGTCGGCCTGACCTTGCTGTTCCTCGTGGCCACCCCCCTGTGGCAGGAGGGCCAGAGCTCTGCGCTGGTGATCGGCATCGCGGCCCTGGCCGGCCTGGTCATGGCGGTCACCGTGGCCGTGCTGACCGGCGTCTGGCTGACGCGCCTGGTCCACCCCCGACACGGCTCCGGACGCCGGGAAGAGCCGCCGGGCGTGCCTGCGGAGGACTGGCGCGAGCTCGGCAGGTCGACCGACGGCTTCGCGCTCTTCGACCCGGCGCTGACCGAGGAGCTTCCCGAGCCGGTTCGACGCTGGCTGCTGCACGCCGTAGAGCCCGGGACGCCGCTGCTCACCGGGGTGGAGCTCGCATGGACCGGCCACCTCCGCCTCGGCCGGACCTGGCGCCCCTTCCTCGCCCGCCAGCGCTCGACGCTCGAGGGCGGGTACGTGTGGGCGGCCCGTACGCGCATGGGTGGGCTGCCGCTGACCGGTCACGACCGCTTCACGCGCGGTGAGGGCGAGATGGTCTGGCGGCTCGCTCGCCTGGTCCCGGTGCGGTCGGGCGCCGACGACGAGATCACCCGCAGCGCCGCGGGTCGCCACGCTGCGGAGCTGCTCACCTGCGTGCCCGCGGTCGCGCTCGACCCCCGGGTGAGATGGCAGCCGGTGGACCACCTCCGCGCGACCGCGCTCCTCGACGTCGACGGGCAGCCGCAGGCGGTGACCGTGACCGTCGACACGGTCGGCCGGCTGCGCGAGGTCGAGACGGACCGGTGGGGCACCCCGGCCGGCGAGTCCTACGGCCGCCACCGCTTCGGGGCCGTGCTCGGGGAGGAGCGGGGGTTCGACGGCTACCTCGTGCCCACCGAGGTGCTCGGTGGCTGGCACTTCGGCACCGGCCGGTGGCCCGAGGGGGCCTTCCTCGAGGGACGCCTCACGCGCTGCTCGTTCCACTGACCCGCGTGCGGGCACTCCGACGGACGACCGGTCAGTCGGTCTCGCTCCTCAGCGCGGGCAGCACCTTCTCGCCGTACATCGTGATCATGTCGCGGTAGTGCGGCCCCATGTTGGCGACGTACACCTCGTCGTACCCCGCGTCGACGTACGGCGCGAACGTGTCCACGTGCTGCTCCACGTCGGGCCCGCAGACGACGGAGTCGGCCGTCATCTCCTTGGTGACCAGCTGGGAGACCTGCTCGAAGTGCTGCGGGCTGGGCAGCACCTGCGCGAGCTCGCCGGGGACCCCCGAGTTGGCCCAGAGCCGGTGCGCGTGCTCGACGCCCTCCTCCTCCGTGGGCGCGTAGGCCACCTTCACCCCGGCCTGGGCGGGCTTGCCGCCGGACTTCTCCTTGAACAGTCCCACCAGCTCGTCGTCGGGCGCGGTGCTGATGTACCCGTCGGCGATGCGTGCGGCGAGCTCGGTGGCCTTGGGGCCGAAGCCGGAGAGGTAGATCGGCGGCGGCCGGTCGGGCAGCGTGTAGATCCGGGCGGTGTCGACGGTGTAGAACTGGCCGCCGTAGGTGACCGTCTCGCCGGTGAGCAGCGTGCGGATGACGTCGACGGCCTCCTCGAGCATCGCCAGGCGTACGTCGGCGGTCGGCCAGGCGTCACCGAGGATGTGCTCGTTGAGTGCCTCGCCCGAACCGAGGCCCAAGGTGAACCTCCCGTCGAGCATGACCGCGCTCGTCGCGGCCGCCTGCGCGACGACCGCCGGGTGGATCCGCACCGTCGGGCAGGTCACCGCGGTCGTCACTCGCAGGTTGCAGGCCTCGGAGATCGCGCCGATCACCGACCAGACGAACGGGCTCTGGCCCTGCTCGTTGTTCCACGGGTGGTAGTGGTCGCTGATCCACAGCGCGTCGAAGCCCGCCTGCTCTGCGAGCCGGGCCTGCTCGACGAGCTCCTTGGGGGTGTACTCCTCGCAGGACAGGAAGTAGCCGAAGCGCATGATCTCCTCCTTGGTCGACGTCCACCGGGGTGTGCCCACAGCATCCCGCCGCATGCCGGCGACCCGCCAGGGATGATGCCTACGCGCCGACGGGCCGAGCCGGCGACTCCGCGGCGTGGAGCACGGCGGGCAGGGCCGCCGCCAGCAGCCCGATCAGCTGGTCCTTCGACACCGAGGGCTCCTGGACCCAGGAGATCACCGTCTCCTCGACCATCGCGGCCCAGCCGTCGATGAGCAGCCGGGTCGCCGCGGACCGGGTCAGCCCCAGCTCGCCTATGCTGTCGAGGATGCGGCCCGTGAGCACGCCGCGGGCGTCCTCGTAGATCTCGCGGAGGAACCGGTCGCCGCTCGCGGCCCCTCGCACCAGCGACATGAACGGCTCGAAGTTGCTCTCGACGTAGTCCAGGTAGGCAGCCAGACCTGTCGTCAGCCGGGTCAGCGCGTCCAGGGACGGGTCGGGGGTGGTCCGCTCGAGCATGTCGTCGGTCGCCCGGCGTACGACGGCTCGGTGGAACTCCTGCTTGTTGCGGAAGTAGTGGTAGAGCAGGCCCCGCGAGATCCCCGCCTCCTCGGCCAGCAGGTCGATCGAGAGCTCGTCCAGCGAGCGGGTCGCGAGCAGCGAGACGCCGAGGTCGAGCAGCTGCTCGCGGCGGGTGTCCGGGCTCAGCCGGACGCGGGGGTGACTCATGCGACCACTCTACTGAACTATTTTCAACAGGGCTATTGACCCTCGTTCAATACCGTCGGTATGGTCCTCGACCATGGACACGACCACCGCTGCCGCCGGGCAGCATGCAGCCCTCCCCCAGCACGTCCGGGTGCTCGCCATCGGCGCGGGCTTCGGCGGCCTGGGCCTCGCGATCAAGATGGAGGAGGCCGGCGAGCACGACTTCCTCGTCGTCGACCGCGGCTCGGACGTGGGCGGCACCTGGCGCGACAACACCTACCCGGGCGCCGCCTGCGACGTGCCCTCGCAGCTCTACTCCTTCTCGTTCGCACCCAACCCCGACTGGTCGCGCTCGTTCTCGCCACAGCCGGAGATCCAGGCCTACCTGCGCCGGGTCGCCGCCGGGTCCGGAGTGATGGACCGGTTCCGCTTCGACACCAGCGTCGAGGACGCGACCTGGGACGACGACGCCCGGCACTGGACGGTGCGGACCTCGGCCGGCACGCTCACCGCGGACGTCCTGGTCTCCGCCGCCGGAGCCCTGTCGGACCCGAAGATGCCCGACATCGAGGGCGTCGAGACCTTCCAGGGCGAGGTGTTCCACTCCGCGCAGTGGAACCACGAATACGACCTCACCGGCAAGCGCGTGGCGGTCATCGGCACAGGCGCCTCGGCCATCCAGATCGTGCCGGAGATCGCGAAGAAGGTGGCCCACCTCGACGTCTACCAGCGCACCGCGCCGTGGGTGATGCCGCGGCGCGACCGCCCGTACACCGCGGTCGAGCGGTTCGCCTTCCGCCGCCTGCCGCTGGTGCAGAAGATCTACCGCACCGCGATCTACTGGGCACGCGAGACGTTCGTGCCGGCGTTCACGGTCAACCCCAAGATCGCCACGCCCGCCAAGAAGGCCGCCCTGCACAACATCGAGCGCGGGATCTCCGACCCGGCCCTGCGCGAGAAGGTGCGCCCCACCTTCGAGATCGGCTGCAAGCGGATCCTGATCTCCAACGACTGGTATCCCACCCTCGACCGCGAGAACGTCGACCTCGTGACCGACGGCATCGACAAGATCACCGGCAGCGCGGTCGTCACCCGTGACGGGGTCGAGCGGGAGGTCGACGCCCTCGTCGTGGCCACGGGCTTCCACACCACCGACCTGCCGATCGCCGAGCACATCACCGGCCGTGACGGTGAGACGCTCGCGCAGAAGTGGGAGCGCGAGGGCATGTCAGCCTACAAGGGCGCGACCACCCGCGGCTTCCCCAACCTCTTCTTCATCGTCGGCCCGAACACCGGCCTGGGCCACTCGAGCATGGTCTTCATGATCGAGTCGCAGCTGGCCTACGTGCTCGACGCGCTGCGTGCCATGAGCGCCCGCGGGATCACCTCCCTGGAGCCCAAGCCCCGCGCACAGGAGCGCTGGAACCGCGACATCCAACGACGGATGCGCAGGACCGTGTGGAGCGCCGGCGGGTGCTCGAGCTGGTACCTCGACTCCCACGGGCGCAACGTCACGCTCTGGCCCCGCACGACGTTCACCTTCCGCAGGCTCACCCGCAGCTTCGACGTCGACGCGTACGACGTCAGCGGCCCCGTCCCCACGACCCCGAAGGCGGCACAGACAGCATGAGGACGTTCGACGGCAGGGTTGCCGTGGTCACCGGAGCAGGCTCGGGCATCGGCCGCGAGCTCGCCCTCCAGCTCGCCGCCCGAGGCGCCCGGGTCGCGCTCTCCGACATCGACGAGGTCGGCCTGCTCGAGACCGCGGAGCGTTGCAACGCCAGGCAGGCCCGCGAGGTGCACACCGACAAGCTCGACGTCAGCGACCGGGCGGCGGTCGCGGCCTACGCCGCCTCCGTCGTTGCGGAGCTCGGCGGTGCGGACGTGGTGTTCAACAACGCCGGCGTGGCCCTGCACGGCGACTTCGAGGAGACGCCGTACGACGAGTTCGAGCGGATCATGGACGTGAACTTCTGGGGGGTCGTGCACGGGTCCAAGGAGTTCCTCCCCCACCTGATCGCCAGCGGCGACGGCCACCTCGTCAACGTCTCGAGCCTCTTCGGGCTGATGGGCATGCCGGGCCAGACCGCCTACAACGCCTCGAAGTTCGGTGTCCGTGGCTTCTCCGAGGCGCTGCGGATGGAGCTGCTGATGGCCCGGCACCCCGTCCAGGTCAGCGTCGTGCACCCGGGTGGCATCAAGACCGCGATCGCGCGCAACGCGCGGACCACCGAGAGCCACGACCAGGCGAGCGTCGCGAAGCACTTCGACAGCAAGCTGGCCAAGACGTCCGCGGAGGACGCGGCCAGGGTGATCCTCGAGGGCGTGCTCCGCAACCGGCCCCGTATCGTGGTCGGCACCGACGCCAAGGTCCTCGACGCCGCCGTCCGCCTGTTCGGGCCGAGGTACCAGCGCGCGGTGGCCGCGGTCGCCTCGAGGATCGCACCCAAGCCCGACAACCAGCTCCGACGGTGAGGCGTCCCACGCAATGAGGAGGCCTAAGCCGTGAGCGAGCGGGCACCATACCCGTCGTGAGCACACGTCGACCCTCCTCCGACCGCCGCGGCCCGGTCCTCGCCGGGGCCCTCGCCGTCGTCCTCGCCGTCGTCACCCTTGGTCTCCACCGGCGCGCCCGCCCGCGCCTTGACGCCGACGTGCTGAACCTCGGCACGGACCGGTCCCCGGGGCCGGCGACGCACACGCCCCCCGCGTTAGCACCACGGACGAGCGGGTACGACCGCACCATGTCCAAGCATGCGAGCACGCTCGAGCGGGAGTACCCCGGCGCCACCGCCGAGAAGCCACAGCAGGTGCCGGCCAACGGCTGGCTGCAGATCACCAAGCGGGCCTGGGCCGAGGCCAAGCTCGACCAGGTACCCCTCCTGGCTGCCGGGGTGGCGTTCTACTCGTTCCTGTCCCTCTTCCCGGCGATGATCGCCGCGGTCACGGTCTACGGCCTGGTCGCCACCCGGGAGACCGTGGCGCGTCAGACCCAGGAGATCTCCGCCGCGCTGCCGGCCGCGGCCGCCGACATCATCACCGAGCAGATGGAGGCGATCTCCTCGCAGCCGCAGCAGTCCCTGGGGCTGGGCCTGCTCATCGCACTCGCCCTGGCCCTGTGGAGCGCCTCGGGCGGTGTGGGCAACATCGTCACCGCGATCAACATCGCCTACGACGAGGAGGAGACCCGCGGCTTCGTCAAGCGCAAGCTGCTCTCGCTGGCCTTCACCTTCGGCGCGATCCTCTTCATCGCCGTGGCCGTCGGCCTGATCGCCGTCCTGCCGCCGGTCCTCGAGGCGTTCCTGCCCTCCGGCGCCCTCTACTGGCTGATCACGGTCGGCCGCTACCTGCTCCTGGTGGTCGCGGTGATGATCGCCCTGGCGGTCCTCTACCGGTACGCCCCCGACCGCGACAAGCCGAGGTTCGCCTGGGTCTCGGTCGGCGCCGCCGTGGCCACGGTCATCTGGATCGTTGCCTCGGTCGGCTTCTCGGTCTACGTCGACAACTTCGGCAGCTACAGCGAGACCTACGGCGCTCTCGCCGGAGTCGCGGTGCTCATGCTGTGGCTGTGGATCACCGCCTTCATCGTCCTCCTCGGCGCCGAGATCAACTCCGAGGCCGAGCAGCAGACGGTGAAGGACACCACCGTCGGCGAGCCCGAGCCGATGGGCAGCCGCAACGCCGTCAAGGCCGACAACATGCCCCACGAGCAGCCCACCGAGAAGAAGCAGGGCTGACACGCTCCGTACCGACCACACCCCGGTCCTCGGCGCTCCTAGGATGACGCCGTGGACCGGGTACGCGTGGTGTTCGGCAAGTGGGGCGGCCTCCCCCACTGGGAGTTCGACGCCCTGCGTCTGGGCGAGGACGACCACGGCACCTGGCTCGGCGCTCCTTCGGGCACCCTGATGACCCGCCCCGGGGCCACCTTCCACAACGGCGTCGACCAGCTCGTCCTCGTTCCGGACGCGGCGTACGTCGCCTCCTTCTACGCGCCCGCGGAGGGCGGCCCCAGCCCGTGTGAGGTGTACGTCGACATCAGCACCGTGCCGAGCATGGGCGCGGATGCGGTGACCGCTGTAGACCTCGACCTCGACGTCGTGCGCGGCTGGACCGGTCGGGTGTGGGTCGACGACGAGGACGAGTTCGCCGCGCACCGGGTCCGGCTGGGCTACCCACGGCACGTCGTGGACCTCGCGGTCTCCTCCTGCGAGACCGTCCGTCGGGCTGTCGAGTCGGCCCTGCCGCCGTTCGACCGACCTACCGCACAACGCTGGTTCGGCGCACTCGACCGGGTGATGATGGGGTGAGGGCCGACGATGTGGTGGCCCGGAAGGTATGCGTGCGAGGGCGCGTGCAGGGTGTGTTCTTCCGCGACGCCTGCAGCCGCGAGGCCCGGCTCGCCGGCGTCACGGGCTGGGTGCGCAACGAGCCGGACGAGTCCGTGGCCGCCCACTTCGAGGGTCCTCCGGCCGCCGTCGAACACATGGTCGCCTGGTGCCACGAAGGGCCGCGCCACGCCCGGGTCGTCGAGGTGCTCGCCACCGAGACGAGCCCGACCGGGGCGGTCGACTTCGACGTACGGATGTGACCGGGTGGCACTCGCGGTCTGCCTGCTCCTCGACGCCCGCACCGAGGCCACGCTGCGCCGCCTGTGGCACCGCCTGGAGGACGAGGGCATCCCCACGCTGCTGACGCACACGCACGGACTGCACGTCCCGCACCTGTCCTACGCGGTGCTGCGCAGCTTCGACCGGGCGCGGGTCGCCGAGGCGCTCGCGCTGCTCCCCGACGAAGGCCCGATGACCCTGCACTTCGACGCGATCGGGATGTTCCGCCGCAGCCGGACCTGGCTCGTCCCCGCGGTGACCTCCGACATCGCGCGTCGCCACGAGCGCGTGGTCGAGGCCGTCGAGTCCACCGGGGCCGACCTCCACCAGCACTACCGGCCCGGGGTGTGGGTCCCCCACTGCACGCTGGCGCCGCGAACCACCCTCGAGCGGCTGCCGCGGGTTGCCGCGGCGGTCTTCGAGGTGCTGCCGCTGGTCACGACCGCCGACCGTGCGGCGCTGATCGACACGGGCACCGGCGAGCAGCAGGTGCTCGACACACTGCCCTGACCCGGCGGCGTCAGTCCTGCTTCTGCCGCTTGACCGCCCTCGCGCGCAGCGGACCCACGAGCCGTGGGCCGGCGAGGCGGTCCTCGAGGCGACGGGCCTCGCGCCTGAGCGGCTGGGCGATGTACTCACCCAGGATCACCCCGGAGGCAAGGGCGATGGCGACAGCCGCAGCGGTGGCGAGCGCGATGATGCCGTAGCCGTCGCCCACCGCCATCAGCGCCAGGCCCCGGTAGATCGACAGGCCGGGCAGCAGCGGGACGATCGCGGGCACGATGACCACCAGGGGCGGCACCCGCACCCGGCCTGCGAGCGAGTAGCTCACCAGACCGATGGCGAACGCCGCCGCGGCCGCCGACCAGGCCGGACCGGTGTCGTTGGTGGAGAGCAGGTACCAGATCGCCCCGCCCATGGAGGCGATCGCCGCGATCGGCGGCAGGGCCCGCAGCGGGGCGTAGGAGGCGAACGCGAACGCCGCTGCGGCCAGCCCGGCGCCGAACGCCATCAGCGGCAGCGCCTGCCAGCCCGAGGCCCCGGGCTGCACCCGGCCGAGCTCGACGCCGAGCACCAACGTGCCGAAGGTCAGCCCGCCACTCACCCCGGCGATGATGCCCGCCGTCGCGAGCAGCGCCTCGAGCAGTCGAGCGCCCGCGGTGATGTAGAACCCGGTCAGGGCGTCCTGGATGGCGCCCATGAAGCCGATACCGGCCAGCAGCATGACGATGCTGACCGTGATCACCATCGAGGGGTCGACCTCGAGGTCGGTGGCCGCGGTGCCGACGGCGAGCAGCGTCGCGAACAGGCCCCCGGCGACCTGTTGGTAGAAGTACGGCAGCCGGCGCCGCGACATCGGCTTCTGGAGCAGGTGGATGCCCGAGGCGGCGAGGAAGGCGATCGCCACCACGAGGAGGTCGCCACCGAGCAGCAGGCCCACGCCCGCGCCGGTGAACCCCCAGCCCAAGGTGACCGCCCACCGGGGCAGACGGTGCCCGGAGGAGACGATCCTGGCCAGCCGGTTGCGGGCCTCGTCGCGGTCGATCTCCCCACTGAGCACCTCGTGCACGATCACGTTGACCCCGGTCAGGTCCTCGTAGTCGATGTCGCGGTGGCGCACGTTGCGGACCTGGATCAATGCCGGCTCGTCGAAGCTCACCTGGTAGCTCATCGACAGCGCCGTGAAGGTCACGTCGACGTCGGCGTTGCGCAGGCCCAGGCCCAGCGCCACCGACTGCATCGTGGCCGTGACGTCCGCGGCACCGGCACCTGAGGAGAGCAGCATCTCGCCGATGCGCAGACACAGGTCGAGGGTCTTGAAGATCTCTCTGGTCTCGGGCACGCGCTCCATCCTGACGGCTTCACGGGGGCGGTCTCCACCTGGAAGCCGCGGCAGCCCTGTGCCCTTGGTCACCACCGCGGTCGTCCGGGAGGATCCGGGCCGCGCGCGCCGTCGGGTCGCCGGTCGAGGCGCTCAGGCGGGCAGCTCGAACCAGGCGGTGGTGCCACCGCTCTCCGACGCGGTCAGGCCGATCCGACCGCCGTGGCCCTCGACGAGGCGGCGCGCCACGGCGAGCCCGATGCCGCCGCTGTCGACCCGCCTGTCGCCCCGCGCGAACAGCGTGAACATCGCCTCGCGGCGCTCCTCGGGGACGCCCACCCCGTCGTCGACCACCCGGATCCGCCATCGGTCATCCACCCGCTCGGCGGAGACCACCACATGGGGAGGCGCCCCCGGTCGGGAGAACCGCAGTGCGTTGGAGAGCAGGTTCCAGGCGACGGCGTAGAGCTGGTCCGCGTCGGCGGGGAGCACCGGCAGCGCCCCGAGGGTCACCACCGCCTGAGTCCGCGCCACCACCGGCTCCAGGTCGGTCAGCGCCGCCTCGAAGACGCGGCGAACCGAGGTGACTCCGAGGGACGGCACGCCGCCCTGCCGGGCGTAGGCGACCATGGCGTCGATCATCTGCTCGAGGCGACGTGCCGCCCGGGCCGTCGCGTCGACCATCCAGCGGAGGTCGTCCTCACCGCGCGCGTCGAGCTCAGCCCCGAGCATCTCCGCGTTGGCCAGGATCGCGGTGAGCGGCGTCCGCAGCTCGTGGCCGACCTGGCCCGCGAGGAGTGTGAGCTGGTCGCGGGCGCGGTCGAGGTCTTCGCGGAGCTCGTCGAGCTCACGCCGCGCGTCCTCGAGCTGCTCGTCAGGCTCCACGTCGCCATCCCCGTCCGGTGCGTTCTGTCCCTATTGTCCCAGGACGCGCCGGCGGCGGGAGGAGAACAGCCCGGTCTGCTCAGTCGACCCGGTCGGCCAGCAGCGGCTCGTTCATCACCCGCGACCAGATCTTGGCCACATGCCCCTTGCCGCCCTCGACCTCCACCTCGACGCCGGAGGACTTCGCCTCGACGACCACGTCGCGCAGCATGAGCGCCCCGGTGAGGTCGAGCCGGCCGAGCCGGCCCATGTGCATGACCAGCCGCGAGATCTCGAGGTGCTCGGCAAGCAGGTCGTTGACCTCGCGCTCCACCGCCGGCGCGGACCCGAAGTAGAGCACCCCCGTCGGGTAGATGTGCAACGTGTCCCCCTCGAGCTTCGCGGGGACGTTGACCTTCATCTCTCGCCACAGGTGCACCGCGAGCGCCGTACCGACACCGACCAGGACGCCCTGCTCGACCCGCGGAGCGAGCAGCAGCGTGCCCACGAAGGTCACCAGGGCCACCCCGAACTGCGGCTTGGACCACTTCCAGTACAGCTTGGGGGTGGTGACGTCGACCAGGGAGTACACCGCGGCGATGACCAGGCCGGACAGGACCGCGGTCGGCAGTGGTGCCAGCACGAAGGCGAACGGGATGATCGCGAGGACCGCGAAGCCGGTGATCGCCCCGCTCCAGCGCGTGGTGGCCCCGCCCAGCCGGTTCAGCGCGGTGCGTGAGAACGAACCGCCGACCGGGTAGCCGCCGGCGATCCCCGAGGCGATGTTGGCCAGTCCCTGGCCCTTGAACTCCTTGTTCGAGTCCCAGTGGGTGCGGTCCTCGGCGGCGTACTTCCGGGCGATCGCGGCGGGCTCGGCGAAGCCGACGACCGCGATGACGACGGCGGGCACGATCAGCGCCGGGATGTCGCCCCACGGCAGGCTGGTCTCGACCGTGAACCGGGCCGCGATGTCACCGACCGTGCTCCCGTCGTAGCCGGTGAGCGCGCTCCAGGTCGTCGTGGCCAGCACGGCGACGAGCGCCCCGGGAAACAGCGGGGAGATCTTGCGACCGCCGATCATGGCCACCATCGCGACGAGGCCGACCACGATCGACACCCACGACCACTCCTCGGGCTGCGCGAGGGCACGCAGCGCGACCAGGAACGGGTTGCCCGTCCCGCCGTCCGCGCCGAGCAGTCCGGGCAGCTGGGAGGAGAGGATGAGGATGGCCGCGGCGCTGGTGAAGCTGACCACCACCGGCTGCGACATCAGGTACGCGATCGGGCCGGCACCCACCATGCCGATGGCCAGGCGGATCAGGCCGACCAGGATCGCAAGCAGACCCGCGAGCAGCGCGAACTGTGCGCTGAAGGGGTCGTCCAGGGCGGTCAGCGCGCCGTAGGTGAGAAGGCTGGTCACGGCGACCGGTCCGGTCTGCAGGTACGGCGACGAGCCGATCAGCGCGCCCGCGATCGGGGCGGCCACCGCGGCGTACAGTCCGTGGACCGGGTCCACGCCCGCGATCTTGGAGTAGGCCAACGCCTGTGGGATGAGAACCAGGGCAACGCTGATACCGGCGAGGAAGTCGCCGCGACTAGGTTTCACCACGGAAACAACTTATCAGTCTCGGATTTCCCTCAGACCACCCTTGTGGGCGACGTCACGGGTGAGACCGACGCTGACCACCCCCTCTCTGTAGTGTCTCGCACATGGCCGCGCGCGTGGTGCTGATCGTCGGAGCCGGACCGGGCGTCGGCGCCTCGGTAGCGCGCCGGTTCGCCCGAGAGGGGTACGACGTCGGGCTCGTCGCCCGCTCGTCCGAGGCCCTCGTGACGCTCACCGACGAGCTGGCCGCCGCGGGCATCCGCGCCGGCTGGGCGGCGGCTGACATCGCCGACGCCGCGGCCCTGACCACGGCGGTCCACCGACTCACCGCCGAGCTCGGCCGGGTCGACGTCCTGCACTTCAACCCCAGCGTCTTCCGTGCAGCGGACCCTCTCGAGCTGAGCGCCGAGGAGCTGCTCGAGGACGTCCGCGTCGGCGCCGCGGCCCTGCTCACCGCCGTACAGGCGGCCCGCCCTGCGATGACGCGCGGTGCACGCGTGACCGTCACCGGCAGCATGGCGGCCGACCACCCCTCCCACGCCGCCTGCTCGTTGGGCGTCCAGAAGGCCGCGGTGCGCAACCTGGTGCTCTCCCTCGACGCGGCGCTCGCTCCGGAGGGCGTGCGGGCCACGTCGTTGACCATCATGGGTGTGCTCGCCCCGGGCACACCCTTCGCTCCGGAGCGTGTGGCGGACGCGCTCTACGCCGCAGCGACCACGCCGGACGAGCAGTGGCGGACCGAGGTGGCCTTCGACGGCTGACCGTCCCAGCGAAGCCTGGATGCTTCAGGAGCCGAGCTCGCGGCGGCGCCGTTCGTGCTCGCGGATCTTGTCGATGATGATCGTGGACAGCGCGGAGTCGAGCTCACGGTGGTCCCACGCGGTGTCCTTCAGGTCGTCGACCAGGCCCTGGAGGCCGACGAGCTCCTCGCGCTCGCGCTGGTTCAGCGCACGCGAGGCGGCGCCGGCGGAGAACAGGTAGATCATCGCGCCCAGGAACCCCAGGACGAGCAGGACGCCGAGAACCGTGATCGGTGACCCCATCGGAACCCCCAGTGACGAGTCGGTACGTCGGCGCCTCACCCTACGCTTCGCGGGCCGCCCGCGTCTGAGGTCAGCGGTGGGCGTGGTGGACCCGGCCGGCCACGGTCCACTGCAGCTCAGGCGCTGCGGTAGAACCCCGGGAAAGCGGCACCGGTTCCTGGCGCCGGCCCGACCGCAGCGTCGTCGGCCGGGTCGTCGGTGAGGTTGGCGATCGAGCACACCTTGGTGTCGAGAGGCCGGCAGAGCTGCTCCACCATCCAGCCGAGGATGTCGCGCATCGTTGCACTCCTTGTCGGGGTCTGCGGTGCTTCCTCCCCCGAGGTCGACCCCGCAAACCCGGCAACGTGTGCGGTCCAGACCGTGCCTCAGCGCACGCGACGAGTGATTCGGGGCAGCTGGGAGGCTCGTCCGTGCAGGGCGGTGATCAGCTGCGCGAAGGCGGCGTCGTGCTTGGCGGTGCGCGTGAACGACGTCAGCAGCATCGGCGGGCGCACCCGCTGCCGGGCGATCGCCTTGGCGTAGGTGAACTCGCGCAGCCCGTCGGCGCCGTGGATCCGGCCGAACCCCGACGCGCCGACCCCGCCGAAGGGCAGCGAGGGGATGGCTGCGAAGGAGATGACCGAGTTGATCGCGGTCATCCCCGACCGGATCCGCCGGGCCAGCTCGGGGCCCCGCGACCTCGAGAAGACCGTGGAGCCGAGGCCGAAGTCGGTGCCGTTGGCGAGCTCCACGGCCTCGTCCATGTCACGGACCCTGGTGATGGTCATGGTGGGGCCGAAGGTCTCCTCGGTGATCGCGCAGGAGTCGTGCGGCACGTCGGTGAGGATCACAGGCCCGACGAACCGCTCCCCGACCGAGTCGACGCCCCCGAGCACCGTCCTGGCTCCCTTGGCGAGCGCGTCGGCGACGTGCCGGCGGACCACCTCGACCTGTGCGGGCATCGTCATCGGTCCGAAGTGAGCCCCCGCATGGGCCCCCGGACGGATGTCGCGGGCCTGCTCGGTCACCTCGCGCAGGAAGTCGTCGTACACCCGCTCGTGCACGTAGACCCGCTCCACGCCGGCGCAGGTCTGCCCGGCGTTCGAGAAGGCACCCCAGATGGCGGCGTCGGCGGCTGCGGCGAGGTCGGCGTCCTCGTCGACGACCAGGGCGTCCTTGCCACCGGCCTCGATCAGCACCGGCGTGAGGTTCTCGGCACAGGTGGCCATCACTCGCTTGCCGGTGGCGGTCGAGCCGGTGAAGGCGAGCTTGTCGACGCCGGAGCGGCACAGAGCGGCACCGGTCTCGCCGTGGCCGACGACGACCTGCAGCAACGGCTTGTCGGGCACCACCTCGGCCATGCTCTCGGCGAGCCAGACCCCGACGCCGGGGGTGTACTCGCTCGGCTTGAACACCACCGAGTTGCCGGCCGCGAGCGCATAGGCGATCGAGCCCATCGGCGTGAACACCGGGTAGTTCCACGGACCGATCACGCCGACCACGCCGAGCGGGGGGTGCTCCACCGAGGCGGCCTGGTTGGCCATCAGCAGCCCGGCCGACACCTTCCGCGGCCCGAGCACCTTCTCCGCGTGCCCTGCGGCCCACGCGAGATGGGCGATCGCCAGGCCGATCTCGAGCTGGGCGTCGGCGTGGGGCTTGCCGGTCTCCTGGTGGACCAGGTCCGCGAGCTGGCCCATCCGACGAGCGAGCACGCCACGCCACTGGCCGAGGACCCGCTTGCGCTCGTCGAAGGTCAGCGCCGCCCACCAGTGGGCGGCCTCGCGGGCCCGCGCGACTGCCGCGTCCACGTCTGCGACCCCGGCCACCTCATGGGTCCCGACCACGTCACCGGTCGCCGGGTTCAGCGACTCGAGCTTCTGCGTGGCAGCTGTCCCGGTCATGACTCGGCTCCTTCGGCACGGGTGCGGCCCCTCAGCAGGTCTGCCGCCTTCTCGCCGACCATGATCGTCGGTGCGTTCGTGTTGCCCCGAGGGACCACTGGCATGATGGAAGCGTCGGCGACACGCAGCCCCTCGACGCCGTACACCCGCAGCTCGGGGTCCACCACCGCCTCCTCACCGCGGCCCATCGCACAGGTCCCCACGGGGTGGTACAGCGTCTGGGTGGTGCGCCGCAGGTGCTCGACGATGTCGCCCTCGGTCGGCGTCTCCATCTCGGGCAGGAACGGCCCGGCCACGTGGTGCGCCATCCGGCCGACGTGCACCGTCTCGAGCAGCCGCTGCACGCCGCGGGTCATCGCCTCGAGGTCGCGGGGGTCGTCGTAGTACCTCGGGTCGATCGCGGGCTGCCAGCGCGGATCGGCCGAGCGCAGCCGCAGACGGCCCCGGCTCGCCACGTCCACGAGGGTCGGCGCGACCGTCACCTTGCGGGTGGTCGGCTCGTGCAGCCCGTTGTCCCAGAACCCCGACGGCGCGACGTGGATCTGCAGGTCGGGGGCGGCGAGGTCGTCCCGACTGCGGAAGAACCCACCGGCCTCGCCGACGTTCGAGACCAGCGGTCCGCGCCCGGTCGCCTTGGCGCGGGCGAAGTTCAGCAGGCCACTGAAGTCGGCGAGGTCGCTGGCGTGCTTGGTGTGCCACACCAGCGGCGCGGCCGGGTGGTCGTGGAGGTTCTCCCCCACCCCGGGCAGGTCGACGACGACGTCCACCCCGACCTCGCGCAGGTGTGCCGCGGGCCCGATGCCGGAGAGCATCAGCAGCTGCGGCGAGTTGATCGCGCCTCCGGACAGCACCACCTCGCGGTCGACGTACGCCGTCTGCTCGACGGGGCCGTACTCGTACCGCACGCCGACCGCCCGGCCGCCCTCGACGAGCACGCGGGTCGCGAAGGCACCCGTGCGGACGGTCAGGTTGGACCGCTCGAGGACGGGGGCCAAGAAGGCGTCGGCGGTCGAGAGGCGCCGGCCCTTGCGACAGGTGACCTGGTAGAGCCCCACGCCGTCCTGCTCGGCGCCGTTGAAGTCGTCGTTGGGCCTCAGCCCGGACGCCGCCGCCGACTCGAGCCAGGCATAGGTCAACGGGTGCGTGTAGCGCCGGTCCTCGACCTGCATCGGACCGCCCCGGCCGTGGAAGGGGCCGGTGTGGGCGGTGTTGTGCTCGGACCGGATGAAGTACGGCAGGACGTCGTCGTACCCCCAGCCCGTGGCACCGTGACCGTCGCGCCAGGTGTCGTAGTCGAGGCGGTTGCCGCGGATGTAGATCATCGCGTTCATCGACGAGCAGCCGCCGAGCGCGCGCATCCGGGGCCAGTAGGCACGCCGGGCGTTCAGCTGCTTCTGCTCGACGGTGTCGTAGCCCCAGTCCCACCGGGTCCGGAACAGCGACGCGAACGCGGCCGGGATCGTGATCTCGTCGGCCACCGCCTCGGGGCCGGCCTCGAGCAGGAGCACGGAGACGTCGGGGTCCTCGCTGACCCGCGAGGCGATCACCGCCCCTGCGCTTCCTCCGCCGACGATGACGTAGTCGTAGGTGTCGTGCACCGGACCCTCCTGGTCAGGCTCAGTGGTGGTGCTCGGCCTCTGCAGCGTCCGCCTCGGCCTTGGTCCGGTGGACGGTGCCCTCCGGATGCTCGGGCGGGGCGTAGAGGGAGTAGAGCTTCAGGACCTCGTCGCCGTCGTTGACCACGTTGTGCCAGGTGCCGCCCGGCACGATCACGGCCCAGTCGTCCTCGAGCCGGTAGGTCCAGCCGGTCATGCATGCCTCCTCGTCTCGGATGCCCCCATCGTGCCCCAACCCGCCGACCGGATGCGGCCGGACGGCGCGGGAGTCCTCGCGGGTCTGCAGACTGAAGGGCATGACGATGCGTGCGGTGGTCTTCGACGAGTACGGCGCCCTCCCCACCGTGCGGGAGACCACACCGCCCGAATGTCCCCGCGACGGCGTGCTGGTCCGGGTGCGGGCGACCGGGGTCTGCCGATCGGACTGGCACGCCTGGAAGGGCCATGACCCGGTGCCGCTCCCCCACGTCCCGGGGCACGAGCTTGCGGGGGTCGTCGAGGACGTCGGCCCCGAGGTCCGCCACTGGCGCGCAGGCGACCGGGTGACCGTGCCGTTCGTCTGCGGCTGCGGGCGTTGCGACTACTGCCGGGCCGGCGAGGCGCAGGTGTGCCCGCACCAGACGCAGCCGGGCTTCACCGGTCCGGGGTCCTTCGCGGAGCTCGTGGCCCTCCACGCCGCGGACACCAACCTGGTGGGCCTCCCCGAGGGCGTCGACTTCGTCACGGCCGCGTCACTCGGTTGTCGCTTCGCCACGGCCTACCGAGCCCTCACCGCCCACGGCCGGATCCGGTCCGGGGACTGGCTCGCCGTGCACGGGTGCGGCGGCGTCGGCCTCTCCGCGGTGATGGTGGGGGCCGCCCTGGGTGCGCGCGTGGTGGCGGTCGACGTACGCACGGCGGCGCTGGCTCGGGCGCGGGACCTCGGCGCCGAGCTGCTCGTGGACGCGCGCGACGTCGACGACGCCGGGGAGGCCGTGCACGCCCTGACCGGAGGAGGCGCGCAGGTGTCGCTCGACGCCTTGGGGTCCCCGACAACCGCCGCGGCGTCCGTGCGTAGCCTGCGCCGGCGCGGTCGCCACGTCCAGGTGGGGCTGCTGCTCGGTCGGGACTCGACGCCCCCGCTGCCGATGGACCGCGTGGTGGCCCAGGAGCTCGAGATCTACGGCTCCCACGGGATGGCGGCCGCCGACTATCCGGGGATGCTGGCGCTGGTGGCGGACGGCACGCTGCGCCCTGACCGGCTGGTCGCCCAGGTGATCGGGCTCGAGGGGGCCGGGGAGGCGCTGGCGGCGATGGACCTGCCCGCCACGCTGGCCGGCCTGACCGTCGTCGAGATCCCGGAGTGACCCCGAGCCGGATCCCCGAAGGACCTCAGCCGTGGACCACCACGACCTTGGTCCGGGCAGCGGTGAACGTCCAGACGCGCTCGGAAAGCCGCTGGGACAACCGGATGCAGCCATGGGACTCGCGGTAGTTCGTCCCGAGCAGGTGGTCGCCGTGGATCTGGGCCCCCGTCGACTTGTACACCGGGACCCGGTGGAACCCGACCCCGCAGTTGGCGAACCGCACGAACTTGTAGAGCCACAGGCTGCTGCCGTAGTCGGAGTTGCGGGGGATCCTTCCCGCCCGGCCGCACTGCGGACCCGTGTGGTAGCTCCCCGTGCCGAGGTAGGACGGGTTGTCGATCATCGGGCCTTGGGCGAGCACGCTGCCGCCCTTGCGCACGAGCCAGACGTAGTTCTGCCGCTGGCTGAGCACGATCCGCCGCCCCTGGCCGCTGTTCGCCGGCATCCTGCGGACGTCGCAACGCCTGGCCCGGTCCCCCGTCAGCCGGGTGCGCGTCGTCGAGGTGAGCCGACCGCTCTGCGCGAGACGGTTGGCCGCCTGGAACCTCACCAGCGCCGCCCGGGTCCGCTCTCCTAGGACCCCGTCGGCGGGACCCGCCGCACAGCCGAGGACGTTGAGCCTCTTCTGCGCCCGCTCCACCTCCGCGCTGCCCGCCTGGGCGAGTGAGGCGCCTCCGAGGAGGACGAGGGCGAACGCGAGCAGGGCCACCAGGGCGGAGCGCACCGTCGTCACGAGGACAGTCTCACCCACTCGCGTCGTACACGCACGGGCTTTCGTCGCCGGTCCGGGGAGCGGCATGGACAGGGCGGACAGGGGTAGGCCATGCGGCGGTCTCTCACGGCCGCGTCCCAGGGCTTAGGACCCGGGCAAGCGCGCCGAACGCCGCTATATGTTGAGAGCAACACACGTCCATCTCCGAGAGGATGAGCGAATCCATGGCTTCTCTGCACCTGGGCGACCCCGCCCCTGACTTCTCCGCACCGACCAGCGAGGGCGACATCTCCTTCCACGACTGGAAGGGCGACAGCTGGGCGATCCTGTTCAGCCACCCCGCCGACTTCACCCCGGTGTGCACCACCGAGCTCGGCCGGGTCGGCGCCATGAGCGACGAGTGGGCCAAGCGCAACACCAAGGTGATCGCGCTCTCGGTCGACTCCGTCGAGGACCACAACAAGTGGAAGCCCGACATCGAGGAGGTCGTGAACACCTCGGTGGACTACCCGATCATCGCCGACCCGGACAAGAAGGTCGCCGAGCTCTACGACATGATCCACCCCGGTGAGGGCGACACGAGCTCGGTGCGCTCGGTGTTCATCATCAGCCCCGAGAACAAGATCCGGCTGATGATGACCTACCCGAAGAGCGCGGGCCGCAACTTCGACGAGATCCTGCGCGTCCTCGACGCTCTGCAGATGAACGACCTGGGCCCGTTCGCCACCCCGGCGGATTGGAAGCCCGGGGACCGGGTGATCGTCAGCAACGACATCCCGACCGACGAGGCGCAGAAGCGCTTCGACGACCTCGAGGTCGTCAAGCCGTACCTTCGCTACACCGCGAAGACCGACGCCTGAGCGGTCATTGGAGCCCGCACCGGCACGAGGGGCCACGTCCACCGAGGACGTGGCCCCTCGTCGCGTGTTACCGGCGCGTAACCTCGGTCGCAGATCGTCGTTGAAGGGTCGTCCGAGCACCAAGTCACCGAGGTGAGCCATGACCCGCCGCAGGATCGCCCTCGCATCCGCCCTCGTCGCCGTGGTCGCAGGGACTGTGCCCACCGTCCCCGGGGCAGCCCCTGCCGAGGCGGCCGTCGGACCGCGCGTGACCCACGCCTGCGTGAAGAGCGTCCCGGATCCCGGCACGGGCCAGGCGGTCTCGATCTGCTACACGCTGTTCAAGCCGCAGCAGGCCTCGCGCACCCGCAAGGTGCCGATGGTCATGCACAGCCACGGGTGGGGACAGTCCCGCACGAAGGACCCCGCCGCGTTCGAGAAGTGGCTCGACGCCGGCTTCGGCGTGCTGTCGTTCGACCAGCGCGGCTTCGGCGAGAGCGGCGGCAAGGCGTACGTCGAGAACCCGAACGTCGAGGGCCGCGACCTGCAGCGGCTCGTCCGCCGGATCGCCTCCCTTCCCTGGGTCCGCAAGGACGGCAAGGGGGACCCGCGTCTCGGGGCGATCGGGGGCAGCTACGGAGGCGGCTACCAGCTCCTGGGCGCCTTCCGGCACCTGCAGGTCAGGGGCGAGCCGGTGTTCGACGCCCTCGCCCCGGAGATCACGTGGCACGACCTCAACGAGAGCCTCGCCCCGCAGGGGGTGGTCCGCAGCACCTGGGCCGCGGTGCTCGCCTCCGCCGGCGCCGAGGCGCTCCCGCCCGAGGTCCTCGCCGCCTTCGGCCAGGGGGTTGCCACCGGGTTCTGGCCCCGCGGGGAGGTTCCCGGCAGCGCGGACATGGTGAAGTTCTTCCGCAAGAACGGCCCCGCCTGGCACGTCAGCCGGGGCCGCAGGCTCGACATCCCCGTCCTGTTCGGGCAGGGCGCCACCGACACGCTCTTCCCGCTCGACCAGGGGCTCAAGAACTTCCAGCGCGCGCTCACCCGGCGAGCTCGTGAGCGGAGCATCTTCGTCGGCTACAACGGCGGCCACGTCTACCCCGCGGTGTTCCCGCAGTCCGTCGGCGCCACCAGCGACCCGTGCAGCAAGCGGCTCGCCGGCGGGTCGTTCAGCGACCTGGCCCTTCGGTTCTTCACCGAGAAGCTGAAGGGACGCAAGACCGGGCTGCGCGGCTACGGCCGCTACCACCTCGCCACCGCCGGCGCCCGGTGCACGACGGTGCGCTCCACCAGACCGGACACCACCTTCGACGTCGGGACCGTGGCCACCACGGAGGGAGCGGGTGCGCCGCTCGCCTTCAAGGTCGCCGACGGCCCGGTCCGGGTGGCCGGTACGTCGTACCTCTCCGGCACGATGACCGCCCTGGGTGTCAACAACCGCGCGTTCTACGGCCTCGCGGTCGGCACCTCGCCCGCGGACGCGAGGCTCGTGCAGAACAACGTGCTGCCGGTGTTCGAGCTCGACCCCGTGGTCGGCGAGAAGCGGCGCATCGAGCTGCCCTCGGTCGCCGTCGACGTGCCGAAGGGGCAGTCGCTGTTCGTGATGGCGACGGCCGTCAGCGACACCTTCGCGGCGATGGGCAGCCGCACGCCCGGCGCGGTCGTCCTCGAGGACGCGCGCGTGCGGATCCCCGTCGTCGGGGACTGAACCAGCAGCATGTGGGGCAGGGTGTCCTCTGTGGGGCACCCTGCCCCACAGATGCCTGCGGAACGCAGGGGGGGGGATGATGGCAACACCGCTCGACCCGACGGCCGCGGCGTTCCTGTTCGCGGAGAACCGGCAGCAGCCCATGCACGTGGGCGGTCTCCAGATCTTCGAGCCGCCCGAGAACGCCGGCCCGGACTACGTCCGGGCCATGTTCGCGGCCTCGCTCGACGCCAAGGAGATCGCGCCGCTGTTCCTCAAGCGGCCGCACCGTTCGCTGGCCACGGGCGGGCAGTGGGTGTGGGTCGAGGACGAGCAGTTCGACTGCGACTACCACGTGCGCCACAGCGCGCTGCCCGAACCGGGTCGGATCCGTGAGCTGCTCGACCTCTCCGGCCGGCTGCACGGGACCAGGCTGGCGCGCGAACGCCCTTTGTGGGAGACCCACATCATCGAGGGGCTCGCGGACGGGCGGATCGCGACGTACACCAAGATCCACCACGCGCTCGTCGACGGTGTCGCGTCCATGCGGCTGCTGCAGAGCGTGCTGTCCACCGACCCCGACGAACGCGACATGCCCCCGCCGTGGGCGCGCAAGCCGGTCGAGCGGGTGGTCGAGGACCGCGACGAGCACGGCCACTCGATCCTTGACCTGCCGGTGAGCGCGTTCCGCTCCGCCCTGGCGTTGGCCGGCGAGGCGGCCGGCATGCCTGCGGCGTTGCTGCGCACGCTGACACGCAGCGTCCTCAACGACACCTCGGCGCTCTCCCTCTACGCGCCCCGGACCATCCTCAACAAGCCGATCACCGGTTCGCGGCGCTTCGCAGCACAGAGCTGGGAGATCGACCGGATGCGCTCGGTGGGCGCCGCGACGGCGACCACCTTGAACGACGTCGTCCTCGCGATGTGCAGCGGCGCGATGCGGAGGTACCTCCTCGAGCTCGGCGAGCTTCCCGACTCGACGCTGGTCGCCATGGTGCCGGTCGGCCTGAAGGCCAAGCACGTCGCCACGGCGTCGGCCGACGGTGGCAACGCGGTCGGCGCGGTGATGGTCAAGCTCGGCACCGACCTGGACGACCCGGCCGACCGGCTGCAGAGCATCCACGCCTCCATGGGGTCGGGCAAGGAGGCCCTGTCGACGATGACCCCCACGCAGATCCTCGCGATGAGCGCGCTGGGCATGGCACCCGCGGTGCTCCCGGCAATGCTCAGGATGCAGGGCATCAACCGGCCACCGTTCAACCTGATCATCTCGAACGTGCCCGGTCCCGCCGAGCCGCACTACTTCAACGGCGCCCGACTCTCGGGCATGTGGCCGCTGTCGATCCCCATCCACGGCATGGCGCTGAACATCACCTGCACCAGCTATGCCGGCGAGATGGGCTTCGGGCTCACCGGGTGCCGTCGTACCGTCCCTCACCTCCAGCGGCTGCTCGTCCACCTCGACGACGAGCTGGCCGCGCTGGAGCAGGCAGCGGGAGTCTGACCTGTCTCAGGGTCGCGCGGTCGATCGGCGGCGACTTCGGCCTGTACCGCTGGAACATGGGACCCCCCCTCGGGACCGGCCCCGCACTTCCACCGGACGATGTCGGAGTCCTTGTTCGTCCTCGAGGGTTCGGTGAGGTTGTACGACGGGCAGCGGTGACTCGACGCCGGGGTCGGCGACTCCCTCCACGTGCATCCCGGAGGTGTCCACGGCTTCCGCAACGAGTCCGGTGCGCCCGCGTCGATGTTGATCCTCTTCACCCCCGGCGGGCCCTGATCTCGATGACCTCTGCTGTCGACGGGGGTCTCGCCCGCTCGGGATCCGCGCCGCCTACCCACCTGAGCACGTCCTCACCGCTCTGACGTGCCTGGCGCGAACCGGCGCGGATGT
Organism: Nocardioidaceae bacterium UBA4001; assembly: GCA_002384855.1. Classification (GTDB taxonomy): domain Bacteria; phylum Actinomycetota; class Actinomycetes; order Propionibacteriales; family Nocardioidaceae; genus Nocardioides_C. The sequence continues at coordinate 1,710 of DGBP01000006.1, read as the reverse complement.
CGGCGGAGGCAAGGAACGCGTCCGAGGGCTCCGGCTGAGCTCGCTGGGACCTCAGGACGGCGCGGGACCTCAGGTCACAGAGTCGGGAGCACCTCCGTGATGAACCACTCGCGGTACGCCGCCTCCATCGCGGGATCCGACATCGGGTCGCCGAGCTCCTCGGGTGTCCAGGGCCCGGCCGTGGATGGATCCGGTTCGCCGAGGAGCTGTCTGACCAGGTCGTCCCAGGCTCCCCGGGGGTACTCCGGCGGTGGCGTGCGAAGCACCGACCCGAACCGGCTCGTCCAGGTGTAGGCCCCGTCGCCCTCGCGGACCACGGTGAAGCCGTGGGAGTGCTTGACCTTGTGGTGCCGAGGACACAGCGGCTGGAGGTTCCAGGTCCAGGTCCGGCCCAGCGGCCAGGGGACCCGGTGGTCCAGCTCGACCAACGCCGCGGGGCGGTCACAGCCGGGGAAGACGCAGGTCACGTCCCGGGAGACGACCCACCGCCAGATCTGGCCGCTCGGTGAGTACGCGTCTGTCGAGAGCTCGACGTGCCCGCCGCTCGGATCGGTCAGCATGCGGTGCCATACCGAGTCGGGGTCGGCACCGATCCTGCGCGCGAGGTCGGCGGGGACGGGGATCCCGCCGATGGCTGCGTCGGCCTCGTCGAGGCCGATCAGCGTCGTCAGCGACACCGTCACGTTCACGACAGGCCGCGCGAACGCACCCACCGTCGCCCAGTCGAACGAGGCGGCCGGGTCGACGCACGAAGCGTCGTCAGGACCGCCCTCGTGCTCGGCGCAGCCCGAGCCCTCGACGCAGCCGTCGTCCAGCTCGCCGTCGCTCGCGGCCACACCGAGCCGCCCCAGGACGAGGTCAACCAGCGTGTCGGCACGCAGCTGAGCCAACGTGCGCGACTCCCCCGGCGCCTCCCGTCGCCTCTTCGCGATCAAGGTCAGGCGGTGGTCGGCCGAGATGGCGTCGTGCACCGCGGTCATCGCGGTCAGCGCAGCCATCCCGTTCTCGGTCGACCGCAACGACACACGGCGCTTCTCGAACGCGGCCGCGAAGGACGTGTCCGGGCTCCGCTGCGGCAGCCCCCGCCGGATGCGCGCAGCGGCCCGCTGGAGTCGCGCCCGCGGCACGGTCACCAGCGGTGAGTCCTGGCCGTCGTGGCGAGCCAGCCAGGCCTCGACCAGCTCGCCGTAGGTTCCCCGCTCGTCCTCGCCGGCGAGCTGGGACAGCTGCTCCCGGAGGGCCACCGCCCGGCTGATGTCCAGACGGCCCGCCAGGCAACGCTCCCACACCCCGGGCAACCACCGCTTGAGGTCGTCGAGCAGGTCGAGGTCGAGCTGGACGAACATCTCGGACAGGCCCAACACCGGGCCGAGCTCAGCCTTCGTCGACTGCAGCGGGGTCAGCAGGAAGAAGCCGGGCTGGTCGTCCCACGGTCCCGGCTCACCCGCCTCCCGCGCGGCCACCTCCGCCACCCGACGGGCGTGGAACGTGTGCATCAGCTCCAGGCGGGTGGCATGGGCACGGTTCTGCGCCACCTGCAGCAGCACCGCCTCCCGCAGCAGCGCACGGTCCACGGCGTCCGCCGCCGGTGACCCCGGTGGCGCCGTGTCTCCCGCCGAGCCACCCGGCGGGCCCTGCGACATCGGACCTGTCGGATCCATCGGTCCCCCCTAAGTCGTTCGAACATCTGTCCTGGATCTCTGCTTGAGT
>DGBP01000065.1:17457-18344 GCA_002384855.1 Nocardioidaceae bacterium UBA4001 | reverse complement strand
CGACCCGACCGTGCGTGGCGTCCTCGCCCAGCGCTCGGCGACCATCGCGACCGTGCGAGGCAGGCCCGCGCACGCGGTGTGGCGCGCTACCGACTACGTGAACCGCTACCCCGCCTCCCTCGGCAAGAGCGGCTGGACGACGCCGGCCCAGAACACCCTCGCCGTGGTCAGCCGGATCCGTGGCCACCGGATCGCCGTGGCCACGCTCGGCGCGCCGACCGGCTACTCCTCGACGGGCACGCGCGCCCTCGCCCGGTGGGCCGCGGATAACTTCGACGGGCTTCAGGACGTGGGGCGGCTGCCGCAGTCCTGACCGGACCCGGTCGGCGAGGGCCCCGTCGGTGGAGGCCGGCTCAGCAGGGGCGGAAGCCTGCGACGAGCAGGGAACCGTCGTACCTCAGGCACCCGTCGTCGACGAGGTCCCACAGCACCGCCATCACGGCTGCACGGTCGGACGTGCAGTCCGTGGCGACCGACGCCACGACGTCCGCGGGGGCCCAGGCACCTTCCTCGACCGCACGCAGCACGGCGGCGCGGAGGGTGACCGGTTCGGCCTGGGTTGCCAGCATTGCTTCGTCTCCTCGGACCACGGGGCCTCTCGTCAGGCCCGGGTCCAGCCTCACCCGTCACCGGTCCAGACAGCAGGGGTCCAATGTCCCGCCTTGGCCGACATGGGTCCCGACCGCCAGGTCCGTCCGCGGAGACGGCGTGGGGGCGTGGCGATCGGCACGTTTCGGGGCAGGCAGGTTGGCTACCCTCGAAACCACCATGAAGCTCACCAAGCGCGCGCGTCACGCCGGCAGGTACCGCCAGATCGCCACCCTCCTCATCCGGCACGGGCGCGGCGACCTCGTGCGGACCGCCGGCATCGACGGGATCCTCGACGA
>DGBP01000065.1:9891-17427 GCA_002384855.1 Nocardioidaceae bacterium UBA4001 | reverse complement strand
GACGGCCGGGAGGTCGTGGTCAAGGTGCAGCGCCCCGGCATCCGCCACCAGGTCCTCGAGGACATGGAGGTGCTCGCCGACCTCGCCGAGCTCGCCGACACCCACACCGACCTCGGACGGTACGGCCTCTCCGACCTGCTCGAGGAGTTCCGCAAGTCGCTGCTCGACGAGCTCGACTACCGCCGCGAGGCCGACAACCTCGTGACGATCAAGAGCATCCTCGCCGACCACCCGAGCATCGTGGTGCCCAAGCCGTTCCCCGACTTCTCCGGCAGCCGCGTGCTCACGATGGAGTACGTCGACGGCCGCAAGATCACCGACCTCGGACCCCTCGGCAGGCTCGAGCTCGACGGGGCGCCGCTGGCCGACGACCTCTTCGCCGCCTACCTCGAGCAGGTGCTGGTGAAGGGGATCTTCCACGCCGACCCCCACCCCGGGAACGTCCTGCTGACCGCCGACGGTCGGATCGCGCTCCTCGACATCGGGATGGTCGCCCGCCTCGCGCCGGCCTACCGCGACCGCCTTGTGAAGCTGTTCCTGGCGCTCGCCGACGGCCGCCCCGACGAGGTCACGCGGGTCGCGCGCACCATGGGCGAGGAGCTCCCCGACTTCGACGCGGTCCTCCTGGAGCGCGCGGTCACCGAGGTGGTCGGCCGTTCCGAGGACGCCGCCATGTCCGACCTCGACGTCGGCGCGATGGTGCTTCAGCTGACCCGGAAGGCCGGGGAGGCCGGCCTGAAGATGGACCCCGAGCTGGTGATGCTCGGCAAGACGCTGCTCAACCTCGACCAGGTGGCCGCGACCCTCGACCCGCACTTCGAGCCGCGGGAGGCGCTACGCCGCCACACCGCCGAGCTGATGAAGACGTCGATGAAGACCTCGCCGGCCGCCATGCTCGCGACCGCGCTCGAGGCCAAGGAGTTCGTCGAGGCCCTGCCCGGGCGGGTCAACCGTGCCTTCGACGCGATCGGCGAGGGACACTTCGAGCTGCGGGTGAAGGCCTTCGACGAGGACGAGTTCCTCCGCGGGCTGCACAAGCTCGCCAACGTGGTCGCGGCCGGTCTCATCCTCGCCGCGATGATCCTGGCCTCGGCGTTCCTCGCCCGGTCCGGCGACGGCGGTGCGACCACCGAGAACCGGGTGGCGCTGATCGTCTTCATCGTCTCGATCATGATCGCCCTGGGCATGCTGACCCGGATCATGCTGCAGACCCGGCACGTCCGCTCCCACCGCCGTACCTGACCGCCGACCCGGCTCTGGTGCAGCCCAGATCCCGGGCTGACCGGGCTCAGCGGTAGCGGCAGATCCCGCCCAGCCCTCCTTCGGGGCCGAAGTCCACCTCGGGCGGGAGCACCGCCACCTCCGCGTCGGTCAGTACCGCCGCGCGCACGGCGACGTCGACGAGCGCGCCACTGCGCGGGTCGGACCAGGTCGGCCCCGAGTCGCCGGCGGCGTGCACCTGCGTGGGGACCTCACCGAACCACGCCTGGGCGTCCTCGACGCCACCGGCGGAGACGATCAGCGTGTGCACGCGGCCCTCGGCGAGCGCGGCGAGGGTCTGGGTCGGACCGTCGACCCCGAGACCGTGGGGGGCGCGCGCCTCCAAGAACCGCTCCCACAGCGCGGCCGTGTGCAGGTCGACCGCCTCGTGGAGGACCCGAGCCACGGCGTCGTCGCGGGCACGCTCGGAGCCGTCCNNTCGCGTGGACGCGCCGCAGCGCCGCCTCGACCGCGTCGGCCGCGGCACCTGCGTTGTGCGCCCAGCTGTCCTCGGCGCGACGCTGGTACCGGCCCTGCGTCAGGCCCTCCCAGCCACCGGGCGCGTTGCGCTCCACCTCGTCGTCGGGACCCTCGATGCTCGTGCGGACCGGCGGGTTGCCCAGGCCGATCGACACCTCGAGGTCGGCCCCGGTGCGGTCGAGGACCGCGAGGACGTACGGCGGGTGCTGCTGCTCCCAGGACAGGAGCGGCACGACATGCGCCGGGGCGCCGTACCGTGCCAGGTCGGCACCGGCGAGCCGCGGGACCGTGAGCACGGCGAGCACCTTGCCGTCGCGGCCGAAGCCGACCAGCTGGCCCGAGCCACGGGCCGCCCTCGACGAGGCCGGGTCGCGCATCGCCCCCTCCAGCGCCCGCACGGTCGCCTCGTCCGCACCCTGCTCGTGCAGTGTCGCGGCGAGTGGGCGCCACCGGGTGTGCCAGGCGAGCTGGTACTCGTTCTGGACCTCCGGCGCCTCCCCCAGGTACACCGCCGCCACCGGTTGCACGGGTCGCAGCACGGCCTCGAGCACGCTGTGGTTGATCCGCTGGTCAAGGACTGTCACGGCAGCCACCTCCTCGACGTACGCCTCCTCCAATCTCGGCGCACCGCGGCGGCCGGCGCAAGGGTCGTCGGACCCTGACTTGGCTAGTCCTGGGGTGGACCGAGCCCCTCGAAGAGGGTCCGCGCGACGAGGTCGGCGGCCTCCTCCGGAGCGATCACCCCGGCGTCGGCGGCGCGGGCGGCGGTGACGAGAAGGGTCGTGGTCACCATGCCCGCCCAGGCGGGGTTCACCGACCCGCCGCGCTCCGCGGAGACACGGCCCACCAGCCCGAGCAGCGGGGCCAGAACCCGGTCCCGCGCCGCCACGAACTCCGGGTCGACATCGGCCCCCTCGGCGAGGAGCACGCGGAACCTCATGCCGAGCGGCACCAGCGCCTCGGCGGCGCGGCGCACCCCTTCCCGCGGCGTGAGGTCGTCGAGGCCCGCGCCGGCGAGGACCGCCTCGGCACGCGCGAGGGCCTCCTGGCGGATCGCGTCCCGCAACGCCTCGCGGCTCGGGAAGTGGCGGTAGAGCGTCGCGCGTCCCAGGCCGGCACGCCTCGCGACGTCGGCCAGCGAGGCGGACGGGTCGGAGGCGAGCACGTCCACCGCCGCGTCGAGGATCGCACCGCGGTTGCGCAGGACGTCGGCGCGCTCCTCGGNNGCCGGGTCGCCAGGAGGGTCAGGACAGGACCGTGTCGCCGAGCCACCCGCCCTCGCGGAAGCCCGGCAGGACGGCGAACACCGCCGAGCCCGTCGCGGTCGTCCACTCGTTCAGCGCGTCGTGCATGTCGAGCCGGTGCTGCATCGGGACGAACTGGCGGGCGATGTCGGCCTGGAAGCTGAGGAACAGCAGCCCGCTCTCGGTCCTCCCCGACGCGCCGTCGGCGGTGTAGTTGAGTCCCTTGCGGAAGATTCGGAGGCCGTTGTTCATCTGCGGGTGCGCCAGCCGCGCGTGGGCCCGCAGGGCGATGGCCGGGCGGCCGTCCTCGAACGCGGTCAGGTCGAGGTCGTCCTTCTCCGTGCCCCCGGTCAGGGGTGCCCCGTCGGGGAGCCGGCGGCCGATCGAGGCCTCCTGCTCGGCGCGGGTCACCGTGTCCCACTCGTCGAGGTCCATCACGATCCGGCGCAGGACCAGCGTCGTACCCCCGGCGAACCACCCGGGCTCCGAGGCCCACACCGTCTCGTCGAACACCTCCGTGCCGGGCGAGGGGTTGGCGCTGCCGTCCACCTGGCCGAAGAGGTTGCGTCCCGTCGCCGGGGAGCCGTCCTTGCCGAAGCCGTTCCAGAAGCCGCTCTGCCGCCAGCGCAGCGCGGCGAACGGTGCGGCGTCGGCCACCAGCCGGCGTACGGCATGGGCCACCGAGGTCCCGTCGTGGGCGCCGACGACGAGCAGGAGGTCGCCGCGGGACCAGCGGTCCTCGAGACGGTCGTGCCGCATCGGCGGGATCTCCTGCAGCCCCGCCGGACGGGCGCCGGACAGCCCGGGCAGGTCGAACACGCGAGGCCCCCAGCCGACCGTGACCGTGAGGTCGGCGTTCGGCCCGGCGAGCTCGGGGGCGGTGTCCCCGGGAGCGGGCCGGCCGGCCATCAGGGACACGACGTCGCCGGTCCAGAGCCGCATCAGCCGCCCGAGAGCATCCGCGTCGGTGTCGGGCAGCAGGTCCAGCGCGACGAGCTCGACGAACCGCTGGGTGGGCTCGGTGATCCCGCTCTGGTGGTCGCCGTACGGCGTCCGCGTGCTCATCGGGGTCGACGGGCCGACCTCGGGGCCCTCCTGTCCGACGGCGGCCGCCGTCAGGGGAGCTGAGGCTGCGGCCCCCGCGGCGGCAGCTCCCAGGTAGCCCAGGAACTGCCGCCGCGACGAGGGGGTGCCGGTCACCGGGGACCGTCCTCCGAGCCCTCCTCCGCGCCGGAGTCCATCGAGTCCATGTCCATCGCACCCCCGGACGGCGAGCCGCTCGGGTGGTGGCCCGGCTCGGTCCCGGGCTCGTGGTAGTGGCCCTCCTCCTCGGTGAACTCCTTGACCGGCACGGTGAGCTGCTGCTCGGTGCCGTCGGAGAACTCCAGGACCAGGTCGACCTCGTCACCGGGGGCGAGCTCGTCCTCGAGGCCCATCAGCATCACGTGGTTGCCGCCGGGCATCAGCACCTGGCCGAAGCCGGCCTCGATCTCGATGCCGCCCTCGATCCGGCGCATCACCATCGAGCCGTCGACCATCGCCATCTCGTGCAGCTCGACCTTGCCAGCCACCGGGGAGGACGCGCCGACGAGCTCGACGTTCTCCTCGCCCTCGTTGTCGATCGCCATGAAGGCGCCGGTCATCGAGGGGTCATCGGTGCCGGCCGTGGCGCGGACCCAGGCGTCGGAGACGGCGACACCGGTGTCCTCGGCGGGCGCTGCCTCGTCGGCCTCGCTGGTGCCGCAGGCGGTCAGCCCGACGAGCAGCGCGGCGCCGAGGCCGACGATCCGGAGGGTACGGGTGGAGCGGGGGCGAAGCAGGGTGGAAGACATGGGCTCTCCTCGAGCAGTGAAGGGTACGGCGCGCACGCCGGGCGTCGGCCCGGGCGGGCACGGCGCGAGAGGTCAGGCTGCTGCGAGGAGGGACGGTGGCCCGCGGTGGGCGACCACGTGGTGGAGCAGGTGCGGGAGGGGTACGACGTCGCGCCCCGTGCTGGGGAGGAACGCCACCCCGCGGACCCGGTCGAGGAGGATCGCGAGCCACCGGCCGAGCACGAGTGCTGCCGCATGCCCGACGACCTCGAGCAGCCCGGTCGTGGACAGGGTCAGGACGGTCCACAGGGCCCGCTCCCCGACCGCGAGCCAGACGCCGAGGAGGGCCACGACGGCGGCGTGGGCGAGCATCATCGCGACGCTCTGGGTGGCGAGGTGCTCGGCCAGGTGGGCCACCCCGCCGAGCCCCGACCCCGTGGAGGCGGCGCCGTCGGGGGCTGTGACCTGCATCGCCTCGACCTGGTCGAAGTAGGAGCCGGTGCGCTCGGTCCGGAGGCCGTCGAAGACGAACTGCGTCGTTGCGTGGCCGCTGCCGTGCGCGGCCGCCCCGGAGACCGCCCCGGCGGCATCGCCCGCGTGGCCCGCCAGGACGGTCAGCACCCCGTGGATCGCGACCTGGCCGGAGACCAGCATGGTGACCAGCCGCAGCGGGGACGCCTGGCGGGTGAGGAACCGTGCGGCCACCGCGGTCACCGCGAGGGTCAGCCCGAGCATCTCCCAGGGACCCGGAAGGAGGCCGTCGGCGCTCACATGGCCCACGGCGGAGACCGCGACCACGACCGCCGCGAGCACGGCGGCACGCGACCAGAGCAGCACGGGCGTCGCCCGGGTCGTTCCGGTGATCACAGCGGGTCTCCAGTGGTGGCCTCGGCGGCCTGCCGGCGCGCCGGGCCCGATTCTACCGATGCCCCGGCGGGTATCGCGACGCGCTGTCCGGGGCGGCGGCTGAGTGCGGGTGCTCAGGTGGTTTTGAGCCCATCGGCCCTGCCTCGGCGGCGCCCGCGGTGGGTCAATGGGCTCATGAGGAGATACGCCGATCCCGAGCGCTGCCCGGACTGCTCGTCCGCGATGGTCTACGGCGCTCGCGAGTGCCCGCGCTGTGGTCTCGTCCTCGAGGGTCCCCTCGCCGCCGAGCTGTTCACCACGTTGTCGGCCGCCGACGACCTCCTCGACCGGATGCGGGCCGTCCCCGCGACCGCACCGAAGGCCGCAGGTGACCTGTCGGCCACGGCGACCCCGGCCGTTGTCGGCGAGACCGCCGACCCGAACCACGGAGGACTCGCGACGCTGCTGCGCCCGGGCGGCTCGGCGGGCGGCGACGGGACCCTGCCGCCCCACGGGCGACCGCTGCCGCACGGTGGCCTCAGCGGCACGTCCGTGCCGAAGATCCTGCTCGGCCTCGGCGCCCTGTGCCTGCTGGTCGCGGCCCTGGTCTTCCTCGCCGTGACCTGGTCGGCGATGGGTGTGGCCGGCCGCACCGCGACCCTGGTCGGGTTCACCGCACTCGCCGGCGCACTCACCGCCTGGGCGGCCCGGCACGACCTGCGCGCGGCGGCGGAGTCGCTCGCCGCCGTCACGCTCGGCCTGCTCGCCTTCGACCTCGTCGGTGCTCGCGAGGCCGGGTGGCTGGGCGCGGACGTCGACACTCCGTCGTTCCTGGTGGTCCTCGGCGCGACCCTGGTCGTCTCCGGCTCGGCCGCGGCCCTGGCCGTACGACGCACCCCGATCTCCGTCCTCGTCGCCGCCGAGGTGGTCGCGACCCTCGGCCTGGTGGCGGCGACGACCGGCCTGGTCTCGGGCGAACTGCTCCCGTGGTCGGCCGCTACCACGCTCGCCGTGGTCGTGGCCGGGACCGTAGCGGGCCTCGCCCACGTCCTGCGGCTGCGTGCCCTCACGGTCGGGGCCGGCCTGGTCGCCCTCGCCGCGTGGGTCCTGCTCGCGCTCTCGTCGCTCGACCGGGCGCTCGCGCACCCGTCGTTCGACCAGCTGTGGGGCGGTCTCGAGGTGTGGCCGCTGCTCGCCACCGCCGCCCTGGTCGGTGCGCCAGGGCTCGTGCGACAGCTGCCCGACGTCGTACGCCTGGTCGCCGTGGGGGCCGCGGTCGTGGCCCTCGCCGCCGCCCTGCTCGCACCGGCCGCCGACGAGACAACGACGGTCTCCGTGGCGGCGGCCGCCGGCGCTCTGGCCGTCCTGGCCGCGCTGTCCTGGGCCGTGCCCCGCACGTGGCGCCGCTCGCTCGCCGGCGCGGGTGCGCTCGGCCTGCTGTGGATGGCGGGCGCCCTGGTGCAGCTGGCGGGGATCGCGTTCGAGCGCATCAGCACGGCGGGTGCCGCGCTGTGGTCGGGCGCTGCCGGTGACTCGTTCGCCGCGCAGCCCGTCGTGCCCTACGAGCCCGAGCCGTGGCTGCTGCCGGTCGTGGTGGTCGTGATCGCGGTGGCCCTGGTCGCGGCGGCCCGGACGTTCCCCTGGGCAGACCGCTCGGTCGCNNCCACCGGCCTCCCCCTCGTGTTCGCGGCCGCCTTCGCGGCGCTGGCCCTCCAGCTGTCCCTGCACGCGCCGTGGCTGACCCTGGTCACCCTGGCCGTCGTCCTCGTCTCGGCCGCCGCGGTGCACCTGCGCTCGCGCAACCTCGACGTCGGTGTCGTCGCCGGCGCGCTGGTGGTCGGGGCCCTCGCGGGCCTGGTGTGGACCGGCGGGGAGCTGCTGGGCAGCCCGAGGCC
>DGBP01000065.1:6534-9876 GCA_002384855.1 Nocardioidaceae bacterium UBA4001 | reverse complement strand
GTCGCCACCGCCGGAGCGGACTCGGCCGCGTCCTGGTCGGCGGTGTACCTCACCCTCATGGGCGCGACCGCCTCCGCGATGGCACTGCTCCGGCCCGACCGCCGCGCCGCCGGCTGGCTCGGCGGCCTGCTGCTCGCCGCCGCCAGCTGGGTCCGGCTCGCCGACCTCGGGGTCGACACCCCGGAGGCCTACACGCTGCCCTCGGCCCTGGCGCTGCTCGTCGTGGGGCTCGTGCACCTGCACCGTCACCCGGGCGCCGGGTCGGTGGTCGCGCTGACCCCGGGCCTGGCCCTCGCCCTCGTGCCGAGCCTGCTCTGGGCGCTGGCCGACCCGATCGCGCTGCGCTCGCTGCTTCTCGGGGCCGCCACGCTGGGCCTCGTGGTCGCCGGGCTCGGACTGCGGTGGAGCGCCCCCCTCGTGCACGGGGCGGCCGTCGGCGCCGTCCTCGTCGTGCGGCTCGCGACACCGCTGGCCGACGCCGTACCCCGCTGGGCCCTGATCGGCGCGGCCGGCGTCGCCCTGGTGACCATGGGCATCACCTGGGAGAAGCGGGTCCGTGACGCGCGCAGGGTGGCCGGCTACGTGCGCGGCCTGCGCTGACCCCGACCGTCGTACGAGCGCGAAAAAGGCCTAGCACCACTACGGTGCTAGGCCCCAGAACGCTGAACTTGACATCATGGCGCCCCCCGGCACTCAACCCAAGCCTTCACGTCCCCCCAGGATGACTGCGGTCAGCCGTCATCCCCACGACGCTGTTCCGGGACCATGCCCGACAACAGCTCGCGTACCTCGGACTCGCGATAACGGCGATGTCCGCCGAGAGTCCTGATCGAGCTCAGCTTGCCGGCCTTGGCCCACCGGGTGACCGTCTTCGGGTCGACCCGGAACATTGCCGCGACTTCGGCAGGCGTGAGCAGCGCCTCGGACTCAGGTGGTCGCACGTTCATGCTGACCTCCCTCACTGTCGGTACCCACCCACGACCANNGTGACCCAGGTCGCACGAAGCGCGCGTTCTTCGTAGTCTGGGACCAGACGCACCGCACCACCCCCGCGGCGCGGCTCACCACCGCCCGCACACCCCGCGGGCCCGACGAGGAAGGGTCACCACCGTGACCGCACCACAGCAGTACGCCGGCGTGTTCGAGCGCGGCACCGGCCACGAGCAGGTCGTCTTCTGCCACGACGAGCCGACCGGCCTCAAGGCGATCATCGCCATCTACTCCACCGCACTCGGGCCCGCGCTCGGCGGCACGCGCTTCTACCCCTACGCCAGCGAGCAGGACGCCCTCGAGGACGTGCTGAACCTGTCGAAGGGCATGGCGTACAAGGCAGCTCTGGCAGGTCTCGACCTCGGCGGCGGCAAGGCGGTCATCATCGGTGACCCGGCCACGGTCAAGTCCGAGGCGCTGCTGCGGGCCTACGGCCGCTTCGTGCAGTCCCTCAACGGCCGGTACTTCACCGCCTGCGACGTGGGGACCTTCCCCGACGACATGGACAACGTCGCCCGCGAGTGCGACTTCGTGACCGGGCGCACCGTCGCGCACGGCGGCGCGGGAGACTCCTCGGTGCTCACCGCCTACGGCGTCTTCCAGGGCATGCGCGCGGCGGCCGAGGTGACCTGGGGTGCTCCCACCCTCCGGGGCCGCACGGTCGGTGTCGCCGGTGTGGGCAAGGTGGGACACCACCTCGTCACCCACCTGATCGACGACGGCGCCGAGGTGATCGTCACCGACGTCAGCCGGCAGGCCGTCGACCGGGTCCTCGCCGAGCACCCCGGCGTGCACGCGGTCGCCGACACCGCGGCCCTGGTCCGCTCCGAGCTCGACGTCTACGCCCCCTGCGCCCTGGGCGGCGCGCTCGACGACGAGGTGGTCGAGGTGCTCAGCGCCAAGATCGTCTGCGGCGCGGCCAACAACCAGCTCGCGCACGGCGGCATCGAGAAGCAGCTGCAGGACCACGGCATCCTCTACGCCCCCGACTACATGGTGAACTCCGGGGGCCTGATCCAGGTCGCCGACGAGCTCGAGGGCTTCTCCTTCGACCGTGCCAAGCAGCGTGCGGCGGGCGTCTACGACACGACGCTCAAGGTGTTCGCGCTCGCTGCCGACGAGGGAGTGCCGCCGGCCGTCGCCGCGGACCGGCTCGCCGAGCGGCGGATGACCGAGGTCGGCCGGCTCCGGGGGATCTGGCTCGACTCCTGAGCCTGGCCCCGGTCCGACAGCCCGACAAGTGGGCACCTGTCGCAGGTTCCGCGCAACGCGGCCTGACTCAGGTGCCCACTTCGTCGTTCGAGCGTGAGTGCGTCACTCGCGACGACTGGGCTGTGAGTAGTCAGCCCACTCGTCGTCCTCGTCGGACTCGTTGATGTCGGCCGACGACGTCGTCGGCTCGCCATGCAGCTCTCGGGCCAGCGCACTGAGATCCGTCTCGTGAGAGCGGTACTTCAGCTCGCGAGCCACCTTGGTCTGCTTAGCCTTCGCTCGGCCGCGCCCCATAGGGTCGACCCCCTCGCACACTCGGCCGGAGTCACGGGCGGCCTCGTGCGGCGCCGGATCGCCCCGGCGTCACGACGAGCCGGCGTGTCCGGTCTCTCGTTCGGTATTTGTCCTGGGGCCAGGCTACCTGGCACCTGGTGAATCGCGCACATCCGATCCGAATCGCGGCGCCGCGGACCGAGTACGACGACGCCCGCACGTCTCGGGGCACGCACGGCAGCGGGCTCACCAGCCGGCGTACTGCCCTGTCAGCCGTACCGTGCCGCCGGCGGACTCGTCGACCGGGGCGGTCACCTCGCCGGCGGCCCACGCCGGGATGCGGTACCCGTCGAGGATCGCGACGGCGCGGTCGACGTCCTCGGCGGCCACGAGCGCGACCATGCCGACCCCGCAGTTGAGGGTCTTCTCCAGGTCGGCCTGCTCGACGGATCCGACCCGGCGCACGAGGTCGAACACCGGCTGCGGCGTCCAGGTGCCGCGGTCGATGGTGGCGGTGAGCCCCTCGGGCATGACCCGCTCGAGGTTCGCGGCCAGGCCGCCGCCGGTGACATGCGACATCGCGTGCGTGCGGGTGCCCCGGGCCAGGTCCAGGCACGCCTTGGCGTAGATCCTCGTCGGCTCGAGCAGCTCCTCGCCGAGGGTCCGTCCGAGCTCGTCGACGTGACGGTCGAGGGCCCAGCCGGCCTCCTTGAGCAGGACGTGCCGGACGAGCGAGTAGCCGTTCGAGTGCAGGCCTGAGGCGCCCATCGCGACGACGACGTCCCCGGCGCGGACCCGCCCGGGACCCAGCAGGGCGGCGGCCTCCACGACCCCGGTCGTCGAGCCGGCCACGTCGTACTCGTCGGG
>DGBP01000065.1:5260-6527 GCA_002384855.1 Nocardioidaceae bacterium UBA4001 | reverse complement strand
CCGACGCCGTCGGCGGAGCTGGCGAGGAGCGGGTGGTCGTACTTCTTCAGCGCACTGGCGTCGAAGAGGCCCGCGAAACCGCCGATGCCGCCGACCATCTCGGGACGGCGCGCCTTGTCGACCCAGGTCTTCATCAGCTCGACGGCCTTGTCGCCGGCCTCGATCGAGACGCCCGCCGCCTCGTAGGTGCTCCCCGCGTGCGGGTTCTGCTCAGGCATGGCGTCCTCGTCCGTGTCAGATGGTCGGGGCAGGTCGGGTGGTTCAGGGCCGGTCGAGCGAGTCCGAGGCGCCGCCGCCGCCGACCGAGGTGCGCACCCCGTCGGCGTCGATGATCTCGCCGAGCTCGAGGAGGTGCTTGCCGAGGTGCTCGGGCTCGGGGAGCTTCACGGGGTAGACGCCGTCGAAGCAGGCCCGGCACAGCTGGTCCTTCGGCACGGTCGTCGCCTCGACGAGCTCGTCGAGGGAGACGTAGCCGAGCGAGTCGGCGTCGATCGAGCGGGCGATCTCGTCGGTGGACAGGCCGTTGGCGATCAGCTCGGCCCGGGTGGCGAAGTCGATGCCGTAGAAGCAGGGCCACTTCACCGGCGGGCTCGAGATGCGCACGTGCACCTCCCGGGCGCCGGCTTCCCGGAGCATCCGGATCAGGGCACGCTGGGTGTTGCCGCGCACGATGGAGTCGTCGACGACCACGAGGCGCTTGCCCTCGATCACGTCCCGCAACGGGTTCAGCTTCAGCCGGATGCCGAGCTGGCGGATGGTCTGCGAGGGCTGGATGAACGTGCGACCGACGTACGAGTTCTTGACCAGGCCCGTGCCGTAGGGGATGCCGCTCTCCTCGGCGTACCCGATCGCAGCGGGCGTGCCGGACTCGGGCACCGGCATCACCAGGTCGGCCTCGACCGGGAACTCGCGGGCCAGCCGGCGACCGATGTCGACGCGGACGCTGTGGACCCGCTGGTCGTTCATGAGCGTGTCGGGGCGGGCGAGGTAGACGAACTCGAAGAGGCAGTGCTTCGGGGCCTTCTCGGCGAAGTGCCGGCTGCGCAGGCCGTCCTCGTCGACCGCGATCAGCTCGCCGGGCTCGACCTCCCGGATGTAGGAGGCGCCGACGATGTCGAGGGCGGCGGTCTCGCTGGCGACCACCCAGCCGCGCTCGAGCCGGCCGAGGACGAGCGGCCGGATGCCCTGGGGGTCACGCGCGGCGTACAGGGTGTTCTCGTCCATCCAGATGAAGGAGAACGCGCCCTTGACGCCCCGGAGGACCTCG
>DGBP01000065.1:0-5243 GCA_002384855.1 Nocardioidaceae bacterium UBA4001 | reverse complement strand
CGGAAGGTCGGCTGCGCGTTGTGCCAGGTGCTCGCCCCGGTGGTCGAGTAGCGGGCGTGGCCGACCGCGAGGTGGCCGTTGAGGGAGGCGAGCGTGGACTCGTCGAAGACCTGGGAGACCAGCCCCATGTCCTTGAACACCAGGATCTGGCGGCCGTTGCTCACCGCCATGCCGGCCGACTCCTGGCCACGGTGCTGCAGGGCGTACAGCCCGTAGTAGGTCAGCTTGGCGACGTCCTCGCCGGGGGCCCAGACGCCGAAGACCCCGCACGCGTCCTGAGGTCCGCGTTCTTGGGGGTCGACGTCGTGGTTCAGTCTGCCGTCACCGCGGCGAGCACTACCAGGCACGCCCCGAGTCTACGGGCCNNGGTGCCGAGGCTGTGCAGCAGCAGGGTCTCGGCGAGGCAGACCCGCTCGAACTCCGCGAGGTGGAGGCCCTCGTTCGCCCCGTGTGCTCGGGTGTCGGGATCCTCCACGCCCGTGACGAGTACGGCGGCCGCCGGGAACGCCTTCTGGAAGGAGGCGATGAACGGGATCGACCCACCCACCCCGATGTCGACGGGCTCCACGCCGTCCCAGGCCTCGCGGAAGGCCGACCGCGCCAGGTCGTAGACCGGCCCCTGCGCGTCGATCACACCGGGCTGGCCGCTCTCGCGTCCCGGGGTGACGGTCACCTTCGCGCCCCAGGGGGCGTGGGTCTCGAGGTGCCGGGTGAGCGCCACGAGCGCGGAGTTGGCGTCGTCGCCGGGGGCTACCCGCAGCGAGACCTTCGCGCGCGCCGAGGGGATCAGGGTGTTGCTGGCCTCCGCGGTCCGGGTGGTGTCGAGGGCGATGACCGAGACCGAGGGCTTGGTCCACAGCCGCGCGACCGGGGAGCCGGAGCCGATGAGGGCGACCCCGTCGAGCACCGAGGACTCGGCCCGGATCCGGTCCTCGGGGTAGTCCACGTCGCTCGCCGGCCCGCTCACGAGCCCCTCGACCGCGACGTTGCCCTCGTCGTCGTGGAGGGTCGCGAGCAGGCGGACCATCGCCATCATCGCGTCGGGGACCAGCCCGCCCCACATGCCCGAGTGGACCCCGTGGTCGAGGGTCTGCACGTCGACGAAGACGTCCACGTTGCCGCGCAGGGTGGTGGTCAGGGCCGGCAGGCCGACGTCCCAGTTCGTGGAGTCGGCGATCACGATGACGTCGGCCGCGAGCGTGTCCTGGTGCTCGGCGAGGAACGCCTCGAGCGTCGGCGAGCCGACCTCCTCCTCCCCCTCGACGAAGACCGTCACGCCGACCGGGAGGTGGCCGCCGAGCGCGCGGATCGCCGCCAGGTGGGCGGCGACACCGGCCTTGTCGTCCGCCGCTCCCCTGCCGTAGAGACGGTCGCCTCGCTCGGTCGGCTCGAACGGCTCGCTCTCCCACAGCGCCCGGTCACCCACGGGCTGGACGTCGTGGTGGGCATAGAGCAGCACCGTCGGCGCGCCGGGAGGAGCGGGCCGCTTCGCGACGACCGCCGGCGCCCCCTCCCCGCTGGCGAGGATCGCCACGTCGAGACCCTCGGCCCGGAACAGCTCGGCCACGGCCTCCGCGGACCGTCGTACCTCGTCCTTGAGGGCGGGGTCGGCGCTCACCGACGGGATGCGCACGAGCGCCTCGAGGTCGGCGCGCACCGACGGGAGCACCTGCTCGACGGCGGCTCGGAGTGTTGAGGTCGTGTCGGCGGAGGTCATGGGCGCCACCCTACGACCGGCCTCCGGGGTCAGGCCTCGTCGGTGCCGGGCAGGGCGAGGTCGGCGACCCGGAGCCGGTAGGTGCGGTACTCCACCTGGTGGCCGTCCTTCTCCAGCTCTCGGCGCGACACGACCTCCGCGGCGAACCCGTTGGCCTCGACCAGCTGCTCGAGGTAGCCGACGTCGGCGGTCGTCCCGAAGAAGACCAGGACCCGGCCGTCGTCCTCGAGGTGACGGCGCACGGTCGCGAAGAAGGCGGTGAGGGTCTGGTAGTCCTCGTCGGTGATCGACGCCTCGGCCCAGTCCCGTGGCCGCATCCACCGGAACGGCGGGTCGAAGACGACGAGGTCGAAGCGGCCCTCGACCTGCTCGAAGAGGTCGCTCCGCGCGACCTCGACGCGGTCGGCGACCCCGTTACGCTCGACGTTGGCGCGGGCTGCGGCCACCGCGTGCGGGTTCACGTCGACGGCCACCACGTGGGCGCCCCGGGTGGCGGCGAGGATCGCGTTGACCCCGCTGCCGGTCCCCATGTCGAGCACGCGCTCGCCGGGCCCGACCTCGTCGAGGACCACCCGGCCGAGGACGTCGGAGGTCGGCTCGATCACCTGGACGTGCGGAGGTACGACGAGTGTGAGGCCGAGGTAGTCGAAGACCTCCCCGTCGTCGGAGACCTGTTGCAGGAAGGCGTAGTGCTCGTCGTGCCACGCCCTCATCCGGGCGGCCTCGTCGGGCGTGACGGTCGGCTCGTAGGTCATGGGGCCTCCAGGACGGGGAGCAGCGGGCTGAGGTTCGAGCGCTCGCCCGAGGCGGTGAGGCGTCCGGCCGCGTCCGCCTCCGCCCAGTCGAGGTCGCCGACGGCGAGCGCGATCCAGGTCGCCGGGTCGGTCTCGACCACGGCGGGCGGCGTCCCGCGGGTGTGCCGGGTGCCCGCGACGCACTGGGCGACGGCGTACGGCGGCACGCGCACCTCGACCGCACCACCCGGTGCACGCGCGACGAGCAGGGCGAGGAGGTGCTTGGTGAGCAGCCGGAGGTCCTCGGGCTGCGCCTCGCCCGCGCGGAACCGGGCCAGCGCCGGGCCCACCAGTGCAGGGTCGGCGGGACGGAGGCGCACGGGCATGGCGGCGAGTATCCCCCACCGGGAGAACCACACCCGTCGGCGGTGTCAAGTTACACCGCTGTCGTTGTGGTCACGGTTCCGTCACATCTGCAACGGATGAGTCGATTGTGACTACTGTGACTGACCGATTCCCGCCGCACGCTGCACTCGGAGACCACCATGAAGCTTCCTCGACCGTCCTGGCGCCGCCCGTTCGCGGCCGCGCTCACCGGCCTGGCACTCGTCACGACCGGACTCGCGGTGACGCCGGCCCAGGCCGCGGACATCGCGACCCCGGGGAGTTTCACCGGCTACGGCTTCGACCAGTGCACCGCGCCCTCACAGAAGGCGATGGACGCATGGCTGAACAGCTCGCCGTTCTGGGCGGTCGGGATCTACATCACAGGGGCCTCGCGCGGCTGCCTGTCCCAGCCGAACCTGACCCCCACCTGGGTCGACACCCAGCTGCGCAGCGGCTGGCGGCTGCTGCCGATCACCCTCGGCCCGCAGGCCTCGTGCACCACGCGCGAGCGCTACCTGCGCCAGGAGCGGATCGACCCCGACCCGCTGAACGAGTACGCCCAGGCCCGCGCCCAGGGCCGCCGCGAGGCCACCACCGCCGTGAACGAGGCGACGAGGCTCGGCATCGTCCCGGGCAGCACGCTGTGGTACGACCTCGAGGCCTTCGACACCCGCCCCACCCACTGCCGCGAGTCCGCGCTCAGCTTCCTCCACGCATGGACCGATCAGCTGCACGAGCTCGGCTACGTCTCCGGTGTCTACTCCAGCGCCGCCTCGGGCATGAAGATGCTCGACGACGTGCGGGCCCTCCGCCCCTCGGCCTACCGCCTCCCCGACCAGGTGTGGATCGCCGACTGGAACGGCAGGGCCGACCTCTCCTCGTCCTACATCCGCAGCGACGGCTGGATGCCGCACGCACGCGTGCACCAGTACCGCGGTGGCCACGTCGAGACCCACGGTGGCGTGAGCATCCCGATCGACAGCAACTACATGAGCCTCGGTCGCGGCTCCGTGGCGCCGGCCAAGCGGCTGCACTGCAAGGACGTCGACCTCGACCTGCCGGCGTTCCGGCTGGTCAAGAGGGGCACGGCGCGCACCAAGCAGGTGCGTGCACTGCAGTGCCGCCTCCGCGAGAAGAAGGTCGCGGGCGTCGCCATCACCGGCGTCCACGACACTGCCTCGGTCCGCGGCGTGAAGGTCTGGAGGGCCTCCCGGGGCCTTCCCGTCAACGGCGTGATGTCGCGGGCGACCTGGATGATGCTCCTCACCGACGGCCCGACGCCCGTGCTGAAGCTGGGCTCCACCGGGGCCCCGGTGCTCCGTGTCCAGCGGGCGCTCAACGCCGCTCTCGACCTCCGGGTCCCGGTCACGGGCCTGTTCGACAGCACCACCACGTCGGCGGTCCGCAGCTACCAGTCGCAGGTCGGTCTGCCCGTCACCGGTGTGGTCGCGCCCAGCACCTGGACCCGGCTGAAGAGCGGCGCCCGCTGAGGGGGCNNGTGAGGACGTCCATGCGCAAGACCATGACCGCCGCTCTGTCGGCGATCACCCTCGTCGCTCTCGGGTCACCCACGCTCTCTGCCACGGCCGCCCCGGCCGACGGGCAGAGCACCGCCGACTACATCGTCGTGCTGAAGGACGACGCCGCGTCCGGCAAGGTCGCCGGCGAGCACAGCCGCCGCCACGACGCCCAGGTCGGACACGTCTACCGGGCCGCGCTCAAGGGGTACTCCGCCCGGATGAGCCCGGTCGCCGCGTCCCGCATCGCGCAGGACTCCCGCGTCCTCTACGTGCAGCGCGACGGCGTCGTGCGCGCCACCCCGGTGACCACGGCCAAGCCGGGCGGCGGCGNNGTCGACGTCGACGTGGCCGTCATCGACACCGGCGTCGACCTCGACCACGCCGACCTGAACGTCAACACCGCCATGGCCAAGAACTGCTCCACCGGGCGTTCGGCCGACGACGGCAACGGGCACGGCACGCACGTCGCCGGGACCGTCGGCGCCAAGGACGACGCGAACGGCGTCGTCGGGATGGCACCCGGCGCCCGGATCTGGCCGGTGCGCGTCCTCGACAACCGCGGCAGCGGCACCTTCTCGGCGATCGTGTGCGGCATCGACTACGTCACCGCCCACGCCGACGAGATCGAGATCGCGAACATGAGCCTCGGTGGCGGTGGCGTCGACGACGGCAGCTGCGGCAACGGCAACAACGACGCCATGCACCGGGCGATCTGCAACTCCGTCGCGGCGGGCGTCACCTACGTCGTGGCGGCGGGCAACGATACCGACGACGCGGCGAACCACGTGCCGGCCGCCTATGACGAGGTGATCACGGTCAGCGCGCTCGCCGACTTCAACGGCCTGCCCGGCGGCGGCGCCTCGGCGACCTGCCGGACCGACGCCG
>DGBP01000035.1 GCA_002384855.1 Nocardioidaceae bacterium UBA4001 | reverse complement strand
TGCACTCAAGCAGAGATCCAGGACCCGTGCTCGCATCGCATCGTGGCCGTCGACGAGTCCTTTGGACTTCCATGGTGTGCCGCAGCACAGCCCGTCGATCTGCGGCGGCATCGTGACCCCCACACCCGCACGGCGACTCAGCTCTGCGAAGGCGGCGGCCGCGCCGGAGCCGGTCCCGTCGGCCGGCCCGAACATCGATCCGACGCACGCGGGGAAGTGCACGACGACAGGCTCCAGCGCCGCGGCGGCGAGACGGCTACGCGGTTGGCCGCCGCGGGGAAGGTCCGGTGTCCAGGCAGGCACGTGCTCCTCGTCCAGCGCGCGGCGTGCGGCTGCACTGCCCTTCATCGGCAGGGCGGCCGGCATACGGGCTGCGGAGCTCAGCGCCAGCGACGCCAGACGGGTCGCGCCCTTCCACTGTCGGGCCGCCAGCCCCCACGCCAGCCTCGTTGTCCCGTTCTGCCGGTCGGCCCTCAGCCGCGTCGTCAACGCGCCTGTGTCGATGAGCACCGGGCAGGCGGTCTGGCACATTCCATCCACGGCGCACGTGTCGATGCCCGCATAGGTGTAGTCCGCCTCGAGCTCCGCCACGAGCGCGTCGTCCGCCCGCTGCCTGGCTCTGGCGATCTCGCGACGCAGCACGATCCGGTTCCGCGGGGTCAGCGTCAGGTCCTTGCTCGGGCAGACCGGCTCGCAGAAGCCGCACTCGACACACCGGTCCACCTCCGGCTCCACGGTGGGCGTGGTCTTGAGGTTGCTCACGTGTGCCTGCGGGTCCTCGCTGATCACGACGCCCGGGTTCAAGATGCCGTGCGGATCGCAGAGTCGTTTCACCTGCACCATCACGTCGTACAGCTCATCGCCGTACTGGCGACGTACGAATGGGGCCATGATCCGGCCGGTCCCGTGCTCGGCCTTCAGCGTCCCCCCTGCACCCAGGACCAGGTCCACCATCTCGTCGGTGAACGCCAGGTAGCGGTCCAGCATGCCCGCCTGGTCGAACCGCTCGTTGAGCAGGAAGTGGATGTTGCCGTCCTTGGCGTGGCCGAAGATCACACTGTCCTCGTAGCGATGCCGGGAGAACATCGCACTCAACGCCTCGCAGACGTCGGCCAACAGCGGAACCGGCACGGCGATGTCCTCGAGCAACGCGGTGGTGCCGCTGGGCCTGTTGCCGGCGACGGTCGCGTAGAGGCCCTTGCGCAGATGCCACAGCGCCGCGCGCTCACCGGCCGAGGTCGTCAGCTCCGCGGGCACGGTGAGTGGCAGGTTGCTGAACAGTGCTGCGCTGTCGCGGACCCGGGCTTCCAGCGCCGGGGCGTCGTCCTCCTGGTGTTCCAACAGCAGTGCTGCGTGCGCATCGACCTCGAGGCTTCGCAGACGTACGTCGGCGCGCGGATCGGTCTGGCACACCAGCAGCGACGTCGCATCCATCAGCTCGATGGTCGCGAAGCCGGCCTCCACAAGGTCGGGCAGCGCACTGGTCGCCCGGTGGAGATCGTCGAAGACGATGAGGCCGGTCGCCTGGTGGGGACGGATCGGCACGGTGCGGAAGGTGGCCTCGGCGACGAACGCCAGAGTTCCCTCGCTGCCGACGACGAGGTGCAGGAGGATGTCGACGGCGCGGTCGAAGTCGATGAAGGCGTTGACGCCGTAGCCCATGGTGTTCTTCAAGACGAACTGCTGTTCGATCACCCGTACCGAGGCGGGGTTCGACCTGACCCGGTCGCGAAGTGTGAGCAGTCCGCGATGCAGCCCAGGCTCGAGCTCGGCGAGCCGCTGATCAGCGTCGCCCCGGCCGGTGTCCATCACCGTGCCGCTGGGAAGGACCAGCACGGCCGACTCCAACGTGCGATACGTGTTCAGCTCGGTGCCGCACGCCATACCGCTGGAGTTGTTGGCGACCACTCCCCCCACCGTGCAGGCTGCCTCGCTCGCCGGATCAGGACCGAGTCTCGTGCCGTGCGGCGCGAGTCGCGCGTTCACCGCCCGGACGGTGGCACCGGGCTGGACCCTGACCCGGGCGCCGCCGTCGAGCACCGTGATGCCGCGGAAGTGCTTGCGGGTGTCGACCAGGACGCCGTCGGAGACCGCCTGACCACTCAGACTCGTCCCACCTGCGCGGAAGGTCAGCGGCTGGCCCAGGGCACTGCATGCTCGGACGAGCTCCGCCACGTGCTCGGCATCGGCCGCGGTGACCACCAGCTCCGGCACGAGCAGGTAGTGCGAGGCGTCGTGGGCGCTGGCCAGCCTCGCGGAAACTCGATCCGTCACCGTGCCCGGCACCAGTGCTTCGACCGCACGCCGCAGCTCCATGCGCGCCCCCTTCGGAGGAGGCCGACCTTACCGCGCGCGTTCAGTCCCGCGCAGATGCCGAGGTCGATGACGGATGCAGACGGTCAGTCCGACTCTTGGCGTAGTCGCGGTTCGGTGCGGTTGTCCGGGCGGATGCCCTGCTTGTCTGCGTAGAACGCGCGGACGAAGTCCATGTCCATCTTGACCTGTCCGGTCGGGTGGAAGCTCGGCCCGATTCCGAGGGTCCGCGTCGGGCCGTCGACGAAGCCGAGACTGATCGGCAGACCTGTCTGCTGGGCGATCCGATAGAAGCCGGGCTTCCAGTACTCGCCCTTGCTGCGGGTGCCTTCCGGGGCGATAGCAAGGAGGAAGTGCTCCCCGCTCCCGGCTTCCTCCAGCAGGGCGCGGATCGCTGCACCCGGGTCTTCGCGATCGAGCGGAATGCCGCCAGTGTTGCGCAGCACCCATCCCATGACGCCCTTGAAATAGGTGTGGCTGATCAGCACCTGGGGACGTGCGCTGTTGGCCCAGGCGATCAGCAGCATGGCGACCCAGTCCCATTGGGACGTGTGCGGAGCGCCGACGAGGATCCCGCTTCGTGGCACGTCGCCGACGAGGCGCCACCTCGTGGCTCGGAGCGTGCCGCGGGCAAGCGTGCGTCGAATCCTCATCGTGTGGGCCACACCGTGACGCTAGCGCCGACGGGTGCGCGGGCAAAGGAGGCCCCGGGTTTCAACGGAGCTTGTGGGTCCCTGGCGCGGCGACCACAGAACGTTGCGGTGGGGCGGCATCTGCTCGACAACCGGGGCACGCGCCAAGAGCGAACCCGCGGGAGCGCGTGGCAGACCGCCGCGACAGGCCCGCGGGTCTCGAGCCTCGGAGACCCGGACTAACCTGCGAGGTGACTCCACGCAGGTGCCAGCTCGGGCCAGGGGCCGGTGGCGGCGACCTCCCCGTCGACGAGGACGACGACCCGATCGGCCTGGGCGAGGGCTGCCCGCTTCGCGGTCGCGCCGATCACGGTCGTCCCCCGCTCACGCAGGGCTGCCCAGAGCTCGATCTCGGTGGCGGCGTCGAGGGCGCTGGAGACGTCGTCGGCAAGGAGCAGCTCGGCGTCGGCAGCCAGCGCTCGTGCGAGCGCGAGCCGCTGGACCTGGCCCCCGGAGAGCCGCACGCCACGGTGCCCGACGAGAGCGTCCTTCCCCCCGGCTTCCTCGATGTCGCGCCCCAGCCGAGCGGCCGAGACAGGGTCGTCGAAGGCCCGCCCGTGGCCCAGCAGGACGTTGTCGGAGAAGCTGCCGGACAGCACCCGCGGCACCTGGGCGACGTGGGCGACCTGCGCGGGCCGGAGGAACGCCTGAGGGTCGGTGACCTCCCGCCCGTTCCAGAGCAGTACGCCGGAGTGCTCGATGAGGCCGGCAAGTGCGGAGAGCAGGCTGGATTTGCCGGAGCCGACCTGCCCGACCAGGAGGACCAGTTCGCCGGCCTCCACGGTGAGGTCGACGTTGCTGACGCCGATCGTGCCGTCGTCGTGGACCGCCGAGAAGCCGGCGAGCTCCAAGCGCTCCAGCGGCACGCGGCGTACTGGCTCTGGTTCTGGGGCATCCCCGCTGACGAGGTCCACTCGCGCCGGAAGGTCCATCAGGTCGACACCGCCCGCGAACCGGCTGGTCTCCACCTGCCACGCCCGCGTCCCCGGCGCCTCGGTGACCACCATCCCGGCGACTCGGCCGAACCAGTCGAAGCCGCCGACCGCGTTGGCCACGAGCAGGGCGATCGCGAGGCTCCAGCCGCCCGAGAAGTAGATCGCCCAGGCCGCCACGACGCCGCACTGCACCATGACCATGGGTACGCCGTCGAGGAAGGCCTGTACTCGATGCTCCTTCACCGCGGCAGCGACGCGGCCGGAGTCCACGTGGCGCAGGTGGGCATGGACGTCGGGGACGGCCGCAGCCAGCTTGACGGTGCGCGCGGAGTCCAGCGCCGAGACGAGGGCGCGGCCGAACCTCGCCCGGGCCGCGGACGCTGCAGCTGCCGAGCGACCGGCGATGGGCCGGCCCAGAGTCGAGGCGAGCGCCGAGGCGACCATGACGGTGAGCAGCACAGCGCCGGCCATCCAGGTGCCAGCGAGCAACGCGGTGACGCCGGCGATGATGAGGCCGTTGAGGAAGTCGACCCACCGGTCGGCGTACCGCGCGTAGCGGTCGGCGTCCATCGACCGTGCGACGACCTCGCCGGGCGGAGTCCGCGCGAGCCGGCGTTGGCTTGTCTGGCCGTAGAGCACCGCCATCCGGGTGCGGAGCATGACCTCGACCCACCACCGGGGATACCGCCAGAAGGCATTGGCCAGCATGACGGGGGCGGCGAGCAGGCTCACCACTACCGCGGCGCTCAGCCACGTGGGGCTCCCGCCATCCTGGAGGTCCTCGACAACGCGTCCCCAGAGCAGTCCGGTGACGGCTCCTTGGGCTCCCGTGAGTGAGGCGAGCAGGAACAGGAGCGCTCCGAGCAGGCCCCACACCGGACGCACCGCGAGCGCGTGCGTGATCCCGCGCGCCAGCGAGGGGCCGGTGCCGACCTCCTCGATCTCTGGTGGCGGTCCGGAGCGACGGCGCGCACCGACGCCGGTGTGCTCTGCTTCGGAGACCTCGGCCGCGACCATGCCCTTGGCATCGATGCCGTCCCCGGCGGCCTGGTCGTGGCCGTGGTCGGTGCGGCTGGCCTCCAGCAGGTCACGGAACGGCCCGGGCGCGGCGGCGAGCTCGGCGCGGGCACCGTGCTGGGAGACGCGCCCGCGGTCCAGGACGGCTACCAGCGGGGCCCGCTCGATCGTGGACAGCCGGTGGGCGACGAGGATGCCGGTCCGGGCCGCGAGCAGTCGGTCGGCCGCAGCCACCACGCGGCGCTCCGTGAGCGGGTCCATGCGCGCGGTGGCCTCGTCGAGCACCACCACGCGCACGTCACGCACCAGCAGGCGGGCGAAGGCGACGAGCTGCTCCTCCCCCGCCGAGAGCGAGGTGCCGCCGGGACCGAGGAGGGTGTCGAGGCCGTCCGGGAGACCGGCGACCCAGCCGTCCAGACTCAGCTCCACCACCGCCGCCTCGACCGTGCTCCGCGGGATCTCAGCGAAGAGGGTGATGTTCTCGGCAAGGGTGCCCGCGAGAATCTCCGTCCGCTGCGTGACCACACCGACCGACCTGCGAAGGCGCTGGAGATCCAGGTCCCGGACGTCGACGCCGCCCAGGAACACCGTGCCCCGCGGCGGCTCCATCGCGCGCGAGACGAGCGCGGCCAGCGTCGACTTGCCGGAGCCGGTGCGGCCGACCAGGGCGACGGTCTGGCCCGCGGGGACCTGCAGGTCGATGCTCTGCAACGCGAACGTCCCCTCGGCGTAGGAGAAGTCCAGGCCGCGCAGCTCCAGGTCGAGCGGCCCCTCGGGAAGCGCGGTCCCGCCCTCCGGCTCGGGCGGAACGGCAAGCATCTGCCGCAGCCGGATCACGGCGCCGAAGCCAGCCTGCAGATCCGGCAGGTGGTTGGCCACCATCGCGATCTGGCCGACAAAGGTCGAGGTGACCAGGAAGAGGGTGACCACCTCGGCGACCGAGAGGTTTCCGCCGACGGCGAGCGCCACGCCGGCGACCGCGATGCCCGCCAGCAGAGCGTGGAGCAGGACGCCGGCGCGCCGGACCAGGCGACTCTCGACGTTGACGACCGCCCTGAACTTCGCGTGTACGTCGGCGGAGAGCCGCGCCACGCGTCGGACGACATGGGCCTGACCGAGGCTGGTTCGCAGGTCGTCGCGACCGGCGATCGCCTCCTCGAGCACGGCGGCGTGGTCGGTCCACGCCATCTCCTCGACGACCTTGAGACGCGAGATCTCACCGAGCAGCGACCGGATGGCGAACCACGTGACGGCCGCGAGCACCGGGAACAGGATGAACGACGGCCACCAGGTGACACCGGCGACCACCCACATCGGCAGCGTGCCGAAGAGGGTGCGGGCGAGCATCCAGAACTGCCACCGGACCAGGTTGCCGACTTCGTGGGTGTCGTCGTCGATCCGGTCGAGCACCTCTCCCACCGCCTGCTCGCTCAGCGCGGACAGCGGCTGGCGCAGTGCCGCCCGGAGCAGGTCCTCGCGCAGCCGGCCCTCCGCGCGGTCCGAACAGCCGACCCAGGCGATCTTCCCGGTGGTGTCGACCACGGCCGCACCGACGAGGCAGATCGCGAGAAGCCAGACCAGCCCGCGGGTCGGGTCCTCGGCGAGCCGGCCGGCCACCACAGTGCCCAGCGTCATCCCGACCGCTCCCACCGCTGAGGCGGTGAGCGCGGTCACCGCCACCGGGCTCCTCAACCTTCGCCCGTCGATCCTGCGGGACGGGTCCTCCAGCGGAGGCGCCAGGTGCTGCTGGTCCGGTGTGACGGGTGGGGTCGTGAGCGCAGTCATGATGCGGCCACGCTATGCCGGATCGGTGACGGTTCTCTCCTGGTTTTCCTACGCCGGGATCCGGCCGACCGAAGGCAGGCATCCCTCCCTCGGACGGTCAAGTCCGCTGGGGTGGTG
>DGBP01000034.1 GCA_002384855.1 Nocardioidaceae bacterium UBA4001 | reverse complement strand
CACCACTCCAAGGGGCACGACCCAAGGGGGTCGGGTTAGCCCGACCCCCTTGCGCATTTCGGCCCTCGAACCGTGGCAGATTTTGAGCGGCTGTCCACCTCCGATGCCGCTCGCGACCCTTTGGGGGTCATACCCCCTGCGCCTGCGGGGGCCTGCCCAACGTCCCTCGTCGCCGCTGCACATACCCTCAGCGACCGCGCGAACCTCGGCCAGGCGCGCGGCGAGCGCGCATCCCTGCGACGATAGCGCGTCGAACCCGTTTGAACTGTTCCCCACTTATCCCCTACGGTCTGTACGACAGTCCACGACGAAAGGACACGCCCGATGCCCCGCCCCGCTAATCCGCCCTACACGTTGGGCAGGATCACGACCACGGCACACCCGACCCTGACGGGTCAGGTGCAGGCGCGCGGCTACTACAACGACGCCAACGGCAAGCGGCGCGAGGTCACGGCCAGCGGCAAGACAGACGCCGCTGCACGGCGTGCCTTGGCAGCCAAGGTGCAGCAGGCGCGCACCGAGCACCGTGGCGGCGACGACACCCTCCGGCACGACACAAAGGTGAGCCACGCGGCTGACGTGTGGCTCGACTGGAAGCGCCGACAGAAGACCAAGGGCAAGACCCTCGCGGCTCAGACTCTCTACGACTATGAGGGCTATGTCCGCCGTTGCATCAAGGGCAGCGCGCTGGCTGACCTCACGCTGACCAAAGCCAATGACGTGGGACGCATTGAGGCGTGGCTGACCGAGATTGCCGACGACCGTGGGGAGACCGCTGCCAAGCAGGCGCGCAAGGTGCTGGGTGGCGTGCTCTCGCTCGCTGAGCGTCGTGGGGCCATCCCTGCCAGCGTGATGCACCGAGTGCAGATGCCAGGGTCCAAGGTGGGCAGCGCGGGCGACCGCAAGTGCACCGCCGAGGAGTGCGACTACGAGTGCGGCAAGCGCCACCTAGACACGCGCCGCGCGTTCACTCCCGAGGAAGTGTCTTCCGTCATGGCAGCCGCCGAGGCCAGCAGCGCCGACATTGCCGACATTGCCGCGTTCCTGTTCGGGACGGGAGTGCGCATCTCCGAGGCGCTGCATTGCGTCTGGTGGGCTGACGTCGACCTCGCCGCAGGAACGGTCCGAGTGCGGGGAACCAAGACTGCCAACGCTGACCGGGTGCTCACACTCTCAGGCGACCTCTGCGAGCGCCTGCGCCTGCGCGCCGCGCTCCATGGCACTCAGGGGCTTGTCTTCGGCGTGACGCGCTTCCCCAGCAAGGCGGGGCAGCCACGAGACCGGAACAACGTGAGCAAGTCGCTGCGCAAGGTCTTCGCCAAGGCAGGCGTGCCCTGGGCGGGCACGCATACCTTTCGTCGAACGGTAGCGACGTGGCTCGACGCCAATGGGGCAGCCCTTGCCGAGATTGCGAACCAACTGGGGCACGCCGACACCAACGTGACCGCCAACTACCTGGGCAGGACCGGCGCGCCCACGCGCGCCGCCCAGGTCATGGTCCTTCCGACCCCCACCCCGTTGCTGCGCGCGGTGTGACTGGGGCCTTCCAGTGAGGGTCGTGCCTGCCAACGTCGGCATCGGGTCTCGCGCGGATCGCGGCAGATCCGGACGTTCGGAGCCGTTGAGCGCCAGGACCTACTCCGACTCCGGAGACGCCTTGCGTCGGCGTCGAACGAGATCCGCCCCGATCAGCGACACGGCTAGCGCCAACACTCCCGTGGATACCCATTCCCCGTCTGCGACTGCGCCGATGAGCAGCACGCAACCAGCGACAAGCAGGACGACCAGGACCCAGAACTCGACGCGTGTGCTCATGTTCTTCATTGTCGCCCCAGCGGAGGCCCCTCGATCGAGCGGCCCGACGCCGTCCGCACATCGGCATGAGAGTGCGCTGCGCACTCGGACTCGAAGACACAAAACATGCCCGAAAGTGGGGAGTAAGTAGGGAACAGCCCCCGCCGACTGGCGGGGGCTTTCCTGTTTCCGCAGGTCAGAGCCGCTTTCTAGTGGGGCGGGTGGGACTCGAACCCACGACCCAAGGATTATGAGTCCTCTGCTCTAACCGACTGAGCTACCGCCCCGCATGGCACAAGAGGCCAGGCCGAACGCGACTCTAGCGCGGCCGCTCCGGCCCGGACCACGTCGGGGGACCGGCGGGGGCGGCCCGAAGGTCGCACTCGACTTCTTCGGCGCGACCACCACCTACACGCAGCTCGGGCAGCAGGTGGCGCAAGGAGCAGAGGTCCTCCGCCGGCTGGGAGTGGGTCGAGGCGATCGGGTGACGCTGATCCTTCCCAACTCGCCACAGCACGTCGTCGCGTTCTACGCCGTTCTTCGACTCGGCGCGATCGTGGTCGAGCACAACCCGCTGTACACCCCTGAAGAGCTCGAGGTCCAGCTGCGCGACCATGAGCCGAAGGTTGCCATCGCGTGGGACAAGGTCGCTCCGAGGGCGGAGAAGATCCTTCGCAGCATGGGGGCCGGGACTGTCCTGGCCGTTGGCCTGCCCGCCGCTCTCCCTCTGACCAAGCGGTTGGCCCTGCACCTGCCCGTCGCCAAGGCGAGGGAGTCGCGCGACGCCATGACCGCGTCAGCGCCGGGGATCTGGAGGTGGGACCGGCTCGTCGCACGGACACCGGCGCTGGCCGATGACTTCCCGCGGCCGGACGGCTCCGACACCGCCGTGCTCCAGTACACCGGAGGCACCACCGGGCGGCCCAAGGGCGCGATCCTGACGCACCGCAACCTCCGGGCGAACGCTGCTCAGGGCAGGGCCTGGGTTCCGGGACTGACCGACGGCGAGGAAGTGGTGTACGCCGTCCTCCCGCTCTTCCACGCCTACGGCCTGACTCTCTGCCTGACCTTCGCGGTCGGCCTCGGCGCGACGCTCGTGCTCTTCCCGAGGTTTGACGTCGACATGCTGCTCGAGGCGCAGCGACGCCGACCCGCCACGTTCCTGCCGGCGGTGCCGCCCATCTACGAGAAGCTCGCCCGGACCGCCCCGGAGCGCGGCGTCGACCTGACCACGATCCGCTTCGCGATCTCAGGGGCGATGGCGCTCCCCCGCGAGACCGCGGAGCTCTGGGAGTCCGTGTCCGGAGGACTGCTGGTCGAGGGCTACGGGATGACCGAGACGTCGCCCGTCGCCCTGGGCAATCCCATCGGGCCCTCGCGACGGGTCGGTGCCATCGGTGTCCCCTTCCCCTCGACGGAGGTCCGGGTGGTGGACCGGGACGACCCCACCAAGGCGGTCCCGCCCGGCCAACCCGGTGAGCTGCTGCTCCGCGGGCCGCAGGTGTTCGCGGGCTACTGGAACCGACCCGACGAGACGGCCGGGACCCTCCTCGAGGACGGCTGGATCCACACCGGCGACGTCGTGGTGATGGACCACGACGGCTTCTTCACCCTCGTGGACCGGATCAAGGAGCTGATCATCACCGGCGGGTTCAACGTCTACCCCACCGAGGTCGAGGAGGCGCTCCGTCAGGTGCCCGGCGTCATGGATGCCGCCGTCGTCGGCCTCCCCTCCACTCAGGGCGGCGAGGACGTGACCGCGGCGGTCGTCCTCGAGCCGGGCGCCTCCTTCGACGAGGCCGCGGTGCGGGAAGCGACCCGGGAGCGGCTGGCTGCCTACAAGGTTCCCCGGCGGGTGTACGTCCTCGACGACCTGCCCCGCTCGGTCATCGGCAAGGTCCTCCGGCGCAAGGTGCGCGACCAGCTGGAGCAGCTCCAGAAGGCAGGCTGAGGCGCGGACACCCAGCCCGCCCCAGCCGATGGCCGAGCGGTCCGGTCCCTGGCATGCTCGGTCCATGACCGAGACAGCCCCACCGGACCTGACGCACGTCGACGAGGACTGGCAGACCGCCCTCTGTGTCGTCGCCCACCCCGACGACATGGAGTTCGGCGGCGCAGCGGCCGTCGCCCGCTGGACAGGTCAGGGCAAACGCGTCGTGTACTGCATGGTCACCAGCGGCGAGGCCGGCATCGACGGCATGCGGCCCGACGAGTCGCGGCGCGTGCGCGAGGCCGAGCAGGTGGAGTCGGCGCGCATCGTGGGTGTGGACGAGGTGGACTTCCTCGGCCTGCCCGACGGCATCCTCGAGTACGGCGTCCCGCTGCGTCGGGTCCTCGCGGGCGTCGTACGTCGCCACCGACCCGACATCGTGGTCACGAACAACTTCCGCGACACGTGGGGCGGCCGGGCGCTCAACCAGGCCGACCACATCGCCACCGGGAGGGCCGTGCTCGACGCGGTGCGGGACGCCGGGAACCGATGGGTCTTCCCCGACCAGGTCGAGGGCGGCCTCGAGCCGTGGGGCGGCGTGCGACAGGTCTGGGCGGCGGGCTCGCCGGAAGCCGCGCACGCCGTCGACATCACCGCCACCTTCGACGCCGGGGTCGCCTCGCTCGACGCCCACCGGGCCTACATCGACGGGCTCGGCTGGGAGCACTTCGACCCCGAGGAGTTCCTCGACGGGATGGCGCGCGCCGCGGGCAGCCGCCTCGGCGTCCCGCGGGCGACCCCGTTCGAGGTCTTCTCCATGGGTTGGGGGGACTGAGCGCCCCGTCAGCCCTGCCCGTCAGCCAACACGACCACCGACAGCGGGAGGTCCGCGCAGTCGACCCGCTCGCGCGCGGCCCCGACGTCGAGGATCGTGCCTGCGGCCAGCCGGTGGTCGGCCGAGACGATGGTCCGGCCGTGCTCGCCGACCAGGGTGGCCCCGACCTCGTCGAGCGGGTCCAACAGGATTCCCTCGAGGGTCTCGACGAGGACGTCGGCCCCCACCACGCCGACCATGCGGCCGTTCGCGAGGACCGGTGCGGTGCAGGTGACGACGTACTCGTCGGTGCAGACGTAGTCGACGTACGGTCCGGTCACGTGCCTGCGCCCGGTCTCCTCGGGCACCCGGAACCACTCCCGGCGCGTGTAGTCGAAGGGGGCGCCGCTCGCGGGCGCCTCGGACTCACCGAGCAGCTGCTGGTCGTCGCCCTGCCACCAGGCGAGGTACAGCGTGTGGTCGCTGAGGGCGTCCCGGCCCGCGACGAACCCTGCACCGAGGGCGGTGCCACGGTCGAGGAGTCTGCGCGCGTCGGCCTCGACCACGGCGAGCACGGCAGCCGCGTCCACGGGGCCGGAGCCGAACAGCGCCTCCAGACGGCCTCGGACCCGGTCGATGTCACCGAAGAGCTCCTCGAACAGGGCGGTGACCCGCGCCGCGGCCGGACCGAGAGTCGTCGTTGTCGCAGGCACGGTGCGCCCTCCTTTCGCCCCCGTTCCAGACACCGTCATCGTCGCACCTGGGCGTGCCGCTCGACCACGAGTTCCATGGCTCGGTCGATGTGCCGGTGCACGGTCGCGCGCGCCCGCTCCCCGTCGTGGGCCGCGATGGCCTGGACCAGGTCGACGTGTCGACCGGCGCTGGCTTTCAGGAACTCAGCGTCGGCGTAGGCCAACCGGAGGGTGGCGCCGAAGTCTGCCTCGAGGCGGACCACCTCGCGCGTCATCCGCGCCGACTGGGTCAGTGCTGCGACGGAGAGGAACAGCTCGGAGTCCGCGTGGCGCCACCGGGCCACGTCGGGCTCGTCGGCGGGGACCAACAGCTCCTCGAGGTCACGGACGTCCGAGGCGTCCGCGCGCTCGGCCGCGAGCTCGGCGCACCCGGCCAGGATCACGCGGTACACCGTGCCTCGGTCGCGCAGCTCGACCCGGGACATGGCGGCCAGCCGCGAGTCGACCAGGGCCGCGTCGGGAGCCTTCGGGCGGTTGACGAAGCTCCCGCCGCCGCGTCCGCGCACGGTGGTCACCAGCCCCTGGGCTCGCAGCGCGACGAGAGCCTCGCGGGCGGTCACCGTTGCCACCCCCAACATCGATGCGAGCTCCGACTCGCTGGGCAGCCGCTCCCCGTCGGAGAGGAGGCCCGAGCGGATCGCCCCGGCCAGCCGCTGCTCCACCCTCGCGGCGCGGCCGTGGTCTCCGAGAGGGGCGAACACGGCAGACCGTGCGCGCGAGGCATGGCGCACGCTCCTGCCCACGGCATTCCTCCCCGGTCGCCCGAATTTCGTGCCCAGTGTCGAACTTTCGTCACCGAAACGCTAGACCTTTAACCTCTGGCTCTATAGGTTATCCCCACTTGTGACCCGCATCCCACCCCCACCCGGGACGAGCAAGGAGCCAGATGACCGCCTCCGCCGGCACTGAGTCGCCACCGATCGCCATCTCACTGCGCTCGGTGACGAAGAGGTACGGCGACGTCACGGCCGTCGACGAGGTCGACCTCGACATCCACGACGGCGAGTTCTTCTCGATGCTCGGCCCCTCCGGCTCCGGCAAGACCACCGTGCTCCGCCTCATCGCCGGCTTCGAGCACGCCGACGAGGGCCGGATCGACCTCGCAGGCAGGGACGTTACCGACACCGCGCCCTTCGACCGCGACGTGAACACCGTCTTCCAGGACTACGCGCTCTTCCCGCACATGAACGTGCTCGACAACGTGGCCTACGGCCTGCGGGTCCGCAAGGTCGGGAAGCGCGAGCGGCACAAGCTCGCCCGGGAGGCCCTCGACACCGTCCGCCTCGGCCACCTCGCCGGCCGCAAGCCCCACCAGCTCTCCGGCGGGCAGCGGCAGCGGGTCGCCCTCGCCCGCTCCATCGTGGTCCGACCCAAGGTGCTGCTGCTCGACGAGCCGCTCGGCGCCCTGGACCTCAAGCTGCGCGAGCAGATGCAGGTCGAGCTCAAGCAGCTGCAGCGTGAGCTCGGCATCACCTTCGTCTTCGTCACCCACGACCAGGAGGAGGCCCTCACCCTGAGTGACCGGATCGCGGTCTTCAGCGAGGGCCGGATCGTCCAGCTCGGCTCCCCCGCCGAGATCTACGAGCGGCCGCGGACGCCGTACGTCGCCTCCTTCGTCGGCACCTCGAACATCTTCGACGACGCCACCTCGCGTCGCCTGCTCGACCGCACCGGCACCCATGCCCTGCGGCCGGAGAAGATCACCCTCTCCCCACTGCGGGGAGAGGCACCGGCCGCCGGCGACGACGAGATCCGCGTCGCCGGTGAGATCACCGAGGCCATCTACCTCGGGACCGGGCAGCGCATCCACGTCCGACTCGAGGACGGCACGCCCCTGGTGGTGCTCGAGCAGAGCAAGAGCGCGCGCCACGAGCCGGAGCACCGAGGCGACACGGTCGTCGCCGCCTGGTCGCCGGCCGACCTGGTCCCCCTCCGGGGCGAGGTCGCACCCCTTACCGAGATGGAGAAGTCATGAAGCACAACCTCACGCGGCGGGGCGGTCGTCGTACCGCCGCGGCCGCACTCACCGCGGTCTCCCTGATCGCGCTGTCCGCCTGCGGCGGCGACGGCGGGAACGGGGGCGACGGCAACGGCGGCGCGCAGGCCGTCGAGGAGCTCGGCGAGAACGAGGGCCAGGTCTCGATCCTGGCCTGGCCGGGGTACGTCGAGGACGGCAGCAACGACCCGGCGGTCGACTGGGTCAGCTCCTTCGAGGAGGAGACCGGCTGCGAGGTCACCAGCAAGGTCTACGGCACCTCCGACGAGGCGCTGAACCTCGCCAAGACCGGGGAGTACGACGTGATCGCCGCCTCCGGCGACCTGTCACTGCGCCTCATCGCCAGCGGTGACGCCGCCCCGGTCAACACCGACCTGGTCGAGAACTACGAGGGGATCTTCGACTTCCTCAAGGACACCGAGTGGAACACCGTGGACGGGGTCAACTACGGCATCCCGCACGGCTACGGCGCCAACCTGCTGATGTACAACGCCGACGAGGTCGACGAACCCACCTCCTGGGGTGCGGTCTTCGAGGAGTCGGAGATGCAGAAGTACCAGGGCAAGGTCACGGCGTACGACTCCCCCATCTACATCGCCGACGCCGCGCTGTACCTCATGAAGACCCAGCCCGACCTGGGCATCGAGAACCCCTACGCGCTCGACCAGGAGCAGCTCGACGCGGCGGTGGACCTGCTCAAGACCCAGCGGCAGTACGTCGGCGAGTACTGGTCGGACTACCTCAAGGAGATCCAGGCCTTCCAGACCGGCGACAGCGTCATCGGCACCACCTGGCAGGTGATCGTGAACGCGATCGACAAGCCGAGCATCAAGGCCGTCCTGCCCGAGGAGGGCGCCACCGCGTGGAACGACACGTGGATGCTGTCCTCGCAGTCGGAGAACGTGAACTGTGCGTACGCCTGGATGAACCACATCGTCAGCCCCGAGGCCAACGCCCAGGCCACGGAGTACTTCGGTGAGGCCCCCAACAGCGAGGCCGCGTGCGAGGAGACCGAGAACCCCGACCACTGCGAGACCTTCCACGCCGGCGACGAGGAGTACTCCGAGCAGCTGTGGTACTGGCGGACCCCGGTCAAGGAGTGCCTCGACGGCCGTGACGCCGAGTGCACCGACTACTCGCAGTGGACCCAGGCCTGGACCGAGATCAAGGGCTGACCTGGATGTCCCTCGACACCGCCCGTGCGGCCGTCTCCCCTCCCCGGGAGACGGCCGCGCGGCGGGTCTCCGCACGGCTGAGCCGCACGCCGCGACTTCGGCTCGGCCTGCTCATCTCCGCGCCGCTGGCGTGGCTGGTGCTGGTGTACGTCGTGGCGCTGGCCGCCCTGCTGATCACCGCCCTGTGGACCGTCGACAGCTTCACCGGCGACCTCGACCGGTCCGCGTGGACGCTGGACAACCTCAGGCTGGTGCTGACCGAGCAGCTCTACCGCACGGTCACCCTGCGCACGCTCAGCATCGCCGCGACCGTGACCGTGATCGACGTGCTGGTCGCCCTTCCCATCGCGTTCTACATGGCCAAGGTGGCCTCCCCCCGCGTGCAGCGGATCCTCGTCATCGCCGTCCTCACGCCGCTGTGGGCCAGCTACCTGGTCAAGGCCTACGCCTGGCGCTCGACGCTCTCCGACGGCGGGCTGGTGGAGTGGCTCGGCGCCCCCCTGGGTGTCCAGTCCCCCGGCTACGGGCTGCCCGCCGTGGTCATCACCCAGGCCTACATCTGGCTGCCCTACGTCATCCTGCCGATCTTCGCCGGCCTGGAGCGGGTGCCCAACTCACTGCTCGACGCCTCCAGCGACCTCGGGGCCGGGACCTGGCGCACGGTCCGGTCGGTGATCATGCCGCTGCTGTTCCCCGCGATCATCGCGGGTGCGATCTTCAGCTTCTCGCTGACCCTGGGCGACTACATCACCGTCAACATCGTCGGCGGGGCCAACCAGATGCTCGGCAACCTCGTCTACACCAACGCCGGCGCGGCCAACAACCTGCCGCTGGCGGCGGCGCTCGCCCTCATCCCCATCACGATCATGATCGTGTTCCTCGCCGCGGTCCGCAGGACCGGTGCGCTGGACAACCTGTGAAGGACGCCGCATGACCCTGAGCACGACGGCGCGACGCCTCCTCGCCGTTGCCACCCTGCTGGTCCTGGGGGTGCTTTACGTCCCGCTGCTCGTGGTCCTCCTCAACTCCTTCAACCCCAGCCAGGCGATGACCTGGCCGCTGGAGGGGTTCACCCTCGAGTGGTGGAGCCGGGCCTGGCAGAGCCAGGGCGCCCGGGACGCGGTGGTCACCAGCGTGCAGGTCGCCCTGGTCGCCACCACGGTCGCGCTCGTCCTCGGGACGCTGCTCGCCCTGGCCCTCCAGCGGTTCGACTTCTTCGGCAAGAGCTCGGTCAACCTGCTGGTGATCCTGCCTATCGCCCTGCCGGGCATCGTCACCGGGATCGCGCTCAACAACGCCTTCCGCGGGATCCTCGCGATCCAGCTTTCGGTGATCACCCTGATCGTGGCGCACGCGACCTTCACGATCGTCACGGTCTTCAACAACGTCCAGGCCCGGCTCCGGCGTCTGGGCGGGAGCCTGGAGGAGGCCTCCGCGGACCTGGGCGCGGGGGTGTGGACCACCTTCCGCCTGGTCACCTTCCCCCAGCTTCGCTCGGCCCTCCTCGCAGGAGCGCTGCTGGCGTTCGCGCTGTCCTTCGACGAGATCATCGTGACCACGTTCACCGCGGGCCAGGGCGTGACGACGCTGCCGATCTGGATCCTGCAGAACCTCTTCCGCCCCAACCAGGCGCCCGTGGTCAACGTGGTCGCGGTGGTGCTGATCGTCTTGTCGATCGTGCCGATCTGGCTGGCCCAGAAGCTCTCCGGCGACACCGAGGGCATGCGCTGACCGACCTCGACCCGGCGTGAACGCCGGGTCGACCGAGTCCCACCCGGCACCCAAGCCGGGTCGGCAGAGACGAAGAAACGGCCGGGCCACGAGGCGTGGTCCGGCCGTCGGCGATGTCGCGAGACATCAGGAGCTCCCCCGGTTGGACTCGAAC
>DGBP01000007.1 GCA_002384855.1 Nocardioidaceae bacterium UBA4001 | reverse complement strand
CCACCAGACGGGGTCAAGGCCAGAAGGGAGGCAGTGAAGGGCAGGGGGAGGAGGGGATGGGGAGCGGGGAGAAGTGGGGTGGCCACCGGAGGACATCCCTCGGCCTTGAGGGATAACGGCGGCCAACCGGGCCGCCTCCAACCCAGGAGTCCCCATGGCCCCGAAGCCCCGCCAGCTCGTGACCCTCTGCGAAGCGGCCGAGATCCTCGCCGTCTCGGTTAAGACCGTCCGCCGCTACATCGCCGCCGGCGACCTCGACGCCGTCCGCCTCGGGCGGCGCACCATCCGGATCGAGACCGCGTCGCTCGACCGGCTCATCGACGCCCACCCGGTGAACACCTGGCGCAGCCGGGCATCGTGAAGCTCGGTTGGACGTCGACCGAAGGCGAGGTACCAAGGAACGGATGACTGACTTGAGTGGGTACCAGCGCAAGGGCGACCTGTCGGCGCCGTTCAACCCGACCAAGAAGATCGAGCGGGCGCAGGCGCAGGCACAGAAGCTCCACGACCACGTGCAGGAAATCGTCGCGAAGGCGCCACCGATCCCGCCTGACGCTCGCGAGCAGGTGGCTGCACTACTGCGCCCATACGGCAATGCGCCGAAGCCAGCTCAGATGAGATGGCGCCTCCGGCGCTACTGCGGCGACGTGGTTCAGGAGACCGTGGACGAGAAGTACCTGGATCCGGATGAGGCGTTCAAGCACTCGGAGCAGTGCCCGGCCTGCGGACGCAAGCCGTCGGTCATCGTGGACGCGGAGCCGATTGGGCTCGCCCGCGGCGACTAGGCAGACCGTGCGGTGAAGCCGACTCCTCCACTCAGCAGCGGCCTCAAGGCTTCCACGAGAGCGGTGAGTTCCGCGGTCGCACGCTCAGCTGGAACGCCTACCTCGGCGAGCGCCTCGGCGCGGGCGAACGCCACGCGGGCATCGGCTTCGAGCTTCCCTAGTTGCTCAGGAGTTAGGACGCCGGCCTCGGCCTTCCGACCATACGACGCAACTTCGTGCTGGGACCGCTGGAGGTAGTCGGCGTACACCTCGACGTGGCCCTTCGCCCGCTTGTAGTCGCGGTCGGCGGCTCGCCGGCAAGTTTCGGAGCAGTACTCCTTCCGACGGCCGCGGCCGAGTTCCTGGATGACCGGCTCCTTGCAGGACAGCCGTCCGCAGGGCACAGCGATTCGGCCGATGCTCTCTTCGTTGTCGGTCATGTTGTCCGCCTATTTGCGAGTTGAAGGTAGTCATCTCTCGCTCAGTCTGACGCCGAATGCGGCGCGTATGCCCCCGACACGCCGAATTACATCGCTGTTTATTCGCGCGGAATTGGCGCAAATGCCTGACGTGGTCACTCCCGGGCTCGGGCGTGTCGCACTGCCGTGGGCGGTGGGGCGTGTTGCACTAGCACCAGTCACCTGAACCCAGGTGGCGCAGAAAGTGCGCAAAAACCAAAGCGCCCGGCTTCCAGGCCGGGCGCAGAGGTGCACGGGACATGAGATGTCGTCGTACGGGTGGAACCGCAATGACATCACCGGTCCCGAGCTCGCGCAAGACACGCACCACGGTGCGAGATCGGAGGGATCGCCGATGTGGCGGTTCGTCGTTGGAAACAACCAGGCCGGTAACCCCACGTGGTGGCTTTACGCCGGCAACAACGAGATGGTCGCCTGGGCCGGGGAGACGTTCGCCTCGACCTACAGCGCCAACCGGGCTGCGTCGGCCTTCAAGGCCGGCGCGCGGACGGCCCGCTACGAGGTCTACCAGGACGCGGGCGGCTCGTGGCGGTGGCGGGCGTGGCGGTCGTCGGACAAGGTAGCCGCGTCCGGGGAGTCGTTCTCCAGCCGGTACGCCGCCGAGCAGGCTGCGAACCGGGTTCGCGACAACGCTGGTGGGGCGACTGGACCGGCTGCCTGACGTCTGGCTGGCAAGTGGCTCTGGCTCGGGCCAGGCCGCTCAGCCAGCGCGATCTGCGACGATCCGGCTTGGATAGGAGGAGGCAATTCATGGCGCGCCCGGTCCCGACGTTGCTGTTCCACTTCACGCGCGTCGAGCACCTAGAGACGATCGTCGCCACAGGCCTGCACTGCGACCGCCGCGCCCAGGCGGAAGGTGTGCTCAGCATTGAGGTGGGCAACACGGATGTGAAGGCGCTTCGCGGCACGAGGAGTGTGCCGGTCCATCCTGGCGGCGTGGTCGCCGACTACGTGCCGTTCTACTTCGCGACTCGCAGCCCGATGCTTTACGTCATCGAACGCGGTGGCGTGCCGAGCTACAGCGAGGGAACGGATCGCATCATCTACCTGGGGACCACGTTGGAGCGCGTCGCGGAGCTTGGTCTCGATCCGATCCTCACGGATCGCAACGCCGCTCTTCGTGTTGCGGCCTTTCATCGATGGGCCGATGGCGAGCCTGAGGACACCTTCATCGACTGGCCTTTGATGAAGGCAACCATGTG
The DNA here is from genome assembly GCA_002384855.1 of Nocardioidaceae bacterium UBA4001. GTDB lineage: Bacteria > Actinomycetota > Actinomycetes > Propionibacteriales > Nocardioidaceae > Nocardioides_C. The sequence continues at coordinate 22,789 of DGBP01000007.1, read as the reverse complement.
GAACAGCGACGCCGAGCATCCCGACCGCATGGAGCGGCGCATGGCCGAGTGCCTGGTCTACGACATGGTCCCGTGGATGGCGATCCAGTTTGTCGGTGCCAAGAGCCAGACTGTGCTCGACGAGGTCAACTCAGTGCTCGCAGGAACTGCGAGCCCGCCGAGCGTGGGAGTCCGACCTCACTGGTACTTCTGAGGCATGCTGGAGGTGACATGATCACGGAGACGACGGGGAACCTTCTGCGAGCGGACGCTGAGGCGCTCGTCAACACCGTCAACACCCAAGGTGTGATGGGCAAAGGCATCGCGCTTCAGTTCAAGAAGGCGTACCCGGCGATGTACGAGGACTACCGCGCGGCAGCCAAGGCTGGCCAGGTCCGCCTTGGTCATGTGCAGGTGTGGCCCACAGGACAGATGACTGGCCCGAAGTACGTGATCAACTTCCCGACCAAGGGGCACTGGAAGTCACGCTCGAAGATCGAGGACATCGAAGCCGGGCTCATTGACCTGGTCGAGGCGATCAAGAAGTTCGGCATCCAGTCCATCGCTGTCCCTCCGCTCGGCTGCGGTAACGGAGGCCTTGACTGGCGCGATGTTGAGCCTCGGATCGTCCGCGCCTTCGAGCAAGTGCCTGAGGTCGACGTGCTCTTGTTCACCCCTGACGGTGCGCCCGCTGCAAGCGAGATGGCCAGGTCGGAGGACCGACCGGAGATGACGCCTGGTCGGGCAGCCCTCGTGGAGCTCCTCCACCGTTACACGCTGCAGTCGTTCATGGCTCCTGGGCTGATCGAGTCGCAGAAGTTGATGTACTTTCTTCAGGTCGCTGGACAGCCGCTGCGGCTCAACTTCAAGCAGCACTACTACGGTCCGTACGCCGACAACCTCCGCCACGTGCTGAACGTGGTTGAAGGTCACTTCATCAGCGGGTTCGGCGACGGCAGCGCTCCCGTAGCGGACGCCGAGCCGCTCTCGGTCCTTCCCGAGGCCGCCAACGAAGCTGAGCGACTGCTGGCTAACGATCCTCAGACGCAGGAGCGGATCCGTCGGGTCCTTGTCCTCGCCGATGGGTTCGAGTCCGCCTACGGGCTGGAGCTCCTGGCTACCGTCCACTGGGTTGCCACCGAGGCTCCTGACTCGACGGACGACGAGCTCGTCGGGAGGGTCTGGGAGTGGTCACCGCGCAAGTCGCGCATGTTCACCGAGGACCACGTGCGCATCGCGCTAGAGGCGCTCCGGGGTCAGGGATGGCTCGCCCAGGAGTTCGTACCCGCCTGATTCTGGCCAACCTGTCGGTGCTGTCGGTCATCCTTGCGCCATGCCGGAGCTCGCCGAACACCTTCGGGCTCCCCGCCTGCTCGTCAGCGCGCGGATTCATCTCAGCCGCGCCCTGGAGCAACGGCGTGAATGCATCCGACTCTGGAACGAGATCCGCCGGGATGGTCCATTCTCCGCCTGGCTTGAGGAGACGAGCGACGACACCGCGGAGCTGTGGTGCGCGTACCGCCCATCCGATGAGTTGCAGCGCGCCGTCGACGACGCGGCGGCCGAGTTGCTGGCGGAGGTCAAGAACGCCATGGACGCTGCTGTCCTTGGCGCAGCCGTGGCGAACGTAGGGTTCGGGATCCTCGCCGTTGACAAGCACTCGATGCCCCTCTGTCTTGAGGCAGCGGAGTTTGATGACCTCCCTTACGACGGCTTTCTCATGGGGCTACGACCCGACCAGGTCAACGTGCTTCGTGACTTGCAGCCATTCGCACGAGACGGATTCGTGGGGCTCCACATGCGGCACCTTGCGGAGTCGCTTCGCCGCGCGCAGGTTGGTGGCCAGCTGGTGTCGATCTGGGCCGGTCGGGCGAACCCGCAGCCCAACTTGCCGGACGGCTACGCTCTCGCTTCGATCGCGATCGACGAGCCGGGAACGTTGGACGCCCCCAAGCGACTAGCGACCCTGACGGTTAATCCGCGCCTTCCGCCAGGAGCAGTCTCAGGCAACCCGAGCGTCTACTTTGACCCGATCTTGAACGCGCCGCCGTGGCCGCTCGACGCCGACGACAACCTGAATCGTCGGATGGATGCCCTTCTCACGATCGTGCGGACCTTCATCGAGGTGCTCGAGGAGTCCCTCGACACGGAAGAGTCATCGGGCAGGTTGGAGGGGCTCGACGCGCTCATGCCTTCCGCGCCCACGGAGGTGTGGTTGCCCGTTCGGTTCGAGGACCCCGATCAGGAGCAGGAGTCTCGACGGGCGATCTTGGAGTCCGATCAAGGGATGGCGATCTACGCCAACGAAGACGGCGTGATGACGTACATGGCGCTCCGCGACGGTCGAGTCGTCGGGCGCGAGATCCCGGACGCTGAAGCGCTGCCGCCCGGGGAGGAGTACGGCTCTGCCGTCGAAGGCGCCACTCGTGCTGCGGCGGGGCGATGGGGCCTGCCCGACTTCGTGCTTCGGCCGAAGATCGTTCCGAAGGGCAGTGGCCGTCGGGAGATTGGCGACGGGACCATCGTCTCCGGGAGCCGCGGTATTGCGCTCCAGGTGAAGGCGAGGTCGTCCGCTACGCCAGACACGGCCGAACGCGCACGGTCATGGCTGCTGAAGAACGCGACTGCAGGGCTCAAGCAGGCACGGGGGACGATCCGAACGTCGTTCCGATCCGGCGACATGACGCTAGACAACCTGCGGGGTCGCCCGGTCCGCCTTGCCGGAAGCCGAGTCGAATGGGTGCCGGTCGTCATCCTTGATCATCCGAGTCCTCCGAGGCAGGTCTTCCCGCCCGGGGACACTGACGGTCCGAGCATCGTCATGCTGCGTCGCGACTGGGAGTTCCTCTGGAATCAACTGCGTTCGGCCTCGGCGATCGTGGACTACATCCACCGCGTCGCCGAGGAGGATGAGCCGGCCGAGTTGGGTTCAGAGACCCATCGCTACTTCGACCTCGCGAACAAGGACCTACAGGCTCCTCCGAGTCCGTTGCCGGACTGGATGAATGATGGTGGGGCCGAACCGGTGGGCGGCCCGCTGCTTCCAAAGGACCCGGCGTCGGCGGGAGATGAACTGGGATTCCGCGTCTTCCACCGGGTACTGGAAGACATCGCCGCAACCGATTTCACCGGCGACGAAACGGATCGAGAGCAGATGTTGGCGCACATCGACTGCGTGGCCGTTACAACGAGAGCAGAATTGGGGCGCCTGCTGCTGCGGCGACTCATCGCGTGCAGCCAAGCACCTGAAGGCCAGCTCAGGGTCGAGCATCGAGTTCTCTACGTCGACCATGGCGAGCTGCATCTGTCGTTCACGTGCATGGGGAAGCTCACCGGGTACTACCAGGAGATGTTCCGAACCTGGCTCCTCCATCGGCGCCAGCGATTCCTGATGCAGTCCGACGCGAAGGGACCGATCTGGCCATGGAGTGTCGGTGTACTCCTCACCCCGCGGCCAAGCACTGACGATCGGCTCTGGGACACAACGGTCATCGCCACCAACGGCCCACCGGAATTCGATGACGACGAGTATCGCCGGCTCGATGCCGTCTACGCCTCGGTTGCGCCGGACGACGAGGTCGAGGACCTCCAAGCCGTGTAGTTCTCCCCGATCTTCGTGGCGAGTGCCTTGTCGCGGTCACGGGTGGCGTGCTGGTAGATCGCCATCGCGGCCTGGCTCGCGTGGCCGGCGCGGGCCTGGAGCTCAGCGGCGGTGGCACCGTGCTGGCCAGCGAGGGTGAGAGCGGTGTGGCGCAGGTGGTGGATCGTCAGGTCCTCGCGGCCGGCGGCCTTGCGAGCGGGGCGGTAGCGATCCATCAAGTAGCGGACGCTCATGTGGTCGGAACGGTCGCCCGGGAAGAGTAGACCGGTCGGGCCGTCCGCTGTGTGCTCGCGCAGATGCGTCTGGAGCATCGGCAGGAACGGCGGTGGGACGTGAACGGTCCGGACTCCGCTGGCGGTCTTGGGTGCGCTGATCGCGCGGCCACACCTCGGACACGCGCCCGCGGCGCCGGGCACCGCGTCCTTGTCGACCTTGCGGCTGACGCTGATCCGTCCGGTGTCGCCGTCGACGTCCGAGCGACGCAGCTCGAGGAGCTCACCTTGGCGGAGGCCGACGAAGGCGGCGAGGACGATGAAGAGCTTCAGGCGCTCCGGCATCGCGTCGCTGATCACTGCGATCTCGTCGAGCGTCGCGGGGACGGCGACGCGGGATACCCCCGCAGCCGAGGCGCCGCGGATCTTCGGCGGCGCGCGATCGATGAGCTCCTCCTCCTCGGCCGCCTGGAGGATCGAACGGAGCAGGCGGTAGGCCGCGGCGTTCGCGGCGGTCGTCTTCGGATCCATCCCGGCCCGCCACGCCTTCACTTCGGCGAGGGTCACCGCCTTCAACGGCAGGTCCCCGAGCACCGGGAGGATGCGCGACGTCAGCAGCGCCCGGTAGTTGTGGGCGGTATTCGGTCGCAGGGGTCGCTCGGACAGGTAGCGGTCGGCGTACGCCCTCAGCGTGTTGACCGCGGCCTCCTGTTCCCGCTTCTCGGCCGCCGCCTTCCGTACGGCGGGCGGCGACCAGGTGTCCCGGTCAATCAGCGCCCGCTCTGCCGCGAGCCAGGCCTCAGCGTCGACCTTGGTGGCCAGCGTTCGGGAGTAGCGGTTGCCGTCGGGCATCGCGTAGCGGGCTCGGTACGCGACCTTGCCCGAGGCGCTCACCCGCCGCTCGATCTCCCCGAAGCCCCGCTTTGGCATCGCCGCCTCCGCCGCCGATATACTCAACCCCCTGCTCAAGCATAGATTCTGTGGGGGACTGGTGGGGGAATGAATCTCCACCGAGGGGGTCAGACGGCCTCTCCTGACCGTGAATCCGAGCGTGAGGGGCCTTGGCGCAATTGGTAGCGCACCTGCTTTGCAAGCAGGGGGTTAGGGGTTCGAGTCCCCTTGGCTCCACCACGTCCGGCCTGCCACGCCAGGTCAGGGCCAGGCCAGCACAAGGGTCGTCTCCCCTCGACCGTGTGAGCCGACAGAGCATCGCGCGGCGGGTCGGTCGGTATGCCCGTACACCCTTGTCCCTTTGTCCGTTTTGCCCCAGAATGACCGGCACTCCGGCAGGACACCTGTCGGTGCCGTCTCTCGGGAGGACACAGTCATGGGCGCATCATCCAACCTCAGCATGCTCACCGTGGGCGCCGTAGTGCTCGCCGGCACCGGCCTCGTGGGAGGGATCGGCGTCGGGTCCGCGGAGGCGAGCCGACCTCCCGCGCCAGGCGTCGGTCCCGTCGCGGGAGTCAGTGACCGCGCGTACGTCGCCAACGAGGGCACCGGCACGATCTCGGTGATCGACACGACCACCGACCGAGTCGTCGACACAATCTGCCTCGGGTCGGACCCCGCGATCGCGGGGACTCCACAGCCCGCCGGGCCGTGCAACGCCGACCGGGACCACCACGCCGCGCTGTACAACGGCCATGTCGGGACCCACGGTCTGTACCTGACGCCGCAGAGCGACGTGCTGCTCGCGACGAACCGGATCTCGGGCACCGTCGTCGCCATCGACACGACGACCAACGAGCTCCTCGGCTACCTCCCCGTCGGCCGGGAGCCGCACCTGGTCACGGTCCGCCCCGGCGGTCGTGAGGCCTGGGCTGCCATCCGGGGCGAGGACTACGTCGAGGTGCTGGACCTCGACCGGGATGATCTGCACGACGAGACGCGGCACCGGACCGAGCGGTTCGAGAGCCGGGCCAAGATCGCGACGCCGCTCGGCCCCAGCATGGTGGCCTTCGACTCCACGGGCAGACAGGCCTTCGTGGTCGCGGCCAAGGAGGCCCGGGTCGTGAAGGTCGATGCGACCACACGGCAAGTGGTGGCCGAGCGCGCGGTGCCGGCGAGGTTCACCCCGTTCGGCTTCGTCAGTCCCGACGACGAGGAGGTCTGGCTGGTGCACAAGGGCGCCGGGACGATCTCGGTCCTTGCCACGGGGGACCTCTCCCCGGTCGTGGAGAGCATGCCGGTGGGAGCCAGGGCGAACCACGTCGCCTTCGTGGGTCCGTACGCGTACATCAGCGTGGCCGGCGCGCCGGGTCAGGACGGGAAGGTGGTGATCGTCGACCGGTCGTCGAAGACCATCGTCCACGAGCTCACCGGGCCCGCCTGGAACGGCGAGCCCCACGGCATCTGGCCCGCCGGAGGCAGCAAGGTGTACGTCGGCCACGAAGGCGGCGACCGGGTCACCGTGCTGGACGTTGCCGACCCCGCAGACCCGACCGACGACACCGTCGCCGGGACGATCACGGACACGAACCTCGACAAGCCGATCGACGTCGTGGTGGCCCCCTGACTGAGCGGGGGCGCGGGTCCGGGGAGGATCGTCGGCACCTGATGCCGGCGATCCTCCCCACAGCCTCCGGATCCGCCGACTCGAGGGGGGCGACGTACGCTGGAGCACGTGCGGAGGGACCTGGGAGTGCTGCTGGCGCCCCGGCTGCTCCCCCTCCACCTCCTCGGCGCCGCCGCGACGACCGTGGCGGTCCTCCTCGGGCTGTGGCAGCTCGACACGTGGGGCGCCCAGCGCGAGCAGGCCGCGCGCGACCTGACCTCCCTCCCGCCGGTGGCCCTCGACGACGTGCTCGACGCCGACGGCCCGTTCCCGTCGGCCGGCGTGGGCCGGCCGGTCGAGCTCGCCGGTGAGTGGGTCCCCGAGGCCACGTTCTACGTCGCCGAACGCGAGCTCGAGGGCCGGGACGGCGTCTGGGCGGTCACCCCTGTCGCGGTGTGCGAGGAGGGTGCTGCCTGCGGTGAGGCGTCCGCCCTGCTCGTCGTACGCGGGTGGTCCGCCGACCCGGCCGGTGCGCCACCGGCACCCGACGGGCGGGCCGAGCTCACCGGCTGGCTGCAGCCTCCGGAGGGCTCGGGACGACCCGACCTCGACCCGGGCGACGACGTGCTCCCCGAGCTGCGCATCGCCGACGCCATCCAGCGCGTCGACCAGGACCTCTACAGCGCCTACCTCATCGCCGAGGACGCCGAGCCCGGCACCGGGCTGGCCGGCCTCGACCCGGTCACCCCCGCCTCCCTTCCGGAACCGTCGGGCGACACGGGACTGCGCAACTTCCTCTACGGGTTGCAGTGGTTCGTCTTCGCCGCCTTCGCCCTGTTCGTGTGGTGGCGCTGGGTCCGCGACGAGGTCGACCGGGAACGCCGGGCCCGACGGGCGGCCGCCGAGGAGCTCTGGCCGGACGGGAAGCAGCCGGAGGAGCATGCAGACGCCAAGGGTGCCTGAGGTACCGTCGAGGCCGTGAAGTCCCTGCTCGTCCCTTACCGCGTCATGGCCACGGTCGTCGGTGTCCTCCTCATCGTGCTGATCCTCGTCGGTGTGCCGCTGGCGAACTTCGACGGCTCCTCGATGTGGGGCATCTTCCCCTCCACGCCGCAGCTGACCACGCCGGGCAGCGGCGCGCACGACCTCGGCGAGTGGATCACCCACACGCTCGGCGTCGCGCACGGCTGGCTGTACATGATCTTCCTGTTCTTCGCCTTCCTGCTCTCGCGGCGGGCGGAGTGGAGCCCGGGCTTCACGATCGTCACCCTGCTGGCCGGCACCGTGCCGATCCTGTCCTTCTGGGCCGAGCGCCGCGCCACCCGCGACGTGCGCCGCCGGATCGCCGCGGAGGAGGGGGTCTCGACGGGCTCGACCGGCGGATCGGGCTCGAGAGGCTCGACCGGCGCACACGACTCGACCACCGAGTGACCCGCACCGCCTTCGTGCTCGGGGGCGGGGGCCTGCTCGGCGCCGTCGAGGTCGGCATGCTCCGGGCCCTGGCCGAGGCCGGCATCGAGCCGGACATCATCCTCGGCACGTCGGTCGGCGCCCTCAACGGCGCGCTCGTCGCGGCCGACCCCGGCCCCGGCGTCATCGACCGGCTGCTCGGACTGTGGGAGAGCGCGGCCGCAGGCAAGGACGTGTACGGCGACGGGGCCGTCCGCCAGATGACCCGGGCGGTCCGGACGGGGACCCACCTGCACTCCAGCCGCCCCCTGCGCGAGCGGCTGCGCGCCGAGCTCGGGGACCTGACCTTCGACGAGCTCGCCATCCCCTTCCAGTGCTGTGCGGCCAGCATCGAGCGCGCCGCCGAGCACTGGTTCACCGAGGGGCGCGTGGTCGACGCGGTGATGGCCTCCGCGGCGGTGCCCGGGCTGCTCCGGCCGGCGCGGGTCGGTGACGAGCACTTCCTCGACGGCGGCATCGTCAACTCGATCCCGGTCGGGCGGGCCGTCGAGGTCGGGGCGGACCGGATCTTCGTGCTCCAGGTCGGCCGCGTCGACCGACCCCTCAAGCCACCCCGCCGCCCCTGGGAGGTCGCCCGGGTGTCGTTCGAGATCGCGCGCCGCCACCGGTTCCAGCGCGAGATGGCCGCGCTCCCCGAGGGCGTCGTCGCGCACGTCCTGCCCACCGGCGGCGGGTCGCCGCGCGACGACTCGCTGCTGTCCTACCGTGACTTCCGTGCCGTGATGCGGCGCATCGAGGAGGCGTACGACGCCACCTCCACGTACCTGACCTACCTCGAGGAGCCGGCTGGATGACCCGGGTGCTGCAGCGGGTCCTCGTGGCGCCGGCGGTGATCGTGCTGACCGTCGTACTCCTGACCACCGTGCCGCTGTGGCTGCTCGGCGCCGCGCTCCTGTCCCCCGTGGTCCCGGGGTACCTCCGGCCGCTGCGGCTGTTCTGGGTGGTGCTGCTCCACCTCGTCCTCGAGAGCCTGCTGCTGGTGGAGATGTTCGGGCTGTGGATCGCGTCGGGCTTCGGGCTGTTCCTGCGCCGCCCGTTCTTCGAGCGGATCCACTACGACCTCGCGCAGGCCTACCTGGTGATCTTCTTCCGCGAGGCGCGACGGGTGCTGAGGCTGAAGATCACCACGCAGGGCCCGACTCCCGACGCCTTCCCGGGGCACCCGCTGATCGTGTGCTCGCGGCACGCGGGACCCGGCGACTCGTTCACGCTGATGTACGCCCTCATGCACTGGTACCACCGCGAGCCGCGGGTGGTGCTCAAGGACACCCTCGCGTGGGACCCGGCGGTCGGCGTCCTCCTCGGCCGGGTGCCGAGCCGGTTCGTCTCCCCGCCGCGGAAGGGCGACCCGCCCGACCGGCTCGAGAAGCAGGTGGGCAGCCTCGCCCACGACCTCGACGCCAACGACGCGTTCGTGATCTTCCCCGAGGGAGGCAACTTCACCCCTGCCCGGCGGGAACGAGCGATCGCGAAGCTGCGCAGCCTCGGCCTCGAGGGGATGGCACAGCGTGCGGAGCGGATGCAGAACGTGCTGGCTCCCCGCCCCGGCGGGCTGCTCGCCGCCCTCGACGCGGCGCCCGACGCCGACGTGATGATGGTGGCGCACACCGGTCTCGACCACCTGGTCACGGTCGCGGACCTGTGGCGCGAGCTGCCGATGGACAAGCAGCTGATCATGCGCTGGTGGCGGGTGCCGCGCACCGATATCCCCGCCGGCCGGGAGGAGCGGATCGACTGGCTCTACTCGTGGTGGGAGCAGATCGACGCCTGGGTCGACGACCACCGTCCGGTCGACCTCCCTCCCCTGCGCCGGGGGCCGCGCGCCCGCGGCGCGCACCCCCGCTGAACGACGACGTCCCGGTCACCGTGGGGTGACCGGGACGCTCGGCCGTGCCGGTCACAGGCGGCCGGAGGTCAGCTCTTGTCGTCGTCGACCTTGATCTCCTCGGCCGGGTTGTCCGGCGTGGTCGCGGGGTGCGGAGCCTCGGCGGCGTCGGCAGCGGCCTCGTCGGGACCGGCACCGGCCTCGTCGCGCGCCTGGGCCGCGGCAGCGGCGGCGGCCGAAGCCATCGGGGTGTCGTCGACCTCGGCCGCACCCGCGGTGGCGACGCCCGGGGCGGAGTACGACGGCGTCGTCGCGCTCGTGCTCGAGGAGGGGGTGTACGACGACTGCCAGGCCGTGCTTGCGTCGCGGTCGGACATCTTCTTGGCGACGAAGGCCACCAGGCCACCGAGCCCCATGAGCAGGAGCAGGTTGCGCAGCTTGTGCGACCCCTTCTCCTTCGGCGCCGCGACCTCTCCCTTGAGGGCGGCGGCGGTCGCCGACCCGCGCTTCCGGGCCTCCTCGCGGGCCTCCTCGGTCGCCTCGGAAGCGGCTGCCACAGCGGCGGTGATCACGGGGAGCACCTCGGCGGTGAACTTGGCCTTCGCGCCCTCGACGGCCGGTGCGGTCTTCTCCTTGACGTCGTGGACGTAGGGGGCGGCCTTCTCACGGGCCTCCGCGGCCCGCAGCTTCGCCTCCTTGCGGGCGACCTCCACGTGCGGGGAGAGACGCTCCATGACCTCCTCGGCCTGCTCACGCATGAGCTGGGTCTTGGTCTTCGGCTTGCGCTTCAGCATCGTCGAGGTGTCCTCTCTTCGTGGTCAACATCAAGTCGGTTCCCGCTACGCCACTCATCATGCCGTCAACGTGACCCGAATCAAACCTCCCTATCCCGCTCATGAGGGGCGGCGGAAGGGTCCTTGGTCACCGTGGGAGGATCGAGGGCGCAACCGACGTCCGAGGACACCGACCCGGACACGCACACCGACTTCAGAAAGGTGACCTCCATGGCCGAGGACCTGTGGGCAACCCTCAAGACGAACAAGGGGGACATCGTCGTCCACCTCTTCCCGAACCACGCCCCCAAGACCGTCGCGAACTTCGTGGGGCTCGCCGAGGGCACGCAGGAGTACTCCGACCCGAAGAACGGCCAGAAGACCACCGGCCGCTTCTACGACGGGCTGGGCTTCCACCGTGTCATCGACGGCTTCATGATCCAGGGTGGCTGCCCGCTCGGCACCGGTACCGGCGGCCCGGGCTACACCTTCAAGGACGAGTTCCACCCCGAGCTGTCCTTCAACAAGCCCTACCTCCTCGCGATGGCGAACGCCGGGCCGGGCACCAACGGCTCGCAGTTCTTCATCACCGTGGGGCAGACCCCGCACCTGAACAACCGCCACACGATCTTCGGCGAGGTCGAGGACGCCGAGAGCCAGGCAGTCGTCGACGCGATCGCCGGCACGCGTACCGCTGCCGGTGACCGCCCGGTCGAGCCGGTCGTGATCGAGACCGTGCAGATCGAGCGCCGCTGACCGCCTTCACGCCCGCACCCTCGTGACCGACGAGCCCACCGTGAGCGCCGGGACGACGCCGTACTGCTACCGGCATCCCGAGCGCGAGACGCACATCCGCTGCCAGCGCTGTGACCGCCCGATCTGCCCCGACTGCATGAACCAGGCCGCAGTCGGCTTCCAGTGCCCGTCCTGCGTCAAGGACGGCCGGCAGTCGCAGCGCCCCGTGCGTACGGCGTTCGGGGGGCGGCCCTCGCCGGACCCCACGCTCACCTCGAAGGTCCTCATCGGCCTCAACGTGGCGGTGTGGGCGCTGATTGCCCTCACCGGCGGGGCCGCCAGCGTCTGGGTGGACCGGCTCGCCCTGCTCGCCGTCGGCCGCCTGGTGGCCCTGCCGGACGGGACCGTCCTGCAGCTCGAGGGCGTCGCCTCGGGGGCCTGGTGGCAGCCGGTGACCTCGATGTTCACCCACGTGGAGCCCATGCACATCGGGTTCAACATGCTGGCGCTGTGGTTCCTCGGCCCGATGCTGGAGTCGGCGGTCGGCCGGCTGCGCTTCCTCGCGATCTACTTCCTGTCCGGTCTCACCGGCAGCGCGTTCGTCTACTGGCTGACTCCGGTGTTCACCCCGACCGTCGGTGCCTCCGGCGCGATCTTCGGGCTGATGGGAGCCCTGCTGGTGGTGGCGGTCCGGCTGCGGGCCGACTACAGCCAGATCCTGCTGTGGCTGGGCCTCAACGTCGCCATCACCGTCTTCGGCCGCGGCCTGCTGTCCTGGCAGGGCCACCTCGGCGGCCTCGTCGGCGGCGTCCTGATCGCCCTGGTCCTCGCCTACGCGCCCAAGGCCCGTCGCGGTCTCTGGCAGGGCCTCGGCCTGGGGCTCGTGGCGCTTGCTCTCGTGGTCGCCTTCGTGACCCGCACCGCCGTCCTGCTCTGAGCCCGGCGGCACGGGCTTCTCCCCAGGCTGGGGGATGTCCGGGCGGATCGGTGTTTCACGGTGTGCTGCCCCGGGTAGAACCGGAGGCGGTGCGCCCGTGCGCGCCGGGAGATATCCACACTGGGGATAACCCCTGTGGATGAATGACACAGATGTCATTCGCTGCCTGCTGCCTGCGTCCGGGGCATGCAGAAGGGCCCTCCGCCCACCGGCGAAGGGCCCTGACGAGGCGTTGCGGGCCTGCTCCCGGGCCTACTCCCAGCGCGTGGCGTAGACGAAGCCGACGGCCATGAAACCGATCCCTACCATCAGGTTGTAGGCCCCGAGCTCGCCGATGAGCAGGAGGCTGGTGGGCTGGCCGGCCATGTAGTAGACGATGATCCACACGAGCCCGATCAGGAAGCAGCCGAGCATCCCGACCACCACGCCACGGCCACGGCCCAGGGGCGTGCTGGGGTGCGCGAGCAGCGCGAGGCCGACGAAGAGCAGGCCGAAACCGACCACGAAGTTCCACCCGCCGAGGTCACGGAGGGCGGCGACGGAGTCGGTGAGGTGGACGACGATCCACGCGATCCCGAGGACGACCAGAAGGCCCGCCACGACGGTGCGCACGGGCGAGCTGGCAGGTCCCCGGTCGAGTCCCGGCCGCCCTCCGGCGGCGGAGCTCCCGCGGGGGTGGGCCTTGCTGCGGCTCGAGTCGGACACCTGAACTCCTCGGTACTCACGGTTGGGGGCGCTCTTGCGACGTCCGATAGCGTAGTCGGGGACAGCCCCGACCACGACAGCGCACTCGCTGTGCCCGACTCGAGCGAGCCGATGAGCGAAGAACCCACCCGGCCCCGGCGTTTCTCGCTGCTCCAGCGGGAGACCTGGGCCCGGCGCATCTCCGCTGCCTGGCGGGTCCGTGGGAAGACCTACCGCGACCGCGGCCTGGGCTGGAGGCTCGCCGTACCTGCGGTCTTCCTGGCCGCCGGTGCGCTCTTCGTGACCAGCTCGGTGGCCTCCGACGGCACGGACCTGCGGGCGGGGAGGTACGGCGACCTCTCCACCGTCGTGGCCCAGGCGACCGAGGAGGTCAACGCCCTCCAGGAGGAGCGCAACGCCCTGGCCGACGAGGTCGAGTCGCTCAGCGGCCGCCTGCAGGACACCGGCGTCTCGCGGGCCCAGCAGCGCGTCGACGCCCTGATGGTCCCGGCCGGGATGGCCGGCATGCGGGGCCCCGGGCTGACCGTCGAGCTCGACGACGCCTCGCCGGAGGAGATCGAGACGTCGGGGAAGAACCCCAGCTATCTGGTCGTGCACCAGCAGGACATCCAGGCCGTGGCCAACGCCATGTGGGCCGGCGGCGCCGAGGCGATGACGATCCAGGGCCAGCGCGTGATCTCCACGACCGGCATCAAGTGCGTAGGGAACACCGTGGTGCTCCACGGCGTGCCGTACTCCCCGCCGTACGTCATCACCGCGGTCGGCGACCCGGTGGCCATGCTCGACGAGATCGAGGACAGCCCCTCGATCGAGGTCTACCGCGACTACGCCGAGAGGTACGGGCTCGGGTGGGACGTGATGCCCCACAGCGAGGTCGAGCTGCCGCCGTACAAGGGCAGCCTGGACCTCGACTACGCGCGCCCCGCCGGGGACGACGTCGACCGCGACGACGACGGGATCTGAGCCCGGCCCAGCCGTTGCCTCAGCCGTTCTCCCCGTCCGGACCGGGGCCCACGGTGGGCGACTCCACGGGCGGGCTCGGTGTCGGAGTCGGCGTGGGGGTGGGCGTCGGAGTGGGTGTGGGTGTCGGGGTCGGCGACGGCGACGGCTCCTCGTAGTCCGACACGACGATCGTCACCGTGCTGCCCTCGTCCAAGGTGGTGCCCGCCCGGGGGTCCTGCGAGAGCACGGTGCCCTTCTCCGACCGGGTCTCGGAGTCGAGATCGACGTTGACCGTGAAGCCCGCGTCCTCGATCATCGAGCGGGCCCGCTCCTCGGTCATCCCGACCACGCTGGGGACCTCCTCGGGGCCGTCCGAGAAGAACAGGGTCACCTCGGTGTCGACCGGCACACTCGTCGCCGGGCGAGGGTCCATGTTGATGACGGTGCCGGCCGGCTCGTCGGAGTTGCGGCGCACCAGCCGGGGTTGGAGCTGCTCGTTGCGGAGCTGGGCGGCGGCGTCGTCCTTGTCGTCACCGAGCACGTCGGGGACGACGACCTCCGGCTTCCCCTCGGAGACCAGGATGTCGACCTCGCTGCCCTCGGGGAGGAGCTGCCCGGGGTCGGGGTCCTGGGAGATGATCCGGTTGCGGGGAACGTCGGTGGATGCCTGCCGCTCCACGTCACCGAGTGCCAGCCCCCGTGCCTCGAGGGCACGCTCTGCCTCGCGCTGGGTCATGTTGAGGACGTCGGGCACGGAGCGCTCCTGTGGCGAGGAGCTGAAGATCAGGGGCGCGACGAGTGCGGCGGCGATGAGCAGCGCGATCCCGGCGACGGCGGCCAGGATCAGCGGCCAGCGCTTGCGCTTCTCGTCGTCCCTGCCGTCCTCGGGCGCCGAGCCACCCGCGAACACCGACGTGGCGTCCCCGGGGCCGTCGTCGGGCAGGAAGGAGGTCGAGGCGGCAGCAGCCGGGACGACGGCCGGCGCGACGACCGGCTTGCCGGCGAGGTACCGCTCGATGTCGGCCCGCATCGCCGCGGCGCTCTGATAGCGCTCCTCGACCGGCTTGGCCAGCGCCTTCATGACGATCGCGTCGACCTCGGGCGGCAGGTCCGGGTCCAGCGAGGACGGCGGCGCGGCCTGCTCCCGGACGTGCTGGTAGGCCACCGACACGGGGCTCTCCCCGACGAACGGCGGGCGACCGGTCAGGAGCTCGTACAGCAGGCAGCCCGTCGAGTAGACGTCGCTGCGGGAGTCCACGGTCTCGCCGCGGGCCTGCTCGGGAGACAGGTACTGCGCGGTGCCGACGACGGCCGCCGTCTGGGTCATCGTCGAGGACGTGTCGGCGACGGCACGGGCGATGCCGAAGTCCATCACCTTCACGTCCCCGAAGGGGGTGAGCATGACGTTGGCCGGCTTGATGTCGCGGTGCACGATGCCGGCGCGGTGGCTGTAGTCGAGCGCGGCGAGGACGCCGGAGGTGATCTCGAGCGCGCGCTCGGGGAGGATCTTGCGACCTTCGCGGAGGATCTCGCGGAGCGTGCGGCCCGCGACGTGCTCCATCACGATGTAGGGCTGCGGGACGTCGGTCCCATCCGTCGAGAGCTCCTCGCCGGTGTCGTAGACGGCGACGATCGAGGGGTGGTTCAACGAGGCGGCGGACTGGGCCTCGCGCCGGAACCTGGCCTGGAAGGTGGGGTCGCTGGCGAGGTCGGTGCGCAGGCGCTTGACCGCGACCACGCGGCCGAGGCGGACGTCGACCCCCTTGCGCACCTCGGCCATGCCGCCCCGGCCGAGCAGCTCGCCGAGCTCGTAGCGGCCACCGATCCGGTGGGGTTCTGCGCCGGTGCTCATCAGTCCTTGCCCTTCGCCTTGCCCTTGCCCTTGTTCTTGCCCTTGCTCTTCCCGGGGTTGTCCGCTGAGCTGCCCGGTGAGTCGTCGTCCTCCTCGTCCGCGTGGTCGTCGACCTCCGGGGGGTCGTACTCCTCGAAGACGTCGACGGTGACCTGTGCGCCGGGATCGACGAGCCCGTCGGGGTCCAGCGCGGCGACGGTGTCCTTCTCCTGCTCCGGGGAGGTGGCCGGCACCTTCACCCGCTCCACCTCGAAGCCGAGGTCCTTCAGGCGGCGCTCGGCGTCCTTGAACTCCAGCCCGAGGTAGTCCGCCTCGTCGAGGCGGATGCGGTCGTCGGGTGGCTCGCTCGGTGACGCGGACTGCGCAGGGGTGTCCGCCACGGCGGGCTCCTCACCGCCGTCTCCCGCGAACGCGGCCGTGACCAGCACCACCGCAAGCACCGCGAGGGCGGCAGCCGCCCAGGGCCACCACGCGGGGAGCCCGCCTCGTCGCCGGTGCCCGGTCTCGTCCTGCGGTGCCGCTCCGGGCGGCCGCTCCAGCACCTGGGTCGTCCCGGCCCCGGGAGCCGCGGCAGCGCCGACGACCAGTCCCGGAACGGTGCCGCCGCGGAGCGCAGCCGCGAGGTCGGCGGCACGCGCGAACCGCACCGACGGGTCCTTCGCGAGGGCCTTGTCCACGATCGCCCGCATCCGGGCCGGCACCTCGTCGCCGAGCGGAGGCACGTCCTCGCGGATGTGGGCGAGCGCGACCTGGATCGGGGTGTTGCGGTCGAAGGGCCGGCGGCCGGCGAGGCACTCGTAGAGGACGACGCCGAGCGCGTAGATGTCGCTCGCCTCCGTCGCGGGATGGCCCTCCGCCTGCTCGGGGCTGATGTAGTGCGGCGTGCCGATGATCTGCCCGGTCTGGGTGATGGCGGCGCCGTCGCCGGCCCGGGCGATGCCGAAGTCGGTGATCTTGACGACGCCCTCCGGCGTGACCAGCAGGTTCGCCGGCTTCACGTCACGATGCACGATGCCGATCGCGTGGGCAGCGGCGATGGCGTCGGCCGCCTGGGCGACCACCTCGGCCGCCCGGGCCGCGGGCATCGCCTCGCCGCCGCGGAGCAGCGCCGAGAGCGGCTGGCCGGGGACGAGCTCCATCACCAGGAACGGGCGGCGGGTGCCGGAGCCGTCCTCCTCCACGAGCTCCCCGACGTCGAAGACCGAGGCGACGTTGGGGTGGACGAGCGCGGCGGCGTGCCGGGCCTCGGCCTCGAACCTGGCGCGGAAGGTCGGGTCGTCGGCGTACTCGTGCTTGAGCACCTTCACCGCGACCTCGCGGTCGAGCACGGTGTCCTCGGCGCGCCACACCTCGCCCATGCCGCCCGTGGCGAGGCGCGTGGTCAGCTGGTAGCGGCCGCCGTCCCTGGCTCCCGTCACCGGTTGATCACCGCCTCCATCACGCGCTTGGCGATCGGGGCAGCCAGGCCGCTGCCGGAGATCGCGTCGCGCTCCACGCCCGCGTCCTCGACGAGCACGGCGACGGCGACCTCGGGGTTGTCGGCGGGAGCGAAGGAGACGAACCACGCGTAGGGGTTGCGACCCTCGCTGGTCTGCGCCGTACCCGTCTTGCCGGCGACCTTGATGTTCGGGATCTGGGCGGTGGCCCCGGTGCCGTTGTCGACGACCGAGATCATCATCTGGGTCAGGTCCCGGGCGACCGAGGAGCTGACCGCGTTGCGGTAGGGCTCGGGGTTCGCCTTGTCGAGGACGTCGAGGTCCGGGGAGCGAACCTCGTCGACGAGGTAGGGCTTCATCACCGTGCCGCCGTTGGCGATCCCGGCCGTGACCATCGCCATCTGCAGCGGGGTCGCGGCGACGTCGAACTGGCCGATGGCGGAGTACGCCGTCTGCGGCTCGTCCGGGTCGCTCGGGAAGCGGCTCTCGACCTGACCGTTGAGGTCGTCGAGGTAGCGGTCGCCGAAGCCGAACTTCTGGGCCTGCTCGCGCAGGGCGTCGTCGCCGATCTCCATGCCGAGGAAGCCGAACGCCACGTTGCAGGAGACCTCCAGCGCCTGGGTCAGCGTGATCCTCTCCCCACCGCAGCTGCCACCGCTGTCGTTGGGGAGGACGTTGTCGGTCTGCGGCAGGTCCAGGGTCGCGCCACCGGGAACCCTCGAGTCGGGGGTGTACTGCCCGCTCTCCAGCGCAGCGGCGGCGGTGACGAGCTTGAAGGTGGACCCGGGCGGGAAGACCTCCTGGATCCCGCGGTTGAGCGCGGGTCGGTCGGGGTCCTCGGTGAGACGCGTCCAGGCGTCGGAGATCTCGGTGAGCCGGTGCGAGGACAGCTCGTTCGGGTCGTACTGCGGGGAGGAGACCATCGCGAGGATCGCCCCCGTGGACGGATCGAGCGCGACGACGCTGCCCTTCACCCCGGGACCGCCGAGCTCGCGCAGGCCGTCGAAGGCCGCGGTCTGCGCCGCGGGGTTGACGGTCAGCGTGACGTCGCCGCCCTTGGGGTCGGTGTTGCCGAACATGTCGACCACCCGGTTGACGAACAGCCGTGAGTCGCTGCCGGAGAGGATGTCGTTCTGGGTCAGCTCCACGGCGTTGCGGCCGTAGGTGTAGGAGTAGTAGCCGGTCAGGTGGCCGTACTTGAGCGGCTGCGGGTACCGACGCTGGAACTCGAACTTGTCGTCGACCGGCACGCTCTCGGCGACCGAGGTCCCGTTGACCAGGATGGCGCCGCGCTCGCGGGAGAACTCCGCGTCGCGCACGCGCTTGTTGTCGTTGCGGGAGTTCAGCTCGTCGGCGCGGATGTACTGCAGGTACGTGGAGTTCACCAGCAGCGCGACGAAGAGCGCCATCACGACCACGGCCATGGTGCGGATCGGCTTGTTCATCGGATCATCACCACCGCGGTGGCGTCGTCGTCGGCCGGGCCGGAGAGGTCGGGCAGCGGGCGCCGAGCCTGGTCGGAGATGCGCAGGAGCAGCGCGATGATCGCCCAGTTGGCGATCAGCGACGACCCGCCGTAGGACATGAACGGCGTGGTGAGGCCGGTCAGCGGGATCAGCTTCGTCACGCCACCGATCACCACGAACACCTGCAGCGCGAAGACCACCGCGAGGCCCGCCGCGACGAGCTTGCCGAAGGCGTCCCGGGCGACGAGGGCGGTCCTCAGGCCACGCTCGACGATCAGGCCGTAGAGCAGGATCACCGCCATCACGCCGGTGAGCCCGAGCTCCTCGCCGATCGCGGCGACGATGAAGTCCGAGTAGGAGAACGGGATCAACGTCGGGTCACCCTGGCCCAGGCCGCGGCCCACCAGACCGCCCCACGCCTGGCCGTACATCCCCTGCACGATCTGGTAGCTGTCGTACTCGGTGCCGAACGGGTCGATCCAGGCGCCGACCCGGGCCTTGACGTGCGGCATCACCAGGTAGGCGAAGTACGCGCCGACGGCGAAGAGGGTGCCGCCGAGCAGCAGCCAGCCGGGCCGTTCGGTGGCGACGTAGAGCATCACCAGGAAGAGGCCGAAGAACAGCAGCGAGGAGCCGAGGTCGCGCTGGAAGACCAGGATGCCGAGGCTGACCAGCCACATTCCGAGGATCGGCCCGAGGTCGCGGCCGCGCGGCAGGTCGATGCCGAGCACCCTGCGCCCGGCCAGCGCGAGCGCGTCGCGGTGCAGCACGAGGTAGCCGGCGAAGAACACGACCAGCAGCACCTTCGCGACCTCGCCGGGCTGGAAGCTCATCGGGCCGATGTTGATCCAGATCCGGGCGCCGTTGATCTCCCGCCCGATGACCGGGAGCAGGGGAAGCAGGAGCAGCACGACCGCGGCGAGCCCCGAGGTGTAGGTGAACGCCTGCAGCCGGCGGTGGTCCCGCAGCAGCACCAGAACGGCGACGAAGACGAGCACGCCCAGGGTCATCCAGATCAGCTGGTCCCGCGCGAAGGTGTTGGCCTCGGTGTTCTGTTCGAGCTCGGCGAGGTCGATCCGGTGGATCATCGCCAGGCCCAGGCCGTTGAGGGCGGCGACGACCGGCAGGAGGACGGGGTCGGCGTACGGCGCGGTGAACCTGACCGTGACGTGGGCGGCCACGACGAGCAGCACCAGCCACCCGCCGTACCCGATGATGTCGGTGGGGGTGGTGCCCTCGACGCCGAGGCCGACCGCGGCGTAGGCGCCGATGCCCACGGCCAGCGCGAGCAGCAGCAAGAAGAGCTCGGCGCCGCGTCGACGCCGGTGCGCGAAGGCGGTGCGTGGGTCGGCCGGCATCAGTCGGTCACCTCCACGCAGTCCGGGGGCGCGAGCGTCGGCGAGGGGCTCGCGCTCGGGGACGGCGACGGGTCGGCGGAGCGGCTGCCGCCCGGACGTCCCGTCGGGGAGGCGCTGGGCTGCTGCGAGGGCGACGCGCTCGGTGTGGGCTCGGGGGTGGGGCACGGCCGGGCGAGGTCGCCGATGTTGTCGACGATCCGTCGCGCGTCGTCGAGGCTGTCTGCGCTGATCCCGTCGCGCACCTGGGCGGCGCGGTAGTCGGGCAGCGAGGCGAGGGTGATCTCCGAGGTCTCGTGGAGCGCGGAGAGATCCACGACCGGCAGGTCGGCCTGGACGCCCTGGTAGACGGCGACGCGGCCGTCGTCCGCAGCGACGTAGTACTGCTTCTGCGTCCAGGACCAGGCCCCCGTGCCGGCCAGGACGAGGAGCGCGAGGAGCGCGAGGAGGAGCGCGATCCGGCGTAGCCACGGGAAGCGGCGCGGCGGACGGGGGGCGTAGCGCAGCTCCTCGGGATCGACCGACCGCTCCTCGCTCGGGACCGGCTCCATCTCGCCGGTGTCGCCGCCCCGGTGTCCGCGGAAGAAGCTCTTCGAGGTGGCACCGGCCTTGCGTGGCTGTTCCGCGGCCGCACCCACGAGCATCGGCCCGGTCGTCGTCGCGGCGGCCCCGGCCTCGTCGACGGGAGCGGAGGTGTCGGCGACGTCCGCCACGACGCAGGTGATGTTGTCGCTGCTGCCGGCGTCGAGGGAGGCCCTGACGAGCTCCACCGCGGCGTAGTCGACGGTGCCGGTGCCGAGGATGTCCGCGATCCGGCCGTTGTCGAGGACGCCCGAGCAGCCGTCGCTGCACAGCAGCAGGCGGTCACCCGGTGCGAGCTCGATGGTGAACAGGTCGGGGTCGGTCTCGTGGACCCCGTCGACGGCGCGGAGGATGAGGTTGCGGTGCGGGTGGGTCCGCGACTCCTCCTCGGTGATCCGGCCCTCGTCGATCAGGCTCTGGACGAAGGTGTGGTCCTTGGTGAGCTGGGAGAGCTCGCCGTTGCGGAGGAGGTACGCACGGCTGTCCCCGACGTGGCCCAGGCCGATCCGGGCGCCGTCGAAGAGCGCTGCCGTGACCGTCGTACTCGTGCCCTCGAGCTCGGGGTCCTCCTCGACCAGCTCGGCGATCCGGTCGTGCGCCCGGTGGATGGCACCCGCGACCGCCTCGAGGAGGTTCTCCGGAGCCGGCCCGTCGAGGCGGCGGAGGCTCTGCACGGCCGTCGATGAGGCGACGTCCCCTCGGGCAGCACCGCCCACCCCGTCGGCGACGACGAGGAGGTGCTCGCTGGCGAAGCCGGAGTCCTGGTTGTCCTTGCGGACGCGGCCCACGTCGGAGAGGGCGGCGTAGCGCAGGTGCAGCGCCGGCTCGGGGGTCGAGGTCACCGTCGGGCTACTTCCTCAGCTCGAGGGTGGTCTTGCCGATGCGGACCTGGGAGCCGAGCTGGAGGGAGGCGGGCTGGGTCAGCCGCTGGGAGCCGAGGTAGGTGCCGTTGGTGGAGCCGAGGTCCTCGATGAACCACTGGTCCCCGGAAGCCGCGATCCGGGCGTGGCGTGTCGAGACGTAGTCGTCGTCGAGACGGATGGCGGCATCGCTACCGCGCCCGATCAGCAGCGGGGCGTCGTCGAGGGAGATGGTCTCCCCGGCGTTCGCCCCCTCCAGGATCGCAACGTGCGTCGGGGCGCCGCGGGGCCGCTTGGCCGGCTTCGGGCGGTTCCTCTGGGTCTTCTGGGCGCGCCGCTGCTCCCGACGCTCCGCGCGGGGCGTCTGCTCGATCCGGGCGCCGAACATGTCCGAGCGGATCACCGAGATCGCCGAGAGCACGAAGATCCACAGGATCGCGAGGTAGGCGAATCTGATCAGCATCAGGGTGAGCTCAGACATCCGGCCCGCCTTCCCGAGAGGTGACGACCCTGACGGTCATGGTCGTGTTGCCCACCTTGACCGTCGACCCGTCGCCGAGGCTGGCCTGCTGGACCCGTTGGCCGTTGACGAGCATGCCGTTGGTGGAGCCGAGGTCGATCACGCTCACCGTCGGCACCGCGCCGCCCGGCATCACCCGGATCTCGGCGTGCCGGCGCGAGACGCCGGGGTCGTTGATCCGCAGGTCGGCCTCGCTGCCCCGGCCGATCACCAGGCCGGGAGGCTCGAGCGGGTGGCGCACGCCGTTGACCTCGAGCAGCACGCTGGCGCGTCGTACGGCGGTGTCGGTGACGCTCGACCCCGCGGCCGGGGTGACCCGTGCGACGGCGGCGCTGCGCACCCGGAAACGTCCGGTGCCCAGCTCGTCGACGCGGTCGAAGCTGATCGAGACCGGACCGGTGAAGACGTAGGACTGCTCCTCGGCGTGCTCGCGCAGCATCTCGGTGAGCTCGTCGGCGAGCGTGGAGCCGTACGGCATCAGGCGCTCGTGGTCGGCCGCGGACAGCTCGACGTGGAAGTTGTTGGGGACCAGGCGACGGTCGCGCGAGAGGATCTGCGCGGAGTTGTCGACCTCGCGCTGGAGGGCGGCGGCGATCTCGACGGGCTGCACGGCGCTGCGGAAGGCGCGGGCGAACGTGCCGGAGACCAGCTGCTCGAGCTTGTTCTCGAAGCGTTGGAGCACTCCCACGTCCGCCTCCTCTCGTCTGCACCTCGTCGGGCCGTCCGGCCGGGGTCGTGCCGCGTGCTTTGCTCCAGTGTTGCGCGCACGCGCGAACCGTGGACACACCGGTCCTCAGCCCGGCCCATCGTGTCGTTATGCCCAGCGTTGCCTGCCGTGAACCCGCCATTGTGCAGGAAGAGGGGTGATCTCACGCACCCGGCACGGCCTGCGTCGTGCATCGTAGCCGCCCGGTTTGGGCGGCTCCGGACTGGTGGGATACCCTTACCGGGCTTCAAGCGCGAGTGGCGGAATAGGCAGACGCGCACGGTTCAGGTCCGTGTGCCCGAAAGGGCGTGGGGGTTCAACTCCCCCCTCGCGCAC
>DGBP01000010.1:2800-75700 GCA_002384855.1 Nocardioidaceae bacterium UBA4001 | reverse complement strand
CCATCAGACCCGGGGCGATTCATTGATCTCTCTGGCCTGGTCATTGGTGGCGACGGTGACGGTCTCACCGGGTCGCGTGCTGTCGGCCAGCGCCGCATGCATCTCTTCCGTCGACTCGTGGAGCCGCACGAGGCCGAACTGCTGCAGGCGATCGAACAGCTGCTCTGCACGCTTGCCGTCGCGCAGGTCGAGGGTGAAGGCCGCGTAGGTCGGATCTGCGAAGCGGTGGAGGCCGGTCAGGTCATGGATCTCGAGTCCAGACGCACTGGTGAGGTCGGCCGCGATGTCGAGGACGCCGCCTCGGCCCACTGCTGGCAGTTGGGCGCGATCACCGACCAAGGCGATGCTCGCGCCGGTCTCGGCCGCGACGATCAGGAGGGCGGTGGCGGTGTCCTGGTCGAGCATGCCTGCTTCGTCGACGACGATCCGCTCCGTCGCGCACAGCCTTCCGCGTGTGGGTGGGCCGGCATAGACGGCACCGGTCACCGGGTCGGATTCGCCGGGCTTGAGGCGGTGCCAGACGCCGTCGTTGTCCCAGCGCCACCCGTAGGCGTGGACCAGTGCGGCCACAGAGTCGGTTGGTACGCCGAGTTCCTGGGCGGCGACAGCGGCGGCCTTCTTCGTCGGGGTCACGATCCGCGTAGGTCGGCCCTGAGCCTCGGCCGCAGCGATGGCGGCGCCGAGCATGGTGGTCTTTCCTGCGCCCGCCGCGCCTTCGATGATGACCAGCGGGGTTGTCGAGGCGATCGCGGCCGCAGCCTGAGCCTGATCGGTATCCAGTCCACGTTCTGTTGCGAGCCGCACGACGACGTCCGTCGCCGCGGACGCCATCGCATCAGCATCGCCCCCGGGGGAGCCGCTCGCTTCAACACGGGCGCCGATCAAGTCACGCAAGGTCTCTTCTGCCGCGATGACGCTGATCGTGGTGAGGTGGGCGACCTGCTCCGGGTGGGGCATCGTGGGAGGCAGCACCGAGAGGCAGTCCGACGCGGCGAGGTTCGTCGCGAGGGTGATCAGGTCGCGGAGATCGGCGCCAGTCGCGGTGATGCCGGCCTCGGTGACCAGGTGCGTGACGTGCATCTGGATGTCGTGGATCGTCCACGTCGATGCTCCCGCGGTGCAGCGGTCGAGTGCCCGCGCCGCGAGTTCTTCCAGACTCAGGTCATCGACGGCGACGGGCTCTGGCGATCGGGTTGGGCGGGGCCGTGGATCTGTCCGATAGCCAGCAGCCGCAAGTTCGCGGCGCCAGCCCTCCTCACAACCGAGCCCCTCAGGGGCCGGCTTCTTGTGCGGGCGTTGGTGATCCCAGGCGCGGGCGAGCATCCTGGCGCGCACGACAGGTCCGGGCTCCTTGCCGGGATGGGCGTCCTCCCATGCGTCAACCAAGACCGCGAGGTTGTGCTCGACCTGGGCGGCGCGCTTCGACAGCACCACGTTGTACTGCTCGAGTTCGACGACCTCGCCGGTGACATGGTCGAGGCTCAACCCATGGGCTGCGAGTACGCGCGTCAGCTCGGGGTGCGCGGCGATGACTGCCGTTCCGAGCGCCCGGATCGCGCCCTGCTGTTTGAACAGCGCAGCCGTGTCGAGGCCGCGCCACTTTCCGGCCGCGAAGACACGGGTCCCGATCTGGAAGTGGACGTGGCGATGCGGGTCCCCCGCCCGAGAGGTCTTGTGGACGACCGCCACGGTCTCGAGCTGGTCCACACCGAGGACCTCTTGGAGTCCACGCGGACCGACGCGGGTCACCGAGTGCTTGGCCAACCATGAGCGGACCTCCGCGACCGCGTCTGCCTGCGCGAGATCGAGTGCTTCGGAGACATCGGGATGCAACGCGGCGGCGGTCGAGAGCGACTTCGGAGCGTTGATCACCATCTCGGCGAACCGCGGCGATCCTCGCCTCGCACCCGCATGCCTCCGCTCCCCCGGCACGGTCGCCTCGCCGCGACTCGGAAGTCGAGGGGTGCCCCGGGTTGCTCCGGTGAACGGATTGCGCCAGTCCACCCAGTCCGCGTACTGCTCCGGGGTGAACACGCCCTCCGCCGTCACGTTGCCGCCACGATCGAGGACTGCGAACTCCGCCAACGCGGTCCCCGCCCCCAAGTAGTACTCATCGGCGGTCGAGCGGTCTGACTCCAGGTAGCGGCGCGCGGCACCACCGGTGCCACGAAAGAGGATCACGCCACCCTTCACGTCCGAGCCTCCCAACATGCGGAGCGCGTGTATCTGCGCGTGCATGTGCCAATACCGAAGGTAGCATACGTCCATTGGTTTTGGAATGGGAAGAGACCGGAGAGGGGGAGCGGGAACGGGGGCGGGATGGGAGAGCCGTGGGGGGCAGAGACGGCAGCGGGGGGCATGGACAGGGTGGAGCGAGGAGGGAAGGCTTCGGGCGAGGGGGATGCGAGGCGAGGCGGACTGAAGGTTCAGCCGGCGCGGCCACGGCGTCCTGGCGGAAGCAGGCCACGGTTCCGGGTCTTTGCCACCCATCCCTGCGCGGTCGTCAGCGCGACTCCGTTGATCTCGGCCATCGTCGCCGTCGGGTTGCGGTCCCCCTGCTTGACCAGCTGCCCATGCTGGAGTGCGACGCGCTCGTAGAAGTCCGGGTCGGACTTGCCGGTGCCTGCCAGTGGCCTGAGGAGGTCACGCCGGGAAACCTTCGCACCTGACGGGAGAACGATCTTGTTGCCGACGAGGGTCTCGGTGGACTTCATCGCGAAGAGGCGTTTGTTGATCGAGGTCTCGATGTACGCAGTCGGCAACTCACGCAGCAGGCGTGAGGTGATCGGGTCGCCTGGGACCCGCGGCAGATAGACCACGCCGGTGATGCGCACCTCCTCGGGGACCGCGAACGCCTGGCGTTGCAGTCGCAGGTACACACGGGTCCCCGAGTCGAGGTGCTCGAGGTAGCGCCACAGCCCGTCGGCCGGCTCGTTCACCCTCGCGTCCTCATCGTCTACAGGAGCCGTCGACGTCGGCGCGGAGTCGGCGTACCCGAGGATCTCGTCGATCCGTGCACTCTCGTCGCTCGAGCGATGTCCCGGGAATGCCGTCGGCAGGTGCCACCCCGAAGGCAGGTCCGCGGGCGTCAGCAGGGCATCAGCGTCCTGTTGGGCGTACGGAGGATCCTCGGGCTGTCTCATGGCTCCGAACCTATCGAGAATCAGCCCCGATGTCAGGTGCTTGCATTTCCACGTGAAGAAGCGCACTATCGAATGGTTCGGCAAAACCACGCGCAGGGGCGGCGATGACGGTGAGAGCAACGCGATGAGGACACGCGGCGAGGCGGACAGCGCAACAACACCGGAGAGCGACGCCACGCGCGGGCCGGAGTTCCTGAAGTCCGAGGAGGTCGCGCGGTGGCTGCGGGTGTCCCAAGCGACGCTGTGTCGGTGGCGTCAGTCCGGCTGCGGGCCACGAGTGACGTGGATGTCGAGGACCTGCCCGCGCTATCGGCGCTCCGACGTCGAGACCTGGTTGGAGAAGGTCTCCGCGTGAGCATCTCGAAGACCCCGAACGGCCGCTTCCGCGCCCGACTGAAGAGCGGTCGGGTCAATGTGGCCAGCAAGGTCTTCGACACCAAGCGCGAGGCCACGGCCTGGCTCGCTCGCGAGCGCGCCGCACTGGCGGGCGGGGTCGATCCCCGAGCCGGGAGGGAGCGGGTCAGGGACGCGCTGCAGCGCTGGCTCGTCATCCGGTCGACGACGGTCGCCCAGAAGACCTACCGCGCCGACCAGGACGTCGAGCGGCTGACCACGGCCAGTGTCCTCAACCTCCACCTCTCGGCCGTCTCGGGCCGGGAGGTCGCGCGCGTCTTCGAGCACCTGCTCGCCTCCGGGCTGGTCGAGTCCTCGGTCGTGCGCTACCGCGCGAGCCTGTCTTCCTTCTTCGGCTGGTGCGTGCGAGAGAAGCTGATCGCGGCCAATCCCGTCACCGCAGTGCCTGTCCCGAAGAGCTCCGAGGAGCGGGCGGAGATGAACCCGTTCACCGAGGCCGAGCTCGAGACGGCGTACCGGGTCTGGCGCGAGCAGAACGCCCGGCTCGCCGACATCCTCCTCGTCCTCGGCTGGACAGGTCTGCGCTGGGGCGAGGCCCGCGCGATGACCGTGGGCGACGTGATGGAGGTGCCGGCACCGGGCATGATCGTTCGCCGATCAGCGCCCGAAGGCGTGACCACCAAGGCCACCAAGAGTGGGCGTTCACGGCGCGTCCCGATCGCCAATCGCGTGCTCCCGATCGTCGAGCGGCTCAAGACCGGCAAGTTGCCGAGCGACCTGCTCCTCACCACCGAGTCCGGCTCCCGCCTCCACCGCTCTGCGGTGCTGCGGACAATGAGGTGGGAGCGGACCGGGCGGGGCCGCCGCCTCCACGACCTGCGACACACCGCCGCCTGCCTCTGGCTGGCGCGCGGTGTCGATGTCATCACGGTGCAAAACTGGATGGGCCACGCGTCGATCGCCACGACGAACCTCTACCTGCACCACCTCGGCACCGGGGCCGATCTGGCCGGCCTGGAGCGCCTCAACTGGGCGCCGGGGGCCACCGGAGGGCCATCCGCCGGAGGTGGAGCCGAATAACAACGACGAATCCCCCCGGCAACCCACGCGTTTGCGCAGGTCACCCGGGGGATTTCTTCGGTGGAGCTGAGGGGATTCGAACCCCTGACCTTCTCATTGCGAACGAGACGCGCTACCAACTGCGCCACAGCCCCAACGTGGCCGGATCACCAGCCACTGCGTCGGAAAACATATCACCCGGCCCTCGACCGGGCCGAATCGACTCAGCTCCCGACGGCCCGACGGTGCTCGGCGGCGGCCTCGGCGCTCTCCTCGACCTCGGCGGCCTCCGCGGCCTGCTCGACCAGCGCGCTGTCGGCGTCGTCGCGGCCCGAGCTCCAGGTGTCCGGAGCGCTCAGGTCGATGGTGCGGACGGTGCGGGTCGCCCGGGCCTTGGTGACGTAGGTCGGCAGGGTCACCGGCAGCGGGTCCCACAGCGAGTCGCCGTCGACGGTCTCGACCGAGACCGCGATGGTCTCGAGCTCGGCGACCGCGATCTGGACGGTGTCCTCGTCGGGGGAGAACTCCGCCTCCGCGCCGGAGGCTGCCCAGGGCGAGGCGGTGACGGCGTACGGCGCCTCCACCCGGATCGCGCGACGAGGAGCCGGCTCGCCGTCGCGGGCGGCGTCACGGTCGACGGCCGAGCGGGCCGGCGCCCAGGAGACGTCGTTCTCGCGACGGACCTGGAAACGGCACAAGACGAGGTAGGCGACGGTCAGGGTCACGGGGATCGCGACGCTCCACCACAGCAGGACCGCGAAGGCCGCCAGCCCGACCACGACCAGATCGGCGAGGAGCAGGAAGAGCGTGATGTGCCGGCGACGACGGGCTGCCGCCCGCGCTGCAGCGCGCCGGGCGGCCGCAGTCGGCTGGGGGCGCGACGGGACGACCACCCGCTCGCTGCTGCGAGGTGGCGTGACGACGAGGCGGGCATTGCGACGGTCCACGGGCTCACGACGGGCCAGCACCCGCATGGCGGTGGAGAAACGGTCGACGGAGCGGCTCCGCGCCACCTCGTCATGGTGCTTGAGGGCCTTCGGAACCAGGTAGACAGCCCACGCGACGGCGAGCACGACGAAGATGATCCCTGACACAAGGACGACCATATGAGCGGGTCAGGCCGAGAAGCCGCAGGTGGGGCGGTGTGTCGCCAGACAACTCGTGTGACTGGTGTGATCAGCGCCGCGTCGGGTCGGAGTTCCCCGGCTCCTCGAGCGGTCCCTGGGTCTTGTAGCGCCGCAGCAGTCCCCCCGGACAGTCCTCGGCCGTCATCGCGAAGAGCCGGTGGTCCCGCCAGGCGCCGTCGATGTGCAGGTAGCGCTCGGCGTAGCCGTACTCCACGAACCCGAGCTTCTGCACCACCCGCAGGCTCGCGGTGTTCTCCGGCCGGATGGCGACCTCGATGCGGTGCAGCCCCACCTCGAACAGGCAGTGGTCGACCGCGAGCGCGACGGCGGTCGGCATGACACCCTTGCCCGCCTGGGCCTGGTCGACCCAGTACCCGATCTGCGCCCAACGGGCCGAACCGCCGACGATGTTGCTCACCGTGAGCTGTCCGACGAAGGAGTCGTCGACCGTGACCGCGAACGGCATCGACCGGCCGACCCTGGCCTGCCGGCGCAGGTCGTGCACCATCGCACGGAACGTGGTCGGCGCCGTACGGTCCCCCGGCGGGACGGTCGCCTCCCACGGCGAGAGCCAGGCGCGGTTGCGGCTGCGGACCTCGCGCCAGGCACGGGCGTCGCGCAGCCCCAGCGGCCGCAGCCCGACCGGCCCCGAGCAGAGCTCGACGGGCCAGGCGCGGCTCAGTGGTCGCTCCCCACGATCTGCTCGACGGCGTGGACGAGCAGGGGTACGACGACCGCGAGCCCGTCCTTGACCCCGCCACGGGAGCCGGGGAGGTTGACCACCAGCGCGTCGCCGGCGACCCCTGCGAGACCTCGCGACAGCGCGGCCGTGGGGACGCCCTTGCTCACGCCGTGGGCGCGGATCGCCTCGGCGATGCCAGGGACCTCCCGGTCGAGCAGCGGGCGCGTCACCTCGGGGGTGAGGTCGGTCGGGGTGAGGCCGGTGCCACCGGTCGTGAGGACCGCACGGGCTCCGTCGGCCACGGCGGCTCGGATCGCCTCGGCGACCGGCTCACCGTCGGGGACAACGACCGGACCGGAGACCTCGAACCCGAGGCCCTGGAGGGCGCTGACGATCAGCGGGCCGGTGGTGTCCTCGTAGACGCCCGCCGACGCGCGATTCGACGCAGTGACGACGGTGGCCTTCACGGCCTGCTCCAGTCGCCGCTCTTGCCGCCGGTCTTGGACTCCACCCGGATGTCGGTGATGACCGCGCCCTTGTCGACGGCCTTGACCATGTCGACCACGGTCAGCGCCGCGACCGAGACCGAGGTGAGCGCCTCCATCTCGACCCCGGTGCGATCGCTCGTGCGCACGGTCGCGGTGATCTCCACCGCGTCGTCCTGGACCTCGAGGTCCACCGTCACCCCGGAGATCGCCAGCGGGTGGCACAGCGGCACGAGGTCGGGGGTGCGCTTGGCGCCCATGATCCCGGCCACCCGCGCCACGCCTAGCGCGTCGCCCTTCGGCACGCCCTCGCCGCGCAGCAGGCCCACGACCTCGGGCGAGACCAGGACACGTCCGGAGGCGACGGCGACGCGCGTGGTGACGTCCTTGCCCGAGACGTCGACCATCCGGGCGGCGCCGGATTCGTCGACGTGCGTCAGCCGTGGGCTCTCGCCGCTCATCAGTAGTCCCTGTCGAGGACCAGGACCTGCACCATGGTGCCGGCCTCGACCCGCGTGACGTCCTCGGGGACGACGATCAGCGCGTTGGCCTCGGAGAGGTCGCCGAGCAGGTGAGACCCGTGACCGCCGACGGGGGCGACGTGGGCGCCCTGGGAGTCGATCTCGAACCGGCCCCGCACGAACTGCCGCTTGTCGGGGGCGCTGGAGAAGGTCTTGTCGCACAGTGCGCGCACCAGCGGGCGGCGGTACGGCGTGCGGCCCATCATCCTGCGCAGCGCCGGGGCCACGAAGACCTCGAAGGACACGTAGGACGAGACCGGGTTGCCGGGCAGCGTGACGATCGGGGTCGCGTCCTCGCCCACGAAGCCGAAGCCCTGCGGCTTGCCGGGCTGCATCGCGACCTCACCGAACTGCACGGTGCCGAGCTCGCGCAGGACCTCCTTGACGACGTCGTACGCGCCCTTGCTCACCCCGCCGCTGGTGACCACGAGGTCGGCGCGGACGAGCTGGTCACTGAGCGCGTCGGCGAAGTCCTGGGGGTCGTCGGAGACGATGCCGACCCGGTAGGCGATCGCGCCGGCGTTGCGCACCGCGGCGGCGAGCATGTAGGAGTTCGAGTCGTAGATCGAGTCGTGCCCGAGCGGCGTGCCCGGTTCGCGCAGCTCCGCCCCCGTGGACATGATGACCACGCGCGGCCGGGGCCGGGCGCTGACCAGGGCGCGGCCCACCGACGCCATCAGGCCGACCTGGCGGGGGCCGAGGACGGTCCCCTCCTCGAGGAGCACGTCGCCGACCTGGACGTCCTCGCCGCGGTAGCGCACGTGCTTGCCCGGGGTCGAGGCCTCGTGGATGCGCACGGTGGCGACGCCGCCGTCGGTTGCCTCCACCGGCACGATCGTGTCGGCGCCCTGCGGCACCGGCGCCCCGGTCATGATGCGCACCGTGGTGCCCGGCGACATCGCGAACATCGTGGTCTGCCCGGCGGCGGCCTCACCGACCACCGGCAGGTGCACCGGGTGTTCCTCCGAGGCGGTGGCGACGTCCTCGTGGCGGACGGCGTACCCGTCCATCGCCGAGTTGTCGAAGCCCGGCAGGTCGACCGGCGAGACGATCTGCTCGCTCACCGGCAGCCCGAGGGCCTCGAGGAGCGGCTGGTCGTACGGCGCCAGCGGCGTGATCGCCTCGAGGATTCGCTCGACGTGCTCGTCGACGGTGCTCCACCGGTCGGCGGGGAAGGGCGCGGGCAGTGGCATGCGCAAACCCTAACGCTCGCCCAACGTGGTCCCCGCCTCCACCCGACCGGCCCCCTCCGCAGGGGCCTCGAGCTCCACGTCGCCGACCACCGTGACGTCCTTGCCGAAGGTCCAGTCGCCGTGGACGACCAGCGAGGCCGCTCTGCTCAGCGAGGGGACGCCGTCAGGGAACCGGGCGTCGAACCCGGCGACCAGCTTGTAGAACGAGGAGTCGAGGTCGACGAAGGGGATGTGGTCGGGCCGCTGCTCCATCACGTAGTCGTCGGTGAGGTCGTAGCAGTCCGACCGCAGGACGAGCAGGTCGTTGGTGGTCTTCACCGGCACGAACCGGTCACGGCCCACCTCGATGGTCGTGGCGCCGTCGAACACCTCGATCGCCGCGCCCATCGCGGTCTCGATCTGGATCACCTCGGGGCTGTCGGCGTCCGCAGGGTCGACGGTCTTCGTGTTCTTGATCATCGCCAGGCCCAGGATGCCGTCGCGCCGGTCGAGCTCGGCCTTCATGGCGCGCAGGTCGAACCACAGGTTGTTGGTGCTGGTGAACCGGTGACGGGACAGGTCGGCGAGCGCGTCCTTGTCCTCCTCGAGCGTCTGGGCGCTCTCGCGCAGCACGATCCGGCCGTCGGACCTCCGGCGGGCGAAGTGGCCGCCCTTGCGGTCCGACGGGGTGCGACGCACGGCCTCGATCGCGAACGGGGCACCGGACCGGGCGAACCAGCCCGCGACCCGCGGGTCGGGAACGGCCCCGAGGTTGTCGGAGTTGGAGACGAACGCCCGGGTGTAGCCGGCCTCGATCAGGCGGTCGAGCAGGCCGGTCCCCCGGAGCGCGGTGTAGATGTCGCCGTGGCCCGGGGGGCACCACTCGAGGTCGGGGTCGGCCTCCCACGACACCGGGGTCAGGTCGTCTGCGCGGAGCTTGGGCTCCTTGTTCTGCAGGAACTCCAGAGGCAGCCCGTCGAGGGCGAGCTCGGCGTACGGCGCCAGTGCGGCCATCGTGTCGGCGGAGGTGCGGAAGCTGTCCATGAAGATCAGAGGTAGCCGCGCGTCGTGCTCGCGGCGCAGGGCGAGCACCTGCCGGGCGATGATGTCGAGGAAGCTCAGGCCCTCGCGGACCTCGAGCAACGACTTCGCCCGGTCCATGCCCATGGAGGTGCCGAGCCCTCCGTTGAGCTTGATGACGACCGTCGTACCGATCGCCTCGTGTGCGACGTCGTCGGGCACGTCGACGTCGGCCAGCGACTCCATGTCGAGCGGGTCGATCGTCGACTCCGGCACCATCCCGGTCTCGCCGCTCTCCACCAGCCGGTAGTAGTGGGCGAACACGTCGATCGCGACCGGGTCGACCCCGGCCGCCCCCATCTTCGCCCTGGCCTGCTGCAGTCCCTGGTCGCTCATGTGCCCGATGCTAGGCGCCCGGGCTGTGACGCGGGCGACACGGGTCGGTTTCCCAGGTGAACGTGGGAAAGCCGTACTTACCGCGTGAAATTCCACGAGGTAGGCGCCGCTGTCCCAGGTGAACGTGGGAAAGCAACGGGCCCCGGTAGCGTCGTGGCATGGGCGACCCCACGACGCAGAAGCTCGCGTTGCGCGACCGGCTGCTCACCGCGCGGCGCCGCCACCCGTTGAGCGCCGCCCGGGAGGACGCCGAGGCGATCGCTGCTCACCTGCTGGCGACCCCGGAGGTACGACGGGCGGCGACCGTCGCGGCGTACGTCTCCCTCGGCAACGAGCCGGGGACGGGCCCGCTCGTCGAGCGGCTGCACGCCCTGGGCAGGCGGGTGGTCCTGCCGGTGCTGCTGCCCGACAACGACCTCGACTGGGCGGTGTACACCGGCCGGGACGGCCTGGCCGCCGCGAGCCGTGGCCTCCTCGAGCCGACCGGACCCAGGCTCGGCCCGGAGGCGGTGGCCACCGCGGACGTCGTGCTCTGCCCGGGCCTCGCCGTGGACCGCCGTGGCCTCCGGCTCGGCCGGGGCGGCGGGTCCTACGACCGGGCGCTGTCACGGGTCCCGGTCGGCACGTTCGTGTGCACGCTCCTCTACGAGGAGGAGCTGCTCGACGAGGTGCCGGTCGAGCCGCACGACCGCCCGGTGACGGCGGCGGTCACGCCCAGCGGGGTCACTCGCCTTCCGCGGGGACCAGCGTGAGCGTGTGCTCGGCCGTCTCCTCCAGGCGCTCCCGCGAGAACAGCCACGGCATCGTCCGCCCCTCGACCCACAGGTCGGTCTGGTCGACGTAGTTGCGGCTGAACGGGTGCCCGGAGACGCCGGTGAGGTTGACCCATCGGGAGTCGTCGAGGTCGGCCATCGAGACCACCATGCGCATCGAGGGGGCCCAGTCCACGTCGTACCCGTCCGGCGCGGTCCAGCCGGTGGCGTTCACGATCGAGTCGCCGCCGCCGACCTCGTAGCCGCCCCGGTTGAACAGCCACTTCACCAGCCCGATGTCGGACTGCCCGACGGTCTGGTTCTCGAGGTTCATCCGGTGGTGGTGGCCCCAGGTCCACTCGACGGTACGACGCGCCTGGGTCCGCACGAGCTCGTCACGGGCCTGCGCCATCGCCTGGTAGAGGATGTCGTCGCGGGTCTCGACCACCGTCTCGGTCTCCACGTCGTCCCACCACGGGTTGTCCGGGTCGGCAAGGAGCCCTCGCATCACCTCGAACCACCGGTCGCCGCCGTCGGGCCAGACCGACTCCTGCAGCTGGTCGTGGAAGGTCAGTGCGAGCGTCTGCCGCCACACGGCGTTGTAGTAGGCGGCCGCCGCCGAGTCCGGACCCTGCTGGTAGTTCCACCCCTCGAGGAGGCGCTGGCCGGCCGAGAGGTACTGCGACGGGAGGAACACGTCGAGGAGGTAGGGCACGAAGGTCGGTGCGAACCCGTTGCGGCTGTCGAGCTGCAGGGCCGCCATGTCCCCGACACCGAGCTTGTCCTTGCGCTCGAGCAGCTGCACGATCCGCTGGCTGCGGTAGCCGTAGGACCACGAGTCGCCGAGGTAGAAGGGGTATGTCGAGGTGTCGACGACGGCCTGGTTGGCCGTGGCCACCAGACCGTCGTCGGGGTCGAACACGGTAGGCAGCGCCTCGAAGGGGACGTACTCCCCGGTCCAGTCGTTCTCGGGGAGCCACCCCTCGGCCGGGTAGTCGCCTGCGTGCCCGGACTTCCGGATCGGGATCAGGCCGGGAGCCTGGTAGCCGATGTGGCCGGCGCGGTCGGCGTACACCATGTTCTGCGAGGGCGCGGCGAACTCGCGTGCGGCGCTGCGGAACTCGTCCCAGCTCGTCGCCCGGTCGATCATGAAGATCGCGTCGGCGGTG
This sequence comes from Nocardioidaceae bacterium UBA4001, assembly GCA_002384855.1. Taxonomy (GTDB): domain Bacteria; phylum Actinomycetota; class Actinomycetes; order Propionibacteriales; family Nocardioidaceae; genus Nocardioides_C. The sequence continues at coordinate 63,820 of DGBP01000010.1, read as the reverse complement.
CGCGACGGGGTCAGCGCGGTCCATGACAGGGCCACGCCGTAGCCGTTGCCGCGGTCCGGCGCCCCGAGGGCGACGTTCGCGTTGGCGCCGACCCTGCTGAGCTGGTGCGAGACGTCGGAGAGCAGCGGCCCGTGCCTCGTCGACCGCACGGTGAAGGTGACCGGGTCCTCCCCCTGCACCCTGATCGTCTCGTCGCGCATGCGCAGCGGACGCCGTCGGCCGTCGTACACGTAGTCCTTGCCCTCGACCTTCTCGAGGTACAGGTCGACGACGTCCGGACCGAGGTTGGTGAAGCCCCAGGCGATCTGCTGGTTGTGGCCGATCACCACCCCCGGCATGCCGGAGAACGTGAACCCGGAGACGTCGAAGGGGCACGACTCGCTGACCTCGGTGCAGTGCAGGCCCATCTGGTACCAGATGCCCGGGACGGACAGGCCAAGGTGCGGGTCGTTGGCGAGGATCGGCTCGCCGGTGGTGCTGCGGTCGCCCGACACCACCCAGCCGTTGCTGCCGATGCCCTGCCCCTTGCCGACGAGGTCGGGCATGTCGCGCAGGCCCGCGTTCAGCCGCTCGAGCGCGCGTGCCGTGGCAGCGTTCACCGGCGGGCGGGTCGGGCGCCGGGTGTCACCGGGGCTGGCCTCCTGCTCGAAGACCCGGTCGACGACGGCGCCCTGCTTCACGATCGGCTCGTGCCGCGCGAAGGGGTAGTCGGGGTAGAGCGTCTCGATGTCGCTCCGCTCGTGGTTGACCGACATGATCGCGCGGTCGATCTCCTCGGTCATGTTGCCGCGCAGGTCCCACGCCATGGCCTTCAGCCAGGCCACCGAGTCCACGGGCGTCCACTCCTCGGGGACGTAGTCCAGGCCGTTGAGGGCCAGCACGGAGTACTCCAGCGCCATCTCCCCCGGTGAGTGCGACCCCAGGTAGGCGTTGACGCCGGCGCTGTAGGCCTCGAGGTAGTCGATGGTGTCGGCGCTGAGCAGGGACAGCTCCTGCGCGGCGACCCGCCGCCAGCCCATCGCACGGATGTACATGTCGGTCTCGAGGGCGTCGCGCCCGAGCAGCTCCGAGAGCCGTCCGGCGGTGACGTGCCGCCGGAAGTCCATCTCGAAGAACCGGTCCTGGGCGTGCACGAACCCCTGCGCGTAGAAGAGGTCGTCGGCGTCGTCGGCGTAGACCTGCGGGATGCCGTGGGCGTCCCGGAACACCTCGACCTCGGCGCCCAGACCGGGCACCTCGACCTGCCCCTCGACGGTGGGGAACGGCCGTCGTACGACGGTCACCGCGGCGACGAGACCGGCGACGAGTAGGAGCGCAACCCCCGCCGCGACGAGCGCCGAGAGCCGGCCCCACCGCGGCCAGTCACGGAACCCGGGGCGGCGGGAGGTGGTGGGTGTCGACACGGCGCACATTGTGCCTGACCGTCCCGACCCGGTCCGGTCCGGCAACAGGGTGGGAAGTTGGCGAATCCGATCGCTGTTGTGATAATTGGCAGTCGCACCGTGCGAGTGCCAACGACGACCCCCGGAGGACGAGCGTGCCGACCTACCAGTACGCCTGCACCGACTGCGACCACGCCTTCGAGCAGGTCCAGAGCTTCACCGAGGACTCCCTGACCACCTGCCCGCAGTGCGAGGGACGGCTGCGCAAGGTCTTCAACGCGGTGGGTGTGGTGTTCAAGGGCTCGGGCTTCTACCGCACCGACAACCGCTCGACCGCCTCCACGGGCACGAGCTCCCCCGCGGGCTCCTCCACCGGGCCCTCCACCGGGTCGCCGGCGGCGTCCTCGAGCAGCTCCGCCGGCTCCTCGGAGGGCAGCGCGGCCTGAGCCGCCGACCCCTCGACCGTGGGCCTGTGGACGACGGGCCGCACGGTCGCCGGAACTTGCCTAGCCTCGGCTGACATGGACCACCCCGTCGTCGCCCCGCCCCGTCGTTCCCGCCGTCGTCGGCTCCGTCGTGTCCTGCTGGCTCGCCGGCGTCCGGTCGCGGCCCTCGCCGCCGGCCTGGCGGTGTTCGTCGGGCTCCAGGCTGCAGCGGCGCCCCCACCCACGCTCACGCCGGTGGTCACCGCGGCCCGGGACCTGCCGGCCGGCTCGGTCCTCACCGAGCACGACCTGACGCTGACGTCGTTCGCCCCGGGCAGCGTCCCGGACGGCGCCGTCACCACCGCCGCCGCCACCGGGCGTACGACGACGGGGCCGGTGCGCCGCGGCGAGCCACTCACCGACGCGCGGCTGCTCCACGGTTCGCTGCTCGACGGCTACCCCGGCACGGTCGCGGCCCCGGTCCGGATCGCCGACCCCGGCATTGTCTCGCTGCTGCGCATCGGCGACCGCGTCGACGTGGTGGCAGCCGACCCGCAGGGACGCCACGAGGCCGAGCTGGTCGCCGCAGACGCCCCGGTCGTCGCACTGCCGCGGGCGGAGGAGTCGATGCTCGCCTCGGGGGGCCTGGTCGTGCTCGCCGTCACCGACACCACAGCCCGTCGCCTGGCCGGCGCTTCCGTGTCGGGCTACCTGTCGGTCGTCGTCACCCGCTAGCGTGCCCAGAGACAGCACCACCACCCCGGCTCTGGACATAGGGCCGATCTCGAGGAGACACATATGACGGGGTTCAAGAACTTCCTTCTCCGCGGCAACCTGGTCGAGCTCGCGGTCGCCTTCATCATGGGCGCGGCGTTCGCGACCGTGGTCACCGCGTTCACCGCCTGGATCACGAGCCTGATCCCCGGTGGCACGGACGCGTTCAACAACGACGAGCCGCTCGGGGCGTTCCTCAACGCCCTGATCGCATTCCTCCTCATCGCGGCCGTCGTGTACTTCTTCATCGTGATGCCCTACACCAAGGCGAAGGAGAAGTACTTCCCGGCCGAGGAGCCGGGTGAGCCGGCCGACGTCGCCCTGCTCACCGAGATCCGCGACCTGCTTGCCCAGCGCGGCGGGCAGGTCTGACGCAACAGAACGCCGCGAGGCCGGCCGCGCTCAGCGGGGGCGGCCTCGTTCTGTGAGGTCAGCCGTGGTGGGGCGGGACCTGGCCACGAAGCCAGTCCTCGTCCCCCGCGCCACCGCGGGGCTGCTCGTCGGCCCGCCCCTCGGCGCACTCGTCCCGGGTGCGGTCGGGCAGGGCATCGCCGAAGATCGCGGCCATCCGCCGGCGTCGCTCCACCTCCGTGGCGGCCTCCTCGCGGTCGCGGCTCATCGCACCGCCCTCGTCGCCATCTGGGCTCCTTCCAGCCAGGAGACGTCGAACTCGTCCCTCCGAGGAGTCCAACCGGTGCTGGCGCGGAAGTGTTCCGAGGTGACGCGGAGGGACCGGGTCGCCGGCTCGGTACGCGCGCCGCCGAACCTCCGCAGGAGCGGTCCCGCGAAGGCGAGGGACCGTCGGCCGACGATGTCGGCGTACCCCTGCACGAGCTCACGTCGACGCACCGGCGCGGCGCCGACGTTGTAGACACCGCTCGGGGCGCCGAGAGCCGCCACGACAGCCGTGCCCAGGTCGTCGGTGTGCACCGGGTGCACCCAGCCCTCCGGGGAGCCGAGGCCGATGGCACGCCCCCGCCGGGCGGCCTCGAGGTAGAACCTGGTCATCGGGTCGTCGCCGACGATCGTGCCGAACCGGAGCACCACGCCCTGGCGCAGGTCGCTCTGGAAGTCCTGGGCGACGGACTCGGCGACGCAGGAGGGCTCGGTCGCCCCGTTGATGTCGAGGGGGCTCTGCTCGTCGATCCACGACTCGCCCTGGTCGGCGTAGACCAGGGACACGCTCTCCTGGATCACCCGACGGACGTGGGCGGCGCGGGCCGCCTCGGCGACGGTGCGAGCCCCCGCGGTGCGCAGGCGGTCGTTCTCCCGCCAGGCCGACGAGCGAAGCGCTCTCAGCCCCACCGGGATCCGCGTGGCGGCGTTGACGACGACGTCGCACCCCTCGAACATCGCGACCAGGCTTCCCCGGTCGAAGAGGTCCGCGGGTACGGCGGTCGCTCCCCACGACTCGAGCAACGTACCCTTGTCGTGGGTACGCGCCAACGCGAAGACGTCATGTCCTGATCCGACAAGTGCCCGGACCGTGGCGGATCCCACCACTCCCGTGGCACCTACGACAGCGACCTTCATGAAGGTCCCTTCCCCTCTCGGCAAGTCCCCCGACCACCTTCAGGGCAGGGTGCTGCCACACAGCGGTCACGGAATCATAACGCCGGAGTGCCGAGAGGGCCGCGTGAAGACTCCCCGACGGGGTCCGACTCCGCCACGGTGTCCATGGAGGTGGCGATGTTGCGGAGGTTCAGGATGAGGCCGCCGTACTCCGGCCAGTGCAGCGAGGAGAGCTCGTCGCTGGAGCAGTCGGAGGCCAGGGCGCGGAGCTCGGACCGGATGTCGACGAGACGGGCGGCGTCGGGGTGCCGGATCGCCTCGGCGGTCTGCCGGAGCAGGTCGGTCCAGCGGGTCCGGAACTCGTCCTCCCAATGGTTGCTGTCGGTGATGCTGTGCTCGATCGTCCGCGCCATGCTGCGGATCTCGGCGAGCGCCTGCTCGGTCCGGCCCAGGATGTCGCCGTACGACCCGGGAGTGCGCACCGCCAGGGAGTCCCGACGCGGGTTCAGCCGGCCGCTCTCGCGCGCCTGGCGCACCAGCCCCCAGGCCTCGTCGACCTCCTCGTCGAGCTCCTGGCTGCGGGTGACCCACTCCCCGACGTGCTCCTCGGTGCACTCGTCGTCGACCTCCTCGGCCACCTGGGCCAGGAGGTCGCCGACCTTCCTGCCCACCGAGGCGACCGCGCGCGCGGCGGTGTGGTCGCGCAGCGGGGGCCAGACGACTGCGTTCACCAGCACGCCCACGGCGACCCCGATCGCGGTGTCGTAGAGCCGGGCGACCAGCACATGGTCGTTGTCGCTGTAGCCGGTGGTGAGCACGATGAGCGCGGTCGCGGCACCCGTCGTGGCCTCGGCCTTGAGCCAGCGGACCTGGCCGACCGCGAGCGCCGCGAGCAGCATCACGGCGATCGCGAGCGCGTCCATGCCGAGGGTGTTGCCGACCCCCCAGGCCAGGAGGATGCCGACCACCGTCGCCGAGATCTGCTTCGTCCCTGTCCAGAGCGTCCGGTAGACCGTGGCGTGCACGACCAGCAGCGCGGCCCACGGAGCCAGGAACGGCTGCGGAAGGTCGAACACCTGCTTGGCCAGGACCCAGGCGGCGACGGCGGCCACCACCGTCTTCACGATCTGGAGGATCTCGGTCCAGATGACCGGGTCCCTCCACGACTTCCTCACCCGTTCCCGGGCATGGGCATATCTCATGCGCACTCGCTCCCTCACTCCCGAGTCGATGGTTCCCCTCGACCTCGATCGGAAACGGGACGTTCGCAACCTCGAGCACCGTCGCGGACGCCGACCCCGGCTCCTTCGACGCGCTCGTGCTCCCCGGCGGCGTCGCCAACCCGGTGCCGGCTCCGTCCGGCACGAACACCGGCCGGCCCCGCTCGCCGACGGCCACGTCGAGGATCGCGTGGTTCTCACCCGAGCCGAGGTAGCTCTGGTTGGCGACCAGGACCCGCCGACCGAGGAACGTCGCGCTGGAGGGTGTGTCGAAGGCGATCTCGCTGCCGTTGTCACCGGTCAGCGGGGTCTCCGGGAAGCGCTCCAGCTCGGTGCCGTCGGGTGCGATCACGACGAGCTGGGCGCTCGGCCCCGCGGCCGCGAGGTAGATGCGGCCGGACAGGGCGATCCCGAACCCGTCGGGGAGGTCGCCCGGACGGCTCTCCCACAGCAGGCGCAGCCCTCGGGGCCGACCGTCCCGGATCGGCACCCGGTAGAGCTTGCCGGTGGTCGGGTTCGTCTCGCCCAGACCGGCGGAGCTCTGCTGCGCCACCAGCAGCGTGCGGCGGTCCGGAGCGAGGAGCATCCCCGTGGTCCCGAAGTCGCCACCGTCGAGGCGCCGGTCCGCGAGCCAGACCCGGGCCCTGCCCCCTCCGGGCGGCACACGCCAGATCACGGCCTGGCCGTAGTCGGTGACGTAGAGCTCGCCGCGCGTGCCCCAGGCGGCGAAGTTCGGGATCGCCGGCTTGTCGAGCTGGTTCGGGGAGCAGCGCGTCGTCGGCCCCGGCCCGCAGGCAGGGAGGTCGCGGAAGGTCGCGTAGCGCGTGAACCGACCGGTCCTCGGGTTCAGCAGCAGTGCCCGGGCGGTGGACCTCTCCAGCACCACCAGCCGTCCACGGGAGTCACTGGTGGCGACCTGGACGCCGTGGGGCTCCGACAGGTCCTGGCCGGGGACGGTCCACGAGCGCAGCAGCGTGCCCCGGGCGGTCCACTCGCGCACGCGCGACCTGACCTGGTCGCCCGCGGGGTTGTGGTAGGTCCCCGCGTAGACGCGGTCGTTCGGGTGGGCGTAGACGAACGCCGGGTAGCCGGGGGTCTGCACCCGGGCGAGGACGCGGGTGTCCCAGCGCGGTCGCTCGGACTGTGCCGTGGCGGGCACCGACGCCCCGGACGGCGCCAGCGCACCGGTCAGGAGGGCTACGGCCGCGGCGACGGCGGCGATCGGTCGCCTCACAGCCGCTCCAGCACCTCTCGCGCCGCCCGGTCGCCCGCGCGCACGGCCCCGTCCATGTAGCCCGACCAGTACGTCGACGTCTCAGTGCCCGCCCAGTGCACCCGCCGGAAGGGCTGCCGGATCCAGCGGCCGAACGACGTGGTCGTCCCGGTGCCCAGCACGGCGACCGGCCCTCCCATCGTCCAGCGCTCGTGGGTCCAGTCGTGCTCGACGTACTCGACGGGCCTCAGCGCACGGGGTCCGACCACCTCGGCGAAGCCCTCGAGCACGGCGGCACGGCGGTCGGCGAGGGAGAGGCCGCCGTACCTCTCCCAGGTGGAGCCGCCGACGAAGGCGAGCAGCACACCCACGCTCGCGTCCGCCGGGCTGTTGTCGAAGCAGACCCGGACCGCGCCGTGGTCGGACACGCCCATGCCGGTCAGCCCGTCCGCCCGCCAGAAGGGCGTCTCGTAGACCGCGTCGGCCTTCATCAGCTGCCCCATCGGCATCCGCTGCAGCAGCTGCAGGCGCTTGGGCGGGAGCAGCGGGAACCAGTCGACCGCGAGGGCCGTGGCGGGAGGAACCGCGACGACCACGCGGTCGGCGCGCACGGTGCCGCGGTCGCTGGTGACGAGGACACGGTCGGTGCGCTGCTCGATCCGTCTGACCGCGGCGTCGAGGGCCACCACGTCGCCGAGCCTGCGGGCGAGACGCTGCGGGATCAGCCCCGAGCCCCCGACGAAGCGCGAGTCCTGGGCGCCGCCCGACGTGTCGGAGGAGCGCTCGAACGTGCCGGGGTGGGTCTCGTTGCCGGACGCGGCGATGTACCACAGCAGGAACAGCAGCGACATGTCCCGACCATCGGAGCCGAAGGTCGGCTGGAGGTAGGACAGCAGCAGGTTCCGCACGTCCGGGTTCACGCTCGTGTGGGAGACCCAGTCGTGGAAGGTCATCGCGTCCCACTCGGCGGCCCGCGGGGCGGCCCAGGGCGCGTCGACAGGCACGTCCTTGGACATCTCGTTGATCCGCGTGATCAGCTGCGCGGCGTCGGGAAGGAGCAGCGGGTCGGGCGGGACGGTGCCCTGGTAGCGCGTGCGGCGGTCGCCGGAGACGTAGACGTTGTCGCCGACGGCGTACTCCTTGAACGTCCGCACACCGAGCTCGCGGGCGAGGCGGAGCAGGTGGTCCTGGGTGGGTCCGACGAACGCTCCTCCGGACTCGATCACCGCGCCCGAGCGGAGCGTGTGGTTCAGGACCCGGCCGCCGACCCGGTCCCGGGCCTCCAGGACGAGCACCGACCGGCCGGCCGCCGCCACCCGGCGCGCCGCCACGAGGCCCGACAGCCCGCCGCCCACGACGACGACGTCCACGCGCGCGGGGAGGTCCCCTTGGAGGGTGGCCGCCTCCGCGCGGGTGGCGCTCGCGGTCAGTCCGCCCACGGCCAGTGCACCGGCACCGACGGTGAGCCCGCCGAGCAGTCCGCGCCGCGTGAGGTCCGTGCTTGTCGACTCCGTGTGCATCGCGTTCACGGGTCACCCAACGAGCGAGCCGCACAAAGGCGACGGCCGGGTCCGGCGGACCGACCCGTCGGGTCAGAGGCAGACGCCGTTCTCGTCCGCGGCGAGCGTGCCGTCCTCGGCGGTGGGTGTCTGCGACGGAGACGGGGACGTGCCGGCGGACCCGCTGGGGCTCTTCGAGGGCTGCGGCTTGCTGCCCGGGGCGTCCGCCGCCGTGGTCACGTCCTTGGCCTGCTTGGGCGTGAGCGTCAGGTCCTGCTCGAGGCGGCTCCAGAGCTTGGTGGCCTCCGGGGCCCACTGCACGCGGTTGGGGTCCTCGGGGTACCACTCCCACGGCACGGTCATGAACTGGATCTTGTCCAGGCCGATGTTGCGCACCTGGTTGGCCAGGCTCGCGAGGTCCCTGAGGTTCGCCAGCTCGTCGTCGGTGATCAGCGACTTGGTGGCCGCGTCGAGGAACTTGTACAGGCGCGGAGGGTTCACCAGCGTGCCCGCCGAGATGGCCTTGCTCGCCATCGAGGCGAGGAAGACCTGCTGGCGTGCCATCCGGCCGATGTCGCCGTTCTCGGACAGCTCGTGGCGCAGGCGCACGTAGTCGAGGGCCTGCTTGCCGTCCGCCTCGTAGCGGCCGGCCGGGAGGTAGATCTTGCCGACGTCGTCGTTGACCTCCTCCGGCACGCAGAGGGGGACGCCGTCGAGGGCGTCGACCATGTGCTCGAACCCGTCGAACTTCACGACGACGAAGTGGTCGACCCGGATGCCCGTGAGCTGCTCGACGGTGCGCTGCGTGCAGCCGGGACCGCCGAGCGCGTAGGCGGTGTTGAACATCGCGAGCTCGCCGGGGATGGTGTCGCCCTCAGGCGTGTAGCACTCGGGGCGCTCGACCATCGAGTCGCGCGGGATGCTGACGCCGTAGGCCCGCTCACGGTCGGCGGACAGGTGCAGCAGGATCGTCGTGTCGGACAGGCCCGGGCTCTCGCCGCCGATGTTGGCCGCCTGGCCCTCGCGCTCGTCCGAGCCGAGCAGGAGGATGTTCAGCGGGTCGAGCTCCTCGGTCTCGACGACCTCCTTGTCGGGGCGGTCGTCGCCAAGGAGCGAGTCGGTGTCCACTCCGGTGATGTTGCCGCTGAGCTTCTGGTAGACGAAGAGCCCGCCGAAGACCACCGCCAAGGTCACCACGATCGCCGTCAGGGAGGCGATGCGCGTCGCGCGCTGGCGCGCGACGTCGTGGTCGCGGTGACGGGACACAGGGGGAGGGCCTTCTGTCGGGTCCGGTGCGTCGGACGGGGTCGTGTGGGGCCACGCCGGTGGGTGCGGACCGTCGTCCATTGTGTCCCCGGCTCCTGCAAAACTCCACTCGCCCGCTCCGCGCGGGGTCAGCACACCGGCGGCGGAGCCAGGTCGCGGGTGAGGTCGGCGCGCAGGAGCACGGGGCTTCCGCACACCTCTGCGACGACCCGGTAGCGCTCCTGGACCAGCCTCCGGAGCCGCCCGTCCTCGTCGACCCGCCAGGTGTTGAGCCCGTGCACCTGCACCAACCAGGTGGGCGCGTCCGGGCCCTCGAGCGTCTGCCGCAGACGGGTCTGGTCCGGGTCCAGGGTGCGCATCGGGAGGCTCCACAGATGGGGGTACGGCGACGCCATGTCCGCCGCTTCGAGGACCGAGGGGTTGCCGTAGGTCACGACCGCGGTGTCCCCCGGACGTCCTGAGGCTGCGAGCCACTGCCCCGTACGCTCCTGGAACCACACCCCGGGAACGGCGAGGTAGGCCGCGCCCAGGACGACGCAGCCAAGGATGCTCGTGCCGGCGACGAACCCCACCACCCAGCCCATCCAGGCGCGTGCGGCGAGCGGAGCGAGGGCCCCGGCGGCGAGGGCCGTTCCGGGCACCAGCTCGATCAGGTAGTGCGGCCAGTAGCTGCCCCCCGCGACGATCGCCACGGCGCCGTACCCGAGGACCGCCGTGACCGCCCACCCGACCGGGCCGGTCGCGCTGCGCCACGGCCGGGCCGCCGCGAACCACGCGCCGACGACGAGGAGGAGCCCGCTGACCAGCCCGAGTGCGAGCAGCTGCAGGGACCGGTCGAGGGGAGCGCGCGAGTGGGCGGACCAGATCACGTCGAAGGCCGCGCCGCGGAAGCCGAGCAGGTCCGCCCACAGCGTCGCGACCGAGAACCCGGACGACGCCGCCCACGCCCACACGAGCAGGTAGGGGACCGCGGCTCCGGTGGCCACCGCCGCAGCGAACGAGGTCGCCCTGCCTCGCGTCACCGGGTCGCCCCCCGCCCGGAGGAGCGCCACTGCGACGAGCACGCCGGCGAAGAGGAGGCCCTCGAGGAAGTTCTGCTTCACCAGGGGCGCCGCGCCGGCGAGCACCCCGGCCCCCACGGCGTGCCACAGTCTCGCCGGCCCGCGTCCCTCCCAGGCGCGGAGCGCGAGGGCCAGGGCGGCCAGGACCAGCGCCGCGGCGAAGAGCTCCCCATCGGCCTGGTCGGCGGCCAGCGCCGGGGTGGACATGAGGGCACCCGCCGTCACCGCGGCCCAGATCGCCCCGGTGCGGCCGCCGAGCACCTGCCCGGCCGACCAGCCGGCGACCACGGCCAGGAGCGCGAACGGGATCGCGAGGACCCGGATCATCGGGTCCCAGTCGGTGAGGGCGGCAACCCGGAAGATCAGCATCAACAGCGGGGGCCGGTCGACGTAGTAGTCGCCGTACAGGAACTCGCCGGAGGAGTGCCACTGGCGCGCGGCGAGGAGGTAGCCGCCCTCGTCGCTGCGCAGTGGCTGGAGGACGTACGTCGCCCGCACCAGCACCACCGCGAGGCACACCCACAGCAGGACCGGTCGGGGTCTCGTCCCGCCGGCCTCCGCACCCACGGCAGGGGGCACCGGGGACCTCAGCAGGGTCACGACATTCATTGAAGCGACGAAGCGGGTCCCGGCGCCTGAGTCGTGTGACCCCTCCGGGAGTAGCCCGAGGAGGTGGTCCGACATGAGTCGTTCGACCCATGTGCGAGGTCGTCCGTGCCCCGTACGGTCAGCACATGGCAGCCCTGCTCGCCGCGGGCATCGTCGTGCTCGTGCACCTGGCGTACCTCGTCTACGCGACGGTCGGCGGGTTCCTCGGGCTGCGCAGCCTGCTGTGGCTGGCGCCGCACGTCATCTCCACGATCTGGTCGGTCGTGGTGACGGTGACCCCGATCGGCTGCCCGCTGACGGCTTTGGAGAAATGGCTGCTCGTGCAGGCCGGGCGGACGCCGTACGACGACAGCTTCACCGCCTACTACCTGCGCGACGTGCTCTACCCCGCGCAGTACGAGGTGGCGGTGTGGCTGGGCATGATCGCCGTCGCGGTCGCGTCGTACGTCGTCGTGCTGCGTGCTCCGCGGCGGCCGGGACGCACCGGCCGCGGCGGCCGCTCAGCCGCGGCGCGCACGGCGTAGGCGCAGGAACCACCCGGTCCAGGCAGTGGTGGAGGTGCCGCGCCGGCATCTTCTCAGCCGGCGGGGCGGTCAGGACGGTGGCTCGCAAGCGCTCGCTGACCCTGGACTATCCTTGCCGCAGCACGGCGGACGCCCGAGGTCTCGGGTCTCCTTCCGTGGGCCGCCCTCGTAGCTCAGGGGATAGAGCGTCGGTTTCCTAAACCGTGCGTCGCAGGTTCGAATCCTGCCGGGGGCACTTTTCAGTCCAGGTCAGAAGCTGTTCCGGTCGGCGGACCGTTCCTGCGCCGAGGATGGAACCTCCCGTGGGGCTTGCGCCCAGCGACGGTTGACCGCGTTTCTCGTCGCCCCTCCGTGGGCACCTCTTGAGGTCGAACCGTCCGCACCACAGCTTGCGTGACCTGTCCGAGAGAGAGGCTCTTCGTGGCACCAGGCATCATCCTCGTCATCGTCGGCGCGATCCTGGCGTTCGCGGTCCGCAAGGACACCAACGTCCTCGACGTGCAGACGGTGGGGCTCATCTTCATGTTGGCCGGTGCGGCGATCATGGCCTATGCCCGGCGGGAGAAGCGCGCTGAGCGGGTCGTCCGGCACGTCGAGCACGGGCCCGCCGGTACGACGGGCGCGGCGACGGTGCACGAGACTGTGACCCACGAGGTCGTGACCGACGACTCCGACGGCCTCGAGAGCCACGCCGGCCAGCACCTCGGGCACGACGCCCATCGGGGACCGGGGCCGTACTGACCGCGGGACGGACCACGGACCTGATCCCGTTGTGCACAAGGGGTTCTCGGGGTTCCGGAGAGTGTCGGTGGTCTCTTCTAGTGTCTTCTCATGGCATTGGTGATCGAGGTCGACGAGCTGGATGCGGGCGGGTGCCTGGCCGCGTTCGACCAGCTCCGCAGCACCCGTGACGCCGCCGAACGCGACATCCTCCTGGTCGCCACCCAGCTCGCCGACATCTACGACGTCGACTCCCGCGCCGGGGAGCTGGTCATCGGCCTCGCCGGCCGCGAGCAGCCCGTCCGCCTCGGCGGGGACGGCACCCCCCTGGTCTGGGAGTTCGCCGTCGCCGAAGCCGCCACCGCCCTGGCGATGACCACCTGGTCCACGCGCCGGCTGATGGCCGACGCCCTCGACATCCGCCACCGCCTGCCCCGCCTGTGGCGCGGACTCGACCACGGCACCGTGATCGCCGCCCTGGCCCGAAAGGTCGCCCAGGCCACCCGCGACCTCACCCCCGCCGCGGCCGGCACCGTCGACGAACACATCACCGGCTACGCCGACGGCCGCCTTCCCTTCACCCGGTTCCTCGACCGCCTCGACGGTCTCGTCGTCGCCGCCGACCCGATCACCGCCGCCGCCCGCGAACACCGAGCCCGCACCGAGGAGTACGCCCGCGTCGGCCAGACCAACGACCACGGACAGAAGACCCTCTACGTCCGCACCGGCGCCGCCCAGATGACCCGCATCGACGCCACCATCGCCTACTACGCCGACGCCCTCGCCCACCTCGGCGACACCGACCCCCTCGAACAACGCCGCAGCAAAGCCGTCCTCCTCCTCGCCAACCCCACCCAAGCCGTCGCCCTTCTCCAAGCCCTCCACGGCCCCACCGACGACGAAATCGGCACCGACACCACCCGTCCCGACGACCCGGGCAACGACCGTCCCGACCCGGCCGACGACGTGCCCGCGTCCGACCCGGCAGGCGGGACCTCGACCGGACGACCCAACGCTCCCCCGCCCCCACCACCCCCGGACTGGGACGACGAGCTCGACCTCGACCTTCCCGACGGTGTCGGCGAAGCAGACCGCCGGGCCGACCCGGCACCACATGACGGCGAACCGGGTGACCGCCCGAGCGACGACGAGCCCGACCGCGAGTCACCCGCCTACGCGGGAACAGCCGATCCCGGAACAGATGCCCGCATCGCCACCGCCGGGACCACCGATGACACCCGTGGGAGCCGCGTACCCGGGGAGACCTCTGCCCAACAACAGGCACCACCGGGGCAGTCACCAGGCCCGTCAACAGGGCAGCCGCCAGGTCCGTCAACGCAGCCGGATCCCGACCAGGCGCTGAAACCGTTCTTCACGCCCTTCCGGCCCGACCAGCCCCCACCCTGCCCCTGCCGCGGCGGCGGGTTCCAGCTCGACCCCGCCTCGATGCTGCCCACCGTCACCCTCTACCTCCACGCCCACGCCGAAACCCTCGCCCGCGGCCCCGGCGTCCTCCGCTGGGAGGGCGAAGGCCCGATCACCAGCGACTACCTGCGCCACATCCTCGGCCCCCACGCCCGGTTCACCGTCAGACCCGTCATCGACCCCGAGACCATCTCACCCGCCGACGCCTACGAGATCCCCCGATCCATGGCCGAAGCACTCCACCTCCGCACCCCCTACGACGTCTTCCCCTACGGCGTCAACACCACCCGCGGCAAACAGAAAGACCACACCATCGCCTACCACCCCACCCCCGACGGCACCGGCGACGACACCACCGACGACACCGGCGGCGGGAAACCCACACCCGGGCAGACCGGACTGCACAACCTCGGCGGCATGACCGGCTACCACCACCGCGTCAAGACCCACGGCCGCGGCTGGAAGCTCGCCCAACCCTTCCCCGGCGTCTACCTCTGGCGCACCCCCCACGGCGCCATCTACTACGTCGACAACACTGGCACCCGACAGCTCACCGCACCCGCCACCGACCGCCTCCACGCAGCCGCCCGCCCCACACCCCACACCCCCGCACCGGCCGAGGCGGCCGAGGCGGCCCCGACTGCCGAGGCGGCCGGAGCCCCCGATCCGCTCGGCCAGGTCCTCCACACCGCCATCGACACCGATGAAAGCCCCTCCCTCACCCACTTCCGCCGCTACCTCGAGACCGCCCCAGCCGCCTGAGCGCACGACCCGCTGCCAGTACGATCCGCCCCTCAGGACAAGCCGTCCGACCGCATACCCCGCCTGACCGGGCCATGGCCTCCGCCCGCCCGAGAGAGCACCATCGTGAGATGGCCGAGTCGATCGTCCCTCCCCCTGACGAGCACCTCACCGACGGCTGGGAGCCCGACCTCCCCGCAGACGACACGCTGGTCCGCCGGGCCGTCCTCGTCCACGCCTCCTGGCCGCTGGACCTCGCGACCGCGCTCGACCGTCCCCACCGCAGGACCGACCGATGGGCCGGCGCTCATCTCGGCGACCGCGGCGCGCTGACCAACCCCGTCGTGCTACTCCAGCCTCTGGACGACCCCGGCCTCCTCGTCGAGGTCGACGACGTCATCCCGCCGTCCGTGCCCTACTTACTGCTGAGTGCCTGGCCGACCCCCGACCTGACCGGGCAGGGGCTCGTCCTCCTGGGCCACCCGCCGCTGATGGTCCGCTTCCCGAGCCCGGGCGGTATGCCGAAGCCGGAGGGGGTGGAGGTCCGGGAGGTGAGGACCGACGCCGAGCTCGCGATCGCGGAGCGCGTGCTGGTGGACGGCTACCCGATGCCCGACCTCGAGCCTCTGTCACCCGGCGACCTGTTCGCGCCGGGCATCCTGGGCGGGCCCACCCGGTTGTGGCTCGGCTACGCGGACGGAGAGCCTGCTTCCGTGGCGGCGGCCCACGTCCATGCCGGCCTGGTCCTCGTCGAGTACGTCGCCGCGCTGGCCAGCGCCCGGGGACGCGGAGCCGGCGCGGGGGTCACCTGGGCGGCCACCCTCGCCGATCCGTCCCTGCCGGCCGTGCTGGTGGCGAGTGACGACGGGCGGCCGGTCTACGAGCACATGGGGTACGTCGCCATCGAGCGGTGGACCGCCTGGCTGCGACCGGGCACGACCAGCACGTGACGAGCGCCGGCTCAGACCCGGTGGTCCCCCACCAGCGCACGCGCCTCGTCGACCAGCGACGCCGGCAGCTCGGCCGGGTCGAGCCCGAAGCGCTCGTCGTATGCCGCCAGCAGCGCCGCCTCGACCTCGTCCGCCGCAACTCCGGGCGCCTCCTCGGCCCAGGACCCGACCGAGGCGTCGTCGAACGGCAGGTCGAGGGCGTCGTACACCTCTCGCAGCAACGGCCGCAGCACCCCGGCGCCGTCGAGCACCAGCACCGCGCTGAACAGCCAGGCACCCCGCACCATCCGCTGCGCCGTCCCCACGAGCTTGACCCGCCCGCGGGCGTTGACGCTGTGCGAGCCTGGGCAGTACTCACCCGGCACCTCGCCGACCCGGGCATCGACCCCGAGGCCGCCGAGCACCCCGGTCCACAGGGCGCCGAACTCGTCGAACCGCCCCTCGAGTCCCGACGGCCACTCGGGGTCGGGCGCGACGTGGTCCACCACGAGCGCGTCGCGGGTGTAGGCCACCGCCCGACCGCCCGGCGCCCGCACGCACGGCTCGAAGCCCGCCCGTCGTACGGCGTCCGCGGCCTCGCCGAAGCCGGGCAGCCGCACGTCGCGTCGACCGAAGGCGACCGCTGCGGCGGTGGGCCGGTAGACCCGCACCATCTCTCCGGCCTCGCCACGAGCGACCCGCCGCATCATCGACTGGGCCAGCGCCATCTCCAGGGCCTGGTCCTCTCCGGGCAACGGTCCGCGCATCAGCTCCACGCGGGAGACCCTAGAGCCCCGAGGGCGCGGGCCGCCGCCCGGTGACCCGTTCGAGCAGCGCCATCGCGTCGTGGGGTGCGTAGCCCTTGGCGTCGTTGTCGAGGTAGACGTGCACATCCAGGCCCTCGTCGGCCCACCGGCACACCTTCTGCGCCCACCGGTCGAGCGCCTCGGCCGTGTAGCCGCTGGCGTACAGCTCGGTGTCGCCGTGCAGCCGGACGTACATGTGGTCGCTGGTGACCTCCTCGACCAGCGGCCACCGGCCCGCGGTGTCGGCGACCACGAAGGCGACGTCGTGCGCCCGGAGCAGGTCGACCGCCTCACGCGTCGCGAAGCTGTGGTGCCGCACCTCCAGCGCGTGCCGGATGGGCCGGTCGCCCTCCGCGACGGTGAGCGCGCGGTCGTCGGGCACCTTCTCGTCGTGGCGCGCCGCGAGCTCCGCCGCCGCAGAGGTCGTGCGGGGCAGCTGGTCGAAGAAGGCGGCGAGCCGGTCCGCGTCGTACCCGAGCGTCGGCGGCAGCTGCCACAGGACCGGCCCCAGCTTGGGCCCGAGCGCCAGGACCCCGGAGGCGAAGAAGTTGGCGAGGGCGGTCTCCACGCCGGCCAGCTTCTTCAGGTGGGTGATGAACCGGCCGCCCTTGACGGCGAAGACGAAGTCGTCGGGGGTCTCGGCACGCCAGGCGGCGTAGCTGCTCGGCCGCTGCAGCGAGTAGAACGACCCGTTGATCTCGATCGAGGTCAACCGTTCGGCGGCGTAGGCCAGCTCCCGCCGCTGCACCAGGCCCTTCGGGTAGAAGCCACCCCGCCAGCCGGGGTAGCTCCACCCGGAGATGCCGATCCGGATCGTGGCCACCACAGAGCCGTACCCCGGTCCGGGTCAGTCCAACGCCGCGAGCCAGCGGTCCATGACGTCGAAGACCTTGTCCCACCCCTCGTCGAGCATCAGGTCGTGCCCCATGCCGGGGAACTCCTCCAGCTGCGCGTCGTACCTCCGCGCCGTCGCCCGCACGTCCGCGACCGGCACAAGGCGGTCCTCGGGCGTGCCCAGGACGAGCACCGGTGCGTCGCCGAGCGGGCGGCGTGGCGGCCGGTGGAGCAGCAGCTGGTACTGCGCGAGCGGGGACTCCGCCCCGGTCCGGTCGCTGTACGCCTGCGCGGTCGGTGGGTCGAGCCGCTCGAAGAGGTAGGACGGCCGCAGCGGCAACGACGAGAAGGCCACGAGGCGCAGGGCATCCGTGGGGTGCTGACGTGCCACCGACAGCAGCGAGCCCACCGCCGGACGGGCCGGGACCGGAGCCACCAGCACACCCGCGCGTGCCGGGTAGCGGCCGAGCACCATCTGGGCCACCAGCCCACCCATGCTGTGCCCGACCAGGACCGGGCGCTCCGGCAGGGTCGCCGCGGTGCGCACGACGTCGTCGGCGTAGTCGCCGAGCGTGGAGCCGCGCAGCGTGCCGCCGGAGCCACCGTGCCCGCGCAGCGACACGGCATGGGCCGGGTAGCCCGCCTCGGCGGCCGCGTCGAGCCAGTTCTCCCAGCACCAGGCGGCGTGCCCGAGGCCGTGCACGAGCAGCAGCGGCGGCCGGTCGCTGGGCCGGGACGGCGTGCGACTGAGGACCTCGAGCGTCGGCTGTGCCATGCCCCGGGAGTCTGCCACGGTCGGCCCGCCCCGGGTCACCCCTCGTCCGAGAACGCCTCCGTGCGGTACAGCAGCCGCCAGACCTGGCGCCAGCGGGCCTCCGCGAACCTCGCGGTGACGTGGTGGTCGTCGCGCCACACGATCTCGCCGTCCACCACCGGCTGGCACATCGGCGCGGTCGGGCAGAAGGCGGGGTTCAGGTCGACGGTGTCCACGGTGTCGTCCCCAGCGGCAGCGGCGACGGCGAAGGCGTCCGTGGGCGACGTCCCCAGCGGCACCGGGACCGCGCACCGCGCCGGGTCCTCCGTCGTGCTGAGACACTCGGTGGGCTCGAACGTCTCGGGCATGATCAACCGCTCCACGACCACGACGCGGGCGCCCGAGGCGGTGATCTTGTCCAGGGTCTCCTGCGAGGACTCGACGACGGACTCCTCCAGCGGGAGGTCCGCACCGTCACGACGCACCACCGCCTCACCCCAGGACTCGTCGTCGCGGGGGCGGGCGACGAGCACCACCACGTCGGGGGCCAGCACCGGGAGCGCCTCGTCGTACCAGCCGACGCGCCCCTCGTCGCAGGTCTTCGCGGTCTCCTCGGCGGACTTGAGGTTCGTCAGCCCCTCCTGCCACAGGCAGCCCGGGACGATGTTCAACGACAGGGTCAGGTCACGCTCGCGCGCGATCCTCCGGAACATCGGCTCGAGCATCTGCGCCTGGCTGTCGCCCACGACCAGCAGGTGAGGCCCGGACCCCTCGGCGACCGTGCAGGCCTCCGGGTCGTCGGCACTGCAGGACCCGACCCCCCCGATGTCGTTGCTCACCGCCTCCCAGTCGACGTCCGGAGGCAGCCGGGTCTCCGATGCCTCCTGCGGCGCGGCCACCGCGGGCTCGCCCACAGCTGCCAGGGCCGGCTTCCGGTCCTGCTCGAGCAGCCAGGGGACGACGGTGACGGCGACGAGTGCGCTGGTGGCGACGCCGACGGTCGCGGTGTTCCAGGTGAACCGGTCCAGCGGCCTGGCCCGCCGGACAGGCATCTCCAACACCTCGTAGGAGACCGCGGCCAGGCCGGTGCTCACTGCGAGCGCGAGCACGGCGACGACCTCCGGCCCGACGACCAGGACCTCCTCCAACACGAGGATCACGGGCCAGTGCCACAGGTAGGTGCCGTAGGAGATCTTGCCGAGGAAGACCGGCACGCGGCGCGACAGCAGGCCCGCGACCACGCCGTCCTCCCGCAGGCTGAGCCCGGCCACGACCGCGACCGACGCGACCGTCGCCGCGATCCCTCGCCAGGAGGGGGTCATCGGCAGCAGCCCGCTACCGAGCACGAGCATCGCGACCAGGCCACCGGCGGCGAGCGCCTCGGTCCGTCCGGGCCCGAGCCGGACGTGCCAGGTGCGCAGCACGACGGCGAGGAGCGCGCCGGCCAGCAGCTGGTAGAGGCGGGCGTCCGTGCCGTAGTAGGCGTGGTTGCTGTCGACCTGCGCCCAGTACAGCTGGAGGCCCAGCGACAGCACGAAGAAGGCGCCGAGGCCGGCCAGGGTGGCCCAGGCCCACCGCCTCGTCGCCCGGCTGAGCAGCAGCAGGAGCACGGGGAAGACGACGTAGAACTGCTCCTCGATCGCCAGCGACCAGAAGTGCAGGAACGGGCTCTCCTCGACGTTCGCCGCGAAGTAGTCCTCCGACGACGCGAGGAAGCGCCAGTTCGCCACGTAGAGCAGCGCACTCTGGGCGTCGCCGACGAGCGGCAGGCGCCGGGTGACCGAGGACACCAGCACGAACGCCGCACTGGTCGCCGCGACCACCACCACCGCGGCCGGCAGGAGCCGGCGCACCCGCCGTGCGTAGAACCGCCCCAGGCGCAGGGACCCGCTCCGGTCCACCTCGCTCAGGATGACGTTGGAGACCAGGAAGCCCGAGAGCACGAAGAACAGGTCCACCCCGATGAACCCGCCACCGGCGGCGGCCAGCCCGGTGTGGAAGAGCAGCACGAGGTAGACCGCGACGGTGCGCAGTCCGTCGAGGGCGGGACGGTAGGACCAGGGCATCGAGATGCCACTTTACGGGGCAATCCGCACCCGACCCTCAGGCGTCGAGCACCTCGAAGCCGATCCCGGCCCGGCGCAGCCGGCCGACGAGGTTCTCTGCCATGGCCGTCGCGGTCGTCACGCTGCCCGCAGTGGGAGGGTTGTCGTCGAAGGCCAGGCACAGCGCCGACTCCGCGAGCATCTTCGCGGTCTCGCCGTAGCCGGGGTCGCCGCCCGAGACCTCCGTCACCACCCGGCGTCCGCCGCCCTCCCCCACGAACCGCACGCGGAACCACGACCGGGCCCGCCGCTCCTCGCTCGGTCCCTCCCCCTGCGGGACCGCCCGCATGAGCAGCCGGCGCAGCGGCGGCACCTGGGCCGCGGCAGCGAGCCCGGCCACCCCGGCGACCCCTGCCGCGACCACGGGCAGCTGCTTCACGGCGGCGTAGTGGGCGTACTCGAAGTCCGGGCCGTACCTCTCCAGGGCAGCCGCGGAGCGCTTCACCACGAGCGGGTCGATCGTGGGCAGCGGCACCAGCCACCACCCCGTCGCGGCGTCACGGTGGGGACGGCGGGCCGACGCGCGCACCCTGCGCCCCTGGGGCCGACCCTCCGCCCTGCGGCGTGCGGCCGACGCCTCCCTCATCTGGACGCCCCGCGAGAACGCCGTCAGCGCGGAGGCGAAGGTGCCACCCGACAGCCGACCTCCGGCCCGGAGCATCCCGCGGACCCGCAGCGGGACGCCCTCGGGCAGCTGCTGCACCGTGAACCACGTGCCGAGGTCGTGCGGGACGGAGTCGAAGCCGCAGGCGTGCACGATCCGCGCGCCGGTCTCCACGGCGCGGTTGTGGTGGGCGAGGTACATGCGGTCCACGAACTCCGGCTCGCCGGTCAGGTCCACGTAGTCGGTGCCTGCCTCGGCGCACGCGGCGACCACCGGCTCGCCGTACTCGATGTAGGGGCCGACGGTGGTGATGAGCACCCGCGTGGACGAGGCCACCTCCGCCAGGGAGGACGGGTCACCGACGTCGGCGTGCAGCAGGTCGAGGTTCTTCAGCTCCGGGTCGACCGCGGCGAGCCGGGACCGCACGCCCTCGAGGCGCTCCTGGTCGCGTCCGGCGAGCGCCCACTGGCAGCCTGCAGGCGCGTTGCGGGCGAGGTACTCCGCGGTCAGGCCACCGGTGAAGCCGGTGGCGCCGAGGAGGACGAGGTCGTAGCTGCGGTCGGCCTGGATCATGGGCCACCACTGTGGCGGTGGAACCGGCCGGTGGCAACGTGCGTCCCACCACACATGAGACCACCGCGTTGGACCGTCCTCGGCATCGGCGCGACCGCTGCGGTCGCGGCGACCACCCTCGCCACGGGCCTCGTGGCCCCGGCTCCCGGACCCGGGACCGGCCGCCTGGCTCCCCTGCTCGGCACCCCCGCCGCGGCGGCGACCCTCGACGGCTTCGCCGACTGCGAGGAGCTGCGGCAGTGGTACGTCGACGCGACCCTGCCGCACGTCACGGCCTGGGGTCTGGGCGGCCGGGTCGTCCTGGCCGCGGAGCAGGCCCTTCCCACGGCCGGCAGGGTCGACCGGGACTCCTCGACCGACACCGCCGTGAGCAGCGGGCCGACCGGCACCAACGTCCAGGAGGCCGGCGTCGACGAGCCGGACACCGCGAAGACCGACGGTGAGCTGGTCGCGCACGTGACGGGTGGCTGGAGCGACCGACACAGTGTCGTGCTCACCGACGTCTCGGGCGACGTGCCCCGGGTGCTGTCCCGGCTGAAGCTGCCCCGAGGGCTCTCCGACGCGGAGCTGCTCCTGGTCGGCGACCGGCTGGTGGTCCTGGGCACCGCCTGGCACGACGGGCCCATCGCCATGGACTCGAGGATCGGCCCCGTCGGGGGGTACGACGCGGGCACCACGCGCGTGCTCGTCGTCGACGTGAGCGACCCGGGCTCCCCGCGGATCGCAGACGACGCGGCCTACTCCGGAGACCTCGTCGCCGCCCGCGAGCACGACGGCGTGGTCCGGGTCGTGCTCACGACCCCCTCACCCGCCATCGACTTCGTCGTGCCACGCCGCGGTCGCACCCGGGCCGAGGCACGCGCCGAGAACCGTAGGCGCGTCCAGGAGAGCGACATCGAGGCCTGGCTGCCGACCGTGGAGCGCGACGGCGACCCGGCCCCGCTGCTCGAGTGCGCCGACGTGCGCCACCCGGACAAGGCCTCCGGCTACGGGACGATGAGCGTGGTCTCCTTCGACCCGGCCGACCCGGAGGAGCGGCGCAGCACCGCGGTCACCACCAGCAGCGACCTCGTCTACTCCTCGACCGAGCGGATGTACCTGGCCACGACCTACCGCCGCGGCAGCGACGTGCACTCCTTCGCCCTCGACGGCGCAGAAACCCGCTACGTGGCCTCGGGGACGGTCCCAGGCACGGTGCGTGACCGCTGGTCGATGAGCGAGTACGACGGCGACCTCCGCGTCGCCACCGCCCTGGGCAAGGACGCCTGGGACCCCGACGAGAACGCCGTGGTCGTGCTCCGCGAACACGGCGACCGGCTCGCGGAGATCGGCCGCGTCGGTGCGATGGGGATCCGGGAGCAGATCCAGTCCGTCCGCTGGTTCGGCGACCTGGCCGTCGTCGTGACCTTCCGCCAGGTCGACCCCCTCTACACG
Source organism: Nocardioidaceae bacterium UBA4001 (assembly GCA_002384855.1). Lineage (GTDB taxonomy): Bacteria > Actinomycetota > Actinomycetes > Propionibacteriales > Nocardioidaceae > Nocardioides_C. The sequence continues at coordinate 41,410 of DGBP01000010.1, read as the reverse complement.
GTCGACCTCTCCGACCCCGAGGACCCGCAGGTGCTGGGCGAGCTGAAGATCCCGGGCTTCTCGGCCTACCTCCACCCGATCGGCGACGACCTCGTGCTCGGGCTGGGGCAGGACGCCTCCCGCGGCGGCCGCACGCGCGGGGCCCAGGCCGCGGTGTTCGACCTGCGTGACCTCGGCTCCCCGCGGCGGGTGGACGTCGAGACCGTCGGGCCCGAGACCGACTTCGTCGCGTCCTACGACCCGCGCGCGCTCACCTACCTCCCGGGGAGCCGGACCGTGCTGGCCACCGTCGACGACTGGCGGGACGGGGTCCGGGTCGTGGCGATGCGGATCGGGGAGGGCGGCGAGCTCACCCGGCTGCGGGACATCCACGTGGGCGGCTGGAACAGCACCGTCGTCCGCACCCTCCCCCTCGACGAGGAGCGGGTGGCCCTGGTCGCGCGGGGCAAGGTGCGCCTGGTGACCCCGTGACCCCGGCGCGTGATCGCCGTAGGCTCACCGGCATGTGCCGCAACATCCGCACCCTGCACAACTTCGAGCCTCCCGCGACCTCCGAGGAGGTGCAGGCCGCCGCCGTGCAGTACGTCCGCAAGGTCAGCGGCAGCACCCGGCCCTCGCGCGCAAACCAGGAGGCGTTCGACCGGGCGGTGCGCGAGGTCGCCGAGGCCACCCAGCGCCTGCTCGACGGCCTGACCACCACGGCGCCACCGCGCGACCGCGAGGTCGAGGCCGCCCGGGCCCGCGAGCGGGCCGCGGCGAGGTACGCCTGAGCCATGGCCGGCCCCGACCGGGTCCGCGCGGCGTTCGAGAGGGTCCACCGCGCCGACTTCCTCCCGGGCCGGATGGCCGGCTTCGCCGGTGAGGACGCCGCCGTTCCGATCGGCCACGGTCAGACCAACAGCCAGCCCAGCACGGTGCGGGCGATGCTCGACCTGCTCGCGGTCTCCCCGGGTCACCGGGTGCTCGACGTGGGCTGCGGGTCCGGGTGGACCACCGCGCTGCTCGGCGACCTGGTCGGCCCCGAGGGCGAGGTGGTGGGCGTGGAGATCGTGCCCGAGCTGGTCACCATGGGGCAGGAGCACCTCGCCGGCTACGCGATGCCGTGGGCCCGGATCGAGCAGGCCCGGCCGGACGTCCTCGGCGCACCGGAGACGGCGCCGTACGACCGTGTCCTGGTGTCGGCGGAGGCCAGCCGGGTCCCCGCCCAGCTCGTGGAGCAGCTCGTCGAGGACGGGCTGCTCGTGGTGCCGGTCCGCGGCCGGATGACGGTCGTGCGCCGCCGAGACGGTGAGCCGGAGGTACGGCACGCGGGGTGGTACTCGTTCGTTCCGCTGATCGAGCCCTGACGGGTGCCCGGTTCTCGTAAACTGTCCGGGTTCGGCACCTTCTGGGAGGCTCTCGTGCTTCGACGTACCCTGCTCGTCAGCGCTGCCCTGGCCCTCGGGGTCGCCGGGACCCCGTACGTCGCCCAGGCCGAGACCACCTACGGACCGCCCTACGACTTCCCCACCGAGCTGATGGGCGACGGCGGTGGCCTCGACGGGACCGGCGTGATCCCCCTGAAGAACAGGGCGATGATCGACCGCACCGAGCACGGCTACCGCTACCGGTCCGGTCAGCAGGACGGTCACCTGGTGGTCACCCTCACCGCCGAGGGCCTGTACTTCGTGGACTCCGGCACCGCGAGCTTCCGCAGCCTGGGCGCCGGGTGCAGCCCGCGCGCGACGTCCGTCGGGGTCGCCGCCGTCTGCACGATGCCGCAGGGTGTCACCGAGAGCGAGCCGCTGCTGCTCGAGGTCTGGCCTCGTCTCGGGAACGACTACACCGACGGCTCGTCGTTGCCGGCGACCGTCGCGATGGCGGTGCTGGCCGACGCCGGCAACGACGTGGTCCGCCTCGGCGCGGGCCCGGACTTCGCCAACGGCGCGCAGGACCAGGACCGGATCCACGGGGGCGACGGCAACGACTGGCTGCGCGGCGGCGCCGGCCACGACTACGTGCACGGCATGTCGGGGGCCGACCTGCTGGTGAGCGCCGACGGTCGCGACACGTTGTTCGGTGGTGACGGCGACGACAGGCTCTACGGCGGCGGCGCGCAGGACAGGCTGTACGCCGGCCCCGGGGCCGACCTCGTCAACTGCGGCCCGGGCGGCGACTACGCCTGGGTCGACCGGGCGGACCGGACCCGCTCCTGCGAGAGCGTCAGCCGCCGCTGACCCGGCGTCACCGGACCGTCAGCCCCGGACCAGTGAGTGCGTCACGGGCACGTGGCTACGGGGGGACGCGGCGTTCGTCGCCACCCCGGTGAAGCCCGCGGCGAGGATCAGCAGGCCCGTCGACGCCATCACCCGGACCAGAGTCTGGCCCTCGAAGAGCGGCGTGAGCAGCTGCACGGCGACGAAGCCGAGCAGCATCAGCGGCACCCACCGGGGCACCCGCCTCCCGCGCAGGAGGCCCAGCGCGATCAGCACCACACCGAGCATGAACGCAGAGCTCCACGCCATCACCGCCAGGGCCAGACTCCCCTCCTCGACGGCCTGGACCACCAGGTCCACGTTCTCCCCGGGGATGGTGCCGCCCTCGTAGTCCTGCAGGGCGAGGGCGCGGAACATCAGCATCAGCGCAGCGATCCCGCCGACCCCGACGCAGCCGACCACGAAGACCGCCGAGCCCAGCAGCCCGAGACCGCGACCCCGCCGTTCCTCGAAGAGCGTCGTGACCGCCGGAGTGCCGAGCACCAGGAGCGTGGCCCCGATGAAGAAGAGGACGCTCATCGCGAGCCACCGGCCGGCGTCGTCCCCCGCGGCGAGGAACTGGGACGCCAGGGAGTCCCCCGGTCCGCCGGGGTTGAGCATCTGGGCCAGCACGAGCGACATGACCCCGGTCACCAGGGCAGCCGCCGACACGGGGACCCACTCTGCACGCATGGCGTCAGGGTAGGGCCCTCCGGACGCGCGGGGCGCCGATTCGCCGACTTCGTCGCGGCCCCCGCCCGAGCCGATTCCGTAGGCTGGGGACGTGGAACCCGCCCTGCACCTGCTCGCGACGAGGCGTTTCGCCGTGCTCACCGGTGCGGGGGTGAGCACGGACTCGGGGATCCCCGACTACCGCGGCCCGGGTGCCCGGGTGCGCGCCCCGATGACCTACCAGGAGTTCGTCTCGGGTGAGCCGGCCCGGCAGAGGTACTGGGCCCGTTCCTATCTCGGCTGGTCCCGGATGCGGCACGCCGAGCCGAACATCTCCCACCACGCCCTCGCGCGTCTCGAGGCCGCCGGTCACGTCCCGCTGCTGATCACCCAGAACGTCGACGGCCTCCATGAGCGGGCCGGCAGCCGCGCCCTCTGCGCCCTGCACGGGCGGATCGCCGACGTGCGGTGCCTGGCCTGCGGTGATCGCAGCAGCCGCGCTGGGCTCCAGCAGCGGATGGAGGGGGCGAACCCCGGCTGGGCCCAGCGGCACGTCGACGTCGTGGTGCGGCCCGACGGTGACGTGGAGCTGGACACCACCTCCGGGTTCGTCGTCCCGACGTGCGAACGCTGCGGCGGCCTGCTGAAGCCCGACGTGGTGTTCTTCGGCGAGAGCGTCCCCAAGGACCGGGTGCAGCGCTGCTTCGACGCCGTCGAGTCGGCCGGGGCACTCCTCGTCGCGGGCTCCTCGCTGACCGTGCTCTCGGGGTTCCGCTTCGTGCGGCACGCCGCCAAGCAGGGCATCCCGGTCGTGATCGTGAACCAGGGCACCACCCGCGGCGACGAGCTGGCGACGTACAAGGTCGACGCGGGCTGCGCGCCTTTCCTCAGCACGCTCACCGCGGCGCTCACCGGGACCGCCGGGACCGCCTGGACCGCCGGGACGCCCGTTCAGGAGACGTCGCGGCGCACCGACAGCACCACGCCGAGCCCGGCGAGCACCAGTCCGTAGCCGAGCAGCACCAGGCCCCCCGCCCACCAGTCGAGGTAGTCGAGCATCGTGTCGCCCGGCGCCATCAGCGCCGACGAGGCGTTGCCCGGCAGCCACCGGGCCACTTGGTCCAACCCGGCGGCCGCCGCGGCGAGCGAGACCAGCGGCTCGATCAGGAACGTGAACAGCAGGGCGAGCACGATGGCCACGATCTGGCTGCGGATCAGGGTCCCCACCCCGATGCCCACGACCGTCCACGTCGCGACCGCCAGGACCGCCAGCCCCATCGTCGGCCACAACCGCTCCGCATCGAGGCCGAGACCGTGGCCGCGCAGGCTCATCACCGTGCCCCCGACGACGAGCACGGTGAGCAGACCGGCGACGGCGAACCCGGCGCCGACGAGCGCGTGGGCCAGGACCTTCGCCACGACGACCCGCGCCCGTCTCGGGGAGACCAGGAACGTCGAGGTGATCGTCTGGTACCGGTACTCCCCGGTCATCCCGGTGATGCCGAGCACGAGCGCGAACATGTAGGTCCCGGTCACCATCGACAGCGGGTAGACCGACCGCACCGCCTCCGCGGTGTCCAGCCCGGGCAGCGCGGGCTGGACCGGCCCCGCCTCCATTCCCGAGAACGCCGCCGTGACGCCCGACTGGAGGGCGCTGAAGGCGAGCGCACCGATCAGCAGCCCCCACCACAGCCGGGTCGACAGGACCTTCCTCAGCTCCGCCCGCACCAGCGCCGTCACGCCGCTCCCCCCTCGGTCAGCTCCAGGAACACACGCTCCAGGTGGCTCGGCTCCGCGACGAGCTCGTGCAGCTCGACGCCCGCCTCGAAGGCCGCGTGGCCCACGTCGGCGGTCGACCCCCCGACCACCCGGGTCCGGCCCTCGGCGTCGGTGCCGACGACCTGCATCGGCCGGCCCGCCAGCGCCTCGTGCAGGAGGTCGGGCCGGGGCGTCCGCACGAGCACCTCGCGCGGACCGCTGTCGAGCTGCTCGAGGGTGCCCTGGCGCACCAGCCGGCCGCGGGAGAGCACGACGACCTCGTCCACGGTCTGCTGCACCTCGCTGAGCACGTGGCTGGCGACCAGGACCGTGCGGCCCTCCCGGGCCAGGGCCCGCAGGAACTCCCGGAGCCAGGCGATGCCGGCCGGGTCGAGCCCGTTCGCCGGCTCGTCGAGGACCAGCACCTCCGGGTCACCGAGAAGGGCGGCGGCGAGGCCGAGCCGCTGTCGCATGCCGAGGCTGAACCCGCCGACCCGCTTGTCGGCCACCTCGCCGAGGCCCACCATGTCCAGGACCTGCCGCGCCCGGCCGGTGTCGATGCCGACTCCGATCGCCATCACCTCCAGGTGCGCGCGGGCCGACCGGCCGGGGTGGAAGCTCGAGGCCTCCAGGGCCGCCCCGACGGTGCCGACCGGGTCCGCGAGCTCGCGGTAGGGCACCCCGCCGATCGTCGTGCTCCCCGACGTCGGGTGGAGCAGGCCGAGCACGCACCGCAGCGTGGTGGTCTTGCCGGACCCGTTGGGGCCGAGAAAGCCGGTGACGACACCAGGACGCACGGAGAAGCTGAGGTCGTCGACCGCGACCAGTCCCCCGAACGTCTTGGTCAGGCCGACGACGTCGATCTGTGGCCCCTCCCGCACCATGCGCCCCATCCAACCAGAGCCGTCGTACGCCGACATGCACAACTCGTCCACGGCGCCGGCGCCGAGCCTGAGCCCGCCCCGACGCGGCGGTTGTGCATGTCTGTCTACGAGTCAGAGGCGGCGGACGAACACGTGCGAGGCGGCCTCGCGGTCGATCTCCATCGTCTCGCCCCCGCTGCCGACGAGGATCCCGCCGGCGCCCTCGGTCACCGTCACGACCTTGTCGGGCAGCGCGCCGACCCGGCGCAGCGCCGCCATGAGCGCCTCGTCGGTCTGGATCGGCTCGCTGATCCGACGCACCAGGACACGCACCTGGTCACCGTCGGTCGCCACCTCGGCGAGCGGCTCGACGTCCTGGCGGAAGTCCTCACCCTGCTCGACCTCACCGAGCTCGTGGAGCCCGGGGATGGGGTTGCCGTAGGGCGACTCGATGGGGTGGTCCAGGATCTCGAGGAGGCGGCGCTCGACCGTCTCCGACATCACGTGCTCCCACCGGCACGCCTCGGCGTGCACCAGCTCCCAGTCCAGCCCGATCACGTCGGTGAGCAGCCGCTCGGCCAGTCGGTGCTTGCGCATGACGCGGGTGGCCAGCCGGAGACCCTCCGGGGTGAGCTGCAGGTGACGGTCCCCCTCCACGGTCAGCAGGCCGTCGCGCTCCATCCGCGCCACGGTCTGGGACACCGTCGGGCCGCTCTGGTGCAGGCGCTCGGCGATGCGCGCCCGCAACGGCACGATCCCCTCCTCCTGGAGCTCGAAGACCGTGCGCAGGTACATCTCCGTGGTGTCGATGAGGTCGCTCACACCGGTCATTGTGTCCTAGTGGCGCGGAGGCTGGCACAGTGGACGCGATGAGCGCACCCTCCGTGATGTGGTTCCGCCGCGACCTCCGCCTCGAGGACAACCCGGCCCTTCTCGAGGCCTGCGCCGGACCCGCCGAGGTGCTGCCGCTGTTCGTGGTCGACCCCCGCCTGTGGACCGCCTCCGGCCCTGCGCGTCGCGCCTACCTGGCCGCCTCCCTGGCTGCGCTCGACGAGTCCCTCGACGGCCGGCTCGTGGTCCGGCGCGGGGACCCGGTGCGCGAGGTCGTCCGGGCCGCCGACGAGGTGGGAGCGACGTCGGTGCACGTCTCGGCCGACTTCGGGCCGTACGGCGTCCGCCGCGACGAGGCCGTGGCACGCGCGCTGGCCGGCCGGGACGCCGAGCTGCGCCACACGGGCTCGCCCTACGCCGTGGCGCCCGGCCGGGTCGTGAACGGCAGCGGCGGGGGGTACAAGGTGTTCACGCCGTACGCCCGGGCCTGGGCCGACCACGGCTGGCGCGGACCGGCCGACCATCCGTCCCGGAACCAGTCCTGGGTCGACGCCCCCTCCGACGGCGTCCCGGACGCCCCGGTCCCCGAGGGCCTCACGCTGCCCCCGGCGGGCGAGGGGGCCGCCCGGCGGCGGTGGCAGGAGTTCCTCGACGCCGTCGGGGAGTACGACGAGGCGCGCGACCGCCCCGACCTCGACGGCACCTCGCGCATGTCGGTCCACCTCAAGTGGGGCGAGATCCATCCCCGGACGATGCTGGCCGACCTCGGCCACCGACGCAGCAGGGGCGCGGCGACGTACCGCACCGAGCTCGCCTGGCGGGAGTTCTACGCCGACGTCCTGCACCGATGCCCCGAGACCGCACGGGAGTACCTCCGTGGCGAGTACGCGCACATGGAGTACGACGAGCCCGGCGACGCTCTCGCCGCCTGGGCCGAGGGACGCACCGGCTTCCCGATCGTCGACGCGGGCATGCGCCAGCTCCGCGCCACCGGATGGATGCACAACCGGGTCCGGATGATCGTGGCGAGCTTCCTGGTCAAGGACCTGCACCTCGAGTGGCAGCACGGCGCACGCCACTTCATGACCTGGCTCGTCGACGGGGACCTCGCGTCGAACCAGCACGGCTGGCAGTGGGTGGCCGGCTGCGGCACCGACGCGGCGCCGTACTTCCGGGTCTTCAACCCGACCTCTCAGGGGAAGAGGTTCGACCCCGACGGCCACTACGTCCGCCGGTGGGTCGCCGAGCTCGCCGACGTCGAGACGGCGTACATTCATGACCCCTCGACCCGGCCCGGTGGACTGCCCGAGGGCTACCCGCCGCCCATGGTCGACCACGCCGAGGAGCGCCGTGAGGCGCTCGCACGACTCGACCGGATGAAGAGCTGATGCACGATGCCCGCCACTGACGGCGCCCTGCAGATCCCCGCCCGCTTCTGCGGCCCGAGCCGCTCGGGCAACGGCGGCTACACCGCCGGCCTGCTCGCCGAGCGCCTCGCCGGCCACCCCCACCTCGACCCGGAGTGCCCGGTGGTCGAGGTGACCCTGCGGGTGCCGCCACCGCTCGAGACCGACCTGACCGTGCTGCACCTCGACGACGTGCCGTCGGCGCAGCTCCTGGACGGCGACGCACTGGTCGCCGAGGCGCGGTGCACCGCCGAAGAGCTCTCCCCGGTCGACGAGGTGTCCTCGGAACAGGCGGCCGAGGTGATGGCGGACTACCCGGGGCTGCGCAGCCACCCGTTCCCGCGCTGCTTCGCCTGTGGGCCGGAGCGTGCCGAGGGCGACGGGCTGCGGATCTTCCCCGGCCCCGTCGGCGACGGCCGGGTCGCGTCCGTGTGGGTGCCGCACGAGAGCCTCGCGGAGGCCTCCGACCTGCTCGACCCCGGGGTCCAGCGGGTGAACCTCGCCACGACCTGGGCGGCCCTGGACTGCGTCGGCGGGTGGACGACGGACCTGGAGGGCCGCCCGATGGTGCTGGGCCGGATCGCCGCCCGCGTCGATGCGCTGCCCGTGGTCGGGGAGCGGCACGTCGTGGTCGGCGCTGAGCTGTCGACCGAGGGCCGCAAGACCTTCACCGCGAGCACGATCTACGACTCCGACGGCCGGATCGTGGCCCGGGCGCGGCACACCTGGATCGCGGTCGACCCCGCCGCCTTCGGCTGAGCGGTTTGACACGGCCCCGTCCCCTCACCTGGGATTGGAACGTGCAAATCGCCTCTAACCCCTCTGCTGTCCCTCGGGCCACCACGCCCGCCACGTCCCCCTGGTGGAAGCACTCCGTGTGCTACCAGGTCTACATCCGCAGCTTCGCCGACTCCGACGGGGACGGCGTCGGCGACATGACCGGCATCGAGCAGCGGCTGCCCTACCTCGCCGACCTCGGCGTCGACGCGGTGTGGATCACGCCGTTCTACACCTCCCCGCAGAACGACCACGGGTACGACGTCGCCGACTACCGCGACGTGGACCGGCTGTTCGGGTCGCTCGACGACTTCGACTCGATGCTGGAGAAGGCCCACGGGCTCGGTCTGAAGGTGATCGTCGACCTGGTCCCGAACCACACCTCCGTCGAGCACGCGTGGTTCCAGCGTGCCCTCCACGCCGCGCCGGACAGCCCCGAGCGCGACCTCTACGTCTTCCGCGACGGCACCGGACCGGACGGCTCCGAGCCCCCGAACAACTGGCGCTCGGTGTTCGGCGGTCCGGCCTGGACCCGGGTCTCCGACGGCCAGTGGTACCTCCACATGTTCGACTCCACCCAGCCGGACCTGAACTGGTGGAACCCCGCGGTCGGGGACGAGTTCGAGTCGATCCTGCGCTTCTGGCTCGACCGCGGCGTCGACGGCTTCCGCATCGACGTCGCCCACGGCCTCTACACGCCGCAGGAGATGGCCGACCTCGACGACGACGAGATCCGCAACCTCGGCGCGACCAGCTTTCCCATGTGGGACCAGCCCCAGGTCCACGACGTCTACCGCCGCTGGCGCCGAATCCTCGAGGAGTACGACGGCGACCGGATGGCGATCGCCGAGGCCTGGACTGCGACGCCGGAGTCGATGGCGCGCTACATCCGCCCCGACGAGCTGCAGCAGGCGTTCAACTTCCACTGGCTGCAGGCGCCGTGGTCGGCGAGGGCGTTCCGTGAGGTCGTCGACGAGAGCCTGCACGCGGTCGGCCTGGCCGGCGCCACGGCCACCTGGGTGCTCTCCAACCACGACGTCGTCCGCCACGTCACGAGGTACGGCGGCGGGCCCCGCGGCCTCGCACGCGCCAGGGCGGCCCTGCTCACGATGCTCGCGCTGCCCGGCGGGGCGTACCTGTACCAGGGCGAGGAGCTCGGCCTCGAGGAGGTGGAGGTGGCCCCCGAGGACCGGCAGGACCCGACGTACCTCCGTGGCGGCGGCGTCGGCCGGGACGGCTGCCGGGTGCCGATCCCCTGGTCCGGCGACCGGCCGCCGTTCGGCTTCGGCCCCGAGGGGGGACGGACGTGGCTGCCGCAGCCCGACTCGTGGAGCGGGCTGAGCGTGGCGGACCAGCAGGACGACCCCTCCTCCACGCTGAGCTTCTACCGCGAGGCGCTCCGGACCCGTCGCGCCGTGACCGACGACCTCGCGGACGACGTCGTGATGCTCGACGCCGGCGACGACGTGCTCGCCTTCCTGCGGGGCGACGGTCTCGTGTGCGTCCTCAACTGCGGGGACGGCGCCGCTCCCGTCCCGGGCGAGGCGGGCGAGCTCGTGCTCGCCAGCGCGCCGGTGGAGGACAGGCTGCTGCCGGCCGACGGCGCGGCGTGGTTCCGCCCGGTCTGACGCGCCGCCGGCTCGGTCTGCGCCGGCGGACAAATGTCTTGTCGGCACCGCGACACCGACCTACCGTGGACGCACACAGGAAGGGAGGTGGTCCGTAGATGAATACCCGTCGGACATGTGAGGTGGCTGCTCGCTAGCAGCGCACCGAGCGCCGGTCCCGACCGATCACTCGGGCGCGCCGGCGAGTACCAAGCAGTCACCCGACCCGTAGGCGCTCCGGGACGTCCGCCCGGAGAGTCGCTCGCAGGAGCGACTACCCGCCTACGGGTCGTCTGCTTCTCCCACTGGCTACCGTGGACGGCATGACCTGGTCGGGTGAGGAGGTCCAGCGGCGCAGCGGCTCGCGCGCGGTCGTCGCGGCCCAGGTGATCGCGCTCTTCGTGGCTCTGCTCTACGCCGTCGAGCTCGTCGACAGCGCCCTCGGCGGCCGGCTCGACCGCTCCGGGATCCGGCCGCGCGAGACGGAGGGGCTCGACGGGATCCTCTTCGGCCCGGTCCTGCACGCCGGCTGGGGCCACCTGATCGCCAACACCGTGCCGCTGCTCGTCTTCGGCTTCCTGATCCTGCTCGCCGGGGTCGGCCGGTGGCTGGCCGTCACAGCGCTGGTCTGGGTCGTCGGCGGGGTCGGCGTCTGGCTGACCGGCGGCGAGCACACCCTGCACCTCGGCGCGTCGATCCTGGCCTTCGGCTGGCTGGTCTACCTGCTCCTGCGCGGGCTCTTCTCGCGGTCGGCGGGGCACATCGCCGTGGGAGCGATCCTGCTGCTCCTGTACGGCAGCCTGCTGTGGGGCGTGCTGCCCGGACAGCCGGGCGTCTCCTGGCAGGGCCACCTCTTCGGTGCGCTCGGCGGCGCCTTCGCCGCGTGGTGGCTCGACAGCCGTCCGGCTCAGGGTGCCAGTCGCTCGATGACCCAGCCCACGTCCCCCCGGCGGTAGCGCAGCCGGTCGTGCATGCGGCCGATCCTGCCCTGCCAGAACTCGACGGTCGCGGGCTCGACGCAGTAGCCGCCCCAGTGGTCCGGACGCGGGACCTCGTCCTCGTCCCCGAACCGGGCGGCCACCTCGTCGTACCTCCGGTCGAGCTCGGCACGGTCGGGCACCACCTGCGACTGCGGGGACGCCCAGGCCCCGAGCTGGGCGGCCCGCGGCCTGCTGGCGAAGTAGCCGTCGTTCTCCTCGACGCTCAGCCGGCTGACCGTGCCCTCGACGCGGACCTGGCGCTCGAGCGGGTGCCAGGGGAAGAGCAGGGCCGCCCTCGGGTTGACGGCGAGCTCCTCCCCCTTGCGCGAGGAGTAGTTGGTGAAGAACACGAAGCCGCGCTCGTCGAGACCCTTGAGGAGCACGATGCGGGAGCCGGGGACCCCGTCGACGTCGGCGGTCGCGAGCACGAACGCGTTGGGCTCGTGGAGCCCCGCGCGCACGGCGTCGTGCATCCAGGCGCGGAACATGGTCACCGGATCCGGCGCGAGGTCGGTCTCGTCGAGTCCTCCCGCGGCGTACTCACGGCGCAGCTGACTGAGCTCTCGGGCATCCACGGCTCGAATCTAGTGCCCCCGGTCGGAGGCCCCGCGTGACGCGCCCGGGTGCAGGGGGCAGAATGCGTGCCGAGCAACGAGGGCAAAGGAGCCACGATGAGCGAGGTCCAGCACGGTCTGGAGGGCGTCGTCGCGTTCGAGACGGAGATCGCCGAGCCGGACAAGGAGGGCTCCGCGCTCCGCTACCGCGGCGTCGACATCGAGGAGCTGGTCGGCCGGGTGCCGTTCGAGAAGGTCTGGGGCCTGCTCGTCGACGGCACCTACGACCCGGGACTCCCGCCGGCCGAGCCGTTCCCGCTCCCCGTCCACTCGGGCGACATCCGCGTCGACGTCCAGAGCGCGATCGCGATGCTGGCGCCCGCGTGGGGGATGCGCCCTCTCTACGACATCGACGACGAGCAGGCACGCGAGGACCTCGGTCGGGCAGCGGTGATGGTGCTGTCGTACGTCGCCCAGGCGGCCCGTGGCCCGGGGCAGCCGATGGTGCCGCAGGCGGAGGTCGACAAGGGCCACTCGATCACCGAACGGTTCATGATCCGCTGGAAGGGCGAGCCGGACCCCAAGCACGTCAAGGCCGTCGACGCCTACTGGGCCTCGGCCGCCGAGCACGGCATGAACGCCTCGACCTTCACCGCCCGCGTCGTGGCCTCCACCGGCGCCGACGTCGCCGCGTCCCTGTCCGCGGCCGTCGGCGCGATGAGCGGTCCCCTGCACGGCGGCGCGCCGTCGCGCGTGCTCGGCATGCTCGAGGAGGTCGAGCGGCGAGGCGACGCGGCGGCGTACGTCAAGGAGCTGCTCGACAACGGTGAGCGGCTGATGGGCTTCGGGCACCGCGTCTACCGCGCCGAGGACCCCCGCGCCCGGACGCTGCGCAGGACCGCACGTGAGCTCGCCGCCCCCCGCTACGAGGTCGCCGAGGCGCTGGAGAAGGCTGCCCTGGAGGAGCTGCGTGCGCGCCGCCCCGACCGGGTCCTGGAGACCAACGTCGAGTTCTGGGCCGCGATCGTCCTCGACTACGCCGAGGTCCCGCCGCACATGTTCACCTCGATGTTCACCTGCGCCCGCACCGGCGGGTGGTCGGCGCACATCCTCGAGCAGAAGCACACCGGGCGGCTGATCCGTCCGTCGGCGAGGTACGTCGGCCCGTCGAGCCGCAAGGCGGAGGACGTCGACGGCTGGAACGCGGACTGGGCGTGACCTCCTCCGTCGACGCCCTCCGAGACACCCCGACCACCTCGACCCGCAGACAGCCCCGGCTCGGCAGCCGTGGGCTGGTCGCTCTCGCCGCGCTGTTCACCGTCCTGCTGCGCCTCCCGTTCTTCGCCGGGCCGCTGAGCCCCGACGAGTCGGGCCTGCTGATCATCGCCCAGAGCTGGTCGGAGGGACCCTTCCTCTACGGCGACTACTTCGTGGGCCGCGGCATCGTGGTGATCGCGGTGTACGCGCTCGCCGACGTCTTCGGCGGGTGGGTCGGCCTGCGCCTGCTCGGCATCCTCGTGGCCGTGACCATGGTGGTCGCCGCCGGCTGGGCGGGACACCAGCTCCGCGGCCGGCGCGGCGCCGGCTGGGCCGCCTTCGTGGCGGCCGCCTACAGCTCGACCTACTTCTTCTCGTCGGTGTCCACGAACGAGCGGCTCCTCGGGGCGGCGCTCGTGATGCTCAGCTGCGGGGTGACGCTCCGGGCGCTGCGGGGTCGCGGCTCACTGCCCCTGGCGGTGCTGGCCGGAGTCCTGGCGACCCTGCCGGTGCTGGCCGTGCAGAGCTATGTCGACGGGTTCGTCTTCGCCGTCGTCCTGCTGGTGGCTCTCGTGGCGACCGGACGGGTCACCCTGTCCACGGCCGTGCGCGTTGCGGTCGGCGGCGTCCTGGGCGCACTGGTCGTCCTGGCTGCGCTGGCCGTGCTGTTCGCGACCACGTGGATGACGTGGGAGCAGTTCTGGTTCCAGATGGCCGGCTACCGCTTCGAGGCCTCGGTCGTCGTCCGTGACGGGGCGACCATGCCCGTCGAGCGACTGCAGATGATGGCGAAGCTGGTGACCTGGACCGGCGCGGCCGTCCTTCTCGTCGGCCTGCTGACCGGCCCCCGGACCGCGCGCCGCGCCGGCCGGGTCGCCGAGTGGCTCGCGCTCGTCGCGATGCTCGTGCTCGTCGTCGCGAGCATGGTGGCCGGCGGTGACTACTGGCCCGACTACATGCTCCAGGCGATTCCCGCCCTGGCCATGGCGACCGGCCTGCTCGCTCCCGCGGCAGGGTGGACGGGCATCGTCATGCGTCTGGGAGCCTCGGTGGCTGTGGTCGCCGCCGTGGTCGCGGTCTACATCGGCCTCCAGAGACCGTTCCTGGGCAGCGCCACCGACGAGGCGGCCACGGGGCGCTGGCTGGCCGCCGCGAAGGAGCCCGACGACACCGCGCTGGTCGTCTTCGGCAAGGCCAACGTGTTGCACCACGCGGGCATGACCGGCCCCTACCCGTACATGTGGAGCCTGCTCACCCGGACACTCGACCCGGAGCTCGACCTGCTCGCCGAGACCCTCCAGGGACCCGACGCACCGACGTGGCTGGTCTCCTGGCACGGGCCCGACACCTGGGACCTCGACGACGGGGACCGGGTGGCGGGCATCATCCGCGAGGAGTACGTCCTCGTCGACACCCCGTGCAACGTCGACGTCTACCTGCTGCGCGGCGAGAGCAGGGACCTCCCCTCGAGCGCTGCCTGCGGCTGAGCCGCGGTCAGAGCGCCCGGTGTCGAGGGGTCTCGCGCAGGCCGGGGACCCCGAACGCCTGCTCCAGCTCCCGGTCCCACGCACTGTGCTGCACATGACGTCGGAGCCCCAGCACCACGACGGCGAGCACGACCAGCGCACCCACCAGAAGCAACAGCTCCATGGTCTCCCCTTGTCCCTCGCCCGGGCACACCCTCGAGGCCCGGTCCCCATGTCTCGACGTTACGCCCGGCGTCGTCACCGGCGGACCGAATGCGCCCGGTATGACGCAGATCTCCCCCGGAGGGACTACTCCCGATGGTCAGGAGGGGCCGAGGAGCTTGCCGAGGTAGCGGACCTTCGGCGACCACCTGTAGTAGCCGAACCCCTCCACGGGGGTGTACCCGGACGAGGTGTAGAGCGCGATCGCCTCGGGCTGCTCGATGCCGGTCTCCAGCACCATCACCGGTGCCCCGGCGGCACGGGCGGTCTCCTCCAGATGACCGAGGAGGCGCCGGGCCAGGCCGGTGCGCCGCGCCCGCGGGGCGACGTACATCCGCTTGATCTCGGTGACCGCGGACGCTCCGAAGGCGCTCACGTCCGCGCGGAACCGCCAGCCCCCCATGGCGACCGGGACTCCGTCGAGGTACCCCACGAAGAACGCGCCCTCGGGCGGGTCGAACATCGTCGGGTCCAGCGGTGTCTCGTCCGGCCCTCCGTAGCGCACGGTGTACTCGGCCTGGACCTCGTCGACGAGCGCGACCACGTCGGGGTGGGTGAACCGGTGGTCGCGGATCTCCCACGACACCTCCGGCGCGGACCCTGGTGCCCCGCTGCCCATGTTCTCCCCCGTCTGCTCGTGCGGTCTCCGCGAGATGACACAATATGCGAGCCGGGCAGCGCGCCCCGAGCCCTCCACACTGACAACGAGGTCAGGTCACCACCACTCGAGCCGAACGAGGTTTCACCGTGACCGACGCGATCAGCATCCCCGACTCGATCAAGCCCGCCGACGGGCGCTTCGGGGCCGGCCCCTCCAAGATCCGCACCGAGGCGGTCGAGGCCCTGGCCGCCACCGGCACCTCCCTGCTGGGCACCTCCCACCGTCAGGCCCCGGTGAAGAACCTCGTGGGCCGGGTACGCGAGGGCGTGCGCGACCTGTTCTCCCTGCCCGACGACTACGAGGTCGTGCTCGGCAACGGCGGTGCGACGGCGTTCTGGGACATCGCCACCTTCGGGCTGATCCGGGAGAAGAGCCAGCACCTGTCCTTCGGCGAGTTCTCCTCGAAGTTCGCCAAGGCCGCCACGCAGGCGCCGTTCCTGGCCGACCCGACCGTGATCGAGTCTGCGACCGGGAGCCGCCCCGAGCCTCGGGCAGAGGCCGGGGTCGACGTCTACGCCTGGGCCCACAACGAGACCTCCACCGCCGTGATGGCGCCGGTGAAGCGGGTCGAGGGCGCCGACGACGACGCCCTCGTGCTGGTCGACGCCACCTCCGGTGCCGGCGGGCTGCCGGTCGACATCACCGAGGTGGACGCCTACTACTTCGCCCCGCAGAAGTGCTTCGCCTCCGACGGCGGCCTCTGGGTGGCCACGATGTCCCCCGCCGCCCTCGAGCGCGCCGCCCAGGTCGCCGGGTCCGGCCGCTGGGTCCCGGCGTTCTTCGACCTCCCCACGGCGATCGACAACTCCCGGAAGAACCAGACCTACAACACGCCCGCGATCGCGACGCTGTTCCTCATGGCCGAGCAGCTCGACTGGTTCAACAGCCAGGGCGGCCTCGACTTCGCCGTGGGCCGCACGACCGACAGCTCCCAGCGCCTCTACGGCTGGGCGGAGAAGACGTCGTACACCACGCCGTACGTCGAGGACCCCGAGCACCGCTCGCTGGTGATCGGCACCATCGACTTCGACGAGGCCGTCGACGCCGCGGAGGTCGCGAAGGCCCTGCGCGCGAACGGGGTCGTCGACGTCGAGCCCTACCGCAAGCTCGGGCGCAACCAGCTGCGCGTGGCGATGTACCCCGCGATCGACCCGGCCGACGTCGAGGCGCTCACGGCCTGCGTCGACTACGTCGTCGAGCGGCTCTGACCGCTGCCAGGAGCAGGGCGAGTACCGCCGCCGACCCGACCATCGCGCCGAGGAGGCCCCACGGCCCGAGACCCATCCAGGGCCGAGGGTCGTACGCCGGGGCCTGCTCGGCCCCCTCGTCCTGCGGCGTGGGGGCGGGGTCGGCGTCGGGGTCGTCCGCAGACGAGGCCGGTGCCGAGGCGGGCGCCGAGGCGGGCGCCGAGGCGGGGCCACGCTCCGGGACGTCGATGACCAGGACCTGCGCCCCCTCGCCCTCCGAGGTCAGGTAGGCACGGCCGTCGTCGCCGACCGCCACGGCCTCCCCCTGCTGCTGGGTGGCCACGTCGGCGGAGGCGACCTGGTCCAGGCCGGGGTAGGTGTAGAGCGCGACCTGGCCGTAGGTGCGCAGCAGCACGTGCCTGCCGTCCGCCAGGAAGGCACCACCGGTCACGATGCCCGGGACGCGGCCGACACGCTCGAGCCGGTGCGTCCCGCCGGGGCTGAGACGCCGGGGCGCCCGGTAGACGACCCCGCCGCGCAGAACCGTCTTGGTGACGACGAGGAGCCGGCCCGTGCGGGGGTGGGCCAGCAGCGCCTCGGCGTCATGAGGACCGTCGGGGTAGGTCAGGTCGAAGGTCGCGGCGCGGACCGTCCCGCCCGCCGGCGGCGGCGTCACGCGGTACAGCCTGACCGAGCCACGTGACCGCCGGTTGTCGCCGATGTCGGCGACCCAGACGGCCCCGCCGCGGCCGCGCGCGAGCGCCTCGACGTCGTCGGGGTCTTCCTCCGCGAACGTCGTGACCGTGATGGTCTCCCCCGTGCGCAGGTCGACCTCGTAGAGGTGGGGGCCGTCGCCGGAGTCGTTGACGGTGAACAGGCTGTCACCACGCACCACGGCGCCGCTGGACTCGCCGATGGTGTCGTCACGGAAGGAGGTGACCGCCTCGGGTGCGACCTCGTCGCTGCCGTGGGAGGCGAGCTCCGCCAGCGGCGACGGGCCGCCGATCGCCGCGACCGCGAGCACCCCGGCGGCGAGGTACCGGCTGTGTGGGCTCACGGCTCCAGCCGGTCGCGGAGCAGCTCGGCGAGGTGAGGGTGGACGTTCCACGTGCGCACGAGCTCGTCGTACTCCTCGCGGGCGGCGGCGCTGGGCACGGCACCGGTGCGGGTGGCGCGCAGGAGTGTGTTGCGCGGCGTGTGCTGGCTCTCGACGAACTCCATCACGTCGACCCGGTAGCCGAGCAGCCGCAGCACGCCCGCTCGCAGCGCGTCGGTGAGCGTGTCGGCGAACCGCTCGCGCAGGATGCCGTGCCGGGTGAAGAGGGAGTACGGCGCCGGGGTCGGCGCGCGACGCAGCTGAGCGGCGATGTCGTGGTGGCAGCACGGTGCGGCGAGCACCAGCGCGGCGTCCCAGAGGACCGCCCGGGCGAGGGCGTCGTCGGTCGCGGTGTCGCAGGCGTGCAGGGCGAGCACGACGTCGGGTGCCTCGTCGAGCTCGACCGACCCGATGTCGCCCTGGACGAAGGTCATCGTGTCGGAGATGCCGAGCCGCTCGGCGACCTCGGTGTTGCGGCGGTAGGACTGCTCCTTCACGTCCACGCCGACCATGCGCACCGGAAGGCCGCGCACCCGGGTCAGGTAGCTGTGCGCGGCGAAGGTGAGGTAGGCGTTGCCGCAGCCGAGGTCCACCACGCGCAGGGGGTCCCCGACCGTCGGGGCGCGGAGGCGGTCCGTCCCGAGCACGTCGTCGAGGGCCGGCCCGAGAGTGCGCAGGAACTCCTCGACCTGGCGGTACTTCGCCTGCCGGCTCGGCTTGACCCGGCCCTGCGCGTCGGAGATCCCGACCGCGACCAGCGCCGGGTCGTCCTCGGGGATCAGCCTCGGCTTGGCCCGGTCGTGGCGGCGCTCCGGCTCGGGGGCGGCACCGCCGTCGGTCCTCCGGGGGCTCGTGTGCACCAGTGCCTCGAGCTTCTTGGTGACGCGCACCTGGTGGGTCTCGGTGAGCGTGTCGACGTGCCAGTTGCCGAAGGGCTCGTCGAGCAGGTCGTCCACCGCGTGCTTCGCCGCGTCGCCGACCGCGTGGTTGGACGTGTGGGCCTGCGTGTCGTCGTACGCCGTCACCTGCAGGTGCCGGCCGGCCCTGAGGTCGACGTACCTCAGCTCGACCCGCCGCCGGCGTGGGGTCTGCCCCTTCTGGCGCCCGGAGGCGACCGCCCGGACCAGCACGGCGTCGTCGAGGATCAGCGAGCGCATCCGGGCGAGGACGCGCAGCAGCGGCTCGGCCACGTCAGCCCCGCACCAGGGAAGCGACCACGACGACGAGGATCAGCCCGACGAGAGCACCGGGGATCACCATGCGGCGGTAGCGGGGATTCACGGGAGCCGAGTCTATCGAGCGGCCGCTTCGGCCGGCTCGACCTGGGCCGTCTGCGTGCGCAGGGGCCTCAGGCGCGGGTAGGTGTTGACCTCCGGGTCGAGCAGGCCCTGGCTGCGACTGAACACCGCGACCGCGAGCAGCGTGCCGAGCACGGTCAGGCCGCCACCGGCGAGCAGCGTCCACCGGGCGCCGAACGCCTCGCCGACCCAGCCGACGATCGGGGCGCCGACGGGCGTGCCGCCCATGAAGATCATCAGGTACAGCGCCATCACGCGGCCCCGCAGCTCCGGGGCGACGCTCAGCTGGATGGTGGTGTTGGCAGCCGTGATCATGGTCAGCGCGGTGATCCCGATGACCGGCGTCCACAGCGCGAAGGTGAGGTACGACGGCATCAGCCCGCCGATCACCACGGAGACTCCGAACGCCAGGGCGGCGAGGACCACCAGCCGGTGCCGGACCACCCCGCGCCGGGCTGCGAGCAGGGCACCGGTGAGCGAGCCGACCGCCAGGGTGGTGCCGAGGATGCCGTACTCCGAGGCGCCCTTGCCGAAGACCTCGGTGGCCATGAGGGCCGAGGTCATCTGGAAGTTCAGCCCGAACGTGCCGGCGAAGAAGACGATCGCCAGGATCATCATGAGGTCCGGCCGGCTGCGGATGTAGCGGAGGCCGTCGCGGATCATGCCCTTCTGCCGGGTCTGCGGCGGAGGGCTGTCGAGCTCGGAGGCGCGCATGCGCTGCAGCGCGACCACGACCGCGGCGTAGGAGAGCGAGTTGAGCGCGATCACCCAGCCGGTGGCCGCCGCGCCCCCGCCGAGCCCGGCGATGAGGAAGCCGGCGAGGGCAGGTCCCACGACGCGGGCGAGGTTGAACGACGCGGAGTTCAGCCCGACGGCGTTGGACAGCTCGTCCTTGCCGACCATCTCGCTGACGAACGACTGGCGGGCCGGGGCGTCGAAGGCGGTGCCCACGCCGAAGACGAGAGCCAGCGCATAGACGTGCCAGACCTCGACCACGCCGGTGATCGCGAGGAGCCCGAGCAGCAGGGCCGGCACCGCCATCATCAGCTGGGTGACCTGGAGCAGCCGCCGCTTGGGGAACCGGTCGGCGATCAGCCCGGCGTACGGCGAGAGCAGCAGCATCGGCAGGAACTGCAGGCCCGTCGTGATGCCGAGCGCCACGCCGGAGCCGGTGAGCTGGAGGACCAGCCAGTCCTGCGCCACCCGCTGCATCCAGGTACCCGTGTTCGACACCACGCCACCGGCTGCGTACAGGCGGTAGTTGTGGTTCGACAGAGCACGGAAGGTGGGGCTCAAGCGTGGGCCAGCCTTTCGAGGATCGGGGCTGCCTGGCGCAGCACGGAACGTTCTTCGGGCGTGAGCTCGCGCAGTCGCTGCACGAGCCATGCGTCACGGCGTCGACGGTCGGACTCGAGGGTCTCCTGGCCCTTGCCCGCCAGCTCGACCACGACCTGGCGCCCGTCGCTCGCGTGCGGGCGGCGGACGACGTACCCCTCCTCCGCCAGGCAGTTGACGGTGCGGGTCATGGACGGTGGCTGCACACGCTCCTGCGCGGCGAGCTCACCGATCGAGCAGGCGCCGCCCCGGGACAGCGCGCCGAGCACGGAGAGCTGGCCGATGCTCAGCTCGTTCTCGGGGTCGCGCTCGCTGCGCAGCCGCCTGGTCAGCCGGGCGACCGACAGCCGGAGCGCAGCCGCGAGCCCCGCGTCGGTCCGCGCCAGTCTCTCGATCGTCGATGTCATGTACTTAGCCTAACTCATTAGTCTTGCTAAGCATTCCTCGTCGACGGTGTCTGTGAGCGACCACACGCCTCCCCATGCCCGGAACCGTCGACGCATCGGCGTGCGGCCGGACGCTGCCTCTGCCGTGACCGCGCGTCAGGCCCCGGCGCCGACGTCCCGCCGGTGGAAGCCGAGCCACCCGCCGGCCAGGGCGACCAGGGTCACCAGGCTCAGGAGCACCAGCGGCCCCGCCGTGACCGCCTCGGTCGGCACCGCGGGCAGGTGCGAGAACGGCGACAGGTCCGCGACCCGGGCCGGGATCTCGAGCAGCTCACCGAGCCAGGCGACGACGAACGCGAACGCCACGAGCGCCCAGACCACCGCGACGAGCCGCGGGACCCAGCCGAACAGCAGCACCCCGACCGCGGCGACGAGGAGGACGGCGGGCAGGTAGACCAGCGACGCCCGGGTCAGCTCCCACGCCTTGGCCGGGAGGCCGCTGGTCACGGCGTAGGAGAGCCCGAGGCCGAGGCCCCCCGAGACCACGAGCACGACGGTGCCGACCAGCGTCACGAGCAGGTTCCCCGCGAACCACCTGCCTCGGGAGACACCGGTGGCGAGCACCGGCTCCAGGCGGCCGGAGCTCTCCTCGCTGCGCATGCGCAGCGCCGAGGAGACCGCGAACCCGGCGGCACCGATCCCCAGCAGGAGCAGCGAGATCGCCATGTAGGCGTCGACCAGGGTCTCGGCGGCTCCGGCGGCGAACACGTCCGAGAGCGCGGGGTTCTCGGCCACCATGTCCTCGATCGACTCGCTGAACGAGCCCAGCAGGGCAGCCATCGCCACGACCCCGACCACCCAGCCGAGCAGCGCACCACGCTGCAGCCGCCAGGACAGGCCGACGACCCCGGACAGGAGCGGTCCTGCAGCGGCCGGACCCGCACGCGGGGTGAGCACGCCGGAGCCGAGGTCCCGACGCGACTCGAGGACCACGGTCAGCACGAACATCCCTCCCGTGAAGAGCGCGGACAGCCCCAGCGGCCACCACCGGTCGAGCTCGTACACCCCGACCTGCTGGGACCATCCCATCGGGGAGAGCCAGCTCAACCGGCTCTCCCCCACGTCGCCGATCGCCCGGACGCCGTACGCCAGCGCCAGCACTCCCAGCGAGACACCGATCGCACCGCGGCCGTGGCTCATCAGCTGCGCGGCGGCCGCGCCGACCCCGGTGAACACGACTCCCAGCGCGGCGATCGAGGCGCCGTACAGCAGGGACTGCTCCAGGGGCTGCTGCTCGACGAGGAAGGAGACCGCCACGCCCAGACCGACCAGCAGCGACGCGAGGGAGGCGACGAGCACCGCGGCGGTGATCATCGCGTGCGGCGAGACCACCGTCGAGCCGAGGAGCTCGACGCGTCCCGCGTCCTCCTCGCGGCGGGTGTGGCGCACCACGGTGAAGACGGCCATCAGCGCAACGCCGAGAAGGGCGGTCAGGCTGGTCTCGTAGATCAGGATCCCGCCGATCTGGTCCATGGCGAACGGCGGGCCGGCGAGCGCGATCGACGCCGGCGACGCCGCCACCGTCGAGGCGTAGGCCGCGATCGCCCGCGGGGTGTCGTAGAGACCGCGGACCGCGCTGAGCGAGGCGTAGGTGACCGCGACGATGCCGAGGACCCAGACCGGCAGGTACACCCGGTCGCGACGCAGCATGAAGCGCAGCAGCGGGCGGACGCCGGCGAGCGCGGTCATCGCGCCGCCTCCTCCTCGGCCGCCACCACCCGGTCGCCGAACTCACGGAGGAACAGCTCCTCCAGCGTGGGCGGGTGGCTCACGAGCGAGGTGATCCGCAACGGCGTGAGGTAATCCATGGCGTCGTCGAGGTGGTCGGTGTCGACGTCGAAGGCGACCCGGCCGTCCTCGTGGACGATGTTCGCCACGCCCGGGACGTCACCGATCCGGTCCATGGGTCGCTCGGTCTCCACGACCACGGTGGTGCGGGTCAGGTGGCGCAGCTCCCGCAGGGTGCCGCTCTGCACGACCCGGCCGGCCCGGATGATGCTCACCCGGTCCGACAGGGCCTCGGCCTCGGCGAGGATGTGGCTCGAGAGCAGGACCGTGCGACCGCGAGCGCGCATCTCGCCGATCGAGTGCTGGAAGGCCGCCTCCATGATCGGGTCCAGGCCCGAGGTGGGCTCGTCGAGCAGGTAGAGCTCCACGTCGGAGGCGAGCGCCGCGACCAGCGCGACCTTCTGCCGGTTGCCCTTGGAGTAGCTCCGGGTCCGCTTGGTCGGGTCGAGGTCGAAGCGCTCGAGCAGCTCGGCCCTGCGCCGGGTGTCGATGCCTCCGCGCAGGCGTGCGAGCAGGTCGATGACCTCACCGCCGGTGAGGTTGGGCCACAGGGCCACCTCGCCGGGCACGTACGCCAGCCGTCGGTGCAGGTCGGCGGCCTGGCGCCAGGGGTCGCCATCGAGCAGCGTGACCCGGCCGCTGTCGGCCTTGAGCAGGCCGAGCAGGATCCGGATCGTGGTGGACTTGCCCGAGCCGTTGGGCCCGAGAAAGCCGTGGACCTCACCCGTGCATACCTCGAGGTCGAGGCCGTCGAGGGCGACCGTCGTGCCGAAGGTCTTGACCAGACCCGAGACGGAGATCGCGGCGCTCATGCCTCCACTGTGGCACCGGTGGACGCGGTGCCCCAGGGACTTATGCCCCGACGAGCTGCTTGATTGGGTCGATCGCGAAGTAGACGACGAACAGCGCGGCCACCACCCACATCAGCGGGTGGATCTGCGCCGCCTTGCCGCGCACCGCCTTGACCAGGACGTAGGCGACGAAGCCGCCCCCGATACCCGCCGAGATGGAGTAGGTGAACGGCATCAGTGCGATCGTGAGGAACGCCGGGACGGCGATCTCGACGTCGTCCCAGTCGATGTTCTTGACCTGCTGCATCATCAGGAAGCCGACCAGCACCAGCGCCGGCACCGCGGCCTCGTTCGGGATGATCTCGACGAGCGGCGCGAAGATCGTCGCGAACAGGAAGAGCACGCCGGTGACGATGCTCGCCAGTCCGGTCCGGGCGCCCTCGGCGACACCGGAGGCCGACTCGATGTAGGAGGTGTTGCTGGAGACGCCGGCGGCACCACCAGCGGCGGCGGCGACCGAGTCGACGATCAGGATGCGCTTGGTGTTCGGCGGCGCACCCTCCTCGTCGAGGAGGCCGGCCTCGGCGCCGATGGCGGTCATCGTGCCCATCGTGTCGAAGAAGTCGGCGAGCAGCAGCGTGAAGATGAACAGCGCCGCGGTCACGAGGCCCACCGCCTCGAAGGAGCCGAGCAGCGTGAACTCTCCGAGGGTGGGGAACTCCGGGACGTCGATGACGTTCTCGGGGAGGGCGGGGACGTTGAGGTTCCAGCCCTTGGGGTTGTACTCCTCGGGGCTCACCACCGACGGACCGATCTTCGCGACCGACTCGACGATCACCGCGATCACGGTGGTCACTGCGATCGCGATGAGGATCGCGCCCTTCACGTTGCGGACGTAGAGGGTCACCATCAGGACGAACCCGAGGACGAAGACCAGCACCGGCCAACCGACCAAAGTGCCGCCCGACCCCAGCTCGACGGGGACGGGACCGGCGGCGGTACGACGGACGAAGCCCGCGTCGACCAGGCCGATGAGGGCGATGAAGAGCCCGATGCCGACGCTGATGGCGACCTTGAGCTGGCCCGGCACCGCGTGGAAGACCGCGGTGCGGAAGCCGGTGAGCACGAGGATCAGGATGATGATGCCCTCGAGGACGACCAGGCCCATCGCGTCCGCCCAGGTCATCCCCGACGCGATCGAGTAGGCGACGAACGCGTTGAGGCCGAGGCCGGTGGCGAGCGCGAGCGGGAAGTTCGCGACCACGCCCATCGCGATCGTGAGCAGGCCGGCGACCAGCGCGGTGGTCGCCGCGATGCCGGCGAAGTCACCCCCGGCGAGGAGCTGGCCGTCAGCGTCCTTCGCACCGAGCAGGATGATCGGGTTCAGCACGATGATGTAGGCCATCGTGAAGAAGGTGACCAGCCCGCCGCGCACCTCCCGACCGACGGTCGAGCCGCGCTCGGTGATCCGGAAGTACCTGTCCAGGGCGGTGCCCTGCTGCGGTGCGCGGGGCGCACCCTTGGCAGCGTTGTCCACGTTGTCCTCGAGAGTTGTGCCGAGACTGTGAGGCGAGACCATCGGCGAAGGCCGCGCCGGGGACGAATCCTGCCAGAGAGCCCCCGGTCGGCACGCGACGGGCTCCGGCCACGCGTTAGGTTGGGGGACGTGGGAGAGGATTCGCGCGACCTGGCGCCCGGGGAGCAGCCGGTGGAGAACGTGCAGGTCCACGCGATCGGCAAGCGCCGCTACGTCATCGCCGACGTGGAGCCGCTCGACGTCGACGGTGTGCGCACCGTCGCGGTCGGCACCGCGCTGTGGGCGCTGGCCTTCGTCCTGCTCCTGCCGTTCTACGGCCGGCTCGAGGAGACCGGCCGGGTCTGGTGGCTGTGGACCTGTGCCGCCGGGTTCGGGCTGGGCATCATCGGCTGGGACTACTGCCGCCGTCGCCGCACCCGCCTCCGGGGAGGCCGTGGCCGCTGACCTGAGGGGTCAGAACTGCTCGAGGTCGTCCCAGGTCAGCGTGTCGAGGACCGGCTCGGGCAGGGGGGCGGGCAGGTTGCGCTTGTGCAGCCGCGCCTCGCTGTGGGCGCCGCAGCCGTGGTCGAGCGAGACGACTCGGCCGTCGTCGTTGGCGAAGGCGTTGGCACAGACGCCGAACACCTGCGCCAGGGGCCCTGCGAGGCGGACGAGGAACCCGCAGCTTCCGCAACGGTCGGGCGCCGACTGCGCGATCGGGGCCTCCGGGCCGTGGCTGCCGTCGTACCAGCGCTGGGCGGCGAGGTCGCGACCCTCCAGGGAGAGCACCCGGGCCCGGCCCAGGCCGATCTCGTCACTGACCGACCGCACGGTGTCAGCGTCGACCACCTCGTCGTCGGCGAGGTAGCCGGGAACCAGCCGGGGGTCGTCCTCCTCCACCGGGAGCAGGTCGCCAGGGCTGAGGTCACCGGGCTGGATGCGCTCACGCCAGGGCACCCACATCGGGGCGACCAGCGCCCCCTCGCCCGGCAGCAGCACGATCTCGTCGACGGTGACGCTCTTCTGGCGGGCGGCGCGAGCCAGGGTGACCGACCAGCGCCAGCCGCGGTAGCCCTTGCGGGTGCACGCGAAGTAGTGGGTCGTGACGCGCTCGTCCTCGGAGGCGTACCCGAGGTGGTCACCGACCTCGTCGTCGCCCACGAGCTCGAGGAGCCCCTCACGGGCGGCGTCGACCGCCGCGACTCCCACGGCGTCGGGCTTGAAGCTTCGCGCGGCTGCCATCATCCGGCGATTGTCTCCCATCGGGAGCCACCCTGTCTCGGCGGGTGCCCTCAGAGCTCGAGCTCGTCCGCGAGGGCACGCAGCAGCATCGCGGTCCGCTGGGCGGTCCGGGGGTCGGGGTGCCGCCCGCCCCGGTAGCCCTTCTCGAGGTTCTCGAGGAGCCGGTAGAGGTCCTCGACGATCACGACCATGTCGTGGGGCTTCTTTCGCAGCGCCCGGGAGACCGACTGGGTCGGCTCGAGGAGCCTCACCTGGAGCGCCTGGTCACCCTTGCGGCCCTGCACGATCCCGAACTCGACGCGCTGCCCTGCCTTCAGGCCGGGCACCCCTGCGGGCAGCGCGGCCGCCCGGACGTAGACGTCCCCGCCCTCGTCCTTGGACAGGAAACCGAAGCCCTTCTCGGCGTCGTACCACTTGACCTTGCCAGTAGGCACCGGATGACCTCTTCTTCTCGTGACCGGGTGGGACCCGCACCCAGGATATGGCGGGGGCGTCCCCGGACACGACCGGGTTCCCCACCAGTGTCGTCGTTCCGATTGAAACCGAGTGGGCTCCCTGGGAGCATGAGGAGTTCCGGCCATCCACGGCCTCCCCGCACGACGACGGAAAGGCACAGCGTGACCACGCACTCCCGTGCCCCGCGCCTCGTCGTCGCGCTTGCCCTGGCCGCCGCCGTCGTGCCGGGCACGACCGGCGCCGTCGTGGCCGTCCCCAGCGCCACCGAGCTCTCCGCGGAAGGCACCTACCTCGTCGCGCTCGAGCAGCAGCCGCGGGCCGGACAGTCCTCGAGCTTGCGCCGCCGGCAGGACGCGCTGCTTCGGCAGGTCGGTGACCCGCGGGTGCTCTACCGCTACACCCGCGCACTCAACGGGTTCGCGGCGGACCTCACGCGCGAGCAGGTCAAGCGCCTGCGCGCGGACCCCGCGGTCGCGATCGTGGAGCGCAGCACGCTCCAACGACCCGACTCGGTCGACTCGGCCGACGCACTCAGGACACAGGAGGCCTGGCGCGCCGCGGGTGGCGCCGACGATGCGGGACGGGGCACCGTGATCGGTGTCGTCGACACGGGCATCTGGCCGGAGAACCCCGGCTTCGCGGCGATCCCGGCCGCCTCGCCGCGTGGACCCGCAGGCTTCCGGGGCGACTGCGCCGAGGGTGAGGGCTGGGACGACGCCGACTGCAACAGCAAGGTCGTCGCGGCCCACTACTTCGTGGAGGGCTTCGGCGAGGAGAACCTCGCGGCGTCGGAGTACCTCTCCCCGCGCGATCTCGTCGGCCACGGCTCGCACGTCGCTGCCGTGGCGGCCGGCAACGCGGGCGTCGAGGTGGAGGTGTCCGGCCAGAAGTTCGGCGAGACCGCCGGCATGGCCCCCGCAGCCAGGATCGCGTCGTACAAAGCCTGCTGGGCTGCGCCGGATCCCGCTGACGACGGCTGCACCACGGCCGACACGGTGGCGGCGATCGACCGGGCGGTCACCGACGGCGTGGACGTCCTCTCCTACGCGATCTCCGGGCCGGCCGGCGAGCCGTCGGACTCGGTCGAGCTCGCCTTCCTCAACGCGACCGCCGCGGGCGTGACCGTCGTCGCGTCCGCGGGCAACGACGGGCCGGGCACCGGCACCGTTGCGCACACCAGCCCCTGGGTCACCACGGTCGGGGCCACCACCCACCATGTCTTCCGGGGCGGGCTCGCGCTCGGCGACGGGCAGCGGTTCGCCGGCGCCATGGTCTCCGACGAGGCCGTCCCCCGCGCCCGCCTCGTGCTGGCCCGGTCCGCCGCCGCCGGCACCGGTCCATCCGCCGCCGAGGACGCTCGTCTGTGCCGGCCGGGGTCGCTCGACAGCCGCGCGGTCCAGGACAGCATCGTCGTCTGCGACCGCGGCACGGTGCCTCGCGTGGACAAGTCCGAGGCGGTGGCCCGGGCCGGTGGCGTGGGCATGGTGCTCCTGAACATGAGGCCGGGCACCGTGCACGCCGACTTCCACGCCGTACCGACCGTCCACCTCGACGTTCCCGATGCCCGCGAGGTCGAGCGCTACGTCAAGCAGGCCGACGACCCGACCGCGGTCCTCGACCCGGGCCTCGCCGACGAGCACGAGCCGCCGCGGGTGGCCACCTTCTCCTCACGCGGGCCGGGAGGCGCCGACGCGAGCCTGGTGAAGCCGGACGTCACGGCGCCGGGCGTGGACGTGCTCTCCGCGGTGGCGCCGCCCAGCCACGGTGACCGCGGGTGGAACCAGATGTCGGGCACGTCGATGGGCGCCGCCCACGTCGCGGGCCTGGCGGCCCTGGTGCGGGCCGAGCATCCGCGCTGGTCGCCGGCGATGGTCAAGTCGGCGATCTCCACCACGGCCGCCGGGCTCGGTGAGGGCGGTGGCCCGCTCACCGCCGGCGCGGGACAGGTGGACGCGGCCGAGGCGCTCGACCCGGGCATCGTGCTCGACGCTCGACCCGGCAGGTTCCGCGCGTGGCTCGACGGCCGGGTAGCGACCCGCGACCTGAACCTGCCCTCGATCGGCATCGGCGACCTCACCGGGCAGGCCCGCGTGGTCCGTCGGATCACCAATGTCTCCGGCAGCACCCAGACCTACACCGCCCGGCTCGTCGGCCTCGACGGGCTCGCCGTCGCCGTACGCCCCCGGACCCTGACTCTTCGACCCGGAGAGACGGGCCGCTTCGCGTTGCGGGTCGCACGCGTGTCCGCCCCGCTGGAGAGCCCTGCCCGTGGCCACGTCGTGTGGACCGGCCTCGAGCACCAGGCCAGGCTCCCCGTCGTGATCACCCCCCGCACCGTGTCCGCGCCGCAGGACGCCCAGGGCTCGGGCGAGTCCGGCACGGTCTCCTTCCAAGCGGTCGCCGGGACCACCGGGGAGCTCGCCCTCGAGGTGACCGGGCTCGCCGAGGCCGTTCCGGTGGGCCTGACGCTCGAGCCGGGTTCCTTCCGGCCGCGCGCGCCGCGTGCAGACCGCGATACGGCGCACTTCCCCGTCGAGGTGCCGGCGGGGACGGCCGCTCTGCGGCTCTACCTCGAAGGACGCGACAGCGACGACCTGGACGTCTACCTGTTCAAGGACGGTGAGCTGGTGGCCTCCGCCACGGGCAGTGGCGCCGACGAGGCCCTCACCGAGGTCGAGCCGGCTGCGGGCAGCTACGACGTGTACGTGACCTCGACCGTCGCCGGCAACGGGTCGACCACGACGGCGCAGCTCTACACCTGGGTGCTGCGGGAGGGTGACCGCGGCGACCTCCGCACTCGCGGGTCCGTGGCGGTGAGCGCCGGCGAGCCGTTCGACGTCGAGCTCTCCTGGCGCGACCTCGACCCGACCTCGCGCTGGTTCGGGATGGTCGGCTACGACGGGTCGCCCGAGCGGACGTTCGTCACCGTCAACTGAGGCAGCACGCCTTCGGCGCCCAGGCAGACCTCGCCGTGCTGCGACAGCGGACTCGTGTGCGTGGAGGGGGAGACATGCTGGTGCGGCGGCGAACGTGACGCGGCACGCATCCCCTCCGGGCCGCCCGAGTACCGTGGAGCGGATGGCCGAGAGCAGCGCACCGCGCACCCTGGCCGACCAGTTCCGCGCCTGGTCGGACGACGAGCTCGCGCGCCTGCTCTCCGCCCGCCCGGACCTGTCCGCGCCCGCGCCGCAGGACTCCACGCAGCTCGCGTCACGTGCGAGCACCCGCGCGTCGGTGCTGCGTGCCGTCGACCAGCTCGATGTGCTCTCCCTCGCGGTCCTCGACGCGGTGGTGGCCCTCGGTGGCCGCTGCTCGCTCGCGGACCTGCGCGCCCACCTCCACGCGGACCCGGACGCGGTCGGGCGCGCCGTCGACGCGCTGCACGCGCTGGCGCTCGTGTGGGGCAGCCGCGACGATCTCCGGTCGGTGAGCGTGGTCGCCGACGTGGTCGGTACGACGGTCAGCGGACTCGGGCCGGGGGCCGAGCAGCTGCTCACCGCCTACGGACCCGCCCGCGTCGCCGGCCTCGCCCGGGACCTCGGACTCGAGGTGACCGGCGACCGGCACAGCGACATCGAGGCGATCACCCGTCACCTCACCGACCGGGAGGCGGTCGAGGCCCTCGTGGCCGAGCTCGACGAGCGGGCACGGGCGATCCTCGACCACCTCGAGCGCGACGGCGTCCCGGGCACGGTGGAGTCGGCCGAGCGCACGGTGACCAGAGCGAGCGCGGAGAGCCCGGTCGACCAGCTCCTCGCCCGGGGCCTGGTCATCACCCGGGACCGCACGCACGTCGTCGTGCCCCGCGAGGTCGGCATCTGCCTGCGCGGGGGCCTGACCACCCGCCGGCGGGTCGACGAGCCGCCCGCCCTGGCCACGTCCGGCCGCGACCCGTCCCTGGTGGACCGCGCCGCGGCGGGTGCGGCCTTCGACCTGGTCCGGCACGTGGACCTGCTGCTCGACCACTGGGGCTCCCATCCCCCATCGGCGCTGCGCACCGGCGGGCTCGGTGTCCGAGACCTTCGTGCCACCGCCGAGCTGCTGCACGTCGACGAGCGGGCGGCCGCGCTGCACGTCGAGGTGGCCGCGGCTGCGGGACTGCTCGCGGTCGGCGAGACCGAGGAGCACGACGCGGCATGGCTCCCGACCGACACGTTCGACGTGTGGAGCAGCGGCACCACCGCTGAGCGGTGGGCGACCCTCGCCACCGCCTGGCTCGAGAGCCCGCGGCTGATGGGCCTGGTCGGCACCCGTGACGAGAGCCGCCGGACCGTCAACGCCCTGGTGGCCGACCTCGAGCGTGGCTGGGTCGCGGAGACCCGGCGTACGGCGCTGCGCGCGCTGGCGGAGCTGCCGCCCGGCGAGGTGCTCGCCGCGGCCACGGGGGTGCCGTCACTGGTCGACCGGGTACGGTGGCTCGTCCCCCGCCGGCCCCCCCAGCGGGCCGAGGCAGTGGCGTGGACGACCGAGGAGGCGGCCCTGCTCGGTGTCGTCGCGCTCGGCGGCCTGTCCACGCACGGACGGGTGCTGCTCGAGGGCGCGGACCCGCGCCGGGTCGCCGCCTCGGCGCTGGCGCCCCTGCTCCCCGAGCCCGTGGACCACATCCTGATCCAGGCCGACCTGACGGCGGTGGCACCGGGGCCGCTCGAGCACGACCTGGCCCACAAGCTGGCGATGATGGCCGACATCGAGTCCCGGGGCGGCGCGACCGTCTACCGGTTCACGGGCACGTCGGTACGCCGCGCCTTCGACTCCGGCTGGTCCTCGGCCGAGGTGCACGGCTTCCTCGCAGCCTCCTCCCGCACGCCGGTCCCCCAGCCGTTGGTCTACCTCGTCGACGACGTCGCCCGCCGTTTCGGGACGGTCCGGGTCGGCGCCGCCTCGTCCTTCCTGCGCAGCGACGACGAGTCGGCCCTGGCCGAGCTGTGCCACAGCCCGAGGGCCACGGGCCTGCGGCTGCGGCAGATCGCGCCTACCGTGGTCGTGAGCGACGTGCCCGTCGACGTGCTCCTGCCCCGGCTGCGTGAGCTCGGGCTGGCGCCGGTCGTCGAGGCCCCCGACGGCACCGTGCGACTGGCCCGCAAGGACTCGCACCGGGCCCGGCGACCCCGTCAGCGCCCGGGCGTGGCGGAGCTCGACGCCGCCCGGTTGACCGCCCGCGTCGCCGCGACCGTCGGGGCCGTCCGGGCCGGGGACCGGGCCGTCGCGAGCCGACCCACGGCAGGGACGACCGGCGTCGCTGGAGGCACCCCCACGGCCACCCTCGCTGCGCTGCGCGAGGCGGTGGAGGCGAGGTCCACGGTGTGGATCAGCTACGTCGACAACCATGGCTCGAGTGTCGAGCGCGTGGTCGACCCGGTGCGGGTGGAGGCCGGATGGCTGGCGGCGTTCGACCACCGCGCCGACGACGTACGCTCCTTCGCCGTGCACCGCATCACCCGGGTCGCCCCGGCGAGCTAGCAGCCTCGGCGCACCGGACGGGCGGGCCGGGCGGACGGGCGAGCCGGACGGGAGCCCCTTACCGGCAGCCCGTCTTGCACCGTGCCGGTAACCTGCAAAGATGGACTTTGTTCGTTACGCCGAACGCTCTGCCGAGCTGGTCAACGCCGACATCGAGGACGCCGACGCGCTGCGCGGCCTCCTGGCCGACCGCCGCTGGCTGCACGACAAGATCGTCGAGCGCGACGCCACGGCCCTGCGCCGCTTCCAGCGCGAGCTGCGGCCGGTGTTCGAGGCCTCGAGCGAGCGAGACGAGCAGGCGGTCGTCGGCCTGCTCAACGACCTGCTCGCCAAGCACCCGGTGACGCCGTACATCGCCGGTCACGAGCCCGGGAACTGGCACATGCACGTCGCCGACCGCACCTCCTCGGTGGCCGAGCTGCTCGTCGCCGAGTCGCTGATGGGCCTCTCGACCCTGGTCTGCGACCTCGGGGCCACCCGGCTCGGGGTGTGCGACGCGAGCCCGTGCGCGGCGGTCTTCGTCGACACCTCCCCGAACCAGTCCCGGCGCTACTGCTCCGACCGCTGCTCCTCGCGCGCCAACGTCGCGGCCTACCGCGCCCGCCAGAAGGCCGTCGCCGCGGGAGGCAGCCGATGAACGACGGGCCGCTGATCGTCCAGTCCGACAAGACCCTCCTCCTCGAGATCGACCATGCGCGCGCGCAGGACTGCCGCAAGGCGATCGCGCCGTTCGCCGAGCTCGAGCGCTCCCCCGAGCACGTCCACACCTACCGGCTCACCCCGCTGGGGCTGTGGAACGCCCGCGCGGCCGGCCACGACGCCGAGCAGGTCATCGACACGCTGCTGGCCTACTCCCGCTACTCCGTGCCCCACGCGCTGCTCGTCGACATCGCCGAGACCATGGCCCGCTACGGCAGGCTGCGCCTGGAGAAGCACCCCTCCCACGGCCTGGTGCTCGTCTCGACCGACCGTCCGGTGCTCGAGGAGGTGCTGCGCGCCAAGAAGGTCAAGCCGATGCTGGGCGAGCGCGTCGACGAGGCCACGGTCGCGGTCCACCCCTCGGAGCGCGGCAACCTCAAGCAGGCGCTCCTCAAGCTCGGCTGGCCCGCCGAGGACTTCGCCGGGTACGTCGACGGCGAGGCCCATGCGATCGACCTCAGCGAGGACGGGTGGCAGCTGCGGTCCTACCAGCACGATGCCGCCGAGTCGTTCTGGCACGGGGGGTCCGGCGTCGTCGTACTCCCCTGCGGCGCCGGCAAGACGATCGTCGGTGCGGCGGCGATGGCGCACGCCGAGGCGACGACGCTGATCCTCGTCACGAACACCGTCTCGGCCCGGCAGTGGAAGGAGGAGCTGCTTCGGCGGACCTCGCTGACCGAGGACGAGATCGGGGAGTACTCCGGCACCAAGAAGGAGATCCGCCCGGTCACGATCGCCACCTACCAGGTGATGACCACCCGCCGGAAGGGCGTCTACGCCCACCTCGAGCTGTTCGACGCCAAGGACTGGGGCCTGGTCATCTACGACGAGGTCCACCTGCTGCCGGCCCCGATCTTCCGGATGACCGCCGACCTCCAGGCCCGCCGACGCCTCGGGCTGACCGCGACGCTCGTGCGCGAGGACGGTCGCGAGGGCGACGTGTTCTCGCTGATCGGCCCGAAGCGGTACGACGCCCCCTGGAAGGACATCGAGTCCCAGGGCTGGATCGCCCCGGCCGACTGCGTCGAGGTGCGGGTGACCCTGCCCGAGGGCCAGCGGTTCGCCTACGCCACGGCAGAGCCGGACGAGCGCTACCGGATGGCCTCGTGCACGCACGTGAAGACCGAGGTGGTCGAGCAGCTGGTCACCAAGCACAAGGGCGAGCCGACGCTCGTGATCGGGCAGTACATCGACCAGCTCGACGAGATCGCCGAGCGCCTCGGGGCCCCGGTCATCAAGGGCGAGACGAAGGTGGCCGAGCGAGAGCGGCTGTTCAACGCCTTCCGGGCCGGCGAGATCGACCTGCTGGTGGTCTCGAAGGTCGCGAACTTCTCCATCGACCTGCCCTCCGCGGCCGTCGCCATCCAGGTGTCGGGCTCGTTCGGGTCCCGGCAGGAGGAGGCCCAGCGCCTCGGCCGGCTGCTGCGCCCCAAGAAGGACGGCCGGTCGGCGCGCTTCTACGCGATCGTCGCCCGCGACACCGTCGACGCCGACTTCGCCCAGCACCGGCAGCGGTTCCTCGCCGAGCAGGGGTACGCCTACCGGATCATGGACGCCGACGACCTCGCCGCCGAGGCCTGAGGGCCGAACCGGTCATGCCCCGGCGAAATCCGGTCGCGCCGTACGTCGGACCCGGGTAACGTCGTCGGGCCCCACCCACCCCACGACCGCCCCGCGGAGGTCTCGCCGTGCCCACCCCCGACCACCCCGACCCGGACCCGGACCCCGACCGACCCGACCCGCTCGCCGCCGAGCGCGACCACCTCGCACACTCGCGCGCAGCCCTCGCCCGGATGCGCGAACGCACCGCGGGTCTCGACACCGCAGCGGCCGGCGACCGGATCAGCCAGGAGATCCTGGAGTCGACCATCTACCGCCGGATGAAGGCCCTCGAGGACGACCCGACGGTCCCGCTGTTCTTCGGCAGGCTCGACTACGACGAGGCACACGCCGACGCGCGCGGCGAGTCGTTCCACATCGGCCGCCGCCACGTCACCGACGAGGACGGCGACCCGATGGTCGTCGACTGGCGCGCCGGCATCAGCACCCCCTTCTACCGGGCGAGCCGGGCCGAGCCGATGGGCGTGCGGCTGCGCCGGAGGTTCGGGTTCCACCACGGCGAGATGACCGCCTTGGAGGACGAGCGCCTGCTCGACGGCGTCGACGGCGAGCACAGCGAGATCCTCGAGAGCGAGATCGAGCGGCCCCGCGTCGGTCCGATGCGCGACATCGTGGCGACGATCCAGCCGGAGCAGGACGTGATCGTGCGGACCGACCTGGCCCGCTCGGTGCTCGTGCAGGGCGCCCCCGGGACGGGCAAGACCGCGGTCGGGCTGCACCGCGCGGCGTACCTCCTCTACTCCCACCGCGACCAGCTGCACCGCCAGGGCGTCATGGTGGTGGGGCCGAACGCGTCGTTCCTGCGCTACATCGGCGACGTCCTGCCCGCGCTCGGCGAGATCGACGCACGGCAGACCACGATCGAGGACCTGGTCGCCAGGACCCTCACCTCGCTCCACGGACGCGCCGCGCTGCGGGGTGAGGACCCGGCCGACGTCGCGACCCTCAAGGGCGACGCCCGGATGGCGGAGCTGCTGCACCGCGCGCTCTGGTCGCAGCTGCGGGTCCCCGACGAGGGGCTCGTGGTCCCGCGCGGCTCACGGCGCTGGCGGATCCCCTCCTACGAGGCGGTCGAGATCGTCGCCGGCCTGCGCGAGCGCGGGGTGCGGTACGGCGCCGCCCGCGCCATGCTCCCGCAACGGCTCGCGCACGCCGTACTCGTGAAGATGGAGCTCGCCGGCGACTCTCCCGACGACCGGGTGCAGGACGCCGTGGCCCGCAGCCGCCCGGTCAAGCAGTACGCCGAGCTGCTGTGGCCGGCCGTCGACCCGGTCCGGCTCGTGCTGCGCCTCCTCGGCGACGCCGACTTCCTCGCCGAGCAGGCCGCCGGGCTGCTGACCGAGGAGGAGCAGGCCCTCCTGCGCTGGGCTCGGTCGCCCAAGGGCCCGGCGTCGGCACGGTGGTCGGTGGCGGACGCGGTGCTCGTGGACGAGGCGGCCGACCTCGTCGCGCGTACGCCCAGCCTCGGCCACGTGGTCGCCGACGAGGCCCAGGACCTCTCACCGATGATGCTCCGCGCCGTGGGCCGTCGCTGCACCACCGGGTCCGCGACCGTCCTCGGCGACCTGGCGCAGGCCACCACCCCGTGGGCGGCCGCGTCCTGGGACGAGGCGCTGGTGCACCTCGGCAAGCCGGCGGCGCACGTCGAGCAGCTCACCCGCGGCTTCCGGGTCCCCGGCGAGGTGATCGAGTACGCCGCCCGCCTCCTCCCGGTGATCGCGCCCGATCTCGCCCCGCCCACATCGGCACGACGATCGCGCGGGGAGCTCGAGGTGCTCCGGGTCGGCGACGTCGTCGGTGCCTCGGTCGAGGCGGCCCGTCGTACCCGGGAGCGGGTCGGCTCGGTCGGCCTGGTCACGCCGGACGCCCTGGCCGGCGACGTCGCGGCGGCGCTCCGAGCGGCCGGGATCGAGGCCGCGATGCTGGGTGAGGTGCCCCCGGAGGTCGAGGCGGAGAGCTCGACGGAGTTCGACGCCGCGGTCGACGTGGTCCCCGCCTCGCTGGCCAAGGGACTGGAGTTCGACCACGTCGTGCTGCTCGAGCCGGCCGCCCTCGTCTCGGGGGAGGCCGACCGGGTCACCGGGCTCCGTCGGCTCTACGTCTGCCTGACCCGGGCGGTGACCTCCCTCGTCGTGCTCCACGCCGACGACCTGCCCGAGGAGCTCACGCCCCGCCCCGCACCGCCTGGTCGATGAAGTCGGCCGGCGGGTAGACCTCGCGCAGCTCGCGCCGCTGGTGCAGCAGGTCGGCGAGCGGCGCGGTCACCTCCCCCATCGAGGGGCGGTTGCCGCGACGAGGACGGACCTGCGTCCGGGTGGACAGCTTCGCGACGGGGATGGCGTACTCCGTCACCCCGTCGGCGTGGCTGGCGTGCACCCGTAGACCCGAGCGGCGCAGCAGCGGCAGGACGGCCTGGTTGTCGGGCTGCACCGAGCAGGTCAGCGTCTCGAACCCGCGGTCGGCCGCCTCGAGCGCGAGCGCGCGCAGCAACCGGCTCCCGAGACCGCGGTGGTGCCAGCGGTCCTCGACCAGGAGCCCGAGCTCCGCGGTCGCCCCGCGCGTTCCCCCGGCGGCCGGGGCGAACATCCCGAGCGCCACCACCTCGGCGCCGACCGTCACGACCATGCTGGTCCCGCCCTGGGGATCCAGGACCGCCCGTGCGAGCCGCGAGCTCACGTGGGGCACGGGTGCGTGGTAGCGGCGGTACACGCTCTCGGCCGAGCAGCGGGCGTGCATCGCCATGACCGCGCGCGCATCCGCCACCGAGCCCGCCCGCAGCAGGGGCTCGGCGGAGACGTCGGCCGTGCCGGTCTCCGGTACTCCGACCGGTGCCAGCACGGGGTCACGGTCGAGGCCGAGAGCCACCGCGGCGACCCGGCGCAGCTCGGTCGCCCGGCCCAGCTCGGTGTCGCTGAACGCGACGGCCGGCCGGACCAGGGCCACCTCGGGCCCGTACGGGTCGTCGAGCCGCAGCGCCCCCGCCTCGTACGGGTCCCCGGCCGGCGTGGCGTCGAGGAGGCGGCACAGCTGGTCCTCGAGCAGGTCCGGGCGCTCGGTGACCACCTGGGCGGCGCGCACATAGCGCACCGGCAGGTCCTCGAGCGCGTGCGCCGAGCACGGGAAGACCGTCGGCGCTCCTCCCCCGGCGTGGGTGACCATGTCCTCGACGTCCTCGGCGGTCCACCCGCCCGGGGTGTGCAGGACCAGCTCGTCGACCACCCGCCCGTCGGCGGCGGGGAAGATCTGCAGCCCCAGGATGTTCACTGCCCGGTCCCCACAGCTGACCGCGAGCGCGGCCATCGCCCCGGGGCGGTCCTCCAGCAACGTGCGTACCTGCCACAACATCGTCGACTCCTTCTCTCGGTGGGTGCAGCAGGAGTCTTGCGACGTCGGCTTGCCGGTCCGCTACGACGGTGTTTCCGGGCTGTGAACACCTCGCCGACCCCGGGTGAGCCGCCGCTCGAGGCCCACAAGCAGACCGGGTACGACGGCCAGCGCGGTCAGCAGGGCGAGGTCGGACCCGCTCACCGGGACGGTGCCGAGCAGGCCGGCACCCAGCGAGACGACCCCGACCACGCCTCCATCATCGACTCCCCCGGCGGGCGCCTCCTGGGGCCGTTCGGCCCGAGATGCCAGACTCTGGCCCGTGGACGATCTCCGGAGGCGGTGGCCCGCGCGACTCGGGTCGGACACGGACCTGCGTGACCGGCTGCTGGCCGCCTACGCCTCACCGCGCCGGCACTACCACGACACCCGCCACCTCGCCGAGGTGCTCGCGCGCCTCGACGTACTGCTCTCACAGCCCGACCTGGGCGACATCGACCGTGACGTGGTGGTGCTCGCGGGATGGTTCCACGACGCGGTGTACGACGGCCTGCCGGACGACGTGGAGCGCTCAGCCGAGCTCGCCCGGAGCACCCTGACCGAGGCCGGCCTGCCCGCCGAGCAGGTGGCCGAGGTGACCCGGCTGGTCCGCCTCACGCTCGAGCACCGGCCCGCGGCGAGCGACCTCGCCGGCCAGGTCCTCTCGGACGCCGACCTCGCGATCCTCGCCGCCGACCCGGAGCGGTACACGGACTATGTCGCAGGGGTCCGGGAGGAGTACCGCCACCTCGACGACGACACCTTCCGAGCCGGTCGGGCCGAGATCCTGCGAGGGCTCCTCGCCGCGCCCCGGCTGTTCCACACCCGGTACGCCGCGCGGGAGTGGGAGGCACGCGCACGGGCCAACCTGGAGCGGGAGCTCGCCGGGGACACCTAGAGCAGCGCCGGCTCACGCAGCGTGAGGGTCCCCACGACAGCGTCGAGCACGGCGTGCACGCCCAGCGGGAACGCGAGGTTGTGCTCGGCGTGGCCGACAGGAAGCCCGCTCAGCACGGGCACACCCA